>CAWILN010000044.1:0-80903 GCA_963836855.1 uncultured Actinomycetota bacterium | reverse complement strand
GTGGCGCGAAGTGCCGCCAGTCAGCCCCAGTGGACGCGACACCGTGCAACAGCAGCACCACGGCGCCATCGGGTCGGCCCCACTCACGGTAGGCGAGCGTCGGTCCGCCCGGCAGGGCCACGGACTCCGTCATAGGGCTGAGGCTAGCGAAAACGCTCAGTTGCGGACAGAGCCAACTCCTCCGCGGGCAAGAGCAGCGTTACGGCCGTCCACCTAAGAGTGGCCCACCTGAGGCGCTGCGTGGCTCGAGATACTGCCGTGATCGCTGCCATAACGGCTGCTTGACCGACACAAACCATCCGACTGCCGAACAGTCCTGCCTGCCGCTCAGCGTTGCGTGATCTTCAGATTGGAGAAAAGGATTCGCTGCCAATGTCGGTCAGGCTATGTGTCGTGGCAGCGGAATCGGCCTGATTCATGGTCGGCTCCTCGATTGAGATTCCCTCCGCTGAGATCTCGTTTCGTGGTACCGGGGTGCGGCGGCTTGTCTGACCAGAGGTCCTAGCCCGTTGTCATACTCCCGCACGCAGTCGGCACGTTTTAGTGACAGCGCCGATCAACTCACAGGACATGACAGAGCGCCCGCGGACGGTCCAGATGGCGATTTTATGCGAGGGCGCGCGCTCCATGAATCAGTAGGCGGGGCCGACCGCCATGTTGCCGATCGGCCCCGATGCCCCTGTTGGGTTGGTGCAGGTCAGCCGGTCTTGATCGCGGAGACCTCGAACTCGAGGGTGATCTTGTCGCTGACCAGGACGCCACCGGTCTCGAGAGCGGCGTTCCAGGTGATGCCGTAGTCCTTTCGGTTGATGACCGCGGAGCCCTCGAACCCGACCCGCAGGTTGCCGAACGGGTCGGTGGCGGCGCCCTCGAACTCGAACGGGATGGTCACGGAGTTGGTGACGCCCCTGATGGTCAGGTCACCGGTGAGCTCAAGGCTGGTCGGGCCCCCCTGGCGGACGTCGGTGGCGACGAAGGTGATCTGCGGGTATTCCTCCATGGCGAGGAAGTCGTTGCTGCGCAGGTGGGCATCGCGCTGCTCGTTGCGGGTGTCGATGCTCGCCGCCTGGATGGTGAGCTGGCCGGTTGACTTGGTGAAGTCGGTGCCGTCCACGACCGCGCTACCCTCAAACTCGTTGAACGCGCCGCGGACCTTGGTAACCATGGCGTGCCGGGCGACGAACCCGAGACGAGTGTGGGCCGGGTCGATGACGTAGGTGCCGGCGAGGTCGGACAGGGTGGCGGGGATGGTGCTGTTAGTCATGCCTTGCTCCTGAGGTCTTGGGGATCACGCCTAGTTAGTGACGTGTCACTTACATTAGCTCCAACTTATGTGACATGTCAACTATTCCGCCGTAGTATCGAGACCGTGAGCGCTGAGGTACGGTGGCTGACCGCCCAGGAGGAACGCGTATGGCGGCGATGGCTGACGCTGAACGCGCGGCTGTCGGCCTCGCTGCACAAAGAGCTACAAGACAATGCAGGCCTGTCGATGCCGGACTTCGAGGTCCTGGTCCACCTCACGGATAACCCGGAGGGTCGGATCCGGGTTACCGATTTGGCCAGGCTGCTGCAGTGGGAGCGCAGCAGAGTCTCCCACCACGTGATCCGCATGGAGCGGCGGCGC
The DNA here is from genome assembly GCA_963836855.1 of uncultured Actinomycetota bacterium. GTDB lineage: Bacteria > Actinomycetota > Actinomycetes > Propionibacteriales > Propionibacteriaceae > Microlunatus. The sequence continues at coordinate 79,276 of CAWILN010000044.1, read as the reverse complement.
CTCGTGCAGCGCGTGGAGTGTGCCGAGGACGGCCGCGGCGCCTTCATCCTCATCACACCCCAGGGCCGCGCCGCCATCGAACAGGCGGCACCGGGTCATGTGACCACCGTTCGCCGCCTGGTCTTCGACGCATTGAGCCCCGAAGAACTCGGTGCTTTCGCAACGATCATCGACAAGGCGCTGGCCCAGTTCGACAACCAGCCGGAGTCGACGTTGGACAAAGTCTAGGGACACGGCATGTCGGATGGTCGAGGTCGGTGGCCGACTTATCCGGACTGGCTGGTGGGTCGCAGCAGGATCTCGTTCAGTGTCATCCGTCGGGGGCGGGTCACCGCGAACGTGATCACCTGAGCGACGTCGGCGGCGGTAATGGCCAGTTGCGCGTAGAGCTGTTCGGCGCCCTGTTTGGCGGCCGGATCGGTGATGTGGTCGGTTAGTTCGGTCCCCACGGCGCCTGGTTCGATGACGATCACCCGGACGTCCGGCTGCAGCTCCTGCCGCAAAGCCTCCGACCGGCCGTTCATGCCCCACTTCGTCGCCGCGTAGGCGGCGTTGCCAGCCCTGGCGGTCGTCCGGCGACCGAGGAGATGTTGACCCTGGACGGGCATCGCTGTTCTGCTCGGTGACGTTGCGCTGCACGGTTTCGTCGTAACTGGTCGGGTACAGGTCCGCGGCCTCGATCCGGTGCACATCACAGTCGATCAGCTCGGCGATGATCCCCGCGAGTACCTCGGTGTTGCCGACGTCCAGATCCCGCCGGCCACCGAAGTAGTAGTTCTCCCCCGCCCGGGAGAAGTACGCCAGCAGGACCCGGGCCGTTGCGCCGCTGGCGGACGGTGGAGTGGCCGGTTTCGGCATGGTGGTCTCCGGGATGGTTTGACCTGAGCAGCCGGCTGTACCCAACCAGCCGGCGACGCCGATCAGCAGGCTTCCTGTCAGCAGGGCCCGTCTGGGCAGGGGCGAGTTCGTGGGTGCTTCCGACCTGACGGCAGCAGGCGGGTGGCCGCTGCTGGCTTGCTCAGTCCTCGGGGATGGGTCGCCCGAAGCTCTCCAAGGTGATGGCTTCGGGCTCGGGGCCGCCGCGCTGGCCGGTGTCGAGGGCGTCGATCGCCGCGAGTTCCTCGGCGGCGAGGTCGAAGTCGAACACGTCGATGTTCTCCGCGATCCGAGCCGGCTTGGTCGACTTCGGAATCACCGAACGGCCCTGCTGCAGATGCCAGCGCAACATCACCTGAGCCGGAGTCTTGCCGTAGCCCGCGGCGATCCCACCGATCACCGGATCTTCGAGGGTGCTGCTGTGCTGCCCGTCACGGTAGAAGGTGATACCGCCGATCGGCGACCACGCCTGCGTCAGGATGCCGTGCTCGGCGTTCACCGCCTGCACCTGCGTCTGCGCGAAGTAGGGGTGGACCTCGATCTGGTTGACCGCCGGCACCACGGCGGCCCGGTCGAGCAACCTGCCCAGATGCTCCACCATGAAGTTGCTGACCCCGATGGCACGGACCTTCCCCTCAGCCAGCAGCGTCTCCAACCCTCGGTAAGCCTCCAGGGTCGCCTCGAAGTTCGACGGCAGCGCCTGATGCAAGATCAGCAGGTCGATCTGATCAACCCCGAGCTTGCGGGCGCTCTTCTCAAAGCCGTGCAACGTGGCGTCATAGCCGTAGTCGCTGATCCAGATCTTGGTCTCCAAAAACACCTCAGCGCGGTCCAGACCAGAACTGTGCACCGCCTCAGCAGACCTGTCGCTCATTGCCATACGCAGCGGCAGTGTCGATGTGCCGATAGCCGGCGTCCAGCGCCGCAGCCACCGCCGACCGCGTCTCATCCGGAGGCGTCTGAAACACGCCCAGACCCAGCGCGGGCAGTTCGACACCGCTGTTCAGCATCAGAGTTGAGACATCAGGCATGGTCTTCCTCGTTCCTCTCGGCCGTCACCGAGTGTCATTGGTTCGCGGTTCGGATCTGACGGGCATGGGTGTGCTCAGTCTTGCGGTTGAGGACCGCCCGCTTTGTTCCGGCGTGGCCTCCCCCGTGGCGCTCCACGCGGCGAGCAGCCGGAACTGGTCCTCGGCAGGCTGCCCGAGTCGGCGGTGTAGCGATCACAGTGAGTTCGTCGCTGGCCAGAAAGTCCTGGACGCCTCTGCGGTGATCCACAGTCACGACGCTAGAGCCGATCGTGGCGGCGAAACAGGACCTGTCAGTACACGGCTCAGCAGGTCCTGCCGCGGACTGATTCAGTAAACGAACCCCGTTCGCTGATGAAAGCTCACCATGAGTGCCGCGGAGCGCCCGCTTGTAGGTATGTGTATGCCCAGGTCACCATTTCCCCTGGTGCGCAAGAGCCGTACTGGCGATCGGCAGCTAAGCGTGCCAACCTGAGATCAACAAGCACTTGGGAGCGCGATGATGAAAAAGAAGTCCCGTGACACTATTCGAACTTTGAACCGAGAGGTCTCGTCGGGAGACTCCCTCCATGAGCGTGGGGACGGGGCTGCCGCTTCGGGCGCGGGTGTCGCTGGCAAGGTGGCGCATCTGACGCCGGAGGAGCGGCTGCCCGGGGGAAGGCGGCCCGCAACGAGGTGCCCGCGGTCCAGCCATGGCCGGTGGGCGCCGGCGCAGGACCGGCCGGATCCGGTGGCGTTGCTGGAGGAGCAGGGCGAGAGCCGGGTGCCTGAGCTGGTGCCGATCCGGTACGGCCGGATGCTGGTGTCGCCGTTCACGTTCTTCCGCGGCGCCGCGCTGATCATGGCGGCCGACCTGGCCGCCACCGCCCGTTCCGGTCTGAACGTCCAGGTCCTGCGGTGACGCGCACCTGTCCAACTTCGGGGTGTTCGCCTCGCCGGAGCGGCAGCTGATGTTCGACATCAACGACTTCGACGAGACCCTTCCCGGCCCGTGGGAGTGGGACCTGAAACGGCTGGGCGCGAGCTTGGAGGTCGCCGGCCGCGACCGCGGGTTCTCCGCCGCCGAGCGGCGCAAGGTCGTGCTCGCCGGGGCCGCGGAGTACCGGACGCGGATGAAGCAGGCCGCCGGGATGCGGAACCTGGATGTCTGGTACGCCCACATCGAGGTTGAGCAGCTGTTCGAGCGGTTCAAGGCCGAGGTCACCGGCAAGCAGCTGGCCAAGGCCAAGGCGACCGTGGCGAAGGCCCGGACCCGCGACAGCATGCAGGCGTTCTCCAAGCTCACCCACGAGGTCGACGGGCGAGCGGCGGATCATCGCCGACCCGCCGTTGATCGTGCCGGTCGAGGACCTGCTGCCGGAGGGCCGGCAGCGCGATGAGGTCGAAGGCGGAGCTGCGCGGCCTGATCAGGTCCTACCGGCGGACCCTGGAGACCGACCGCCGGCACCTGCTGGAGGAGTACGAGTTCGTCCACATGGCCCGGAAGGTGGTCGGCGTCGGCAGCGTCGGCACCCGGGCCTGGATCCTGCTGCTGCTCGGCCGGGACGGCCAGGACCCGCTGTTCCTGCAGGCCAAGGAAGCCCAGGAGTCGGTGCTGGAACGCTTCGTCGGAAGAGCCGGTACCCAACTGCGGCCAGCGGGTGGTCGCCGGTCAACGCCTGATGCAGGCGGCCAGCGACATCTTCCTCGGCTGGCAGCGCGTTGACCGGGCTTCGACGGGCAGTCCCGCGACTTCTACATCCGCCAGCTGCGGGACTGGAAGGGCTCGGCCGACGTCGACACCATGGCCGCCTCGGTGATGGCGCTGTACGCGCGGATGTGCGGGGCGACCCTGGCCCGCGCCCACGCCCGCTCCGGCGACCGGATCGCCATCGCCTCCTACCTGGGCAACAGCGACGTCTTCGACCGGGCCATCGCCGACTTCTCCGCCGCCTACGCCGACCAGAACGAACGCGACTACCAAGCCCTGGCTCGACGCCGTCGAGTCCGGCCGCATCGTCGCCCAGACCGGCCTCTGAGGAGGGCCCGAACCAGTGCAGTAGGGTGCGTCGGGGTGTCGGCCCATTCCCAGACAATTCCTGCGACATCGTGGACCCTGTCCGCTCGGGCAGACGCTCAACCGCGACGTTTTCCAGCCGCCGCTCTCCTGCGCCACCGCTGGGCACCCGGCAATCAGTTGATCACCGCAGATCTGCTGCGACCTTGGTGTAGCGTGCATCGCCTGGCCGCTTCTTAGGAGAACACCCAGATGCGACTCCACCGTGCCCCTCGATCCGGTTTCGCCACGGTTCTGGCCGTTGGCCTGCTCTTCATATTGACGAGCTGCGGCACCAGCCCCGAGCCGAGCCAGACTAGTCCGGCCGCGACAACCGCCGCGCCGACGACAGCCAGCCCGACGACAGCGGCTTGTGCGGACGTCGCGGCGCTCAAGTCGTCTCTCGAGGCTCTCACACAGGTGAGGCTCGCCGAGGACGGTGTTAGGGCGCTCGCCACCGCGATCGCCGACGTCAAGACCAACCTGGACAAGGCGGAGGCCTCGGCCTCGCCGGCCCTCCAGCCCGACGTGCAGCGAGTCAAGACGGCGTTCGCTGAGTTGCAGACGGCGGCAAGCGGCACGACAGCCGACAATCTCAGACAGAAGGCGCCAGAAATCGCCGCGGCGGTGAAGCAGGTCGGCACCGCGACACAGGGGCTCCGCTCCACGCTGTCGCAGAGCTGCCCGGGCAGCTAAGGCTCGCTAGGCGGCGCGCGCCCAGGCCTGGAACGCGTCGATCGCCTCCGGAGTGCCGGTCACCGCGACCTGTGCGGGACCACGTCGACCGCTGAGCCACAATGCCAGCTCGAGAGGCTCGCCGGTCAGCGTCACGCCGTCACCGGCCTTCGCGACACGGCTCTTGCCCTTCGTCGTCGCGAGGCGCACGCCGACCGGCGACTTGCGCAGCCCGAGCTTGGCGAGCACCCCGAGCTGTTGCCAGACCGCGTCCTGTTCCGCCTCGGGCAGGTCCCTCGGCTCGGCCGGTTTGGCGCCGGCGCGCCGGATGTCCTCGTGGTGAATGAGGTACTCCACAAGGTTGAACTTGTCCGCCGCCCAGCTCATCGGAGACCAGCGCGGAGCGCCTTGGCTGAACCGGTCGATCAAGGCGTTGTAGCCCTGCGGGGTCCTTGCTTGGCTCGTGAGCTTGTTGAGCCCGGGCTCCTGCCCCGGCGGCTTCCGCGCGACCGAGTCCGCGATCCTCGCGACGGGGCTGTTCTCGCGCTGCGTCAGGTGGGCGAGCAGCCGGCGCACGTTCCAGCCGTCGCACAGCGTCGGGGCGTCGGGGTCGGTTGTGCGGAAGGTCTCCACCAACGAGTCCTGCTCCTGCTTGACCCAACTCATCTGTGGTCCTCCCGTTCGGCACCGACGAAAGATGCGCCCCCGGTAGGACTCGAACCTACGACCGACAGATTAGAAACAGACCATGATCAAAAATGAGGTCGCGTGACGATATTCCCTAGTGAAAGCGCATTTCCGAGGCTCACGTTACGTGCTCGGCCGTGAGCAATAATTTGGGCCGGTCGCACGATCGCGAAGCCGCAAAATGTCCTAGAATCTGTCAGCCGCCTTCGGCCATCCGGCACTTGCGACGCGAGAAGAGGTCGTGTTCTGAGATCGCCGGTGGCGGTGCACGGCTCCTCGACTTGACTCGCGGGATCAGTTAAGGCAGCAACAAAACCCCCCGCACCGACATGCCACGCTTCACCCGTTTCGGCTGAGTCCGGATCAAGACTCAGGCTGTGGCGCCTCTTGGGCAGCACGCATATGAATCTCTGTCGGCAGCATCACCGCCGCCACCAGTCCAATCACACCCGCTACGGCCAAGGCGGCCATCGCGAGCGCGTACGAGCGCTCCGGTGTTGCAGTGATGCCAGCCACCAAGATGGTGCCGGCAATCGCGGTTCCCAAGCTAGAGCCGAGGTTGGACACACTGCGGGACAGGCCCGAGATCTCGCCCTGTTCACTCTCCGGGAAGCTGGACTGCACGACGTTGACTGAGGGCGTCAGCATCACGCCAAGTCCCAGACCAATGAGGACAGTCCTGGCGCGAACGCCCAAGCTGTAGGTGAGCCGCTCACGATCAATAGCAAGACCACGATGCCGGCAATAGTGAGAACGAATCCGGCAAGAATCAGGGTCCGCTGTGAACGCCGCTTAGCAAACCGCTCGGCGGCGAGTGATGAGACCAGCAGCCCGAGCGTTGCGGCTGTGAAGATCACGCCGGTTTGGATGGCGTCGTAGCCGCGAACCACCTGGAGGAAGGCCGACACCACGAAAGAGGTTCCCAACAGCATCACCCACTGAGTGTTCTGGGTCACCAAGCCGAGATTCGAGGTGCGATTGCGGAATAGGCTGGTCGATAACAACGGTTCCTTGCCGGCCTTCTCCTTCGCACGTATCGAGCGGAAAAACAACGCGAGTACGAGAGCACCGACCACGATCAAGATGATCATGAGCCAGAGGTTGTTGTCGGCTGCCAGGATGCCCATCACCACAAGTACGAGGCCGACGGACGAGAGGACAGCGCCGCCAGTATCGAACGGTCGGCTTGGATCCGGTGGCAGCGGATCGGTGATCTTTCGACTCAAGAAGATGATCACAACAATGATCAGGGCTTGGAAGATGAAGGCTGCCCGCCAACTGATCGCCGAGGTGATCAGGCCACCGATCAGTGGGCCGGCTGCGGCGCCGATGCCGCCCAGGGCGCTGATGACTCCAAACGCACGGGCTCGGGACGTAAGTTCGGTGAACAGCAAAGTGGTGAGGATGTAGACGGGTGGGATCAGCATCGCCGTGCCGATGCCTTCCAGGATGGAGTTGCCGAGGATCAACAAGCCCAAGCCGGGAGAGACGGCGCTCAGCACGGCACCGACGGCATAGACGACAAGCCCGAACATGAACAACCGCTTGCGGCCGTACTTATCAGTCAACTTGCCGCCGGGGATCATCAGCGCTGCCATGACCAACAAGAAGAGCGTGATCGCGATCTGAATGCCCTGGACGCTGGTATTCAGGTCCTCGCTCATGTCGGTGATCATCACGTTCATGTTCGAGCCGGCGAAGCTGCAGATGAACTGAGCCAGCGCCAGCGGAGCGAGTACCGCTCGCAGGGCGCTGGACGGCCGTCCAGCCGAGGCGCTTTCAGTCACTATTTCCACCTGCTTCCGAGCGCCGCCCTGAACTGACGACACGCTCCTATGGATCGTCCCACCCAGCAGACTGCCACCAACCACAGCGCACAGGTGAGTCTTTGGGAGTGTTGGCCAAGCGCCGATAGTCAGGCAAGGGTCTCGATGGCCCCGAGCGGATGCGGCAGTGCATGGCCGGTCTGCCATACCCATCCACGTCGCTGGCCTCGGGCTCCGCAAGCCCAAGTACCTCAACCGGGCCAAGTCTGGCCGGAAACGTCGAGCCGTCGCAACGACGGTCGAAGCAGGTCACGCAGGTCACCGACCGGACGTATCCCGTCAGTGACGTCGCGACAGCCATCGCGACCTAATCGACGGCCACGCCCGTGCAAGATCGTCATCACCATGGATGGACCACCGGGCAACTCAAAGTAGTCAGCGCAGCGACTTCCGGACTGGTCGCAGCCGAGACGGCGGTTAGCTTGTCTTGCTCGGGTTTACCGGCGGGCCGGTGAGGATCGGCGAGGGCCGGAAGCCTTTGACGAGGAGCCAAACACTGAGCGAGAACTCCCAGATGGCCTCGGGCGCTGTGAGTGCGACGGGAAGTCCGGAGCGGATGCCCCAGACCCCCAACAGCACGCCGATACCCGCGAGAAGGGCCAACGGACCACCGATGAGGCCGATCATCACCAGCGGCCGCGGAAGCAGTCTGGATCGCCACATCAAGTAGCCCAGAAGAATCCCGTTCCCCAGCCCGGCGCAGAGCTGCGGGCCGAGAAGGGCGATTTGGTCATGTACGGCGAGCAGTCCACCGGCCACGTCAGTAAGAGCCCCGCTGTTGCTTGCGGCGTCGGCGAAATCCTGGCGCAGGGCCACGATCGACATCAGGCTCACCACGCCGACCAGAATGAGAATCGACTCCACCGTGCGCGAGGCGACGTACCCGAGGGCAACGCTTTCGTTGACCCGCTTCACGATGGGGAAAATGACCACGGCGGTGGCAATGCCGGCGATGGCCAACAAGATCTCGAGCAGGGCCCCAACGGCTACGCCGATGTCGTCGCCGCTGCCGACAACGTAGTCGGCGTGGTTCAAGATCGGGTCGTAGAAAAAGAAGGCCGGGACCGCGATGAACGTGCCAAGGAACCAGGCACCCATGATCCGCGCGGTTCGCTGCTCAGCCGGGGTAGGTGCGAACAGACCCTGACCGACTCGATCGGGCACAGTGCCGGTGTCGCCCTGCAGTCGCGCTTCGTTCCGCTTTGGACTCATCCCGAGCTCCCTCTCACTCGAAGAGACTGGGTTCCGACGTAACCCACGGATCCTTGATTCGACAGGTCACGCCGGCGGTTCTGCTTCCGGAGCTGGGCGTCAGGTTTGCGGCGGATGCGGTAGCGCAACACCAGGAATGGCAGCCCGAAGAGCCAGAACGCGTGATCGGCGCGCAGCTCGCCGTCGGCGACGTAGACATCGAGTTCCTCTTTGAAACCAGGCACCCCCAATGTCGTCAGCTCGCGCGATACGGGCTCGATGAACGTCAGATAATGGCCGGCGTGCGGCAGGGCGCTGCGACTAGTCAACACCAGGCCACCACCGACGCGTGCGCGTGGCACCAGGGTGGCCGTGAAGCTGGAATGCGGCAATGGGAACCCCACGCTGACGTAGCCCCGGTTGTCGTGGCGGTAGGTGGTGTAGATCCCCACATAGATGGGTTCGCCAGTGGCGGCGAAGGACCGGATCCACCCGCGGATATCGATGATCTCGTCGCGATCTACGTCAATCGTATCGATCCGGCTACGCACGCCGCGCTGGGCCTGGCGCTGGTTCATCGGCAGGTTTGCCTGACCGAGTGGCCTTGCCACCAGCGAACTGTAGAGCAGGTACGCAGGACGGACCCAGGTCCGCCACTCGGGAACGATGTCTAGCGCGAAGCGCGTGGTGTGCTCGTAGAACTCGCGGACTTGCGCAGCGACTGTGCCCGGATCGAAATCGGGACCGGCGAGGTGGTCAAGCGACGCGACGATGCCTGCGTCGCCGGCGTCGCGAACGTAGGTGCCACCAAGCACCTCCGCCAGCGACCGCACATAGTCGACACCCACATAACCCGACCGCGCTTCCAGCGGTACGACGAACGGTAGATCGGCGACGCTCGCGCGAACGGCTAACAGTTTCACCTGGGCGTCTCGGAACACCGCCGCCGACAACATCCGGTAAAGCACCAGCGTGACCGTCGCCACCGCGGCCGGCGATGGCCTGCGTCCGCGCGCTCCCAACCCCCACCCAACCGCCGCACCTACCAGCGGCCCGAGGACGACCTTCTGCGGACGCACCCCCAGAAGCCCCGCGAGCAAGCCCGTTGCGGTGCCAATCTGGGTTGGTCCCGCCCTGGTCGTCTTGCCCGCAAGCCAACCAAGAGGAGCCACCAATGCTCCGGTCGACAGGATCCGGTACCACAATGGCTGGTTCTCAATTCCGCGCCGCCGTGCGCGAGCGACGGCCTTGGCACCCACCAGTAGCGAGGCCCCACCGATCGTCGACAACGCCGCGGCGACCCTGTTCGGGCGCGGCGCCAGTGCCGCGCCCGCCACGCCGCCCATCAGCGCAGCGAAAACGAGGTCGCTAGCCTTCGATGAGGCAAAATCTGGCGAGCGTCCTGCAGACATATCGTGGCCCTGATCGTGCCGGTTTGACCTTCACATGCGCCCAGCCCGCGCACAACGGCAAGCGTACCGATTGAGCCCCTGGGAGTTGCGCCCAGCGGGTCGAACCGCACCTGCGGGTCGCTTGAGCGCTGCGCCGTCTCCTGGCTCACCAGCACCTGCCCAGCCTGTGCATAAGAAGCGATCCGAGACGCCAGGTTGACGGTCCTTCCTAGACGTCTCCATGAAAGCCCCGCCGCCGTCCAGGACCGCAGCAGCCGGACACGCCGGACCGCCCCGGCGAGTTCCAACTCGCCCCCTCACCGGGCAGCGCGTCGGCAGCGACCAGCTGTCGCACAAAGTCCTCCGGCACGTTCGCACGCTCGGCGACTTCTTGGATGCGGTCAGACATTTGAGCACCTTAAGTGAGATTGCCGGGTCCGCGTGGCAGCTCCGATCTGAGCACGGTGAAACCCAGGTGTCGTATGCGGTGTGTTAGTGCCGCTCCTCGGACGCTGCATCTGAGACAACGCGCTGGACGAGCTCCCGGTCGCAGTTGCCGCCGGTCATGATTGTCGCTGCCACGGCGCCGTCGGAGCGTGCAGTGTCCGCAAGCAGGCCCGCGAGAGCGATGGCGCCGGCCGGCTCGGGCATCTGGTGCGCGGTCTGCCACAGGTAGCGCATCGCCTGCTCGGTCGCTTGGTCGCTGACCTGGACGAACCGGGCTGCTCCGCGGACCATCGCCTCGACGGCGTCCTCGTCGGGTACCCGGGTAGCGACGCCGTCGACGATGGTGTTTGCCTCGGGCGTTGTGACCGGGCGCCCGGCTTGGAAAGAGAGGGCCTGCGCCGGGGCGCCCTCGGCCCCGACAGCGACGACTTCGGTGCGGCGGCCGAGCAGGTCGCGGACGGCGATGTTGGCACAGAGCCCGGAGCCCTGGCCGACCGGCACGTAGACCACGTCGAGGTCGGGAGCTTGCTCGTGCAGCTCGGCGGCGTAGGTCGCGACGCCGGCGACCAGGTCACGGTGGAACGACGGCACCAGATGCAGACTGTGCTCCTCGGCGAGCCGAATCGCGTGCTCGCGCGCCTCCTGGAAGTCGCGTCCATGCACGATCAACTCGGCGCCGAACCCCTCCATCGCGGCGTTCTTGTCCGGGCTGTTGCCTTCGGGGACGACGATCGTGACCGGGATGCCGTGCGCGCGTCCGGCGTAGGCAAGCGACTGGCCGTGGTTGCCGCGTGTGGCCGTGATCATGCCGCGCACCGGGCGTTCGGCGTCGAGCAGCCGCGCCACGTAGACCAGTCCGCCGCGCACCTTGAAGGCGCCGGTTGGAGTGGCGTTCTCGTGCTTGACCCAGGTCGGTGTGCCAGTGACTTTCTCCAGCAGCGGCCAGCGGTACGCCGGCGTCACTGGCACGTGCGGCCGCACGATGCGCAAGGCGGCGTCGAGTTCGGCCCGCGTGATCACGGGATGAGCCTAAAACCTTCACCCAGTGGTATGTGTACGGGAAGACGCGCCTTTGCGAGTACCGCTTTTCGTGACACCTACATGTTCCTAAGTCGGTGATCATCCGGCCGGATCGTTCAGCTAGCACCTGGACGGCACAGTCACAGTGTCCTGTGGAGGCCGAGGGCCTAGAGCCGAAGCCAGAGCCGGTACGGTTCGGTGATATGGCTGAATATGCGAAGCAGATTCTGGCTGACGCATTCGGGCGGGTGCGAGAGCTTGTGATCGACCTCACCGACGGTCTGACTGATGAGATCGCCACCTACCGCCCGGATCCGGAAGCCAACTCGATTGCCTGGCTGATCTGGCACCTCACCCGCAGCCAAGACCATCAGGTGGCCGACCTGGCGCAAGTTCAGCAGGCGTGGCCGCAGTGGCGGGAGAGGTTTGGATTGCCTTTTGATAAGTGGGCTACCGGTTACGGCCAAGGCCCGAAGGAGGTAGCGGCGGTCCGGGTGAGTGGCGACCTCCTCGGCGACTATCACCGGGATGTTCACGAACTGACGCTGCGCTACCTGGATGGCATTACCGCGGACGAGCTGGATCGGATCGTCGATACCCATTGGGATCCCCCGGTGACAGCCGCAGTCAGGCTGGTCAGCGTGGTAGGCGACACGATGCAGCATGCAGGTCAGGCTGCTTACGTACGCGGTCTCGCGAAGCGGCGGGACAAGGCCCGGCATCAGCCGAGTGCTGCCGACCGCTAGTCGAGTGCCGGCACCGCGAGCCGGAGCAGCATCGAGGGGGACGACTTTCTTGAGGCGGGCGGCGCTGGTGGGCGTCCGTAGCTGGAACCGGATCCGGGCCTGGGCCGGAGGATCGCTAGATCGGCACTTCGGTGACATAGATCCGCGCGCTGCGGCGGGAGAGCACCGCCTGGAGTTGGTCGACGCCTTCGAACTCGTTGCACAGCAGGAACAGGTGTCGACCCTCCGGCCCGCCGAGCCCGCAGGCGAAGCACGGCAGGGCCGTCTCGACTCGGTGGGAGATCTCACCGCCCTCGAGCACCCGGACCACCGCTCCCGCCGGAGCGCCCGGATCCTGTGTATGGGCGAAGGTGTCGGCGGTCTGAGCCCAGATCCCACCTCCTGCGTCGATGCAGATGCCGTCCGGTCCCAACCCGTCTGCCCAGATGCGCCGGTTGGACAGTGACCCATCGCCTGCGATGTCGAAGGCCGACAACCGCCCGGCGAAGGACTCAGCGATCACCAGGGTCGAGCCGTCCGGAGTGATCACCATGCCGTTGGGAAAGTCGATGTCGCCGGCGACGTCGTGGGCTGTGCCCTCGGCATCGATCAGCCGAATCCATCCAGGCTCGGGGGCACCGCCCCCGAGAAAGTCGAAGTCGGCGCCGTCGAGGTAGACGTGGCCGGCAGGGTCGACGACGAGCTCGTTCCCGCCTTGGACGCTATGACGTACGGCGGAGCCGTCCGGCTCGATCCGAGTGAGTTCCTCACCGGAGACCAAGAGCCGGCCGTCGGGCAGCCAATCGATGGCCCAACCCATCCCGGTGCGGCCAGCAGCGACCACCTCGCTTCGACCGTCCATGTCGACGGCCACCACTTCGCCGCTACCCCAGTGCGCGAACCACAGGCGGCCCTCATGCCAACGGGCCGACTCGACCATCGTGAAGCCCTCGGCCAGCAGTCGCGGAGCAGGAAGCATGATGGTCATGGCGCCCATTCAACCCGAGCGATCTCCGAGCGGATCAGGTCGGCTCATCGCCCACCCAGCTGACCGATGAGGAAGTGATGCTGGTCCGCCCGGATACCCATCTCGGCTGGCGCGGTCGTCGTGATCTGCGGCCCTCGACCGCCGGAAGGCGATCCTTATCTGACCTCCTGCTTTTGTGAGGCGACGACTCGGACCATTCCACAAGCCGTACGGGCGCAGCTGGTCGTGGCTTGGCTGTCCCGATGAACACCAGGGCTTTCGGCTGTTGCCAAATGTCCTCATCTAGTGGCGGACTCCTGCCCGGCGCGCTTGACGGCGTACCGCACGTGGGTGGCGTACTGCGAGCTCCAGGTGCCGAGCACCTCGAGGTCGAGGTCCTGCTCGAATCCCTCGAACAGCCGCTTCCCGCCACCCAGGACGAGCGGTGCGGTGGAGATCGCGAGCTCGTCGACCACGCCCGCCGCGAGGCCCTGGCGGATCAGGTCGGCACCGCCACCGAGGGAGACCCCGCCGTCGCCGGCGAGCTCGCGTGCCTTCAGCAGCGCGGCGTCGAAGCCGTCGATGAACAGGAAGCCCGTACCCGAGTCGGGCTGGTCCTCGGTGCGGTGTGTCAGCACGATCAACGTTCCGGGGAACGGGTTGGTGCCGCCCCAGGCGCCGGCGGCGTCGTACATGTTGCGGCCGACGATCCCGCAGCCCAGGCCCGCGGTGAGCGACTCGTAGTACTCCCGGTCCGCGCCGTGCATACCGTCGGTGTCGCGGCCGTCGTCGGCGTATGTCCACGGGCCGCCCATCACCCAGTAGTGGAGACGCTCGCCCCCGATGCCGAGGCCGTGCTCCGGCCCGTCATGCGGCCCTACGATGTAGCCGTCGACCGAGGTCGTGATGGCTGCGATGACCTTGCCCATGGTTCCTCCTGCGTCCGGGGTACGACAGATCAGACCGTCGCGCACGCCCAGAATCATCGGTGGCGGGTACGATCCCGATCTGACACCGGTCCGACCACCCAGCTACCGGACGCTGAAAGGCACGCCCGAGACGGATGGCAACGGCACGCTGCCTCCGTTGAGCATTCACAACGGGACCCTCCACCGGGGCACTGTCAGCGGGTCCAGAAGTCCTCCGGCTGACGGCCTTGGCGGAAGCCGAAGTGCTCGGCCATTGCCATTGCCTCGTAGAAGTTGCCGGCCACGGCCTCGGTGGTGTGCGCATCGCTGCCGAAGGTGATCGCACGGCCGCCTTCCTCGCTCCACCACTGCGGGATCCAGGGCCGTAGAGGGCCACCGATGTTCAGCTCCAGCGCCCTGCCGCTGCCAGCAATGTCGCGCATCACCTGCCGGAACACATCCTCAAAGACCCGTGGGTTGAACGGACCTTCCTGCCCTGTCGGCCAATAGCGCACCGCGTAGTCGATGTGCGACAACACCTCGTACACGTCCGAGCGGGCGATCATTCGGCGCACCTCGGCCAGATACTCCCCGATCACCCTCTCCGCCGGCCAACACCGATACAAAGTGATCGGCTCGCAGCGCAGCGCTCCGGGTTGATCCGACATCGGCAGCGTATGCAGTGATCCATTCACCCGGTCCAGTGCGGAGAGGTCGACGAGCACCCGCGCCCTATATGTGTCGATGTGTGGCTGACCGAACTCGACCCCGCTGAGAATGCGTAATCCGGGGAACTGCCGTCGGCACCGGTCAATGCTGTCCAGGTAGCCACCCACATCCAGCGGATCCGGAGTCAACAAGCCGCCATCGGCCACCAGCGGTCGCAGATGATCGAGCAGATCATCTTGGTCGATGATCCAGCCGGTGAGGTCGAGGTGCTCGGTGAAGGCCAGCGCCGGCAGACCAATCTTGAGCGCACGACGACACATTGCCTGCATCCTCCCGGCCGCGTCCGACCCCGGACCGCCAGTGTCCCAAGACCACTCGCTGTGCACATGTCCGTCGCCAGTAAGAGCCATGCCACGATCCTCCACGGCCAATCAGAACAATGGCAGGCCAAGTTCGGCGGCTGGCGCGAGTAGCTATGAAACAGGCTTGACGACTCGACTGCAAACGCGGCAAATGAGCGCCGCCGAATTGCGCGGGAGTTGGACGACTCATCAGCCACGCTCTCGGGCTAGTCGTCTTGCAGGCCGGCGTCGCCGATCAGCTGATCGACCGGAACCTGATGGAAGACCACCGCGGTGTAGCGCGCGTCCCGGATGGGGCGCTCCTGACCGCTGTGCATGGCTACGGCTTCGAACGGCTGGCGACCATGACGCAAATGCCGCCGAGGTTCATCCGGTTGAGGGTCGGTGCCTGTCCAGGTTCGACTGGTGAGGGCCGGAGAGCCAGTCTTGACTCAGACGCGCGTCGACCGGTTCCTCTCCTCGCCGCAACGCGGCGATGTAGGCATGATCGGCGGCCAGGCGGGCCGCCACCTCGGGACCCTCGGCAACGGCGCCGTGGCCGGGGACGACGACATCGACGTGCCTGGCAGCCTCACCCAGCCGGTCGAGTGCCGTCTCGTAGGCGCCCACCTGATCGGTGCGGCGAGCGTCGAGGAGCGGGATCAAGACGTCGGAGAGCATGTCGCCGGCGAGCAGGACGCCACGGTCCGCGAGGAGGACCGCGGCGTGGCCGATGGCGTGCGCCTGATGCTCGACGATCGTCGCCCGGCACGGGTCCGCCGTCCGCGGGCAGCGGGGTGACGAGCCCGATCAGCTCGAGGGGGACGCCCCAGGCGCTCTCCGCCGCCATCGTCTGCGCTCGCTCTCGGGCTTCACTCGCAGTGTGGGCGCCGGCGGCGGTAGCGTAGCGCGGCGCGTCGCCGAACTCGGCGGATGCCAGAGCAGCAGCAGTGGTCCCAGTGGGGATGGGTGGAGAACCCGGCGACCACCGGAAGGCCGAGCCGGTCCAGGTCATCGGCGAGCTGGTTCAGATCCGAACCATCGATGCCGGGATCGACCAGGATCAACCCCACCCTCCCCGCGCACCGCGATGGCATTGCTCCAGACCCACGCGCTCTGACGGACCCAGACGCCGGTCGGCCACCTGATTCAGCATCGTTTGACTCTGTCAGTTGATCCCCGCCCCGGCGCAATCACGCTGGGCTGGAGAGTGCCTCAGGGACGCTCCTCGGGACTCGAGGAGCGGGCACATGTGGTTTGGATTGGCGTCGCGGTGGTGGCGGTTGCCGGATGGCTTCTGCTGCAGTGGAGGAGTCGTGCTGGACTGCGGCCGTCCTACCAGACGCGAAACGACCTCCTCGCCACGGCAAGTACGGGCCGCTTCAACGGAGACGAGATGAAACGCTCGCCACACCTAAAGCCCATAGGTCCACGCGCCTAACCGCGCTCTCATGCTGCTGGTCGAGGAGAAGCTAGGCGTCGATCGTGTAGTTGATCGCGATAGATCCGAGCGGGGTCGAGTCCACACTGACGAGGTGCAGGAAACGCGGCTCGGGGAGTTCGCGGAATAGTCGCTTGCCCGTGCCGAGGAGCAGCGGGTGCACGAACAGGCGGAGCCCGTCCACGAGGTGGAGCTGCATCAGCTCGTGGACCAGGACCCCGCTGCCGAGGATGGTGATCCCGCCCTCGCCCTCTGCTTTGAGCTTTCGAACGCTGGTCTCGAGGTCACCGCCGAGCACCTCTGCACCTTCCCAGCCGAGTGAGGTGAGCGTGCGCGTCGCGACGAACTTCGGAGTCGCGTTCATGTGCGCGGCGATCGGATTGGTGTCCGGCTGTCGGGGCCAGAACGCGGCCATCTTCTGATAGGTCTTCCGGCCGAACAGGTACGCCGAGGTCCCGCCCAGGTTGTCGGAGGGGTCGATGCCCTCTGTGAACCGGGTCCCCCAGCCACCGTGCGTGAATCCGCCCTCGGTGTCTTCGTCCGGCGAGCCCAACCCCTGCATGACACCGTCGACGGTCAGGAATTCGACTGCGTTCAACGTGCGCATCTTGGTCTCCTTTCGCCGTCCGATCGTGACAGCTCCGCAGCGGCGGCGGCTTGAAGAAAATCGACCGGACGATACTGCTGATGTGGCAACACACACGATTGACCTGATCCGGGGTGCCAGCCATCCCGCGCTCGCTGGCCTGGTCGCAGGAGTGGTCGGCATCAGCGAGAGCGCTCCGGGTGAAGTCGTCCGGCGCCAACCGGCCGGCGGCCTGCTCCCGCTCGTGCTCTCCTGGGGCGGTCCGCTGGACATCGTGTCGCTGTCCGCCGGGCAGGGTGCCGGCAGCTACCGCTCATTCGTTGCCGGGTTCATGCCCGGTCACGTGACTACCCGGTTCGAGGAGGGACAGGATTGCGTTCAGGTCTACCTGACGCCGCTCGGCGTGCAGCGCCTCCTCGGCGTGCCGGGCCGCGAGCTCGCTTGCCGGGTGGTCAGTGTCGACGAGGTCGTACCGGGGCTAGGTGACAGTTTCGCCGACCGGCTCGGATCCGCGCCGTCGTGGCGAGAGCGGTTCGGGCTGGTGGCCGATGCCCTTCTTGAGCTCGCCTCACATGGACGCGAACCTGACGACTTCGTGGACTGGATGTGGGGCCAGGTCGAGGCCAGCGGTGGGAGAGTCCGCGTGAGCGACCTCGTCGAGCGAAGTGGCTGGAGCCACCGCCATGTGACGACCCGGTTCTCCGAACAGGTCGGGATTACCCCGAAGGCGGCGGTGGGAGTCGTGCGGTTCGTCAACGCCTGCGCCGACCTCGGCCGGCTGCCGGTGGCCGAGGTCGCAGCCCGGCACGGATACGCCGATCAGAGTCACCTGACCCGCGAGGTCGTGCGGTATGCCGGAGAGTCTCCGATGGCCCTCGTTGCCGCACGACGACCCACCGCGTACACCGCCCTCGACGCCGCCCAAGAGCCCACGAATTGACCGCCGGTGCAAGACGCGAATCGAACGTTCGCTCTTGCCGCAGATAGTGAAGCTCGCACCTGCCGACGTGCGTTGGTGTCTCCCCCGCGCTTAGCCGCCCTCGGACCGTCTCCAGATGCCCAGTCGGGAACCGAAAGTCCACCCAGCGCGGCGGCTACGACTACCAGCGCTTAAGGTCTCTGGCAGTCACTCGGCAATCCTCGCCCTCATCCAGTTGTTCGAGTTGTGGAAGTCGCTGACGGCGTTCCCGGGGCCGACCAGCTCATCGAGGCGGGCGCGGTCTTGATCGGCGAGTGGCATCTCGAGCACCTGAAGGGCGTCGTCGAGCTGTTCCATGGTGCGAGGACCGATGATCGGCGAGGTGACGCCGGGCTGGTCCTTGCACCAGAGAAGCGCAAACTGGCTTTGCGTCAGACCACGCTCCTGCGCCAGCGGCGCGAGCGCGCGGGCCACCTCGACGCCGCGCCGCGAGACACGCTGCCCGAACGGGCTTTCGCCGCCGCTGCGTTCCAGCCGTGAGCCTTCGGGCACCGACTCAGAGTCGTTGTAACGGCCCGCCAAGATTCCGCCGGCCAACGGCGACCAAGGCAGCAGCGCCATACCGTATCTTCGCGCCAGAGGAACAAGTTCGTTCTCGATGCGACGGTCGAGCAGGTTGTAGGGCGGCTGCTCGGAGATGTAGCGCGCGATGCCCAGCCGCTCGCTGATCATGAGCGCCTCCATCACCATCCAGGCTGGGTGGGTCGAGCAGCCGATGTAGCGCACTTTCCCCGAGCGCACCAGATCGTCCAGCGCCCGCAGCGTTTCATCTTGCGGGATTTCCAGCGATGGGCGGTGGATCTGGTACAGGTCAATGTGGTCGGTTCCGAGTCGGCGCAGTGAATCCTCGCAGGCGCGGATCAGGTGGTAGCGGCTGTTGCCCTGGTCATTGGGCCCAGGCCCCATCACGCCGTGCGCCTTGGTCGCCAGGACGACCTGGTCACGCCGGCCGTTCTGCTTGAGCGCCTGGCCGACGATGCGCTCGCTCTCGCCCGCGTTATACACGTTGGCGGTGTCGATGAAGTTGATGCCGCCGTCGATCGCGGCGTCGACGATGCGGACCGAATCCTCTTCGGATGTCGGGCCGCCGAAGTTCATGGCTCCGAGGCAAATCGGCGAAACCTGGACTCCGGTGCGGCCTAAGTTGCGGTAGGTCACAGAAGTCTCCTTCTTGTTGCGTGCCTGCGCGGTTCGTCGCGCCAAGCCGTAGCGGGGCGCCAACTAAGGAAACGCTCCATCTTGGCGCAACTGAGAGCCGAGGCGACGCCCCAGTAGTAGTCGGGCGCGACAAGGCGTAGCCATCGTAGTGTTCCGCCATCAAGCTCACGCAGTGGCCGGTCGGCCGGTTGACTGCCGTCTTCCCAACCCCGAATGGCCCGTTGATCCAATGATCACGACGACAAGCTCAGAACGGGCGGACGCTCGCCGATCTGACGACGCACGCCGGGGATCCGGCGTATGCGACCAACTGAGGTCGTTTCGGAAGCCGCTCGTCTTGAGCGCCCCGGAGCCTGCGGACCATTGTGGGCTTCGAAAACGGCTGGAGCGGGCACGATAGGAACGTGGTGTGGCAGCAGCAGTTGGTCCAGGAGATCTCTGCCCGGTTGCCAGCGGGTGCTGCATTGGAGGTGGTCGGCTCGAGCAGAGGCGAGCCGATGGTTGATGGCTGGAGCGATCTCGACCTGCACCTGCGGTTGCCGCGGGATTTCAAGCTCGTCGAACTCCTCGCCGGTTCGCTTCTGTGGGCAGCGGAGCTGACTGAGACTGCGGAGGGGCAGGTAGTCCGAGCTGTCCTGGCGGACGGGCGTCGGGTCGACCTCGTCGTCGAGACCGGGTGTCTCCTTCTACCGTCTCTGGCCCCGGACAACGACGTGCGGTTCCTGGCAGCGCTCGCCGCGACCAAGCTCGGCAGGCACGACCGACTCATCGGAATGCACCTGCTGCTCGAGCTGCTGCAGGCCTGCCTCGTACAAGCGATGCTGCTCCGGGATCGTGACGCGGGAACGCACATCCATCGAACTGGCAGCTCGCTCGACAGGCTCACCGACGACGTCGCACGGATCGCGCGGCTGCCTCTCGATACAGCGGGCCGACCCAATGTTGTAGAGAGGGCCGCGGACCTGTACGGGCAGTGGCGCTCCCAGCTGGAACCCGGCTACGAACCGGACTGGTCCGGCCTGACGGCCGTGGTGACTCGAGGTTTCGAGAAGCCCTGACCGCCTTACTCATCCTTGGCCGGAACCTGAGCATGAGGTGCGCCGGCTGTGCCGCAAGCCGACCGCCCACCGGAACGCCTACCGCGGGGGTGCGCATGTCGCAAGCTGAACGCAGTTCGGTCAGGCATGCCCGCGTTCCATGTGGCGGTCGAGACGGCGGCGAAGATCTTAGGGGTTGGTGTCGTCGACCACACGCCGTTCTCCGGAGGTGAGGACGATGTGATGAATGATCCTCGGCCCAGCACCGGAACGTTCCGCAGCCTGAGGCCTACTGCTACGAGGGTGAGCCAACAAGCTACGCAAACGTAGCTTGCAGCAACGGAGCTACCTGGGTAATGCCCTCGATGATTGCCCGCTGGGAGAGGTTTCCAAATCCGAGGACCAGCTGGGGAGGGTCGGGGGATCTGGTGGAGCGGTTGGCGCTAATCCCATAGATCCCCACCCCGCGGGCCTGCGCAGCCTCGACCACGGCAGCTTCGCTGGCGCCCGGGGCTAGCTGGGCGACGGCGTGGAAACCGGCTGCGAGGCCGCTCAGGCGTACGTCGGGGGCGTGCTCGTCTAGGGCCGCCACCAGTGCGTCGCGCTTGCCGGCGTAGATCTTGCGCATTCGGCGCAGGTGCCGGTCGAATCGGCCGGACTCGATCAATCGCGCCAGCACCAGTTGCTCCAGGCCAGGTGAGCCGCGATCCGCGCGGAGCTTAAGATCCGCGATCGCCTCGACGAGTCCAGGCGGGCAGAGCAGCCAGCCGAGCCGCAGCGTAGGAGCCAGCGACTTGCTGACGGTGCCGATGTTGATCACGCGCTCTGGGGTGAGTCCTTGCACCATCCCGACTGGGTCGCGGTCGTAACGGAACTCGGCGTCGTAATCGTCCTCGATGATCCAGCCATCGGTGTGCACCGCCCAGTTCGCCAGCGCCTGTCGCCGCTGCGGCGACAGCACCACGCCCGTTGGCCATTGATGCGCCGGGCTGACGACGACCGCCTGGACCTGCACAGCGGCAAGCGCATCGACGCGGACCCCCTCCTCGTCGACGGGCACAGGAACGAGTTGGACGCCCGCGTGGCCGGCGGCGATACGCCCGGTCTCGTCGTAGCCGGGGTCTTCGAAGGCAACCCGGTCTACGCCGAGAGCCGCCAGGCTCGCCAGCGCAAGGTTGAGGCCCTGGGCGAAGCCGGTGCACACGACGACGCGTTCGGAATCAGCGGCGGCCCCGCGTACCCGGCTCAGGTAGCTCGCCAACACCTCGCGTAGTCGTTGGCTTCCGCGCGGGTCTCCATAGTCGAACGCGGCGGTCGGGGCGTCCCGGCAGACCTCAGCGGTCGCTCTGGCCCAGTCCGTACGCGGGAACGAGGCCAGATCCGGCACCGCTGGGAGGAAGTCAGCTATCAGCCGTGGCATCGGCTGCGGAGCGGGGAAGGGGATCGGTGCCTTGGCGGGTGGGGAGGTCACGCGGGGCGGGCGCCGCGCGGATGGGCTGACCCGCGTGGCCGACCCACCTCTGGCCACGAGGTAGCCCTCCGCCTGCAACTGGTCGAAGCAGTCGACCACCATGCCACGAGAGATGCCCAGCCCTCGCGCAAGCTCTCGAGTGGACGGCAGCTTCTCGTCTGCCCGCAGCCGGCCCGAGCGAATCGCGTCTCGCAGCCCCCGCTCCAGTTGGGTGCGCAGGGCCTCACCCGAGCTTCGGTTTAGCGGTATCAGGACGTCCGGGCTCAAACCGGTCCACTGAATGGCCATGGAACTGGACCTTACCGGAGACCACTCCAAACCGGGACGCTGAACTCATGAGCACCGTGACCGACATGCTCCCCGCCTCCTTCACCACTCCTCGTACCCGGATCGCGACCGTGACGCCGGCGCCCCGGCCGCGGTTACTTTCCGGCCCGGTGGTTCGGCTGTTCGCCGCCGACTTCGCCGCAATGGTCAGCTTCTACCTGCTGCTGTCGGTGGTGCCGCTGTACACCGCCGACCGCGGCATCGGTACCGCCGGAGCGGGCCTCTCCACAGGGGTGTTGATGTTCGCCGCGGTGGCGGCGGAATTGGCGACTCCGGCGCTGGCGGCGCGGCTTGGGTATCGGCGGCTGCTGATCGGCGGACTGGTGCTGCTCGGTGCACCCGCCCTGGTCCTGCCGGCGACAGCCTCGCTGCTGGCGTTGATGCTTGTGTCGGTGGTTCGCGGGATCGGATTCGCGATCGTCGTGGTGACTGTCGGAGCGATCGCCGCCACCGCCATACCTGCGCAGCGGCGCGGGGAGGGCCTGGGCGTCCTCGGTGTAGTTGCGATGCTGCCGGCGGTGGTCGCGCTGCCACTCGGCGTGTGGCTGGCGGGCGCCGTGGGCTATGCGGCCGTCTTCACGATCGGTGGCGGCGCGGCGTTGCTGGCGGTGCTGCCTGTCCTCTTCTTGCCGGAAGGTCGAAGCGAGGACCAGTCGCACAGCGGGCTGTCGACGTGCCTGCGCCGTCAGGAGCTGCGCCGCCCACTCGTGATGTTTGCGACGGCGGCCGTGGCTGGCGGCGTCGTGGTGGCGTTCTTGCCCAGCGCCGTGACCGCAGTGGTGGCTGTGCCTGCACTATTCGTGCAGAACATCGCGGCGACCGCAGCCCGCTGGCTCGCTGGCCGGCGCATTGACCGGCACGGCGCGAGCGGGATGCTGGTGCCCGCCATCCTCATCTGCGCCGTCGGCATGGGCACCGCCGCCTTCACCAGCACGCCACTCGCCGTGCTAGCCGGCATGGCGACCTTCGGGGCAGGGTTTGGACTCGCTCAGGCAGCGACGCTGAACACCATGCTGGCGCGTGTGCCCGCCAGCCAGTACGGTGCGGTCAGCGCAGCCTGGAACGCGGCCTACGACCTCGGCTGGGGTGTAGGTGCGATCGGCATCGGCATGGTCGCGGCCACCGCTGGCTACCCTGCCGCATTCGCCGTCGCCGCCGTGCTGGTCCTGGCAGCGCTGCCGCTCGACCGGCGAACGGAGCGATGACCGAAAGGCCGCCCCAGCCCTACGAGTAGCCTCACGCGAAGTTGTCCACCGGAAAGCGGCCGTGATGTTCCCCGATGGATTCGACCAGCGGCGCCATCGCGTGGGCGACGCGGACTGCCTGTGCACTTTGAGTCATCCTGTGACGCTGAGTAAGCCCACCCTCCATGCTTGGTGGTGTGACTGTCTTGTAAGCAAGCGAATGGCCCGCGATGTCGCTCGAAAGTCGCGCCCGGCGTTCGGACCCTCGCACAGAGTCACACATCCTTCCTGCGCAGGAATTCACAGCCGACGCTCCCGCTTGATCGCTGCCAGCCGTACTGCAGCACCAGCGAAAGTTCGGGCCCACAGATCAGCGGAGGCAGGGAAGCGGCGGGGATGGAGCACGGTGGGCTTGCTCGGCCACCAGACCATCACCATGGCGGGTGTTTCATCGGACTCGATCAGCTCCACCATGATCGTGTCGTGACCCGTGGCTTGAAGGGCCGATGTTTGACGTTGGCGCAGCGGGAGGAGATCGCGCTCAGCCGCGGCCGAAGTTAAAGCCGAACCAGGCTAAGCACCTCTTGGAGCTGCACGACCTCGGCACCTACACCCAAGCCGAACTGGCGGAACTCTTCGGCGTCGGCCGATCGACGGTATACCGGACCATCGAGCGGATCCGACCCAAGCCACCAGAACCGGAACGGCCATTCGCACATCTCGCGAATCCCAAGGCGTGAATCCAGCGCCCGCCGGCACCGCCCCGCGGACTAATGTCCGAACACAGCGAGCCAACACCACGGCTCGCCAACACACCCCGGCTCGCCACTCGATGACGTGTCAGCTGCGGAACGACAGACGGGGAGGACGGCCTTCGTTGCCCACTGATGACAGCTGCCCAGGTCGACGAGCTCAATTAGTGACGCCGGGATTATCGTCTGGGTGATCAGGTTTCCGGGGTGCTTTCGATACACCCCCTAGGCCAGACCCGATCTCCGCTGCAGTCCGTCCAAGGTCCAGCACTGTCAGGTAGTCGATGGTCTCGGCCAAGGTATACACCTGAACAGCCAGCACGAGTCATCGATCTGGTATGCCTCGTTCTCGTCGAGGTAGTCGCCGATGCGGGACCGCTGGGCCAACAGGTGCTCGACAGTTACGCCGTCATCTATAAGGGGCAGGTCGTCCCCCAGCAGTTCGCGCGCCCGTGTCGTCAAGCGAACTGTGCAGCTGGCTATGGCAAGTCGGGTGTCGACCGTCATCGCTACCTGATGCGCTCGGTGGGCCCAGCCCGCCGAACGTTCCAGCACCGTCTGACCGGCCCGGTCTACCCGGATCACTCCGGAGAAGCGAGTCTCGGTGATCAGCGCACTGACCCGCGCCAAGCCCTCAACGCTTATGCGCGTCGACGATACGCCGCGTCGGAGAGGGACAGTGCCGCACGATGACAGGGGACGAACACGACTTCCCAATGATCAACGCCGCCGCCGGCGACTCCTTCGGCAGATGCTTAGGCGGGCGAAGGACCTGTGTGAGCGAGGAAGCCCCGCTGGTCAGGCGATGTGAGCCGAGCGGCGGCGCACTGCAATGATCGAGGCGTGGTCGGCTGGAGTCGAGTGGCTGGCGGGGTTTTTGTGCGTCACTACCGGAAGATGGCCATCACTATCTGCGTCGTCCAGGGTCGTAACGGGCTGCTGCTCGTCGACACACGGGCCTCACCGGCCGAGGCTGCCGAGCTTTGGACCGACTTGCAGGAACTGGGCGCCCCGTTGCGGTGGGTCGTGATCACCCACGCCCACTTCGACCACACCTTCGCCAACCAACGCTTCGGCCCCGGCTCGGCCGCGAACCTGTCGCTCTACGGCCACCAGCGACTGCCCGCCCACCTCGACGAGTACGAGCGGCCACGGCTGGCCGCCTGGCGCGCTGGCACCGGGCAGGAGCCGCACCGGGACTGGGACGACGTCGTCATCACTCCGCCCACACATCTGGTCGACCACCGCCGCTGGCTGGACCTCGGCGGCCGCGCCGTCGAGCTTGTGCCGCTGGCGCCGGGGCATACCGACAACGATTTGGTCCTCCACGTTCCGGCCTCGGCGGCAGCGTCGATGGTGGCGCCTGGATCGTCGGTGACGTCCTAGAGCAACCCAGCCCGCCGATGTACGGGTCTGGATGCTTTCCCATGAGCTGGCCAGACACCCTCGCAGGCCTCCTCGCCGAGGTCGAACCCGGCGAAGTCATCGTGCCCGGCCACGGTCAGCCCGTGTCGCGAGCATTTGGCCTCGCACAACTCACCGAACTCGCTACGGTCGCCGACCGCATCAAGTACCACCACGCCGCCAAAGAGAGCGTCGAAGAGGCACTCTCGACGCAGCTCGATTGGCCCTTCCCGGTCGAGACTTTGGCTCTGGCCGTTTCCCGCGGCTACGCCCAGCTCGACACAACCGCGAGCTGAGCAGCGCTTCCTCCAGTGCCGGAAGCCGACCCTCATCGGACGCAAGGCTGATGCAGAACGGGAAACCCAGCCTGCTAGTGCCCGACCGGCCATTGCCGGGTCTGGCGCCAGTGCTGGTCGACGTCATCTTCGAGACCATCGAGCGGATCCGCGAACAGGACGACACCGTCCTCCTCATGGAACAGCATGCCCTCGCCGCCTTCGAGATCGCCGACGGAGTTTGGCAAGCTCAACATGCTGGGCGATGCACCCAAGCTGCTCGACGAGTCCTTCGTCACCGCAGCCAACCTGGAAGGCCATTTGGTGAAAGCGATCGTCTATGACGTCGTGGGCGCGCCGGCCCTGGTTCGCGAAGTGGCTGAACCCGACTGTCCCGAGGACGGCGCGGTGATCACGGTTCGGGCCACCGGCGTATGCCGGTCGGACTGGCACGCCTGGCGTGGCCATGAGGCGGTGCCGCTGCCACACATTCCGGGACACGAGTTCGCCGGCGTGATCGCTGCTGTGGGAGCCCAGGTCCGTGGCTTCGCGCCGGGTGACCGGGTGACCGCGCCATTCGTCAACGGTTGCGGGCGGTGCGACTGGTGTCGGGCCGGTGATGCGCAGATCTGTCCCGATCAAACCCAGCCGGGGTTCAGCCACCCCGGCTCGTTCGCTGAACGCGTCGTTGTTCGGGTCGCTGACGTCAATCTTGTCCGGCTGCCCGATGAACTGGATTTCGTGAGCGCGGCGGCGCTTGGCTGCCGCTTTGCCACCGCGTTCCGTGCCCTCACCGCGTACCGCCGGGTCGAGCCGGAAGACTGGGTGGTGGTGTTCGGCTGCGGTGGTGTCGGGCTTTCGGCGATCATGATCGCCCAAGCCCTGGGTGCCCGGGTGATCGGTGTGGACCTCTCGGCGGCGGCCCGGGCGCGGGCGGCCGAGTTGGGTGCGGTAGCGATCGACATAGCGGAGACGTCCACCGCCATTGCCGAGCTGACCGGCGCCGGCGCGCACTTGACCGTCGATGCAGTGGGCTCGGCGGCGACGGCGCTGGCCGCGGTGAGCGGTCTGCGCCGCGGCGGCCAGCACGTTCAGGTCGGATTGATGCTCGACGCCGACGCCTTAGCCCCCTTGCCGTGGGAACTGCTCGTGGCCCGGGAGTTGCGGGTCGCCGGCTCGCACGGTATGTCGGCGGCCGACTATCCGGCCATGCTGGCGATGATTACCGACGGCCGGCTCGATCTACGAGAGCTGATCGCCGAACTCATTCCGCTCGAGAAGGCGGGCGCGGCGATGATGGCCATGGACAACCCGGTGGCCCCGCGTGCCGGGATCACCGTCGCCGTCTCCGACACCGGCGGTTGATCACCCAGCCACCGCACGATGAGGTCGGCAGGTACGAAGTGCAGTGCTCGGTCGGCCAAAGGCTGCAGACCAACTTCCTCAAGACCGAACTCGAACTAGGCCACTGCCTGCGCACCCCGGCCGAAGGTCCCTGCGAGTGTGACCTGGTACTCACCTGCTCGAAGTTCCTCACCACCAGCGAATACGCCCCCCGACTCCGAGCCCGGCTCGACCGCGAGGACCAACTCATCGCCGACGCCTACCAACGCGGGTGGCAGCGGGAAGTCGAGCGACACCAAGCCACCAAACGACGCCTGGAGCAGCTCCTCCACGACCTGGCCTGACGTTGACTGGGTGTCTCCCTACGCCAACGCGGTTACCGGAGCCAGCCTATGTGCACGGACATGCTTGATGAGCGGACGCCTGAGTAGTGAGCTAGCCATCCGTCATGCGGCTCGTTCGAACCAGTCGAGCGAGAGGTCGGCGACCGCCGCGGGGGCGTCGTCGGTGATGTAATGCGCTGCGTCGTCGACGTAGCTGAACTCGACGCGATCGGCGTGGCGTTGGGGATCGCGGCAGATACGCCCCACGAGCTCCTCGGGGAATGCGAAGTCGTGGCGCCCGAATACGACGAGGGTCGGCACCGTGAGCCGCCGGCGGCGGTAGACCCCGCGGATCATGCGCATGGCCTCGGGCAGGACCATGCCGCGGCAGAGCGGACGCACCGCGCCGTCGATGTCGGGTCGGCGCATCGGGGCGAGGTGGGCTTCGACGGCTGCCTCCGATATCGGGCGGGCGACGTACCTCTCGGAGAAGACTCCGCGCAGTGAGGCGCCCGGGCGGTGCCAGACGAACGGGGGCAGGTGCTGGAAAGCCGGGAGGAGCTTCGGGCTGAACTTCATGAAGCCCGGCGGCACCGAGAGCTGCACTGCCGTTCGAACCCGCTCGGGGTGCTCATAGGTCAGCTGCATCGCGGTGATGACGCCCATGTCGTGGGAGACGAGGTGGGCCCGCTCGATGTGGAGGACGTCGAAGAAGGCGAGCAGGTCGCGGAGCCGGGTCTCGCGTTCGATACGCGGATCGTCGGCCACGGTCCAGCCGGCCCCGCGCAGGTCGGGGCAGATGACGCGGTAGCCGCCTGCGGCGATGACCGGAGCGATCGCGTGCCACTGCCACCAGTGCTGCGGGAATCCGTGCAACAGCACGACCGGCTCACCCTCGCCAATGGCGGCGACGTGAGTGCGAAGGCCTGGCGTCTCGACGACGAGATGGTCGAAGCCGGAGGCCTCTGGCAGCGGCGGCGACCAGGCCGAGGCGTCGACGGAACGGGTGATGCGGGGCTCGGGCGTGGGCATGGCGACCTCCTTCGTGCGGTGGACTACTATGGTCATAGTAGACTTCTTGGAAGGGGGCGTCCATGCCGGCGGCTACCCGGGAGCGCGGACTCGAGGCGGCCGTGGAGTTGCTCGGCGCGGAGGGAGTGCGCGCGTTGACCCATGCGCGGGTCGATGAACGAGCAGGCCTCCCGCCCGGGTCGACGTCGAACTGGTTCCGCACCCGCCGGGCGCTACTCGGCGGAATTGTCGACTGGATCGCCGAGCGCGAGCGCGCCGACCTCGAGCCGGCCGCGATGCCTACGATCTCTGGAGTCGACGAGCTGATCGAGGGCTTGTGCGCCATGGCCGAAATGCAGACCGGGCCATTCGCCGCGCGCACCCGCGCACGCTACGCCCTCTTCCTCGAACTTGCGGACGACCCTGAGCTTGGCGAGCCGCTGCGGCGGCAACGCCGCGAGTTCGAGCGGTGGACCGAGCGGATCGTGATCGCCGTCGGCATCGCCGACCCCGTGCCGGCGACCCGGGCCCTCATGGCGCTCGGCGACGGACTGCTCCTGCACCGGCTCACCGTCGACCCCGATCTTGACATGCGCCCCGCCATCGAACGCGCGGTGCGCGCCCTCGCAGAGTCTTGACCTGACGCTCAGCGCATACAACCGAGAGCCCAGACCTGCTCGAGGAGGTGTAGCACTTCGTCACGGCCACGATAGTCGCCTGCCAGAGGGTGCTCGCCCGGCACGCACTCGGCCGGACCGGTCGAGGACGTCGCGTCATGGGAGCGGGCGATGATCGCGCAGTCAGCGTTGCAGTGCTGCGAAGCACGCGTCGCGGCGGCTCGTCAACGCCAGGGGGCGCCACTTGCAGAACGCCAGAGGACACCTCTCCCCCTTGCAGTGACCGACCGCTCATCGGGACAGTACGAAATAGGTCCCGCGGTTTGCTGTTGGGCGCTGATTCAGCGCTGTCGCGGCGACAGGCCAGGATGTATGCGTGGTCACGGTCGACGACGTCCGAGCGGTGCTCGCGCGGTTGCCGCGCAGCAGCGAGGTGCTAGTGCGCGATCGTGTGAAGTTCCGTGTCGGTCAGATCGTGTACGTCGCGTTCAGCCAGGACGAGACCGAGATCGGCTTCGCCTTCCCGAAGGAGGAACGCGCCGCGCTGGTGGCGGCGCGGCCCGACGTGTTCTTCCTCCCGCGCGAGTCGGAGCTGCGCTTCCACTGGATTGAGGCGTGGCTCGATGCACTCGACGCGGACGAGATGCGCGAGTTGGTGCTAGACGCGTGGCGGATGGTCGTGCCGCAGCGGGTCGCCCGAGAGGTGCTCGGCCCGCCAGCCGCGGGCCACGAGCCGGGTCGGACCGGGTAGCAATCACACACTATGTCCCGTCGGAATGGCCCGACAGCAGAACCCGGGGAACCCCTTCGGGATATGCGACTAAGCCCTCGACACTGCCTGCAGCACCTACCCCAACGACCCACCGCATGGACCTGACCCCCGACGAGTCAATCACCCACTCCCAGCGTCCTGACGCTGGGCACTAATGATCACGCCCCAACTCCTAATGCGCAGTGGTGCCGTCCAGGACACAACGCATCGCATACGTCTTGGCCGCGCGGTCACCCTCACCGAAGTAGCGTTCACCAGTGATCACGAACCCATGCCTTTCGAACACTGGCCGGGATGTCAGGCTGGCAAAGGTGGTCAGTGCCGGTAGGCCGCGCTGTCGGGCGAGGGCGACCACCGATGCGAGGAGCGCCGACGCGACCCCGTGCCGGCCGAAATCGGGATCCACGAACAACATGTCGATATAGCCGTGGTCATCCAGGTCGGTGAACCCGGCCACGTGGCCATCGATGATGGCCAGCTGGGTGTGCGCTGCTGCCCGGGCCGCGGCCCACGAGTCGAGGTCCCCATATTCGGCCGCCCACGCCTCGACCTGCTCCGGCGAGTAGTGGGCCCTAGCCGTCTCGCGAACGGCTCGGAGGAAGATCACCGACGTGGCTTGGGCGTCGCCAGCCGTGTACGCCCGTAGTTCCACACGGCGATGCTAATGCGGTGGAGGGACCAGCCAGCGAACGGGTTGGACGCTCCGCAAACGGAACCTCCAGCGGGACCCGGACCGGGTGCGGGCCTTGTGGGTCCTGTCTCCGCCGGTCGTCCGGATGACCGCTCGAAATTGGGGCATGAGCGGACACGCGTCGTACGGGGAAGCCAGTATTGCCCGGCTAGACCTGGCCGATAGCCGTGCGGCAGCGGTGGCGGGAACATGGATCGTGCCCGCTTCGTGAACGGAGAATGGCCGTGGCAGATGCGCTCGGGGAGGGACCGTTCGGCTCACTGATCTCTGACTTCGGCCGCCTCGTGGAAGGCATGGCCACGGGTCAGGTCCGCCCCGCGACGACGGAGGAAGTTGTCGCAGCGGTGGCCACCGCCCTGGACAGCGAGGAACGGGTCACGATTCGTGCCAGCGCACATAGCTTCGGCGGCCAAGCCGTTCCGGACAGGTCACGGGTCCTCGACGTGACCCGGCTCGACGCGGTCCGGGTCGAGGACGCTACGGCGTTGTGCGGCCCGGCGCCACCCTGCGCCAGGTCGTCGACGCTACGCTTCCCTACGGACTCCTACCAGTGCTTGAGGTTTAGGTGCCGAGATAGTCGGACTCCAGCACAACATCTTTGATCATTGACTGATATTCGGCATGCGTGCGGTGTTCGGTCGTGTGCCAGAGCGTGCCGTCACTGTCTCTCATGTGCGCGCGATAGGCCGGTGCGCCGGGCACCAAGATGTTGTCCGCCACCACGACGGAGCCTGGATGCAGCCATCGCTCAGCGAGGATCAATTCGAGGTCGGACAAGTATGCCTTCTTGTCGTGGTCCAAAAAGACCAGGTCGAGCGACCCTGGTGTGAAGTTGCACTCGCGCCTCAAAGTGCGGATCGTTTCGCCGCCGTCGCCAAGTGTCCCGACGAGGACGGTCACCCTGTCGTCCACGCCAGCGTGGGCCAGGATGCGCCGCGCGATCACCGCATTCGCGGTGTTGAACTCAACAGAGTAGAGCCTCGCCTCACCCGGCATGGCCCGGGCCATCCGCAGCGCGCTGTAGCCGCAGTAGGTACCCAACTCCAGCAGTCGACGGGGCTGAGTCCGCTCGACCGCCTTGTCCAGAATCTTGCCCTTTTCGTCACCTACATTGATGAGGTAGCTGACGTGGCGGCAGAAGTGATCGATGACCCGAATAGCGTCGTCGACGTCACCGGGGCGGGCGCTGGCCACGACGTATTTCTCCAGCGCCGTTTCCCGACCGTCACCAACCTGCCACTCCCTCAGCAGATGCCTTCCTCGGAGCATCATCGTTAGGAAGGACCACCGCAGGAACGGGACGGGCTTACCGACGAGCTCGTTCACAGTGATCGCCGCCCCGATCGACGCGGCCAGCCACAGCAGCCAAGACGGGACACCCAGTCGCCGTCGCGCCCGAGGGGTGAGCAGTGCGGCCGCACCTGCGAAAAGGGTGAACCCAGCGATGGATCCAGACAGTTTTCGCAACCGATCGACCACTGCACCCATTGGTGCCTCCTCAACCCGTCGCGCTTGAGGCTCGAAAAGATTGGCGATCAGAGGATCACACGGACCGCAGCTAGACATATCAGGGATGGACAGTAGATCCTGCACGACTGTGGCCAGTGGCCCAGAACCGAAGGCGGGGTCGTAGCCAAAGCGGTGCAGCAGATAGGGCAGGGCCATCGTCACTACCGTGGCGGGAGTACCGGCAGCGAGAGCTGACAGTGACACTGTCGCAGCTAAAGCAACGCATGCCACAGCCATGAGATGGTAAGCAACATTGCGGCGGCAAGAACCAAGCCAACCAGAAGACCGGTCGTCATCTCGCGGCGTGCCACTTGGCCAATCCCAACACCTACGGAGAGACCGCAGATGGTCAGGGCCAAGACGGTGCCCAACCAGGCATCCAACAGCATCACCAAGCTGCACGTCTCCACCGGTCGGGAGCCGTTCTCCGGGCGCGAGACGCCGGCTTGGCGGAGCCGGGTCGGGCTGAATTACCCCTGCCCACTTGGTGTCAAGAAGTCCCGAGTGCCATCATCGATGATCATCGACGATGAGTGCGCACGATGTCATTGATTCCCCCGTGGTTGCGACCACCGCGCGTCCGCGAGCGCCTAGCCTCCTACCACCTGCGCTCAGATGTGCTGGACGCGGCGGCTGCCATGGCCTCTGATCAGCGCTCCGATATCTACGTAGTCCGGCTGGAGGCCGCTCTCACTGACTCAGAGACTGTGCTGCGGATGATGGACGGGCGGCACGCCAGGGTGATGGGCCTGCTCGTGCTGACCAGCGAACGCATCCTTTTCCGCTCCCGCCGCCGCACCGGGCCCAACTTCAGCGTGCCGCTGGAGGAGGTCCGTGCCATCGAGGCCTCCACCCGCAGAGGCACCGGTACCGTCCGCGTCATCACGCCGCACGGCAGTCTGACGGTCGACCAGATCCTCGGCAGGCAGGGGGAGATGCTCGCCGATGACGCCCGAGCGACTATGTGGGGCGAACCTCTGCCAGAGCGGGACCCGCTCCGGCTATTGGCCGAACTCCGCGCACTGCGCGACAGCGGCGCGATCAGCGCCGCTGAGTTCGAGATCCGCAAGTCTGCGATCTGGCGCGAGATCTAGGTGACCGTTCGGGTTCCCAGCGCTTGCGGTTCGCTAGCCGAACTGCAAGCGGGACTCCGCGTCGGCTTCACAAGATCGAAGGCTCCTATCGTTATGGGCGGGCCTCGAGTACGAGGTTGAGTGGCGTCTGGGTGGCACGCCGTACTCGGGAGAAACCGGCGGCCTCTAGGACCTTACGCAGGCGAGCCTCACCCGCCTGGGCGCCAAGCGCCAGCCCGACGTCATGTGACTTGGAGCACGGCGTGCACAGCATCGTCGACGCCGCGTAGAAGATCCGACCGACAGGAGTCAAGTTGTCTTCGAGCCGGTCCTCTGCATACGGCTCAACGAGCATGCACGTGCCGTCCTCGGCCAACGTTTCACGGACGTGTGCGGCCGCCCCCACCGGATCACCCATGTCGTGGAGGCAGTCAAACAGCGCCACTAGGTCGAAACCACGGCCCGGGTAGCTGGCCGCCTCGGCGACCTCGAACTGGCAGCGGTCGGCTACTCCCGCCTCGGCGGCGGCCTTCCGAGCGGCCTCGATCGACGGCTCGTGGGAGTCATATCCAACGAAGGACGAACGGGGGTACGCCTGGGCCATAATCACCGTCGATGCCCCATGACCGCAGCCGACGTCGGCGACCGTGGCACCAGCGCGCAGCTTCGCTTCCACCCCGTCCAGCGCCGGGATCCAGTGGTCGGTGAGGTGGGCGATGTAGTTCGTCCGGAAGAATCGCTCGGTGCCCACGAACAGGTCCGGATGATGCTCGCCCCACGCCACGCCGCGGCCGTCACGGAACGCGTCGGCGATCAGGTCGACGTCCTTGATCATCGACGCGGCCGCTTGGATCCCGCCCGGGAAGAACATGGGGTTGAACTCACTCGTCAACACGAACGCTTGTTCTTCCGACAGCCGGAAGCGACCCGTGTGCGCGTCGTACTCCGCGTAGCCGGACGCGGCCTGGGCCGCCAGCCACTCCGCGACGTACCGGGTGTCGGTGTCGGTGCGGGCCGCTAACTCGGCTGCCGAGAGCCACGTGCAGTCGGCCATCGCCCGATAGAGGCCGAGCCGGTCTCCCACGAGGACGGTCGAGGCGTGCATGAGCGCTCCAAGATCGCGGATGAACGGGCCGATGAGGCGCTCGTCGAGCAGTTCGTGGGGCATGGTTTCCTCCCGCTGCAGTTTCATTGTTCGAAAGCCAGCCTGGCGTGCACGAGCGAGTACGACTTCCGTACTGGTACGGCATCCGGTACGGAAGCTTCGGCCGGTCGGAGTGGTTGCCCGCCATAGACTGTCGGAGGTGGCGGTCCAGCACGGCCATCGACTTTCGCTCGTCGGACGGGACGCAGAGCAGAGCGCGCTTGCCCTCGCCTTGCGCGCGGCCAAGCGCGGTGCGTTCCGGTGCATCGTGATCGATGGGGAACCTGGGGTCGGCAAAACCCGGCTCGCCACGGACCTCTTGGAGCGCAGCCGGGGTCGTGTTCTCACCCTGAGGGCACGCGGCCACCTCTCAGGCTCGGCCTCACCGTTTGGACTCTGGGCGGAACTTTTGGACGGTCACTGGAGGCACCGCCCGGACGACGAGGTGGTACGCCTGTGCGGCGGGTATGTCGCCGACCTCAGCGGCGTTCTTCGAGCTGCCGCCAGGCTCCACGGGTCGTGGCGGGTGGACGTCCCGCCAACGCACATCCGCGAGGCACTCACCGTCGTGCTGAGCAACCTCGCGCGAGAACAGCCTGTTGTGGTGCTGCTGGACGACATGCATCTTGCCGATGCGTCGTCATGGGAGACGTTGGATTACGTTGCGCGCAACATGCTCGACGACCGAGTGCTTGTGCTGATGTGCGCGCGCCTCGGAGAGCTCGTTGAACGCGTCATGGGCGAACATGTCCTGTTCGGGCTCGAGCAGGATGGCGTGTTGACCCGCCTCGACCTGCAGCGGCTCAAGGAGCCCCATGTGCGTGAGCTGGCCGAACGGGTGCTGGGACGGCCATCTGTGCCACCGGGCCTGGCCGACTGGCTATTCCGCGAGTCGCTGGGTAACCCGCTGTTCACGGTTAGCCTGCTCGACGCCGTCCTCGACACCGGTGTCGACCTCGCGGCACCTCGGCTCGCGGCTATCCCGCGGGCGCTGTCTGCCCGGGTTGCGGAACGTGTGCAGGTGCTGGACGCGCACAGCCTGTCCCTGCTGGAGTTGCTGGTCGTCGTCGGGCGACCGATCGACCTGGAAGAACTGCGCCGGCTTCACTCGTCGGACGCGCCCCCGTCGCTACCTGGAGCAATGGCGAGGCTTGTGGAGGTTCGGCTCGTCGTCGTGCGCGACGCCGATGGTGATCCGCTGTACGAGGTGAGCCATCCGTTGGTCCAGGAGTGCATTTACGCAGGTATAGATTCGGCCCGACGCCGCGCCTTACACCATCGGGTTGCCCTAGCCCTGACGGCATCCAACCGGCTCGGTGAGGCTGCGCGGCATCACGCGCGTGCGGCGCGCCACGGCGATGTGGAGGCTGTCACTGTCCTGGTCCGGGCGCTCGGTGAGTCCTGGGCACGCCAGACCTACGCGGAGGCCTTCGTAATCCTTGGCTCGCTCCTCGACGTGCTGCCGTCAGGCGACCGGCGGTGGGTCGACGTGCTGGACGCAATGCCCCCGGACGCAGGCTGGGCGGCGTCATACAACAGGATCGCATTCGACATCAGTTCCGGTGTAGCCGCGTTCCGGGAGATCGAGAGGGTGCTGCTTGACCAGCAGCAAATCATCGACTCGACGGTGGTCTCCAGCGCGCCGCAGCGGCTGGCGGTTGTCAGCTCTTACCTCGCCGGGCTCCTCGGGTGGTGCCTCGGCGAGGTCGACAACGCCGCGACTAGAGCGAAGAGGGCGGCCAACCTCTACGAGCGCGCTGGTGACGGCCCCAGGGCACGCGCGGCCCGCTGTGATCTTGCATGGTTCGAGGGTCTGGCTCGACGATACGCAGCCCAAGAAGGGCTGACGGGCCAGGTACTCGCCGCAGCCGAGGCCGCGGACGACCACCAGACGACGCTCGTCGCGCTCAGCTCACTCTTCGCTGCGGCCGCAATACGCGGCAACTTCGACGACGCGTGGTCGGCTTCGCGCCGCCTAATCGAGACTGCGAAATCTTGTGGGAACCCAAGTCGCGTGGCGTTCGGCCTGGCGATCGAGGCGCAGAGTAGGGCGTTGGCCGGTGAGCTCGACGAGGCCCGCCGCGTGTTCAACAGTGCGCTTGCAGTCGAGGACGCGTCCGACAACATCGTCGCCGAGGCGGGAATCGCAATCGCCTGGGAAGCCGGAGAGTTCGTGACCGTGGCGAAGCAGGGCCCGAGGGTGGCTGCGAGGTCTGGGCCGACGCTACAGGCCGGGCTGCTGACCTACGTGGCGATGGCTGCGGCCGAGGTTGGTGACCTGGCTGCTGCCCACCGACACCTGGAGATCGCCGGTCGGGTGCTCGTCGATCAGCGGTTCTGGTACATGAGTGATCACTACGATCGGGCGCGCGGTCGCGTCGCATGGGCGGCCGGGGATCACGCCACTTCAGTCAAGAGGCTTGGCCGGGCCGCGGCTGAGTTTCTCGACACTGGGGCACTGCCGTACGCCTCATACGTCCTTGCCGACCTCGCCGAAGCGGCTTCGGCCGCCGTCAAGCCCAAGGTCGCCGCTGAGGCCGCGGGCGTAACTGAGGATGTGGCGCGGCAACTTGGCCGACCACAGTTCGCGGCCCTGGCAGCGCTGGCTAGGGCGGCTGCGGCCCTGGCAGTCGGCCGTTACGATCAGGGCGCCGAGGCATCGCACGAGGCGGCCCGGCTGTTCATCAGTAGTGGCTATCAGGCCCTTGGGGCGCGCAGTCTCGCCCTGTTGGGGCGTTGCCTGGTGACGAAAGACCGGGGAGCAGCAGTCGAGCGGCTGCGCGAGGCGGTCGAGATCTTCGAAATCTGCGGCTGCAGGTGGCGTCGCGACCAGGTGCTCGAGACCCTCCGTCACCTCGGCAAGCCAGGCCAGCGAGCCGCCGCGGCGTCGGCCGGTCCAGGGTCACTCACAGGGCGCGAGAGGGAAATCACTGCGCTCGCCGTGCAGGGCATGAGTTCCAGAGCGATCGGTGAACTGCTGCACATCGGCGAACGCACCGTCGAGTCGCACCTGGCCCGCGTGTACCTGAAATTCGGCGTGCACTCACGCCAGCAGCTCATAGATGCCATTGCCATGCACGCCAGGTAATGCTCAACGGGCGTCGCAAGTGCTCGAGACCACATCCAACCGAGGCGTCCATCTCAGGCGTCGACCCGTAATGATGCCTGGCCCAAGTCTTCGATAGCCGCTGTCAACTCTTGACCGGTTCCCACCCTTCACCGAGCGTCTCTTCTGAAGCAGGTTAAGGCTTCGCCAGGGCGGAGCTACTCCGCCGCGTCGAGCCGGGACAAGGCAGCCGCGGATCCCACGACGGTAATCAGGCGAACGACATTCGTGCGGTGCCAGATTGCGACAAGCTGACGGCGTTCGGTCTCCGTCAGCTGAGAGCGCGAGCTTGCCGCTGGGGAGGCGTCTGCAATTCCGTGCCTATCGACGGGCGGTCGCCGACTTGCACCCGTCGACTATCCAGAAATTCAGCCTGCCTACCCCTCGTCAGGTAGCACGAGAGCTCGTTCGAGAAGTGCGCGCTAGAGACGGGCGCGAGGGGAGATGCGCCGCGCTAACGGCCATGCACGCAGGCGGCCCGAGGTGGAGTTGCTGTACTTGGCTGCTGTACGACGTGTTGGGCCTAATCGCAGCAAAGGGCAGCGTCGCGAACCGTCGTGAATGGCGGCATCTGGCGCGGCCTCGGCTCTAGCATCGGGTCATGGAGCTGGGCCTGCGGGGCAAGCGCGCCCTGGTCACCGCCGCCAGCCGAGGGCTCGGCCGGGCTGTTGCCGAGTCGCTGCTGGCCGAGGACTGTCGGGTCTGTATCACGTCGAGCTCGGAGCCGAGCATCGAGGCGGCGGCACGCGAGATGGCGAAGGCCGGCGGTGAGGTGCACGCGCTCGCTGCCGATCTCGGTCGGTACGACGAATGTGACCGGATCTTCGCCTGGGCGACATCGGCCCTCGGCGGGCTGGACATCCTGGTCAACAACACCGTCGGGCCACCCACGGGCGGCGTACTCGAGGTGTCCGACGACCAGTGGCGGGAGTCCTTCGACTTGATCTTCATGAGCGCCTTGAGGCTGAGTCGGGCCGCGATCCCGGTCATGCGGGAGGGCGGCGGAGGATCGATCGTGAACCTGGCGTCCCTCACCGCGAAGCAACCGATTGATGGCATCGCGCTTTCCAATGCGCTGCGACCTGCGCTCGTCGGTATGGCGAAGACGCTGTCGCGAGAGGCTGCCCCCGAAGTGCGGGTCAACAATATTGCCACCGAGCACATCCTCACTGACCGGATCCGGGACATCGCGGAGCGCATCTGGCGCCAGGGCGACGAGTCAGTGGACGAGGCCCTCTGGCGGATGGCGTTGACCGTGCCGCTGGGCCGGTACGGGACACCGCAGGAGCTCGCCAGCGCGGTCGTGTTCCTGGCGAGCGACGCGGCCAGCTACATCACCGGGGTGACGCTCGCGGTCGATGGCGGGCTCGATCGCGGGCTCTTCTGACAGGGAATACCGGTGGCCGCTGCGCGCTTCGACTCGGGCGTGACCAAGCGCATCGGGCTCCTCTCCATCGGCCACTGGATGCCGTTCCCGCACTCGGAGGCACGTCGGGCCTCGACCTGGTGCTCCAGTTGATCGACCTCGAGGTCCCGGCTGATGGGCTCATGCCGACGGCGCCTACGTCCGAGTGCACCACTTGGCCCGGCAGCTTGGCTCGCCGTTCCCGTATGGATTCACACCCCGAACCTTCTGAACCGTAGGTCCATCCGAAAGGTTTGCGATGGTCCACGGTGGTCCCTGTCAGGCGGGTGCACCGGGAGCCTGAGGCCTCGGTGCCGAGATATTCAGACTCCAGCAAGAGTCTTTGATCACCGACTGATATTCGGCATGCGTGCGGTGTTCGGTCGTGTGCGAAAGTGTGCCGTCATCGTCACTCGTGTGCGCACATAGGCCGGCCGCCCGGCACCCAGGATGTCGTCCGCCCGCCCCGATAGACGCCGGTCAGCCACCGCAGCCAGAGGGACTCTCAACCGCTAGATCTAGAGGGGCGGCTGTCGACGGGCCGGAACGGCGTCGGAACTACGATGCCCGCGTGAGGCCAGAGCTGGCGGCGGCGCACGCCGCGGTGGATGAAGCGGTCAAGATCCTGCGGGACGGGCGTGCCCGGCCGCACAAGCGGATCGGCAAGGCGGCCAAGGACTTCCTCACCGAGGTCGACCTGGCCAGCGAGTCGGCGATGCAGGGCTCTCTCGCCGACTCGACTCCGAAGATCGGCTTCTACGGCGAGGAGGGTGGCGGGGCGGCTCTTGAGTCGGGCCGGGTGTGGGTCGCG
This sequence comes from uncultured Actinomycetota bacterium, assembly GCA_963836855.1. GTDB lineage: Bacteria > Actinomycetota > Actinomycetes > Propionibacteriales > Propionibacteriaceae > Microlunatus. The sequence continues at coordinate 40,070 of CAWILN010000044.1, read as the reverse complement.
GATCCGCTCGACGGGACGATCAACTACGCGACCGGGTCGCCGCTGTGCGGGGTGATGCTCGGCCTGCTGGAGGACGGCGTGCCGACGCTGGGTGTAATCGATTTGCCGTTCCTCGGCGTACGGGTGGACTCGGGCGCGGTGGCCGACGTCGCCGCGCTGGAGGAGGGAATCATCGGCATGGGCGACGCCTTCCATCGGGGTGGCGCGCGCATGGATGCGTACCTCGAATTGACCATGACCATGCACCGCCGCGCGCTGCGCTTCCGGTGTGTTGGCGCTGCGTCGGTGCTGTGGGCGTGGCTTGTAAACGGCCAGATCCAGGGCATGCTGCTGGCCCACAACAACCCGTACGACGTCGTCGCGGGGCATGCGATCGCCCGCGCGGCGGGAGCGATCTGCACCGATTACGCCGGTGCCCCGCTGACTCTGGAGTCGAACGGAGCCATGGCGGCCGTCCCTGGCATCCAGCCCGAGCTCGTTAGCCTCGCCGCCAATCTTGCGGCGGCAGCGCGAGACAGCTGAGAAAGTCAGCGTGCAATCGAGTGCACCAACGGGACGTAGGGATTGAGCTCGACACCCAAACCCGGCGTGTCCGGCAACCGCATGCGCCCTGTTCACCAGGTACCGGCTCGCCGCGCAGCAGCGGCTGAAACGTTGCACCACTTCGTCGGCCTCGGGCGCCATCATCAAGTACTCAGCAAACGGGCTGCTCTGCGCCGCCTCGAGATGGCCTGCAGGAGTAAGCCGCGCGGGGCCGAGCGATGTCTCGGGTAACGGCTGGCGCGCGGGACTGGGTATCGCGCCGGCGGTGTGCGCCAGCTCGGGTATTCAGCCACTCGTCGCCCAGAACATGTCGACGCCCGTTGAGCGACCCCTCCAGTGGGCACTCATGCGACGATCAGTGGACAGGAAGAAACGTTGTCTGACCCAGATTCCCTGAAGGGAGAAACTCCCACGAAGATCATCAACGTATTCTTGCGGCGGCTGTGGACGGGGCAGTTTCGCTCCAAACCGTGTACCCATGTGTACCTCGCTCGATCGGACATCGGTCCCGCATCCGAGGTGTGTGGGAAGTGCGTGGCGCTTGGAGACTCGTGGCCGGCGCTTCGGATGTGCCTGCTGTGTGGTTACGTCGGCTGTTGCGACAAGTCAAAGAACAAGCACGCCCGAGAGCATTTCCGCCAAACTGGCCATCCCTTGACCCGGCCCTACAAAGAGCGGGGTATGGACTGGGTGTGGTGTTACGTGGACGAGGCGCTTCTCGACCCGATATGACCGAGGTCTTCGTTGCCGGGGCTTACCTCGGATCGCCACGAACTGGTGTACTCACGAGGTGGCAGGCTCGACGCAAGTCATGCGCATTACTGATCCTCGACCCCACCCACCCGGGGCGGATTTCGACCGCATTCGGAGCGCCGATCGCGTTCGCTATCACAGGATTCCTCCATCTCGTCGCTGAGGGGGACGCTCCCGACATCTACACAGGGCTGAAGGGGGCCATGCGGGCCATGGATTGCGATCCACGTTGTTGTCAGCAACGCCGCCGCGGACTCGTGTGTCCACTGCTTTCCGGCCCTCGGCTCTCTGCAGCGTAATGATCCACTGGATGGCGGCCGACTCGATCGCGCGATTCCCAACGATCCCTTCTATTAGTGCCTTCCTGCGTGGCCCAGGACTGCTCGGGGGGTCGACGGGGTGACCTCCCATGGCGTCGCGTACGCCAGGACCAGTTGGTAGGACCCGCCGGAACGCGCATCTAAGTGCCCGAAGCCGGCCGGTCATCGGTCCGGCGGTAGCCACACGGCAAGCGCGTCGCAGTCGGTCGGCGCGGCGAATACCCGGTCCGGCGAGACGCTGATGACTCAGACGGCGGTGTCAGTCCGACTCATCGCGAGCGCCCGTAGCGCTCGTAGATCACGCGCGAGCCGAACGTCCTCGTCTCGATCAGGTCCAGCGGGACGTCTTCGGTGACCGGCGGCAGGAACGGCGTGCCGCCACCGACGACGACCGGATTGCGGAACATGCGCAGCTCGTCGACAAGGCCGAGCTCGATCGCTGCCGCGGCCAGGCCGGCGCCGCCGATCGAGACGTCCTTATCGGTCGCGTCGAGCGCCGCAGCGGCCTCCTCGGCCACCGACGCCCCGGCGAGCCGGGCGTTGCCCCGAACGCTGTCGAGCGTGCGGCTGAAAACGACCTTCGGTCGCGCACCAGACGTCGGCGAACGCGGCCCCGAGCTCGTTGTCGCGCATCGACGGATCCGCCTCCCACGGCAGCATCGTCTCGTAAAGCCTGCGGCCGCACAAATAGCCGCCGAGCTCGCCTATCTGCGCGATGTGGAAACGAAACTGCTCCTCGCTAGGGACCGTCCACCCGAACGCGCCCTCCCGGTCGGCGATAAAGCCGTCCACCGAGACGCTCATCGACGCGCCCAACAACACTCTCCGAACTAGGGATGTTGCGATCACTGCGGGGCTCCCCGGAGGCGGGAGTGCGAGTTCGAATCTCGCCGGGGGCGCAGATTATTTCACCTAGTCGGCGCCCGTTTCGTCTACTGTCTCAGCTCGATCACCTCAAGCCTTGGACACACCCGGAATCGTTGGGCGGGTTCATTCGTCAAGCGGGTACCGGAACTTGACAGCAGGTTCAGGCTGGCCGCGGGCATCGATAACTGTCCTCCGCCGTGCAGAATTAGGCCCCGGTGAGCGAGGGTGGAGTGTTGGGCTCATCCGGGGCGCAGGCGGATCGGGGTTTCCGCCATGGTCAATTGTTGGATATGGAAGCGACGTGCAGCGATCAAGCGACCAATGGGTCAGAGAACTTTCGGTTAAACAGTGTTGAACTTGGACGCTCAAGCCGACACCTTGGCCGGCCCGCGGCTCGACTGATCAAAATTTGGAAACTCGTGCGACATATGTGCAATGCGCCTTAGCAAACCTGAAGCCCGAATTTGCACTCAGCTGCCTAGGTCAGCGGATCGTGACCTCGCCGGAGGTGACAACCGCCGACGGGCCGATGCCGTCCGCAGTGAGGATGGTTTTCCAGGTACCGGGGAAGGGGAAGCGGTACTTCGCGACCCAGACGCCGTCGCGCTTGCTCATCGGAATGGGTATCGGGGCAATGTCGCGGTCAGGGTTGGCGACCTTCAGGACGACCTTGGTGGCGGATAGCCGCTGTCCCTTGGTGTCAGTGAGCACGAGGCGCAGCTGACTACCACCGGTGGTGGCGGGTGAGACAGTGAGCGTGGCATCACCTTGGTCGCCGAGGGACATCTGAACCGCATCGTCGGCGACCGGTCTGGCGTCGTGACCGGCGTGGGTGGTTGGAGCGGGTGCCTGAGGTGGGGGCGCGGTAATGCTGAGCAGGGCGGTGACGACGAGGATAGCAACCGTCAGGGCGGCCTCGATCCTGACAGACCGTAGCGGCACCCGGTGCTGCCGCAGGCGCCATCGTGAGACAGCGGAGGCTGCGAGGGCGGCAGCAACCAGGGCGAGCTTGATCACCAGGGTAAGCCCGTAGCGGGTCTGCCATAGCTGCTCGACGGTGGTCAGGTGGCGTAGCGAGTTCAGGGTCCCCGTAACAACCAGCGTGAGTACCGAGGCCATGGCCAGGGTAGAGAACTTCTGCAGAGCGCGCGGTTCGACGGATCGGCCGAGAGCGGCGATGGCAAACAGGCCACCGATCCAGAGTCCGGCGGTGAGCGCGTGGAGCGCGTCGACGCCGAGGTCGATCACGCCTGAAGCGCCTGCGTGTCCGGCCGCGGCAATAGTCACCGCAATGGCGGCCACGCCGGCTGGTACGAGCCAGCTGGCGAGTCCGGTGAGGATCCGGGGCAGTCGCCAGGCAAGCACGCCGAGGACGCCGTACAGCGCGAGCCGCCACGTCATCGCGCTGCCGAATGGGGTGGCCAGCGTTGCTTGGAGAAGTCGGGGGTCGAGCGCACGGGTCATCGGGACGCCAGCCGTGTACGGGCCCTGAACCAGGATCGCGGCGGCCGCTGCTGCCGCGCCGCCGACGAGACCGCAGCGCGCCAGGAGCTGCAGAGTGCGATCTTTGCTGGTACCCGGTGCGCACAACAGCACGAATGCAGCTACGCCAACGAACAACGCGAACGCGACATAGCCGGCCAGGCGAACAGCGACCACAGGCCAGGGTGCGGTTGGTGTGCTGCGGGTGGCATTAGGCGTATCTGTGCCAGTCGGCGAACCAGGCACGGGCAGGGCGGCAGTGCCGACCCCAAAGGAGAACGCTCCGCTGATCGGGTGTCCGTCGGAGGACACTACCCGCCAGGTCACGACGTAGGGCCCCTCCGGCAGGTTGGCCGGCATCGGCCACGTGACGGTTCGCGCCTTCACGGTCGGGTCGGGAGTGGGCACGCTGACACCCGCGTCGTCGACTAGCCGGATGCCGTCATCGATCAGGTTGATCGACTCGGTGAACGTCATCTGGATCTCGGTCGGCGGGTTCGTCAGTTGCTCGCCGTTTGCCGGGGTCGTGTTCACCAGCTCGGCGTGCGCCGAAGCCGGGGACGCGAACAGCAGCGAGAACAAGACGACAAGCGTCGCCAGTATGGTCACGCGGCGTACTGCGGTGCTCAGCGTTGCCATGAAGGGTGCTCCAGGCTCAAGGAGGTTGGGGGCCGGAAACGACCAACGTGCGTTCCCGGCCCCTAGAGCCCGTCAGACGTTGACGTCCTCATGGGTGGGCGCTGAGGCTGCCTCCACTGCCGGGGCGGGTTGCCGGCCGCGACGCCACGCGAGTACCACCGCAACGAGTGACAGCCCCACTGCGGCACCCGAAAGGACAATCGGCAGGGTCAAGTCGGTCCCGGTGTCGCTCTGGGCGGCGGGCGCGACTCGTTCGTCCTGGCTTCCCTGGCCGGCCGATCCGGAGCCGTTCTCAGCTGCGGCTGGCGTAATGGTCAGCGTGGGAGCCGGGTGCTCGGGCTCGACTGACGGGTCGGCCGAGACCTCATTCCAGTTGACTTTCTCGCCACTGGAGTAGGTCTGGAGAGCGTTGAAGATCATCATGCCCGACTGCGGCAGCTGGCCGAGGCTAAGGTCGAAGTCCTGGAACTGGCCCGGACGGATGCCGCCGGCAGTCGCGGTCCATGTGACCTCGGAAACCACGGTGTCCAGCTGCTCGCCGAACATTTCGATGGGCTGGTCGAGCTGACGGGTCGTGGTAGTGATCTTCCACCCTGGCACTGGTGTCGTCTGGACCGACCCGATCGGCTGGTCCTTGGGCAGGGTGACCCGCACTTGAGTGGTACTGGCACCGTCGCGCTCGTTCGGGACCCGGAACGCGACGACCGAGAAACCGCCGCCTTCGGCGGTGCCCGGCTGGACACTGACGTGTGCCTGGGCGATGCCCGGCAAGAGCAGGATTGCCGCCACGGCGCCGCCGACGCCTACGGCAAGACGGGCGAGGATACGACGCCGCAGAGAGCTGTTCTTGAACATGATCGTGCTCGATTCTTTGGGATGGCGACAGCAACCAGTCGAGGCCACGGGTGCTGCCGAAATGTCTGTTGATGATTCGGCGACGGTCCGTAGATGGCTTGCTTGAAGAACCAGGTCTATCCGCCGTCAGACCGTCGTGACAGCGGCGTATGCGTGAGGTTCGGGCAACGCTGTACTGGGTGGGCCGCGCCGCGAGACGACCACTGTCCACACCGAGTTGCGGCTCCCACAGGGCAGTTCCCAACGAGGGCGAAGCCCCTGAGCGTTGACGACCGCAAGTCCGACCACGCCACGGGCCGCGTTCCTGACCGTCCGCCACGCGTCGACTACCGGTCGTACGGTGAGTCCCAGCAACCGCCAGACAAATCGCTCACCACCAGCCAGCCACGTTCCGACCCCGACCGCTGCAGCCAGATGCGCCAGCAGCATGATCACGTGTCCGCCACTCAGCAGCGGCATCTCAAGACCATGCGATGTAGTTGCACCCGGGTGCGTCATTAGGTGGGAGCTCATGGAGTGGGAGCTCGCTGGGGTGATCGTGCTCGCGCCAAGCATCTGCAACGCCGCGTGCAGCACTCCCTGGCCGCCGATCAGGAACGCCACTACCCGTGACGGGCTGAGAGTGGTTCCGGCGAACGGGGCTACCGCGATCACAGTGAGCCCAAACAACGGAATGAGCACCGATGTGGTCGGGGTGACACCGCCTGCAGCCGCGTGGCCGACGAGCCCAAGGGTGAACAGCACCGAGGCGAGCGCCGGCGCGCGCACCCAGCGCAGCATGCCGTCAGTCGTCATCGCCCATCTATCCCCTGAATGCCAGCCAACCTAGCCGTCACAACGACTTCGAACGCTACCTACGCAGATGTTGAGACCAACCGTCCGGTCTAGCTGGGCGACCGCAACGGCCGAAACCTTCTTCATCCCAGCTGTCATAACGTGACCGATTCGCCGTGTCGAAGGAGATGGACCCTGGTACTTGGTGACAGGCGATCAACGTGCTCGGCGAACGCTGCGGCGGGCAAATCGATGAGATCGGGACGTTGTTGGAGGCCGATGGGCCACCAGGTTCCCCAATGTACGGGGACGGCACGCGATGCGTGAGCGCGGTGCGCCGCCTGCGCCGCTTGCTTGGCATCGAGATGGCCCTGACCCAGCGTGGGTCCCCAGCCACCAACTGGAAGCAGGGCGATGTCGACGTCCACCACCTTCTCGTACGCGAGATGCGGTCCTGTGTCCCCCGGGTACCAGCACCGGAGGGAGCCCTCGACGAGAAACCCGAGGGCGGGTCCGCGATGAGGGCTTGCAGGGTGGCGCCGGCCATCGTGGTCGGCAGACAGAACGTGTATCCGCAGGCCGCCAAACTCGACGTCGTCACCGGGCTCGACCTCGCGGAGCGCCAGACCGCGGGCCGCTATTGGCGTGAACAGACGGCGCGAGCCGGCCGGGGCAATCAGAACCGCGGGAGCCGGGACGAGTCGAAGCGAGGGCAGGTGGGCGTGGTCAGCGTGTAGGTGGGAGATCAAGATGATGTCGGCTTGTGCTGCGTCGGGGTGCGGAACCCCACCCCGGACTCGACGGAGATGGCCCAAACGAACGGTCAGGACTGGGTCGAAGAGAACTCTGGTGCCGCCATCCTGCCACGTACTGGTGCTGTGCCCCCACCAGGTCAGAGTGCATGTCATGGCACGGTCTGCCCGCCCGGCCAGGTGTAACGGGGCACCTCATTAGTGTGGTCCTGCGAAGCCTCTGACGCTCACGGCGTCCGGTGGTGCATGATCAGATCCGAGTCTGGCCCCGCCTGGCAAGGGCTCGTGTGGCGTACGCGCGTTGCTTCTCGGCTAGACGCTAGGTCAGATTGGCAGGGCTCATGAGCGGTTCCGAACGAACGCAAGTTCAGCCTCGGACTCGCCTGCGCCTGGGTGACATCGCGCGGCTGGTCGCGGTGTGGCTGGTCTCGTCCGCCGCATTGGCGCTTGCCGATGCGCTGTTGCCCAACTTGACAACCGAAGCACCATGGGCGTACCTGGTGGCCGCGGCTGTGGCGGGTCTGCTTGGCCTGGTGTTCCGGCCGCTGCTCGCCCTGGTGGCTGCCCGCATCGGCTGGCTCACGGTCGTCCTCGCCGGCCTTGTCGGGCAGGCACTGCTGGTCTACGCGGCGATCTGGATCGTGCCGGATATCAGCGCCACCTTCTGGTCGGCGTTCTGGGCGTCGTGGATTGTCGCTGTGGTTGCCACAGCTACTGCCTGGCTCGGAAGTGCCGGCACTGAGGACTCCTTCACAGCCTCGCTGCTGAGGCGCCGGTTGGCCAGCGAACCCATCGCCGATCCGGAGATGGACGGTGTCGTGTTCGTCCAGTTGGACGGTGTCGCCTTTCCGGTCCTCAGGTGGGCTGTTCAGGCGGGCGGCGTCCCGACCCTGCGGCGCTGGGTCACCTCCGGGGATTATGTCCTTCGAGAGTGGAGAGCACAGTTGCCGTGCACCACGCCAGCCAGTCAGTTAGGGATCCTGCACGGCACGGTGGCGGGGGTTCCCGCATTTCGCTGGTACGACCGTGACCTGGGTCGAGTCCTGATCGCGAATCGGCTGGGCGATGCCGCGATCATTGAACAGCGCGCGACAACCGGGGCAGGGTTGCTTGCCGACGACGGACTGGCGATAGGCAACCTCTTTACCGGCGACGCGCCTCGAGCCATGCTCACGATGAGCCGCATCGGCGTGGCGCGCGAATCAGCAGCCGCACGGCGAACGTTCGCTTGGTTCCTGACCAGTCCTCAAGGCTTCACCCGGGGCATGGTGCGGACGGTCGCGGAAGTAGCGAAGGAGCGGTGGCAAGCTGCCCGGCAGAAAAGGCTCAACGTCCTGCCCCGTGTCCACCGCGGATGGACCTTCGCCGGCCTGCGAGCTGCCACGAACGTGCTGCAACGCGATCTCAACACGGCGGTGATCGCCGAGGAGATGCGGAAGGGTACCAAGAGCATCTATGTCGACTATGTCGATTACGACGAGATTGCGCACCATGCTGGCATGTTCCGTCCCGAGTCGCTGGCAGCGCTTGACGGGTTGGATCGGGTACTTGGAACACTCGAGCGGTTGGCGGTGCATGCTGCCCGGCGCTACCACATCGTGGTGCTCTCTGACCACGGCCAGTCGCAGGGCCAGACGTTCCAGGACCGCTTCGGCACCGACCTCGGCGAGGTGTGTACGCGGCTCATGGAGGAGAAAGTTGCCTCGCTCGACGCTCCGATCGAAGAGTGGGGGCGAGTGCAGTCCCTCGCCGAGGACCTTTCGGGCGGGGGCCTTACTGGCCGCGCCGCCAGCCGCGCCGCATCGGCGGGCAGGCGGCACATAGACCAGAGCGCGGAGGCCGCCGCGACCGGCGCCGGCGTCACCGTGCTCGGCTCGGGAAACCTCGGCCTGCTGTACGTGCACTCGCCTGTCCGGCTCGCACTGGAGGATCTGCAGGAACGCTGGCCCAATCTCGTGCCTGGCTTGTGCGCACACCAAGGCATCGGCTTCGTCGCGGGCCTGGACTCCTCCGGCGTGCCGTGGGCCCTTGGTGCGCACGGCGTGGTTCGCCTTGACACGGGTGCGGTGACCGGAGACGATCCCCTCCAGCCATACGGCGACTACGCGGCCCGGGTCCTGCAACGCGCGGTCGTGATGCCGGAGGCGCCCGACCTCTACATCAACAGCCGCATCGAGGACGTCACGCTCGATATCGCCGCCTTCGAATCCCTCGTCGGTGCCCACGGCGGCCTGGGCGGCTGGCAGGACCGTGCGGTCCTGCTGACCCCACGAGCTCTCGCACACGTCCTGCCCACCGAGCACATAGAAGGTGCGGATCGCCTCCACACCGTGCTGGTCTCAATGCTCCGTGCGGTTGGCCAGCGCAAGAGGCTGCCAGACCCTCCAACTCGATCAAGCGGTCCACCCCCCGAGGTGGGAACGGACTCCTAACCGCACGCGCTGCGTCGTGGTTTACCGGCTGCCTGCACTCGTACCAGCACCTCGCCGCGTCCAGGCGGCAGCTTCCGATGTCTCCGGCCTCCAGAACACCGGCAAGCCGGAGCGATCCTGCAGGGCCGCCGTCGGGTCAGTCGTGCTCAAGGCATGCCGCCATGGTCGCCCCGACCTGATCAACAGCGCTCTGGCAGGCGTCAGTCATGACTGATTTCAGTGCAATCAAGATGCAAATCCTCCGGATCGGTTCCTGGTAGGTTCACTTGCGTTCTGTCATCGACCAAGATCCTGCGTGACTCCGATGCCGACTCCCCTGCCACCTGAAGATGTGGGTCCTGAATGAGCCGCCTCGCTGCCTGGTATGACGGGCATCGTGGCCCTCGAACGATCGTCATCATCTGGCTAGCCACCCGCGTGCTGATCTTGGTCATGCTCGCGGCATTCGAGCGTTTCGTGACCGGCGATGCCTTCTACTACCACCGCAAGATCAACGCGCTATTCAGCGCGGGCCTGGACCGTACGCTGTACGAGTACCCCACGCCTGTCGTCTGGATTCTCTGGCTCCCCTACGGCGCATCCTTCGGCAGCCGCGTCGGCTATCTCGTCGCCTTCATCGTTGCGATGCTGGCCTTGGATGCCCTGTTCTGTTACACGCTCTGGCGCTCAACTGGCCGACGCCACGACAGTGCGATCGACTTCTGGCTGATCTTCGCCCCGCTGATAGGCCCGCTGTCGTATCTGCGCTTCGACATGCTGCCAGCCGTGCTCGCCGGCGGCGCGCTCCTTGCGACCCGGCGCAAACCATGGGTCACCGGAGCCCTGACAGGTTTGGGTGCATCCATCAAGCTCTGGCCGGCGCTGCTGATCGGCGCATTCATGTCGTACAAAGCCGACAGGCGATCAGCAGGACTCGCCTTCATTTTCGTCGGCTTCGGCCTCGCCGTGATCAGCTTGATCTTCGGCGGATGGTCGCGACTCATTTCACCACTGAGGTGGCAGTCCGATCGCGGGTTGCAGATCGAGTCGATCTGGGCGACGCCGTTGATGGTGGCACGGGCCGTGATGCCTGATCAGTGGATCGTCAGCATGTCTCCGTATCAGGCGTACGAGGTGTTCGGGCCCGGTGCAGATACGTGGGTGACGATCAGCAACGTCGCTACGCTGCTGGGCTTGGCGATGATCATCCTGCTTACCGTCCGCGCCTTCCGGCATGACGGGTCGACTCCTGTCGCGATTGGCTTTGTCGTTCTCGCCACAGTGGCGATCATGATCATTACGAACAAGACTCTAAGCCCGCAGTATCTGCTGTGGCTGGGCGGGCCGATGGCGACGCTGCTGGTGTTCCGGCGACAGGCCACGCCCGAGGAGGGCCAGGCGATCAGGCGGGTAGCCCTGCAGCTTCTCGTCCTGGCTTTGCTCACTCAACTGGTTTATCCCCTGCTCTACCCCGGCTACATCGGCCGCCACGGTCACGCGATGATCATCATCTCGACTGTCGTCACGACCATTCGCAACGTCGCTCTGGTGCTCTTCACGATCGAGGTTTGCCGGATGGCTTGGCGCATGCTGGGCGCCGTGGTCATGGAGAGAACCGCCGTGACACGCCGGGACTGATCGTCGGCAATCCTGCGCTGACGAGGTGTGTCGCCCTGACCAGTGAATCGCTGCTTACAAGCTTGGGTAGCCTAGTAAACGCCTGCCGGAGCGTACCAGGAGCAGGCCGCGGGCAGGCCGAAGGCGGGCGAGACCCCGCGACAGTATGTATCAGGAAGAAGACGACCGTGGCCATCGTGCCTGACCAATCATCGACCAGCATGCCCGAGGCGGACTTTGGCGCCAACGATTGGCTGTTGGAGGAGATGTACGAGCAGTACACCGCAGATCCCAGCTCGGTGGACGCGACATGGGCGGAGTATTTCAAGTCGCATGGCGCACCAGGCTTCGACGACGGTGACGGCGAGGCCGCCGAAAAACAGCGGCCACGCCCCCAACGTGCCGCGGAGTCAGGGCCTAGCCGTGGCCAGCCGGCCCCAACGGCAGCAGCCCCTGCGCCGGCTCCTGCGCAGGTCTCCCCCGCTGCGCAGCCGCAGGCTGAGCCGACCACGTCGCGTCGCACGCCGACTGTCGAAAGGCCTTCACCGACTAAGGAGATCCGACCAAGTGCGCCCGGCGCGCGCGGCGGAGTTCCTGCCGATCCCCCGAGCCCTCAGGATCGGTCAAACGTCGCACTCGAAGAGCCAGTCAAGACCACGCTGCGCGGCGCGTCGGCGCGTACTGCCAAGAACATGGAAGTCTCCTTGACAGTGCCGACCGCGACGAGCGTTCGATCGCTTCCGGTCAAGCTGCTCATCGACCAGCGCGTGGTGATCAACAACCATCTGCGGCGGGCGCGCGGCGGCAAGGTCTCCTACACCCACATCATTGGCTACGCCATGGTGCAAGCGCTGAAGACTGTGCCTGCCATGAACAACGGCTACGACATCATCGATGGCAAGCCGACGTTGGTCGTACCAGCTCATGTCAATCTCGGCCTGGCCATCGACCTGCCCAAGGCGGATGGCACCCGCCAGCTGCTGGTGCCGAGCATCAAGAGCTGCGAGGAGCTGGACTTCGCCGAGTTCTGGTCCGGGTACGAGCAGATGGTGAAGAAGGCACGAGCGGGCAAACTGACGGTCGAGGATTTCGCCGGCACCACCATTACTCTGACCAACCCGGGCACCATCGGAACCAACCATTCGGTTCCCCGCTTGATGCAGGGCCAGGGCGCGATCATTGGCGTCGGTTCCATGGAGTATCCGGCAGAGTTCCAGGGGTCCGATCCTGATCGGCTCAGCGACATGAGTGTTTCCAAGATCATGACGCTGACGTCGACGTATGACCATCGCGTTATCCAGGGAGCGCAGTCTGGCGAGTATCTGGCTCGCCTGCATGCCTTGCTGCTTGGGGAGGACGGCTTCTACGACGACATCTTCGGGGCGCTGCGCATCCCGTACGAGCCGATCCGCTGGGCACAAGACATCAGCACCGTCCATGAGGACCAGATCCCCAAGCAGGCCCGGATCATGGAGATGATCAACGCATATCGGGTGCGCGGCCATCTGATGGCCGACACGGATCCCCTGGAGTACCGGCAGCGCCGCCATCATGATCTTGACGTGCAGTCGCACGGTCTGACTCTGTGGGACTTGGACCGTGAGTTCGCCACTGGATCCTTCGCCGGCGGGGACGGCCGAATGAAGATGCGGAAGATCTTGGGGATCCTGCGCGACTCCTACTGCCGGACCATCGGCCTCGAGTACATGCATATCCAAGAACCCGTGCAGCGCAAGTGGATCCAGGATCGGGTGGAGCAGCCGCACGAGTCCCTCCCCCGCGAGGAGCACCTTCGGATCCTGGACAAGCTCAACGAGGCCGAGATCTTCGAGACGTTCTTGCAGACCAAGTTCGTCGGACAGAAGCGGTTCTCCCTGGAGGGTGGCGAGTCGGCCATCGTCCTGTTGGACGAGGTGTGCGAGCAGGCAGCGGAGGCCGGCCTCGAGGAGGTGTGCATCGGTATGCCGCACCGTGGCCGGCTCAACGTGCTGTCCAACATCGTCGGCAAGTCGTACGAGCAGATCTTCCGGGAGTTCGAGGGCAATCTGGACCCGCGTACGGTCCAGGGCTCCGGCGATGTCAAGTACCACTTGGGCTCGGAGGGCAAGTTCACCGCACTCAACGGCGCAACCATCAAGGCTTCGGTGGCAGCCAACCCAAGCCATCTCGAGGCAGTGAATCCGGTGCTGGAGGGCATTGCTCGGGCCAAGCAGGACATCCTTGACCGTGGGGCGGAATTCCCGGTGCTACCGGTGCTGATGCACGGCGATGCAGCATTCGCTGGCCAGGGTGTGGTTGCCGAAACCCTCAACCTCAGCCAGCTGCGCGGCTATCGGACCGGTGGCACCATTCACATCGTCGTGAACAATCAGGTCGGCTTCACCACATCTCCGACCGAGTCGCGGTCCTCGATGTATTGCACTGACGTGGCGCGGATGATTCAGGCGCCGATCTTCCATGTGAATGGCGATGATCCCGAGGCGTGCATTCGGGTGGCACGACTGGCATACGCCTTCCGCCAGGAATTCAACAAAGACGTGGTCATCGACCTCATCTGCTACCGCCGCCGCGGTCACAATGAGGGCGACGATCCGAGCTTTACCCAACCGCGGATGTATGACCTGATCGAGAAGAAGCGATCGGTCCGCAAGCTCTACACCGAGGCCCTCATCGGCCGCGGCGACATCACCGTCGAGGACGCCGAGGCAGTGATGACCCGCTTCCAGCAGCGTCTGGAGACTGTCTTCAAGGAGGTCCGGGGGAGGACGCAGCCGCCTTCGGACATGGAATACAGTCGAGTGCCGGCGTACCCCAAGAAGTCTGCCGCCAAGTACGGCACAGCGATCAGCATGGAGACGCTGAAGAAGATCGCCGACGCGCACACCACGTTCCCCAGCGGCTTCACTGTCCATCCAAAGGTGATGCCCCAGCTGCAGCGCCGCGCCGCGGCGATCACCCAGGGGCCAGTCGATTGGGCTACTGCGGAGATCTTGGCTTTCGGTTCGTTGCTCTTGGAGGGACGTACCGTCCGGCTTACGGGGCAAGACACCCGTCGTGGGACCTTCGTGCAGCGCTTCGCTTCGATCGTGGATCGCAAGACCGGTGAGTCTTGGGTGCCGCTCAAGCATCTTGATGAAGAACAGGGCAAGTTTCATGTGTTTGACACGCTGCTGAGCGAGTTTGCCGCGATGGGCTTTGAGTACGGGTACTCCGTGGCAAGGCCGGAGGCGCTGGTGCTGTGGGAGGCTCAGTTCGGTGACTTCGCCAATGGCGCGCAGACCATCATTGATGAGTTCATCACGTCCGGCCAGGCGAAGTGGACCCAGCAGTCTGGGGTGGTACTTCTCTTGCCACACGGCTACGAGGGCCAAGGGCCGGATCACTCGTCGGCGCGCCTGGAGCGCTTTCTCCAGCTGGCCGCTGAGGACGCGTGCACGGTTGCGCAGCCTTCGCTTCCGGCGAACTACTTCCACATGCTGCGACAGCAGGCGTTGGGCGAGCTTCATCGGCCGCTGATCGTCATGACACCGAAGTCGATGCTGCGCAATAAGCTTGCTGTCTCCGACCCATCGGACTTCACTCAGGGGTCCTGGAAGTCGGTGCTGGGCGATCCGACGATCGAAAGCCCGAGTCAGGTCAACTCAGTTCTGCTGTGCTCCGGCAAGATCCGTTGGGACCTGGTCAACGCCCGCAACAAGGCCGGCAAGGATGGCCAGGTCGCAATCATCCCTGTGGAACGGCTCTGCCCACTTCCAGTCAAGGACATCGTCAAGCAGCTCAAGCGTTTCGACCGCGTGGAGGAAGTGCGCTGGGTGCAAGACGAGCCAGTGAACCAGGGAGCGTGGCCGTTCATAGCACTGAATCTGCCGCAGCGCCTGGCCGCGATTGAGCCCAGCCGAACCTGGCGGCTCACCAAGGTGACTCGACCGGAGTCCTCCGCGGCATCAGTTGGGTCGACATCGGTCCATCAGCAGCAGCAGCGGGCGCTCATGGAGGCTGCCTTCGCCTAACGCTCGGCGAGCGTCGGAGGAGCGCGCTGGTGATCGGAGGAACGATGAGCGCAATGCCCACCTCCTAATGGAGGATCGAACTGACCACGACTGCGTTGCGCGACGCTCGACGAGAATTCCTTGACCACGACTGCGTTTGCGCGAAGAGCAACGACGGCACCAGCACTAACGCGCCGTGCGCGAGCCGAGCCTAGGAATTCTCGGCGAGCGTCGGAGGCGCGCGCTGGTGATCGGAGGAACGATGAGCGCAATGCCCACCTCCTAATGGAGGATCGAACTGACCACGACTGCGTTGCGCGAAGAGCAACGACGGCACCAGCACTAACGCGCCGTGCGCGAGCCGAGCCTAGGAATTCTCGGCGAGCGTCGGAGGCGCGCGCTGGTGATCGGAGGAACGATGAGCGCAATGCCCACCTCCTAATGGAGGATCGAACTGACCACGACTGCGTTGCGCGAAGAGCAACGACGGCACCAGCACTAACGCGCCGTGCGCGAGCCGAGCCTAGGAATATGTGTGTACTTTACTGATCGAGGCATCGAGGAGCTCCAAGTGCGGCGCGGCGAGGATGAGGTCACGCTTGCCTGGCTTGCGGACCAGCTGCGGACGTTCGTCGATCTTCATCCCGAGTTTGAGACTCCCGTAGAGCGCCTCGCAACCTGGCTCGCGCGCCTCGACGACGAGGAGGAGGAATAGGGCGGTCCCGATGATGACCTGGCCCGTCACGGCTCGAAGATGATCTTGCCGAAATGATCACCTGTGATCATCGCCGCGAATCCGGTCGCGGCATCGGTTAGCGACAGGATGCGGTCGATGTGCGGCCGCAGGCCAGTCGTAGCCAACATCTTGGTCAGGGCGATCAACTCGTCTCGGGTTCCCATCGTCGAGCCGATCACCCGAAGCGGCTTGAAGTAGATCTTGGTCAATTCAGCTTTCGGCGGATTGTCTCCCGACGTCGCACCGCAGATCACCAACGTGCCGCCTGGCCTCAACACATTGATCGAATGTGACCACGTAGCAGCACCGACACACTCCATCACGGCATCTACCCGTTCGGGAAGCCGGGCCCCGATCGAGAACGCTTGATGCGCGCCAAGACTGACGGCTCGCGCGCCACGAGTTTCACTACGCGAGGTCACCCAAACCCGCAACCCGGCCTGCCGGCCAAGCGCGATGAGCGCGGTGGACACTCCCCCACCCGCACCCTGGATCAGCACGGTATCGCCCGGCCGGACGCTGGACTGGCTGAAGAGCATCCGGTACGCCGTCAGCCAGGCCGTTGGCAGGCAGGCCGCCTCGGCGAAGCTCAACTCGGACGGCTTGTCCACCAAGTTGGTCGGCGGCACCCACACCTGCGTAGCAAAGGTCCCGGGATAGCGCTCGGACAGCAGCGAGCGCTCCGGGTCGTACGTGGCATCGGAGCCAACAAAGTCCGGTGAGTTGATCACTGCGTGAACAATGACCTCACGACCGTCGTCGCTGACACCCGCCGCATCACAGCCAAGGATCATCGGAAGTCGGTCGGCAGGTAGGCCGACCCCGCGGAGCGACCAGACGTCATGATGATTGAGAGCCGCAGCCTTGACGTGCACTCTCACCCAGCCCGCAGGGACGCTCGGCGGCTCGATCTCTCCCACCACCAGAGCATCTAGGGGAACCTCGGCATCCGCCCGGGCTGCGTAGGCCGCCATCATGCACATCACCCTATGGGCGCGGCCTGGCGCTTGACGTGGTCAGGTGGCTCGCCCGGCTACAGTGCGTCGGGTGAGCAACGATGCCGGCGCCCTGGCTGAAGCCTTCCAGGCTCGGACTGACCGGCAACCAATTGGTGTTTGGGCTGCCCCTGGTCGGGTCAACCTGATCGGCGAGCACACCGACTACAACGACGGCTACGTCATGCCGTTCGCCCTTGCGCAACGGGTACTGATCGCCGCCGCTCCACGTGATGACGGCACTTGGAGCGTCACGTCGCTCAACAACGACTCGACCGAAACCTTTCGGGGCGCCGACCTGCAACCGGGGATGACAGGCTGGCAGGCGTACGTCGCCGGCGTGGTGTGGGCCCTCGAGGAGGCCGGCTACCGGGTTGGTGGAGCTGACCTGGTGCTGACATCTGACGTGCCAGAAGGCGCCGGCTTGTCCTCATCGGCAGCGCTGGAGTGTGCAGTGCTCACGGCCCTCGCCGACCTCAACGATCTCGACATCGCCAGCCTGGAGCGAGCCAAGCTGGCGAGGCGCTCCGAGAACGCCTTCGTGGGCGCCCCAACCGGCTTGATGGACCAGGCCGCCTCCACCTTGTGCACGACCGGCCACGCGCTGTTCTTCGACTGCCGAACCGATGACGCCGAACAGGTTCGATTCGACACAGCAAGCGCTGGCCTCGAAATCTTGGTCCTCGACACCAAGACACCGCATGCGCTGGTCGACAGTGAATACGCGGCTCGCCGAGCCAGCTGTGAGGAGGCGGCGCAGTTGCTCGGAGTGCCGGCGTTGCGCGACGTCAGCAACCTCGAGGCGGCACTCGATCAGCTTCCCGATACGGTGATCCGGCGCCGGGTACGCCATGTGGTTACCGAGAACGCTCGCGTGCTGGAGGCCGTCTCTGTACTGCGAGCCGGCCGCATCGCCGATCTGGCGCCTCTCCTCGATGCCTCGCATGCTTCGATGCGCGACGACTTCGAGATCACGGTGCCGCAGGTGGACCTTGCCGTCGAGGTCGCTCGCGCTTCCGGGGCCCTCGGCGCTCGGATGACCGGCGGCGGCTTCGGTGGCTGCATCATTGCGCTGGTCCCGGCAGGCGATGTAGAGCGGGTAGCAGCCGAGATAGCTCGCAGCTTTGCGGATGCGGGATATGGTCCGCCCGCACACTTCGCTGCCCGTCCATCCGCCGGCGCTCAACGACTTCAATAGAGCCGATCTCATCGTTTCGATCGGATTCCAAACGGACCGGCATCGATCAAAAGGAGGCATCGCGTG
Source organism: uncultured Actinomycetota bacterium (assembly GCA_963836855.1). Lineage (GTDB taxonomy): Bacteria > Actinomycetota > Actinomycetes > Propionibacteriales > Propionibacteriaceae > Microlunatus. Next base: position 22,073 of record CAWILN010000044.1, on the reverse strand, counting down.
GAAGGATTCAGTCTGTCATCAGGACCCAACCGCCGCTACTCGAGCGGCTGAATACGCGTAATCAGCGCCAGGCCCAGATGGAGCCTGGGATTGGAAGGGAGCAGCACGTATGAATGTCCAGATCAAGCTGGGTGTGGCCGCGGCGTCGGTCGCCGCTCTGGCCCTGAGTGCCTGTGGCTCGAGCTCATTGAGCGGGGAGCCCGAAGGCGGGAGTGCCCCCTCAGTCTCGGTCAGCGAGAATGTGGACCTTGCCAGCAAGCTGCCCGAGAGCATCAAGAGCGCGGGCGTGATCAAGATCGGCACCGACCCGACCTACGCACCCAGCGAGTTCCTGGCCGGCGACGGCAAGACAGTCCAGGGCTTCGACGTCGATCTCTTCAACCAGGTCGCCGCCAAGCTCGGCGTCAAGACCGAGTGGGAACCGTCGAAATTCGGCAGCATCATCACCGGTGTCAACGGCAAGAAGTACGACATGGGTATCTCCTCGTTCACGATCAATCCGGAGCGCCTGAAGGAGGTCGACATGGTGAGCTACTTCAATGCTGGCACTCAGTGGGCCACGCAACCCGGCAACCCCCAGGGCGTCGACCCGGACAATGCCTGCGGCAAGAACATCGCGGTCCAGACCGGAACGGTACAGGAGACTGAGGACCTTCCACCGCGTCAGAAGAAGTGCGGCAGCAACAAGATCAACGTCCTGTCCTACGACAGCCAGGCCCAGGCCACGAGCGCGGTGGTCACCGGCAAGGCCGACGCCATGCTGGCCGACTCGCCAGTAGTGGCGTACGCGGTGAAGCAAGCCGGCGGAAAGCTGGAGCCGTTGGGTGACATCTACGACGCAGCCCCGTACGGCTATGTGCTGCCCAAGGGCGAGACCGAGTTCGGTGAGGCAATCGTAGAAGCGCTGAAGCAGCTCGAACAGGAGGGCGCCTACAAGGCCGCGCTCGAGAAATGGGGTGTCGAGCAGGGGGCCATCTCCGACTTCGCAGTAAACCCGACGTCATGACAACCACAACAGAAGCCCGGCCGGCGGTCAGCGATGACCGCCCCGGGCTGATCAAGGCCACACCGGTTCGCCACCCGGGTCGCTGGGTCGCCATCGCAGTGATCGCCGTGCTGGCACTCATGTTCCTCAACATGGTGATCTTCAATCCGGCGTTCAACTGGCCGTTCGTCCTTCAGGCGATGATCCAGAGCCCGGTGATCGAGGGCTTCTGGAAGGGCACCATCCTCGTCACGATCCTGGCGATGGTTTTCGGCGTCACCTTGGGGGTGATCTTGGCGGTCATGCGGCTGTCGGACAACCCCATTCTCAAGGGTGTTTCGTGGTTGTACACCTGGTTCTTCCGCGCCATCCCTCGGTATGTGCTACTCATCATCATGGGCCAGCTTGGACTCCTCTTCGCAGAAGGCATCGCTCTTGGTGTGCCTTTCGACTGGAAGTTCATCGAATGGTTCGGTCTAAGCGGTGACTGGCGCATCGGACCCTTCGATGCCAATGAGATATTCGTCGGCCTCGCCGGCGGCGTGATCGGTCTAGGTGCGTCAGAGGCTGCCTATATGGCCGAGATTGCGCGGGCGGGGATTCTCAGTGTTGACAAGGGCCAGATGGAAGCCGCCCAGGCGCTCGGCATGAGCCGCGGCATGGCCATGCGTCGGATCGTGCTTCCTCAGGCCATGCGCGTAATCGTGCCGCCGACCGGCAATGAGACGATCGCCATGCTCAAGGACACCTCGTTGCTCATCGGCATTCCGGTTGGCACCGAGCTCTTCTTCCAGCTTCAGGCCATCGGCAATCGGACCTTCCAAGTCTTTCCGATCTTGGTGGCGGCCACGCTGTACTACCTGATCGCCTCCAGCGTCCTGATGGTCGGCCAGGCGTACCTGGAGCGGCACTTCGGACGCGGCTTCGGCGTCCAGGTGAGCGAGGACAAAGAGGAGGCGGCCAAGGGCCTAGCGGTCGGAGCAGCGAAATGACGACCACGGCGACGGACACCGAGCATCTCGTACTCGCGGTCAATGTCACCAAGGCGTTCGGCAGCAATGAGGTGCTGAAAGGCATTGACATGACCGTTGACGCCAAAGAAGTCGTGTGCTTGCTCGGCCCCAGCGGGTCGGGCAAGACCACCTTCCTGCGTCTGATCAACCAAATGGAGCTTCTGACGGGTGGCCGGATCTGGGTCGGCGGGGAGCTCATCGGGTTCGAGGACCGCAAGGGCAAACTGCACGTGCGTAAAGACAAGGACATCGCACGGCAGCGGGCGCGGATTGGCATGGTCTTCCAGCGCTTCAACCTCTTCCCGCACATGACCGCCCTTGGAAATGTGACGGAAGCGCCGGTCAAGGTCAAACGGCGACGTAAGGCGGATATCACGAAGGAGGCCTTGGAGCTGCTTGACATGGTCGGCCTCGCAGATCGGGCCAGGTACTATCCCTCGCAGCTCTCCGGCGGGCAGCAGCAGCGGGTGGCGATCGCGCGTGCCCTGGCCATGAAGCCGGAACTGCTGCTCTTCGATGAACCCACATCGGCCCTCGACCCAGAGCTGGTGGGCGAGGTTCTTGGGGTCATGCGCAACCTCGCCGAGGAGGGAACGACCATGATCGTGGTCACCCACGAGATGGCCTTCGCACGTGAAGTTGCCGACCGCGTCGTGTTCATGGATCAAGGTGTGGTCGTCGAGCAGGGCCCGCCCAACGAGGTGCTGCTGAATCCCCAGGAGGAGCGCACCAAGTCATTCCTCCGCCGCGTCAAGCACGAGGCCGAGACGGAGGCCGAGCACGAGGCCGAGCTGGCCAGGATTCTGGCGGAGGCAGAGGCCTTGGAAAGCGAGGCTGAGGCCTAGGGAGGGCTTCGACGGGCTCAGCCCGCATCTGCGCTCCGAGCCCGTCGAGCGCGCAGCCACCAGCGCCCGAACCTTACCGTTGCCCCCTGTCGGCCGCCGGAGGCACGAAGACGGCCGTAGAGCGCGGGTGGAGCACACCAACCAATACAGCGATTGCAAGTGCGGCCAGCACGACGGAGACCCAGGTGGTGCTGCCGCCTTTGAAGCTCCACGCAATCGGCAACAAGATCAGCTGTGTCGCAACCGCCGGTCCCCTGCTCCAACGCTTGCCCAGGAAAACGCCGCGTGCCACGACAAGCAGCAACAGGCCGAAGGCGGCCATCAGGATCGCCACGCCGACCCCGACCTCAGCACGGGACATCCTGATCTGCCCGACCTCGAGCCCTGCGTACGCCAGTCCGACGAGTCCCTCAAGCGCCAGCAGGGTGGCTGCAACGACGATTGTGAGCGGCCGTCGCCCTACAAGATTTGCATCTGTCATCGATGTGTTTTGGAGGCGATTGGAGGGGGTACAACCGGTTGAAGAGACGGCAAATACCGTAACTGGACCGAAATGTGAGGCACCGAACGCTCGAAAGTCTTGTATTGCCCCTCAATACTTGAAAGTCTTGGGGAGCGCGAGTCAAGGTCAGTGTAGAGGACTCGTGGCTTCCCCGTCCTGCGGGGTCCTACGCCAGGGACCCAGAAGCAACCAGTAAGGAGTGTAACGCCATGGATTGGCGCCACCGGGCCGCCTGCCTGGATGAGGATCCTGAGCTGTTCTTCCCGATCGGGAATACCGGCCCGGCCCTCCTCCAGATAGAAGAGGCCAAACAGATCTGCCGGCGATGCGAAGTCAGGGACGCATGCCTGCAATGGGCGCTGGAAGCTGGTCAGGATCATGGTGTCTGGGGCGGTCTCAGCGAGGATGAGCGGCGAGCGTTGAAGCGTCGCGCCGCACGAGCGCGAATCCGCACCGCATAGCCCCAAGGCTTCGTCAGCAGCAACGAACGCCGGGGGAACAATACCCCGGCGTTTTGCATGCCACCGCGCGGTTCGCAGTTGTGCGCGTGCTGTCACAGCTCATTCCGGTCGCCTTGGAGCGGCAAGCTGCACCCATCCGTAGCAGCTTCAGGCGTTCAGTGTGTGCGTCAGGATATGCGACACCTATCCCAGACGAATGTGACACTCGACGTGCCTGGCGGGATGCTGATCGGAATATTGGAGCCCCCGGCCGCGCCGCCTGCGCCGTAGTTGAGATCCCAGAAGTTGTTGATGGCCACCTTGTACTCGTACTGACCCTCAGGGATCTGGAATGTGCCTTCCCACACTCCCCATGAGCGGCGTTGAAGGTGAGGTGGCTCGCTGCGCAGGCCGGATCCCAGTCACCAGCACATCCGATCTCGGACTGGAGAGATCTGGCGACCGTCACGCTGTTCACAAGGGGCGTCGCCGCGGTCCGCGCGACCGTAGCTCGACCAGCGAAACCCTCGGACGGACGGCAGTCAAAGACGTCCGCAGGCGTGTCGCGATGCAGTAAATATGCGTCAGCCCATACCTAGAGGGGAATTTCGACCACAGCTAGCGTGCCGGGACCGCATGGCTGCACTCCAAGTTCGAAAGTGCCTTCCATTTCGGCAACCAATGTGTTGACGATCGACAGCCCGAGGCTCCGCGAATTGTGCCAATCGAAGCCGTCCGGCAACCCGCGGCCATCGTCGCCGATCTCAACCCGCAGCCGACCATCAAACCGGCTCGGCACCACTCGCACTTCACCGGAATCGTGCGCGAGACCATGCTCGACCGCGTTCTGGCACAACTCACTGATGACTATCGCCAGGCTGGTGGCAACCTCCGCTGAAACCTGACCGAAGCTGCCCTTCCGAATTGCTGAAACGCCACCCCATGACGCGGCGACATCGCCCACCATGCGGAGTAGCTCGTCGGCCACCCGGTCGAACTCAACGATCTCATCGAACGCCTGCGAGAGCGTCTCGTGAACGATGGCGATCGACGAAACCCGCGATACCGCGTCAGTCAGCGCAACCCTTGCCTCGGGAGAGTCGATTCGCCGCGCCTGCATCCGCAACAGCGCCGCTACCGTTTGCAGATTGTTCTTGACCCGATGGTGGATCTCGCGAATGGTGGCATCTTTGGTCACCAGCTCGCGCTCCTTGCTTCGTAGGTCGCTCACATCACGGCAGAGCACGATGGTGCCGACCGGCTTGCGGCCGTCAACCAGTGGCAAGACTCGGATCATGAGGTGTGCCTCGCCAGATACGAGCTCGGTCCTGCGGGAGGCACGACCAGACAGCACCGATTGCACGGAGTCATCCACCGGGTCCGGGCTGGAGGGCAGCAGTTCCGCTGTCAAGCTCGCAAGGTGCTCACCGACAAGATCGCCCCGTAGTCCAAGCCGGCGATAAGCACTCAGCGCGTTCGGGCTCGCGTACGTCACCTCGCCGGCGGGGTCCAGGCGGATGAATCCGTCGCCCACTCGCGGGCTGAAGGCCAGATGTGTGGCGTCGCTCGGGATGGGGAAGGCCCCCACGGTGATCATCCTGGCCAGTTGCGCCGCGGCTTCGAGGTAGGCCTTTTCCAATGTGCTAGGAGCGCCCCGGACGCCTAACTGACTCGTGTGCTGCTCGACGACCGCGATGACTCGATCCCCGACTTTCACCGGAATTGCATGGCTGTCGACCGGCAGTCCCGCATGCAGCTTGCGCTCGCTGGTGTGGACGATCTGGCCGCTGAGGAACGCCTCCGACACCAGATGCTCCGGGGAGTATGCGATGAGGTCGCCCACGACATCATCGAACAGTGATGTCGCACCGGTGAAAGGCCGGATCTGGGCTGACGCCCACAAGACATTGGGATCACGATCGAGAACCCACAAAACCAAGTCAGAGAAGCTCAGATCAGCGAGCAGCTGCCACTCCGAGACGAGCAGCTTCAGCCAGTGATGGTCGCTTTCCGAGAGATCGGTGTGCTCGGAGATGATCTCCGACATGGACGGCATGTCGCAAATGTACGGCCGCGGCAAAGATTCGCCGGGTTGTGGCAGAATTCATTGCACTCTGACCGGCGGTCCGCGAGGTCGCCTCCTTCGTAGCTCGCGAACGCAGAGCCCCAGCCATTGACGCAGTTCAGCCGCGAGCTCCTGCAGTCGGCGAAGCTGCCCGCCTGTCATAGTGCGGATATCGTCGCCTGATTGCGAGCGTGAAATCGCGCGCCCATGTCTGGACGAGCGAGCGAGCCGACACGCTTTTTGTCGGCGAGCGAGTGAGGTAGACAGGGGATTGTCAGCGCGATTGCGCGAGCAATCACAATGAATGGGAGGCTCAGATGGCAAAGAGTGCCCGCAAGCGCCGCGCTCGCAGGAAGAAGAGCGCGAATCATGGGAAGCGTCCAAACGCTTGACGCTGTAGACCGAGAGGCACAGACACGAAACCCCACGGTAGGTCCGTGGGGTTTGTCCGCTGCGGTCAGAGGGTCTTGCGGATCACCGTCAGCTGCGTCACGATCTTGGCTCGAAGGTGGCTGGGTGCGACCTCACCGCCGCAACACCGATGAACGAGCGACTTGACCGCCTCCTCGGCATCGAACCTGTCCAGGCAGGGCTCACACATGGCGAGGTGGTGACGAATCGCATCGCTGCTGGCGACGTCAAGCTCGTTGTCCAAGAACTCATACACGCGTTCAAGCACATGCTCGCAGTCATCGAAGGATGCATCGCCCGATCGATCGAGGTTCATGTCCTGCTCGCCTCCGCTCGTTTGACGCCTCTTTCCCGGGCGTAGTCGGCAAGCAGGTTGCGCAACTGGGTTCTTCCGCGGTTGAGCCGCGACATAACTGTTCCGATGGGAGTGCCCATGATTTCGGCGATCTCCTTGTACGAAAAGCCTTCGACATCAGCCAGGTAGACAGCCAGCCGGAAGTCCGGAGGGAGTTGCTGCAGAGCTTCCTTCACATCAGAATCCGGCAGGTTCTCAAGCGCCACCATCTCCGCCGACTTCAGCCCACTGGAGGTATGCGACTCGGCCCTGGCAAGCTGCCAGTCCTCCACGTTCTCCCCGTCGGAGATCTGCGGCTCCCGCTGCTTCTTGCGATAGGAGTTGATGTAGGTGTTGGTGAGGATCCGGTAAAGCCAGGCCTTCAGGTTCGTGCCCGGGGTGAACTGGTGAAAGGACGCGTAGGCCTTGGCGTAGGTCTCCTGCACGATGTCCTCAGCATCAGCCGGGTTGCGCGTCATACGCAACGCACCGGCGTAGAGCTGATCAAGGTATTGCAGTGCATCCGCTTCGAAGCGCGCATGTCGCTCGTCCGCTGTCTCGGCGTCACCAGCATCATTGGTAGACGTGCTGGCGCCGGACGCGTTCGTACCGCTAGGGATGCTCATCACGTACGAGAGTAGCGGTGAAGAACGCAGCATCGACTGCTCGTGCCAGCCATCCACCAGTAGGGCCATATGAAATGCAACGCGGTCATGATGTCGATATTCCCGCCACGGCGCTGATGAATCGGCTCACTTCGGCGACCACAGCGCTACGCAGGTCGGCAGCGCTGAAGGATGATGACTTGGCAATGGGTGTTCGATTTCTCGCTCCGCCCGCTGCGGACCGCGCTTTGGCGATCCGGAATCCATGATCTGCTCCGGGCAAATCCACGACCGAGATTTCTCGCGCATTGCCGATCGCCGCACGAATCTCCTCCGGAGTGCCGAAACTGTCCCTGCTGCCTTGCAAGACCAGCCTCGGTACCGTGGGTGCCAGCAACTCCGCCAGCCGTGACTTTTCGGGCCGACCCGGAAGATGCAACGGGAATGCCAGGCACACAATTGCCGCGGGATTTGTGCGCGACGCCGTCCGGCAGGCCACTCGAGCGCCAGCACTCCGACCGCCAGCCACGAGCGGATGTCGCACCCAGTCCTGTCCGACCAGCCAGTCCAACGCAGCACACCACGCCTCGTCCAGCTTCGGCGGTGGCGCGCCAACAGTACGCCCGGCCGTACGCCAAGGCTGTTCGAACCGCACCACGGTGGTACCGAGTGCCGGCAGGTTTTGGGCTAACAGTTCAAGATCAAGAGCGCCGACACCGCCGCCGGCGCCATGGCCAAGCACAAGCGTCGAGCTCGGCTGCTCAGCAGGATCGACGAAGAACCTGCCGGGTCCTTGCTGCGTCTTCACAGAGATAAGCGTCGAGGCCATGATCAGATCAGCGTCTCCTGATCAGGCACCGGTTCCGTCTCGGTCTCGGCGGCGAGCGGCTCGACGAGCGAAGGATTGTTGTTCTCAACGCTGTTGACGCTTGTGGAGACCGCGTACGCCTCCAGGGACGCAGCTTCGGTGACTGCAAGAAGCTCAAGCGCCTGCTTCGGATTGGTGATTGTGGGATCCAGCCACGCGTCGATGGCGTCGCGGGTGATCACCATGGGCATCCGATCATGGATGTGTCCTGCCGCATCGGTGGCCTGGGTCGTGATCACTGAGCAGGTACGGAGCCAGGCCGAGTCGTCGGCTGCGTCCTTGTGGGGGTCCCGCCAGATCTCGTAGATGCCTGCCATCACCAGCAATCCTCCGTCAGCCGGATGGATGAAGAACGGCTGCTTCTTGGGCTTGCCTCTGCCGCGTCCGATGGACGAGCCACTCGGCGACTCGAGGGCATACCACTCGTAGAAGCCGTCGGCTGGCAAAATGCAACGGCGGGTGCTGAAAGCCCGCTTGAACGCAGGCTTCTCTGCCACCGTCTCGAGTCGAGCATTGATCATCCGCGAGCCGATCGAGGCGTCTTTGGCCCAGGACGGGACCAGCCCCCACACCAGCGGAGCCAGCCGTCGGCGGATCTCGCCGGTGGCTTTGACACGTCGCTCGAATACGGCAGGTACCGCAACCGTGGGGGCAACGTTGTAGTCCGGGCCGGGCAGCCCGTCAAACAGGTCGTCGACCTCGAACTCCTCCATCAAGTCCTGCGGGCTGGCGGAGGTCGCATAGCGTCCGCACATGGATTCGAGCGTATCTGTGGGCACTGACCAATCAGCAATGTTGCGGCCTGAATCAGATTTTCCGCCGCTGAGGCAGTCGACATTGGGCGACGTGGGTAACACGCGACCAGAAGGGCACCCTTGTTGGGGCGCCGAAGTGCTCTCACGGTAGGAATGACCTATGACATTGCTGCGCGCTATCCCTCGGACAATGCTGGCGTCTTACTTCGTGGCAGCCGGAATCAAGGCAATCCGTGATCCAGAGTCGCTGGTTCCTGCCGCCGAGCCGCTTGTCGATCGTGTCATCCCGGTGGTCAAGCAGTACAGCCCGGAACAAGTAGCCGGCTATGTGCCGGAGAATACGGTCACCCTGGTGCGCATCAATGGCATCGCTCAGGTAGTGGGCGGCGCGGCGCTGGCGACCGGCAAGGGCCGGCGGCTCGGGGCACTACTGCTAGCCGGCTCACTCGTGCCAAGCACCATCGCCAAGCATCCCTTCTGGAAGGAACAAGACCCAGATGAGCGGGCACAGGAGCGCAAACACTTCCTGAAGAACGTGAGCCTGCTGGGTGGGGTGCTCCTGGCCGCGCAAGATACCGAGGGCAAGCCGAGTCTGGCCTGGCGCGCTCAAAGGACGGGAGAATCGCTGGCCAAGGGAACCCGGAAAGCCTCCAAGAAAATTGCCAAGGGTACCGGCAAGGCTGGCGGGAATGCCAGTGAGCTGGCCGAGGCTGCCGTGGCCACCGGCGTCGCGTTGGTGGAGGCTGTCAGCGAATCTTCGCGTCGCGTGCGCAAGCAGGCAGCGAAGCAGCTCAAGGAGGCCCAGGCGACAGCCGCCCACCAGGCTGAGGAAGCCCAGGACGCCGCGGCCAAGGCGGCCAAGAAGATCAAAAAGGAGGCCAAGAAGATCAAGAAGGAGGCCAAGAAGCAGGCCAAGGCCGTTGGTGCGAAGGCCCGGGAGCTCGGCGAGAACGTCCAACTCGGCGAAAACTGACTCCCCCACCGCCGACTTGTCAGCGGTGAGTGGAGCGGTGAGCGCGGGTCGGCGCCTAGGATCTGAGGGGTGTCTGGATTTCGACAATGGGCGACGCCGGAGGCGCTGGCGCCTATCACCGCGACCGTGGTTCTTCCGGGTTCCAAATCAGAGACGAATCGGGCGCTAGTCCTGGCCGCGCTGTCGAGTGGGCCGTCGGTGATCACCGGCGGCCTGGAGGCGCGTGACACCCAGCTGATGCGCGACGCCCTGCGCACCCTCGGCGTGGACATCGTCGAGCGCGACGGCGAGTGGCAGGTCACGCCGACCAAAGCCTTTGCTGCTGGTGGTGTCATCGACTGCGGTCTTGCGGGGACGGTGATGCGTTTCGTACCCCCGATCGCCGCCCTTGCGCACGGCACGGTGCGATTCGACGGCGATAAGCAGGCGTACGCGCGGCCGATGGCGCCGCTGCTGGGTGCGCTCAAACGCCTCGGCGCCAGAGTCGACGGCAACGGCTACTCGCTTCCGTTCAATCTCACCGGCAATCCCCAGCTACCAGGTGGCGACATCATCGTCGACGCTTCAGAGTCCAGCCAGTTCCTCAGCGGCCTCCTCCTCGCCGGCGCCCGATACACCGACGGCATCGACATCCAGCACATCGGAGATGAGATCCCCTCCCGTCCCCATGTCCAGATGACGCTGGCGATGTTGCGTACCCGCGGCGTCGAGATTGAGGACACCAGACACAACCGCTGGGTGGTCTCTCCCAGCACCATCCAACCTGTTGACGTGAGCATTGAGCCTGACCTGTCCAACGCGGCACCGTTTCTGGCCGCAGCCGCCATCACCGGGGGCACGGTCACCGTGCCGAACTGGCCGAGTACGACGATCCAGCCGGGCGATGCGATCCGCGACATCCTGCAGCACTTTGGCGCCGAGGTCACCCTCGATGGGAGCAACCTTCAGGTGCGGGGCACTGATCACATCCACGGAGTTGATCTTGATCTGAGCGACGCTGCCGAGCTGACGCCGGTGGTCGCGGCAGTCGCCGCCCTCGCCGACGACACCAGCCATCTCAGAGGTATCGCACATATCCGCCACCATGAGACTGATCGGCTGGCGGCCCTTGAGACCGAGCTGGATCGTCTGGGCGGTCACGTCAAGCAGACCGACGACGGTTTGACTATCCACCCTCGAATTCTGGGGGGCGACCTGTGGCACACCTACGCTGATCATCGGATGGCTCAGGCCGGAGCACTGCTGGGTTTGCTGGTTCCAGAGATCGTGCTGGACGATATCGGCTGTACCGGTAAGACAATGCCGGAGTTCGAGCAGCTCTGGACACAGATGATCAATGACTCGGCGCAGGAATCGGACGAGGCGATCTCGTAGTGACCCAGGTCGGCCTGCGAGGCGACGAGTATGAAGCGTTCGACCGTCCAGGACGTCGCAGCAGCCGGCCTCGTACCAAAGACCGACCTGACTACGCCGATGCCGCAGACCGGAATGGTCATCACGGTGGATCGCGGTCGCTTCCGCTTGCTGATCTCTGACCGGGACGTGACCGCAACGAAGGCGCGTCAACTTGGGCGGAAGGGCGTCATCGTCGGTGATCGGGTCCGCGTGGTTGGTGATACATCGGGCACGGAGGGCACGCTGGCGCGCATTGTCGAAGTTGAGGAGCGGCAGACGGTGTTACGCCGCACAGCCGATGACGACGATCCCTACGAGCGGCCCATCGTTGCCAACGCCGATCAACTCGTCATCGTCACTGCGCTTGCAGATCCGCCGCCACGTACCGGGATGATCGACCGCATCCTGGTTGCCGGATACGACGCCGGCATCGGGCCACTGCTCTGCCTCACCAAGGCCGATCTTGCCTCGCCCGACGCGCTGATCGCCCAGTATGAGCCGCTCGGCATCCCGATCGAGGTGGTCTTCCCTGGCGCTGAACTGGACCCGCTGCGCGCCAGGCTGCGGGGCCACCGAAGCGTCTTTGTGGGCCACTCCGGGGTCGGCAAATCCACCCACGGGGCGGTACTCGCCGGTGCGGGCCGACCAGTAGGCGGTGCCGCTGGCGTCGCCGCGATCGGTGACGAGGGTCCCCAGGTCGCGGTCGGCCGACAGCTGCCAGGTCAGCCAGTCGTGCGGGAGGCAGACGGCCGCCGTCCGGTCGGCGTTCGCGGGTTCGGCGTCGGCCAGCCAGCGCAGCTTGGTCGCGGTGAAGGAGGCCACGGGGACGACGCCGACCGCGTCCGCCCACGCCTGGCGACCGGCCGCCTCGTCCCCGTCGCCGAGTTCGCGGATCAGGTCGGCCGCGGCGCCCGCGGACCGGACGTCGTTCCAGAGCAGGGCGTCCCGGACGACGGCGCCGTCCTCGTCGAGGCACACCATGCCGTGCTGCTGGCCCCCGACGGCCAGCGCCGCCACGTCGTCCAGCCCGCCGGCCGCTGCGGCGGCCGCGGCGAACGCGTCGGCCCAGGCCCGCGGATCGACCTCGGTGCCGTCGGGGTGCGGCGCCCGGCCCGACCGCACCAGCTCGCCCGGTGCCGGCGTCCCGGACGACGACCTTGCAGGCCTGGGTCGAGGTGTCCACCCCCGCGACGAGCGTCACGGGCGGCCACCGATGCAGCGAGGGCGCGTCATGCGGCGGACCCTAGCGAGACCTGCCGCGCTGTGTTGCCGGCGTGTGACCTTGACCGCACAGGCGGGGGCCGTAATTTGTTGACGATACCGACGAATCACGGTCACGGAGGCGGGAATGTCCGACAGTCCCGGCACTTCGATCCGTCGCGCCGCGCGGCGACACACGCCGGCCGACCAGGCCACGGTACGGCGCAGCAACCTCGGACTGGTGCTCCGCCACCTCCGCGACTCCGGCTCCCGCTCCCGGGCCCGCATCGCGCAGGACACGGGCCTCAACAAGGCCACGGTCTCCAGCCTCGTCGCCGAGCTCACCGACCGGGGGCTGGTCAGTGCCGGCGACATCGACCGGGCCGGCTCGGTGGGCCGCCCGGGGCTGATCGTGCATCTGGACGGCGCCACGGTCTGCGGCATCGGTGTCGAGCTCAACGTCGACTACGCCGCGGCCCTCGTCCTCGACCTGCGCGGCGAGGTGCTGTTCGAGAACCGGATCGCCCTCGACGTCCCGGCGCTCGGCGTCGACCGGACGCTGGACGCGGTCGCCGACCTGGTGGGGGAGGCCGCCGCGGCCGCGGCGGCGCGCGGGGCCGTCCCGGTGGGCGTGACCGTCGCGGTCCCGGGCCTCATCCGCAGCCTCGACGGCGTCGCGACCGACGCCCCCAACATCGGCTGGCACGACGTCCCGGTGCTGGAGGGCCTGCGGACCCGGATCGACCTCGACTGCCCGGTGCGGGTCGAGAACGACGCGAACCTCTCGGCGATCGCGGAGTGGGCGATGGGGTCCGAGGCGCGGACGGCGGACCTGGTCTACCTGACCGGCGAGGTCGGCGTCGGCGGCGGAGTGATCGTGGCCGACCAGCTGCTGCGCGGGGCCGGCGGGCTGGCCGGCGAGGTCGGGCACACCTCCCTCGGGAACCCGGAGGTCGTGTGCGGCTGCGGCCGGCGCGGCTGCTGGGAGACCGCCGTCGGCCTGGGCGCGCTGCTGCGGGAGGCCGCCGACCCCGACGACCCCGTGCGCGATCCGGCCCGCGACCTCGAGACGCGGCTGGCGGAGATCGCGCGGCGGGCCGAGGCCGGGGACCGGCGCACCCTCGCCGCGCTGGAGCAGGTCGGCACGGCCCTGGGCACCGGCGCCGCCGTCCTCATCAACGTCTTCAACCCGCAGGTGATCATCCTGGGCGGCTACTTCGCCGTCCTCGGCCGGTTCCTGACCGAGCCCATGACCGCCGAGCTCCGGGCGCGGGTCTTCGGACCCGACCTGGCGGGCGCGCGGGTCGTGCTGTCCACGCTCGGCTTCACCGCCGCCGTCCGCGGCGGCGCGCACGTCGCCCTGGAGTCCGTCTTCGACGACCCGACGCTCGTGCCGCCGAGCACCACCGACGCCAGTCCATCCCACAGCCCGACCCGGACGGAGAGCACCGCATGACCGACTACACGCCCACGAAGGACGACAAGTTCAGCTTCGGCCTCTGGACGGTCGGCTGGCAGGGCGTCGACGTGTTCGGCGGCGCCGTGCGCCCGCTGCTGGACCCGGTGGAGGCGGTGCACCGCCTGGCCGAGCTCGGCGCCGCGGCGGTCACCTTCCACGACGACGACCTGGTGCCCGACGACGCCACCCGCGAGGCCACGCTCGAGCGGTTCACCAAGGCCCTGGCCGAGACCGGCATGGGCGTGGAGATGGCCACCACCAACCTGTTCGGCGCCCCGGTGTTCAAGGACGGCGGCTTCACCGCCAACGACCGCACCGTCCGGCGCTACGCGATCGCGAAGGTGCTGCGCAACATCGACCTGGCCGCGGAGCTCGGCGCGAAGACCTACGTGCTCTGGGGCGGCCGGGAAGGTGCGGAGTCCGGCGGCAGCAAGGACGTCGCCGCCGCGCTCGACCGCTACAAGGAGGGCCTGGACCTGCTCTGCGCCTACGTCCGGGACAAGGGCTACGACATCCGGTTCGCCCTGGAGCCCAAGCCGAACGAGCCGCGCGGCGACATCCTGCTGCCGACGATCGGCCACGCCCTCGCCTTCATCAACTCCCTCGACGAGCCCGACCGGGTCGGCCTCAACCCCGAGGTCGGGCACGAGGAGATGGCCGGGCTGAACTTCGCGCAGGGCATCGCCCAGGCGCTGTGGCACGGCAAGCTCTTCCACATCGACCTCAACGGCCAGCACGGGCCGCGCTTCGACCAGGACCTGCGCTTCGGTGCCGGCAACCTGCGCGGCGCGTTCTGGACCGTCGACACCCTGCTCGGTGCGGGCAGCGGCCGCGCCTACGACGGCTACGTGCACTTCGACTACAAGCCGCCGCGGAGCGAGGACATCGAGGGCGTCTGGGAGACCGCGCGCGCCTGCATGCGCAACTACCTGATCCTGCGCGAGAAGGCGCGGGCCTTCCGGGCCGACCCCGAGGTGACGGCGGCGCTCGAGGCGGCGCGGGTGGGCGAGCTCGCCGTCCCGACGCTGGGGGCGGGGGAGTCCCTCGACGACCTGCGCGCCGAGACGTTCGACCCGAAGGCGCTGGGGGAGCGCGGCCTGCAGTTCGAGCGCCTGGACCAGCTCGCGATGGAGCACCTGCTCGGCGTCCGCTGACGGCCGACCGGAGCGGGCGTGCCTCTTCTCGGCCCGCCCGCTCCGGTCAGTCGCGCCGGCGCGCGGCCAGAGCCGCCAGCGCTGCGAGGACGACGATCGCGGCGACCTCGACCCAGAGCGACTCCCACCAGAGGGCGGCGTCGGTGGACTCGACGAAACCGAACAGCCCGACCGTCGTCGCGAGCAGCAGCCCGCCGAGCGTGCCGAGTGCCGTGAGCGCGCCCAGTGCGGCCACCCACACCAGCAGCGGCCGCGGGGTCACCAGCAGCAGGACCGCCAGGCCGAACCCCGCGATCGCGTTGAGCAGGAACGCCGGGCCGATCCAGTCGATCGACCGGTAGCCGTCCAGCCACAGGTCCAGGTGGATCCAGCCCATGGCCGCGAGCAGGACAGCGCCCAGCACGCGCAGCGCCCAGAGCAGGCCCGTGGCCGGGCGCCGTCCGGTGGCGGTGGGGATCGTCATCACGTCACCTGCACCGTGATCTCCATGCCCATGGCCCGGTGGTTGCCGATGGAGCAGTAGAAGACGTACTCGCCCGGCGTCGAGGTCGACGCGTCAACGTCGCCGAGGCGCCGGGGGCGAGCGTTGTCGGTGTCGGCCTTGACGGTGCCGTCCTCCTCGACGGCGAGGTCGTGGGTCGCGCTGCCGTTGTTGACGACCGTGATGTCGTAGCTGCCGGCCGTCAGGTCGGTCCTTGTCGAGCGCGATGCTGAAGTTCGTCTCGGTCGCGGTCAGGGACTGGGCCTGGGACTGGCTCGCCGCCCGACGACTCGCCGGCCTCGGTGGATGCCGGCGCCTCGCTGCTGGTCGTCGCGGCGGAGCCGCCGTTGTCGGAGCTGCCCCCGCAGGCGGTCAGCGCCCCCAGGCCCGAGCGCGAGGACGGCGACCCCGCGCGGCCAGCCGGGGGAGCGTGCGGTCAGCGATGATCGATCCGAGCGGGCACGGGCACTCCTCAGGGTCCGGCGGCCTTGCGACACCCCTGACCACGGCCCCGTGCGCCGATCGGTTCACCGGCGCCGCGATCGATCAGCCGCCGACGTTCCGCCGGCGGCCGGCCTTCGCCGCCCGCTTGTTCGCCTTGGCCAGCGTCCTGGCCGCCTTGCGCACCCGCCGCGGCTCCCGGTCGATGGTGCCGCGCGTGAGCAGCCCGATCCCGATGCCGAGCAGCCAGCTGTCCTTCGCGATGGCCAGCCCCTGCTCGGTCGGGGCGAGACTGCCGGGCTTGCGCATGCCCGGCGTCCGCAGGTAGAGCCCGAGCAGCCCGCCGGAGAAGGCGGTCAGCGCCGCACCGGCGACGGCGGTCGGCACGAACGGCGTCAGCAGGAGCGCGCCGATGGCGATCTCGGACGTCGACAGCGCCTTCGCGAACTGCTGCGGCGGCACGTTCTTGAGGAAGGGGTAGGTGCCGGCGGCGAAGCCGTGCATGCCCGCGGCGGCCTGCTCGTCGGCACCGCGCTTGCCGAGGCCGCTGTTGAGGATGAACGCGCCGGCGGAGATGCGGGGGGCGATCTCGGACAGGGTGATGGGCAGGGGCATGGGGCACCTCACAGGTCGACAGCTTCTCTCGCTCTCAACCATTGCCCCGATCACCCGAGGGGGCAACCGTCGTCCGCGGGCGGCCGGGACCCTTCGCCGCGCGTGTCACTATGACGGCGTGGCGCACACATCTGCCTCGGCCGGCGCGCTGCTGCGCCATGTGCGGACGGGCCGCGCGCGGAGCCGGGCGGACCTGGTCGCGCTCACCGGAGCCTCGCGGAACACCGTGAGTGCCCGGGTCGACGAGCTCATCGCGGCCAACCTCCTCGAGGAGGGCGGCCGGGGGTGGAGCACCGGTGGACGCCCACCCACCCTGCTGCAGTTCAACAGCCGCGCGGGCTGCGTGCTCGCCGTCGACCTGGGTGTGACCAGCGTCGACGTCGCGGTCACCGACCTGTCCGCGCAGATCCTCGCCACGGTGGGGCACCCGATCGACATCGCCGAGGGCCCCGGCGCGGTGCTCGCCGAGGTCGACCGGCTGGCCCAGAAGGTGCTCGCCGAGGCCGGGCTGGCGCCGGCCGACGTGCGGGCGGTGGGCGTCGGCGTGCCCGGGCCCGTGGAGTTCTCGACCGGGCGCCCGTCGCACCCGCCGATCATGCCGGGCTGGCACGACTACCCGATCCCCAGCGCGTTCGGCCGCTACGACTGCCCGGTGTTCGTCGACAACGACGTGAACGTGATGGCGCTGGGCGAGATGGGCGTCGGCGGATCGGTGCAGGACGTGCTGGTCGTCAAGGTCGGGCACCGGCATCGGCTGCGGCGTCATCGTCAACGGCCGCGTCTACCGCGGCGCCCAGGGCAGTGCCGGCGACATCGGGCACATCTACGTCGCGCAGCCGGACGGGCGGACGGTGTTCTGCCGGTGCGGCAACGAGAACTGCCTCGAGGCCATCGCCGGCGGCGGGGCGCTGCTGCGCGACGCCGCTCGCGGCGGGGCTGCCGGTCGCGACGACGCGGGAGGTCGTCCAGCTCGCGGCGCAGGGCGACGGGCCCGCGCTGGAACTGGTCCGCGACGCGGGCCGCACGATCGGCACCGTGCTCGCGGCGCTGGTCAACTTCTTCAACCCGCACCGCATCGTCATCACCGGCGGGGTCGCTGCGGCCGGCGCGCCGCTGCTCGCCGGCATCCGCGAGGCGGTCTACGCCCGCTCGATGCCCCTGGCCGCGCGGGCGCTGGAGATCACCGTCAGCGATGCGCCCGACCTCTCCGGTCGCGTCGGAGCCGCCTTGATGGCCGTCGAGGAGTTCCTCGACGAGGACGCGGTCCACCAGACGCTGGCGCGGTAGCAGCCTGCCGGTCGCTGCCGAGTGGAGGCCCGGAGGGTCCCGCGAGGCACGACGCGGGGCTCCACGCAGCAGGGGAACGGCTCCTGGCCGCGGTGCGGTCCGGAGGACCGCAATGTCATAGCGGTCCGGAGGACCGCGAACGAATTGTTGCGGTTCGGTCACCGCGGTCGCCCGGTCTTGATTTGTTGTGACCCCCGACATATGTTCACGCCGCTACCGACTAATGATCAGCGTTGAGCAAAAGTCCGGGGTGATGACGTGACCGACGTTCCGTTGCTGGAGATGCACGGGATCGCGAAGACGTTCCCGGGCGTGCGCGCGCTGGACGGCGTCGACCTCGACGTCCGGGCCGGCGAGGTGCACTGCCTGCTCGGCCAGAACGGCGCCGGCAAGTCCACCCTGATCAAGGTGCTCGCCGGGGCGCACCAGCCCGACGCCGGCACGATCACGTGGCGCGGCGAGCAGGTCTCGCTCGGCGACCCGCAGGCCGCGATGAGCCTCGGCATCGCCACGATCTACCAGGAGCTCGACCTGGTGCCGGGCTGAGCGTCTCCGACAACATCTTCCTGGGCCGCGAGAACGTCGCGGTTGGGCATCACCCGGCCGGCGGTCGCCAACCGCGCGGCGTGCCGAGCTGCTCACCCGCCTCGGCCACCCCGAGATCCGGCCGTCCGCCGAGGTCGGCTCGCTGTCCGCGGCCTCGCAGCAGATGGTGAGCATCGCCCGCGCGCTGTCGCAGGACGCCAAGTTGATCATCATGGACGAGCCGTCGGCGGTCCTGGACAACGAGGAGGTCGAGCGGCTCTTCGGCGTCATCCGCGACCTCACCGCGCACGACGTCGCCGTCGTCTACATCTCCCACCGCCTCGAGGAGATCCGCCAGATCGGCGACCGCATCACCGTCCTCAAGGACGGGCGGACCGTGGCCACCGGGCTCCCGGCCCGGGAGACCCCGACCCGCGAGGTCATCACGCTGATGACCGGGCGGACCATCGAGTACGTCTTCCCGCCGCGGCAGGCGGCCCCGCCCGCCGGCGAGCCCGCTGCTCGAGGTCGAGGGGCTGGGCCTGCGCGGCAGCTTCGACGACGTCAGCTTCGCCGTCCGCCCGGGCGAGATCGTCGGCCTGGCCGGCCTGGTCGGCTCGGGGCGCTCGGAGATCCTCGAGACCATCTACGGCGCCCGGAAGGCGACCGCCGGGACGGTCCGGCTGGCCGGCAAGCGGCTGCGCGCCGGGCGACGTCGGCGCCGCGGTGGCCGGCGGCATCGGCCTCGCCCCGGAGGAGCGCAAGAGCCAGGCGCTGCTGCTCGACGACTCCGTCTACCGCAACATCACGCGTCTCCAGCCTCGGCCGCTTCGCCCGCGGCGGCTTCCTGTCCGGCCGGGCCGAGCGGGCCGCCGCCCGCGCGCAGACCGAGTCGCTCGACGTCCGGCCGGCCGACGTGACCCGGATCGTCCGCACCCTGTCGGGCGGCAACCAGCAGAAGGTCGTCCTGGCCCGCTGGCTGCTCCGCGACTGCAAGGTCCTGCTCCTCGACGAGCCGACCCGCGGTGTCGACGTCGGGGCGCGGTCGGAGATCTACGCGCTGGTCCGCACCCTCGCCGACCGCGGGGTCGCCGTCGTCGTGGTCTCCAGCGAGATCCCGGAGGTCCTGGGCCTCGCCGACCGCGTGCTGGTGATCGCCGACGGCGCGGTCGTCGCCGAGGCGCCGGCCGACGCGCTCGACGAGCACCGCGTCCTCGACCTGGTCATGGAAGGCACGCCGCACGCCGGCAGCGCACTGCAGCACGAAGGGGACGTGGCATGAGCGAGAGCACGACCGTGGCGACCGGCGGGACGCTCGACGACCGCCCGCCCACCGGCCAACGGCGCATCGGGCGGCGGCCTCATGGCCGGCCCGGTGGGCCGCAACCTCGGCCTCGTCATCGCCCTGGCGATCCTCTGCATCGTCGGCGTCATCACCGCCGGCGACCGGTTCGCCGACATCGACAACGTCCTGACGATCCTCCGGCTCGCGTCGGTCATCGGCGTGGTCAGCGTCGGCATGACGTTCGTGATCATCGGCGGCGGCATCGACCTCTCGGTCGGGCGCGCTCGTCGCGCTGTCCTCGGTCTGGGCGTCGACGCTGGCCACCCAGCAGATCGCCGAGGACTTCCACTGGATCATCATGGTGATCACGGCGCTCGCTGGTCGGCGCCGGCTGCCGGGCTGGTCAACGGCGTCGTCATCGCCTACGGCAAGCTCGTCGCCTTCATCGCCACGCTGGCGATGCTCGCCGCGGCCCGCGGCCTCGCCGAGATCATCTCCAACCGCCGGACCCAGATCGTCCAGGACCAGGACTTCCTCGACTTCTTCTCCGGCGACGTCCTCGGCATCCCGACCCTGGTGATCATCTTCGCGCTCGTCGCGCTGGCCGGCTGGGTCCTGCTCAACCGGACGACGTTCGGCCGGCGCACGTTCGCCGTCGGCGGCAACGCCGAGGCCGCCCGCCTGGCCGGCATCCGGGTGCAGCGGCACACCGTGAAGCTCTACGTCCTGTCCGGCGTCACCTGCGGCATCGCCGCGGTCATGCTGATGGCGCGGACGACCACCGGGAGCTCCACCCACGGCACGCTCTACGAGCTGGACGCCATCGCCGCCGTCGTCATCGGCGGCACCCTGCTCATCGGCGGCCGCGGCACGATCGTCGGCACCGTGCTCGGCGTGCTGATCTTCACGACGCTCGGCAACGTCTTCACGCTGAACAACCTCTCCAGCTCCGCCCAGGCCGTCGCGCGCGGCGTGATCATCGTCCTCGCCGTCCTGCTGCAGATGCGGCTGGCGACCGGCGAGGGCTTCGGCCGCCGGACCAGATCCGGGCCGGCCGAGGGCGTCTCGGCACCCGGCGGCCCCGGCGGTGCGACCGGAGGGGGCAGCGCGGTCCCCGGCGGCCCCGCCGGCGACCGCCCCGGGGGATCGGCCGAGCCCACGACCTGACCCTCCGCGGGTCAGCACCACCCGGCAGGCCGCCCGGCCGTCCGGATCCACCGCACGAGACACCACCGACCACCTGGCGACGGCGCCAGGGAGGCGATACCCGAGGAGAGAAGATGTCTGCAACGAGGCAGCGCGGATACCGTCGCCTGGCGTCCACCACGGTGGCGCTCATCGGCGCCGGGGTCCTGATCGCCGGTTGTACCGGCAACGAGCCCGAGAGCTCGGGCGACAGCGGCGGCAACAACGCCGTCAGCGACAACGACGAGGCGGGCGACACCGTCACCATCGGGTTCTCCGCACCCGCGGCCGACCACGGCTGGATCGCCGGCATCACCGAGGCCGCTCGGAACGCCGCCGACCAGTACGAGGACGTCGAGCTCCAGGTGGCCGAGGGGACCAACGACGTCAGCACCCAGATCAGCCAGGTGGAGACCTTCATCAACGACGGCGTCGACGCCATCGTGCTGCTGCCCTTCGACGGTGCGGCCCTCGACCCCGGTCGCGATGCAGGCGATGGAGGCGGGCATCCCCGTCATCAACGTCGACCGCGAGTTCGACGACCCGGCCGCCTCCCGCGCCACGGTCCTGGGCGACAACTACGGCATGGGTGTCTCGGCCGGCGCGTACATCTGCTCGCGGCTCGAGGGCCAGAGCGACGCCGTGGTCGCCGAGATCGCCGGCATCGACTCCCTGCCGCTGACGCAGGACCGCAGCCGTGGCTTCGCCGACGCGCTCGCGGAGTGCGGCCTCGACGTCAGCAACCGGGTGGCCGCCGACTTCACCGTCGAGGGTGGCGAGGAGGCCGCGTCGAACCTGCTCCAGGCCGCGCCGCAGATCGACGCACTCTGGAACCACGACGACGACCAGGGTGTGGGTGTCCTGGCCGCGATCGAGAACGCCGGCCGCGACGAGTTCTTCATGGTGGGTGGCGCCGGTTCGGCCAACGCGATGCGCTCGATCGAGGCCGGTGACTCGGTGCTCGAGGCGACCGTCATCTACCCGCACACGCAGGCCGCCGACGGCATCAAGCTGGCGCGCCTGCTCGCCCAGGGCAAGAACCTCTCCGACCTGACCTCGCAGGGGGTTCCGCGGCGGATCGTGCTCGACGCCCCGGTCGTGACCAAGGACAACGTCGACCAGTTCATCGACAACGCGTTCGAGTCCTGACCGACTGACCCGGAGTGGCCGGGGAGGGATGACCTCCCCGGCCGCTCCGCCCCATCCCCGGGAGCCCCTCGCATGACCTCCGCCAACCGGCCCACCCTCGG
>CAWILN010000043.1:0-101242 GCA_963836855.1 uncultured Actinomycetota bacterium | reverse complement strand
CGCCGCTGCCGCGCCGCCGAGGCTGCCGGCAGCCGGTCGGGCAAGGCCCGTGAGGGGTAGGGGGGCCCAGCCCAGCGGCTGATGAAGGCCTTGAAAGCGTCGGAGAACGGCGTCTGACGGTTCGGCAGTGCCGGGCTGACGGTCGCTCACTCTCGGAATTTCTTATTAGGTCTCGCCCCAGCTCGCTCGCCCGGCCGCTTCGCGCCTGCCGGTTTACGCCCCCGTTGCCGTTAGTCCTGACGTTGGTGACCCAGGTGTATCTCGTCCGGCACGGTGAGACCGAGTGGAGCCTGAGCGGCCAGCACACGTCGGTCACCGACCTGCCGCTTACCGAGCAGGGCGAGACGAGAGAGCCCGGCTGCTCCGTGGCCACCTGAACCCGGCCGCGTTCGGGCTGGTCCTGTCCAGTCCGCGGCAGCGAGCCAGGCGTACGGCGGAACTGGCCGGTTTCGTCGGCGAGTACGCGCCGCAGATCGAGCCCGACCTGGCCGAGTGGGCGTACGGGGACTATGAGGGGCTCACCCGCGACCAGATCCATGCCGAACATAGACCCGGACTGGCGGATCTGGACCGGGCCAACCCCGGGCGGCGAGTCGCCGGAGGCAGATCACAACCCCGGATGGAACCGGCTGATCGACCGGGATCCAGGGCGCCGGCGTGGACCAGGTCCCTGCTGTTCGGGCACGGGCATGCGCTGCGGGCGCTCACCATGGTCTGGCTCGGCCTGGAGCTGGTGGCTGGAGCCCAGTTCGAGCTGCACACCGGGACGATCTGCATTCTGTCCGAGGAGCGGGACGGCCGCACCCTGGAGCTGTGGAACGCTCCCGTCGACCGCCCCTCTGGACCTTGATATCCCGACTTGTCAGCGTAGACAGTCGCTCTAGCACCCGCCCAGGCTGACAAGTCCTGACGTCAGCTGGCTAGACAGCGGCCCAGGCCGAGCCACGCCCGGCGCTGGTCTCGACGGCGGCCAGCACCTGCTGCACCTGCAGCCCGTCGTCGAAGGACGGGGTCGGCTGCCGGCCCTCGGCGAGCGCGGTGACCAGGTCGACCACCTGGTGGGTGAAGCCGTGCTCGTAGCCGAGGCCGTGACCGGGCGGCCACCAGGCGCTCGACGTACGGGTGCTCGGGCTCGGTGACCAGGATCCGGCGGAAGCCCTGCTCGGCGACCGGGTCGCGGCCGTCGAAGAACTGGACGCACGTTGTTGTCCTCGAAGTCGAAGGCCACGCGAGCCGTCGGTGCCGTTGATCTCCACCCGGAACGCGTTCTTGCGGCCCAGGGCGAACCGGGACGCCTCGAACGAGCCGACCGCGCCGCCGTCGAACCGGGCGGTGAACAGCGCGGCGTCGTCGACGGTGACCTCGCCCCGCGGGGCGCCCTCGGAGGTGTCGCCGTGGCCGCCCAGGCCGGACCGCTCGCCGGCCAGGGGTCGCGACGTCACGAACGTCTCCAGCAGCGCGGACACCCCGCTGATCGACTGGCCGGTCAGCCACTGGGTGGTGTCGATCAGGTGCGCGCCGATGTCGCCGAGGGCGCCGGAGCCCGACGTCGCTCTTGTCCAGCCGCCAGGTCATCGGCGCGTCGGCGTCGTGCAGCCAGTCCTGCAGGTACTGCCCGCGGACGTGCCGGATGGTGCCGAGCCGGCCCGTCGTCGATCAGCTGCTTCGCGTACGCCAGGGCCGGTGTCCGTCGGTAGGTGAAGCCGCACATCGCGTAGACGCCCGCGGCCGCCGCCTCACGCGGCCGCGGCCGCCATCTGCTCCGCCTCCTCGACGGTGTTCGCCAGCGGCTTCTCGCAGAGCACGTGCTTGCCGGCCTCGCAGCGCGGCGATCGCGATCTCGGCGTGCAGTTCCCCGGGGTGCAGATGTCGATCAGGTCGATGTCGTCGCGCTCGACCAGCGCGCCGCCAGTCCGTCTCGGTCGCGGCGAACCCGAACCGCTCGGCCGCCGCGCCCACCGCGTCGGCGTTCCGGCCGGCGACCGCGGTCAGCTCGAGTGCGAGCGGCAGGTCGAAGAACCGGGGGGCGTTCCGCCACGCCTGGGCGTGGGCGGCGCCCATGAAGGCGTACCCGATCATGCCGACCCGCAGCGACTGTCGCTCATCTGACCTCTCCCTTCAGGTCACTCGGCCGGGATCGCCCGGCCGCGCGTTGCCGATCGACCTCGTGCACCGACGGCCACGACGCCAGCGCCGCGCCAGCTCGGGTCGCTGCTCGGCCGCCGAGCGCCTGCCGGTACGCGTCGTCGAGCAGGTCGCCGAACGCGACCCGCTGCCCGGTCTGGGCCGAGCGGATCGCCGCCCTCGACCATGGCCAGGCTCATCACGTTGCTGTGCACCTCGCCCGGACGGCACGCTCGCCGTCGCGCGAGCGCGGCGACGAACTCGGCCAGCGAACCGGCGATCTCCTCCGGACCGGTGCCGACCAGCTGCGGCGGATCGGCGCGCCGTCGGCGGTCTGCGCGACCGGTGCGTGGTCGCCGTCCCAGAGTCGCGGTGCCATCAGCTCCGCTGATCCGCCAGCTGCCGTTCCACGACGTCTCCAGGCCGGGACTGCACCAGCTGCCGTTGAAGACGAACCGGGTGCCGTCGGCGAACTCGGAGATCACCTCGGCGGCCGCGTCGCCCGGCGTACCAGCTCCAGCCGGGGTTGAACGACTCGCAGAAGACCGACACCGGCTCGCTGCCGATCAGGTCGCGGGCCAGGTCGAACTGGTGGATCGCCATGTCGACTCGAGCAGCGGGTAGCGCCATCTGCTCCCGGAAGCCGCCGAAGTGCGGGGCCTTGAAGAACGCTGCACGCGACGAGGCCGAGCCGGCCGAGCCGGGCGATCTGGCCGCGCAGCGCCGTCGAGCGTTGCGCCAGTAGCGCCGGGACTGGGAGACCATCAGCAGCCGGCCGCTGAGCCTCGGCGGCCGCGACCATGGACAGGGCCTGCGCCAGCGTGTCGGCCAGCGGCTTCTCGCACAGCACCGGCAGACCGCGCAGCAGCGCCGCGGTGCTGACCTCGGCGTGGGCGCCCGGGACCGTCACGTTGACCACCGCGTCCGCCTCGACCCGGTCCAGCAGCTCCTCCAGCGTGGTCGCCGACCGCGACGTCGGCGAAGCCGGCGTCCGCCGCGGACTGCCGAGCGGTGTCGAGGTCGAGGTCGGCCAGGCCGACGAGCCGGACGTCGGTCGACCGGCCGATCACGTCGAGCCAGGCGCGGCCCATCGCGCCGGCGCCGACCTGGACCAGCCGGACCGGCTCAGCTGGCTGAGGGCATCGGCTGGCTCTTCCTCGTGGGACTCGATCGGCCCGGTGTAGCCGTGGCCGTTGAAGAAGTCGTCGGTCTCGTAACGCAGCAGGGTCGGCAGCGCCCGCTGGCCGGTCGCTCTTCACCCAGGCGACGCCGTTGGCGATCACCCGGCGAACGTCGGAGTGGTGGTAGACGGGGTAGTCCTGGTCGCCCGGCGAGAAGAAGAAGATCTTGCCGTGGCCGCGCCGGAACGTGCAGCCGCTGCGGAACACCTCGCCGCCGGTGAAGGACGAGATGAAGATCAGCTCGTCCGGGGCCGGGATGTCGAAGGTCTCGCCGTACATCTCCTGGGCGTCGATGATGATCGGGTTCGGCACGCCCTCGGTGATCGGGTGCGTCGGGTCGACCGTCCAGACCAGCTCCCGGTCCTGCTCGCTGCGCCAGCGCAGCGTGCAGGTGGTGCCCATCAGCTTGCCGAAGATCTTCGACCAGTGCCCGGAGTGCAGCACCACGAGGCCGAGCCCGGAGAGCACGTGCCGGTGGACCCGCTCGACGACCTCGTCGGCGACCTCGCCGTGCGCGGCGTGGCCCCACCAGACCAGGACGTCCAGGTCGTCGAGCACCTCCTCGGTCAGGCCGTGCTCGGGTTCGTCGAGGGTGGTGGTCGGTCACCCGGGCCTGGTCGCCGAGGTTCTCGGCGATCCCCGCGGCGATGGTGTTGTGCATGCCGTCGGGATAGATGGCGGCGACGTGCGGCTCGATCTGCTCGTGCCGGTTCTCCCCCCAGACGAGAACGCGGACCTGGTCGGACGGATGTGCGGGCATGGTGATTCCTTCGGGGTCGGGAGGTCGGCGTGAGTCGACGGCGTTACTTCACGGCGCCGCCGGTGGCGCCGGCGGCGATGTACTTCTGGGCGATGACGAGCAGGATGATGGCCGGGATAGAGGCGAGCATGGCGGTGGCCATCACCGCGCTCCAGTTGGAGATGTGCGCGCCGAGGTAGGTGTAGATGCCCAGCGTGACCGGCGTGATGTTCCCCTTCGTGGTCAGGGTCAGCGCGAAGAGGAAGTCGCTCCACGCGAACAGGAAGGCGAACAGCCCGACGGTGATCAGCGAGTTCCGGCTGATCGGCACCACGATGGACAAGAACGCGCGGACCAGGCCGGCCCCGTCGACCCGGGCCGCCTCGACGATCGAGGTCGGCACTGCGAGCATGAACGACCGCATGATCAAGATCCCGAACGGGACCGCGTGGGCGGCGTTGGCGATGATCAGCCCCGGGATGGAGTTGAGCAGGCCGATGTTCTCGTACAGGGTGTAGAGGGCATTGGCGATCACGATCCCCGGGATCATCTGCGAGATCAGGATGGCGAGCAGGGCCCAACTGATCCAGCGGAACCTGAACTGGGCCAGGGCGTACGCACAGGGGGCGGCGATCAGCAGGGTCAGCACCACGGTGCCGACGGCGATCAGCATGCTGGTGACCAGATTCTGGCCCTGGTCCTGAATAGCGGTGTTGTAGCCGGCCAGGCTCGGGTGGGGAGGAAAGAAGCTTGACGGCAGAGTGCCCCCGCTGGGCTGCAGCGAGATGTTGAGCATCCAGTAGACCGGGAAGAGCATCAGGGCCAGCAGGACGATGGCGATGCCGGTACGGAGTCCGCGCCGGGTCTGGCGGGCGGCGAGTCGCTGCTGATGAGTGACCATCGTCTGCTCCTTACTCGTCGACCTGGCGCCGGGTGGCCCGCAGGTAGACGATCGCGAAGACCAACGAGATGAGGATCAAGATGTTGCTCAGAGCTGCGCCCTGGCCGAACTTGAACTCCACGAACGAGCGCTGGTAGGACTGCGTGGCGATGGTCTGGGTCGCGTTGGCCGGGCCGCCCTGGGTCAGGCCCAGGATGATGTCGATCACCTTCAGCGTGTAGATGACACCCAGCATCAGCATGATGCTTACCACCGCGCGCAGGTTGGGCCACGTGATCTGCCAGAACGCCTTCCATCCGGTCGCGCCGTCCAGCGCACCCGCCTCGTACAGGTCCTCCGGGATGTCCTGCAGCCCGCTATAGAGCAGGGTCAGGTTGAACGGGATGCCGAGCCAGATGTTCACCAGGATGATCGCGATCAACGCCACGTCCGGCGAGGTGAGCCACGGGATCGGCGCGTCGATGATCCCGAGCGTTTCCAGCGTGACGTTGAGGATGCCGCTGTCCTGCTCGAGGATGGCCCGCCAGGCGGCGCTGCCCACGATCAGCGGGAGCAGCCACGGCAGCAGAAACAGCGCGCGGAGAACCCCGTTGAGCGGGAAGTTCTTGTGGAAGAACAGCGCCAGCAGCATGCCGATCACGAACTGGCCGACGATCGACCCGATGGTGAACAGCGCGGTGTTGACCAGCGCCTTGGTGAACAGCTCGTCGGTCACCACGGCCACGTAGTTCTGCAGCCCCACCCACGGGGCCTCGCCGTTGATGAACGTCCGCAGCGTGTAGTTCTGGAAGCTCATCACCAGGTTCTTCACCACCGGGTAGCCGAACAGGGCGATGATCGTCAGGGCGGCCGGGACCACGAAGAGGATCTTCGCGATCTCCTCCCCGCGCCGGCCCGTCTGGGGGCCGGCGCGGTGTCGGAGGACGGTGCGGTGGGCTCGGTCGCGGTGGTCAGCGTCTCTGCGTCCGACATGCGCCGACTCCTTTCCGTTCCGTCGCGGTCGCTTAGCTGGCGCCGGCCTTGGCCATCGCGTCAGCCGGAGCCGCCTGATCGGTGAGCACGAGCTGCATCCCGGTGTAGATCACCTTGGCGGTGTCGGGCCACTTCGCGCCGAGCTTGCCGGTCCGGGCGCGGGCGGTGGCCACCGCGTCGGTGAAGCCGGCCATCGACGGAACCTCTGTCTTGTACTGGTCGGCGAGCGCGAGCTTGGTCGGCACCAGGCCGCCCTGCTTGGCCCGGAGCATCTGGTTCTCGTCGGTGTTCATGCACTTGACCAGCTCGGCGGCCTTGGCCATCTTCGCGTCGTCACCGGTCACCGGCACGGTCCACGCTTCGCCACCGAGCGGGGCGATCGAGGTCTGGTCGGGCTTGTTGACCGGGAACGGGGCCACGCCGAAGTCGACCTTCGCCTTCTGCAGCGACGGGATCTGCCACGGACCGTTCAGCATCATGGCCGCCTTGCCGGCGATGAACTGGTCGTTGACGTCGGCCTGCTTCCAGTTGACGACGCTCTTGGACACCGAGCCCTCGTCGACCAGGTCCTTCCACAGCTGGAGCGCCTCGGCCACCTGCGGGCTCTTCAGGTCGGTCTCGTCGCCGCCGTTCGTCCACATCGGCGGCAGAAACTGCCAGGCGCCCTCGTAGTCGGCGGTTGCGTTGAAGGCGAAGCCGTACTGCTTGCCGCTGGTCAGCTTCTTGGCCGCGGTCTTCAGCTCGGCCCAGGTCTTCGGGGGCTGCACGCCGGCCTTGGCCAGCACGTCCTTGTGGTAAAAGATGGCCAGGGTGTTGGCGCCGGGCTGCAGACCGTACAGCTGGCCGTCGTAGGTGGCCGCGGATACCGGACCGGGTGCATATCCGTCGGCGTTGATCCCGAAGTCGCCCAGCGGCATCAGCGCACCCGCCTCGGCGATCTGCTGGATGTCGGGGTTGTCGAGCATCAGCACGTCGGGCAGCGTCTTAGACGACGCCTGCTGCAGCACCTTCTGGATAAGTGTCGGGCCCGGCACCGACTGGTGGTCCACCGTGGCAACGCCGATCGAGGTCCCGCACTTCTGCAGCTGGGCGTCGACGTTGGACTTGCCAGGCTCGTCGTTGTAGTAGTCCAGCACGGTCAGGCTGCTGACGGTCTCGGTGGCGGAGCTTTCGCTCCCCGCGTCGTTCGACCCGCCGCCGCACACGCGGCCAGGGTGAGTGGGGCCAGCGTCGCCATCGCGGTCGCGGCCACCAGTCGCTTCTTGATCATCAGTGCAGCTCCTTCGACTCGACCGGATGTGAAGGTCAAAGCGCTTAACCCGGCATCACTTTGAGGCTTCCCGGATTGGCGGTTAAGCGTTTAACTGGCTTTCGCAAGAGTTTGGCTGGCCAACAGAGGCTTTGTCAATAGGTGGACCCGGTCCCAGGCATAACGATCGGAGGACGCGCGATGGCTACCACCATGCGAGAGGTGGCGGAGGCGGCCGGCGTGTCGATCGCCACGGTGTCCTTCGTGGTCAACAACTCCAAGCGGGTCGCGCCGGAGACCCGCGAGCGGATCGAGCGGGTGATGGCCGAGCTGGGCTTCCGCCGGAACGTCGTCGCGCGTGCCCTGGCCAGCCGACGGACCCGGATCATCGCCCTCGTCTATCCGATGCTTGCGCACCGGCTCGCCGGCTCGGTGACCGAGTTCATCACCAGCGCGGCGCGGGCGGCGAGCGCCGCCAGCTATCACCTGGTGGTCTGGCCGGTTGGCAACGACGGCAGCGAGCTGGCCGCGCTGGTCGGCCAGAAGCTGGTCGACGGCGTGCTGCTGATGGAGGTCCAGCTCGATGACGCCCGGGTGGCGGCGCTGCGGGAGCTCGACATCCCGTTCGCCCTAATCGGCCGCACCCGTGACGTGACCGGGCTGCACTACGTCGACATCGACTTCGACGCATCGGTGCAGATGGCCATGGACCACCTGGCCGAGCTCGGCCACCACCGGATCGTGCTGGTCAACGGCAGCCAGGAAGGGGAGAGCTTCGCCAGCTACGGCCCGTACGTCCGCTCGGAGCTCGCCTACCGCGAGCTGTGCGCACAGCGCGGGATCGAGCCCGTTGTCCTGCGCTGCCGGCAGACGGTGCGCTCAGGGCGCGACGCCGCGATGGAGCTGGTGGCGACCGCGCCGGACACCACCGCTGTGATCATTGTCGACGAGGCGGCCTCCGCAGGCCTGGTGGCCGAGCTGACCCGGATCGGTTGGGCGGTGCCCGGCGACATCTCGGTGATGTCGATCTTGAGCTCGCTCGACATGGCGGCGATGTGCAATCCGCCGTTGACCACAGTGACCGCGCCCGGCACCGAGCTCGGTCGGCTCGGCGTCGAAGCCCTGCTGCGTCAACTGGACGGCGGCACGCCGATGACGCCTGTGCTCCGCGCCGGTGTGCTGGCCATCGGCGAGTCGACAGATACGGTTCGCGGGCATTCCACCCCCTGACTCAGCTGCTTCTCCGGAAAGGACGTTCCATGACCCAGACCAGCCAGCGCGGCGGCGGCCCGATCCGACTAACAGCGAGAAGCGCCACAGCTCTCCGGCCGGCCACCGCAGGGGAGATCACTGGTGGGTTCTGGGCGGATCGACGGCGGGTCAACCGGGACGTGAGCATCCCAGGTGGCTGGGACCGGCTGCACCAGGCCGGCAACTTCCACAACTTGGAGCTGGCTGCTGGCCGCGCTACCGGCAGCTACGTCAACGACCTGCCGTTTCTGGACAGCGATGTGTACAAGTGGCTGGAGGCGGTCGCCTGGGCGCTCGCCGATCCGGTGCTGGATTCTTCGCTGGCCGATCGGCTGCGCCAACAGCTCGCCGAGACCGAGCGGCTGCTCCGCGACGCCCAGCAATCCGATGGCTACCTCGACTCGCACTTCCAGGTGCGATTCCCCGGCGAGCGGTTCGTCCAGCTGCCGTGGGGCCACGAGCTCTACTGCGCCGGACACCTGATCCAGGCGGCCGTGGCGCTGCATCGGACCTCCGGTGACCCGGGCCTGCTCGAGGTGGCTCGGCGGGTGGCGGACCTGGTCGTGGACACGTTCGGCACCGAGGCGGGCAAGGTGGACGGCGTTTGCGGACACCCGGAGATCGAGACCGCATTGGTCGAGCTCTACCGGGAGACCGGCGCCGAGCCTTACCTGGAACGTGCCCGCTATTTCGTCGACCGGCGTGGGCACGGACTGCTCGGCGATGGCCGGTTTGGCCGGCACTACTGGCAGGACCACTTACCAGTCCGGGACGCCGCATCGGTCGAAGGGCACGCGGTCCGTCAGCTCTACCTGCTCGCCGGGGTGGCCGACGTGTACCTGGAGACCGGCGACGCCACACTCCTCGATGCCCTGGAGCGGCTCTGGGCCGAGATGGTGGCCACCAAGACCTACCTGACCGGGGGCATCGGGGCGCACCATAGCGACGAGGCGTTCGGCGACCCGTATGAGCTGCCCAACGAACGAAGCTACTGCGAAACCTGCGCGGCCATCGCCTCGATCATGTTCTCCTGGCGGATGCTGATGATCACCGGCGAAGCGAAGTACGCCGACCTGATGGAGCGCACTCTTTACAACGGGTTCCTGGCCGGCCTGTCACTGGACGGCCAGCGCTACATCTACGCCAACCCGCTGCAGGTCCGCGAGGGTCACACGGCCCGCGGCGATGATCACGACTACCAGCGCGTGGAGTGGTTCTACTGCGCCTGCTGCCCGCCGAACGTGATGCGGATCCTGGCCTCATTGGAGCACTACGTACTCCTCGGCGGTGAGGCGCGCGCCGTGCTGCACCAGTACATGACCGGCCGGTACGCCGCCGCCGTGGCTGGTGGCGAGGTATGGCTGGACGTGACCACCAACTACCCCTGGGATGGCACCGTCACCATCCGGTTCGCCCGACCGCCGGCGGGTCCGTGGGAGCTGGCCCTGCGGGTGCCGCACTGGGCTGAGCAGCCGACGTTGACCGTCAACGGCACCGCAGTGGACACCGCACCTGCTGACGGCTGGTGGGTGGTGGGCCGGCAATGGAACGACGGCGACGAGGTGGTCCTGGTGCTGCCGCTGGAGCCGCGGTTCACTGTCGCCGACCGGCGGCTTGACGCCGCCCGAGGCGCCGTCGCGGTCGAGTACGGGCCGCTGGTGTACTGCCTGGAGGCCGTCGACAACCCCGGGCGCCGGCTGGACGACCTCACCATCGACACCGCTGTCGCGCCCGAGGTGGTGCCTGTGGATGGGCCGCTGGGGGCCATTGCGACCATCCGGACCGGGGGCCGTGTCCGGCCTCGGACCGGCGCCTCGTGGTGGCCTTACGGTCGTGCGAGTGTGCCAGCCGGCGATAAGACCGGGCAGTCCGTCCCGCTGACCGCGGTGCCGTACTACACCTGGGGAAACCGGGAGCCCGGCGCGATGCGAATCTGGGTGCCCACCGCCTAAACATTCCCGGCGGGTGGCGAAGCGGCGTACTCCGGTCAGAGGGACGGCTGGTGAAGTGCTTGAAACTCCTCGACGATCGGCCACGTCGATGGACGCGACGCCGGCGCCACCACCTCCGCTTCACCGGACCCCAGGAGCGCGACCGCGCCGGGCACGGTGCCAGCCTCAATGTGACGAAGAAGTAGGTCCTCGAGCGCTGTAGTCACCAGTACGACTTTGCCATAGCTCCGGCGGCTCCACCGGAGCAGATCGGGTGGCCCGGGCCAGACCGGCATGCACCTGAACCGATTGCGAACCCCGTACAGTCGAGGTCATGCAGTGTCCGCATGATCAAACCGTGTTGCAGATGACGGAGCGCCAGGGCATCGAAATCGACTACTGCCCCACCTGCCGCGGGGTGTGGCTTGACCGCGGCGAGCTCGACAAGATCATCGAGAGGGCGAGCGCGCCTGCCCCTCCAACGTCCTCCCACAGCGAGCCGCGGCCAGACCCGCGCACTGAGGTGGCCGGCTACCCGGCTGGATATCCTCAGGCGCCGGTCTACCCGCAGTATCCGGCCGCAAGGTATCAACCCAAGAGCCCAGACAGCCCGGAGGATTACTACGGCCGCGGGCACGACCCTCGCTACCACGACAAGAGGAAGCGCAAGTCTTTCCTCGGCGACTTGTTCGACTTCTGACCGGCTGCCTCAGGATTGCGCCGATGCGTCCTGAGCCTGCCGAAGGGCCAGTGCCGGTACCAAACCAACGGGCGCAACCCCGGTCAGCGATCAAGATCTCGAAGCAGCCAGGGCCCTTGCCGAGTTCAGGCGTCGATGTCAGTGCTTGTGGTGAGGTGCTCCCAGGTTTCGATGGTGTCGAGTCTGGCTGTGGCGAGCCGGCGGTAGACGCTGAGTGCATCGTTGCCTAGCAGCAGGAACGCCGGCGGCTCGTCGGATTCGACCGCGGCGATGATGGCCTTCGCTGCCTTGGCCGGGTCGCCAGGCTGGGTGCCGTGCATCGTGTCGTGCTCCTTGCGGCGTTTGCCGGCGGTGTCGGCATAGTCGGCGATGACGGTGCTCGACTGGGTCAGCGAGCGACCGGCGAAGTCGGTGCGGAACGCGCCAGGCTCCACAACGGTGACGGAGATACCGAGTGGCTTCAACTCGCTGTGCAGCGCGCCGGACATGGCTTCGAGCGCGGCCTTGGAGGCAGCGTAGTAGCCGGAGCCCGCGGGCATGATCTGGACACCAATTGTGGAGATGTTGACGATCGCTCCTGAGCGGCGCGCACGCATCCCAGGGAGCGTCGCCTTGATCATCGCGACCGCACCGAAGAACTGGGTCTCGAACAATGTGCGGATGTCGGAGTCGTCACCTTCCTCGACAGCCGCGCGGTAGCCGTAGCCGGCATTGTTGACGAGAACGTCGATGCCGCCGAACTTCTCCTCGGCCTTACCGACGGTGTCAGTGACCTGGGCGGTGTCGGTGACGTCGAGGGAGAGCGGGAGGACGCGGTCTGCGTTGTCAACCGCGAAGTCTGCGACCCTCCCGACGTCGCGGGCGGTGGCGACTGCATTGTGACCTGCCGCAATGACGGCGTCGGCCAAAGCGCGACCAAGTCCGGTCGAGCATCCAGTGATGAGCCAGGTGGACATGTGATTGTTTCCTTCAGCTGGTGTGGGAATCGAGTTGCGGTCGGACATCTTTGGGGGGCTGATGCAGGTGTCGAGCAGGTCGGGACATCAGTGTTGCTTACCTAAGAGAGGCGCCTGCTGCCGGCTTCGAAACACGTATGCTCGGTGCGGCGCTGAACTAGCCCCATATCGAAGCGGAGTTCATCTTGCCGATGGCGCTCGGGCCACTGCCCAGCCTCAACGAACAGGCTGATCGACTTGTGAGCCTTGGAATTCACGCGCGCGGCGGTCTATCCCCAGCACAGATCTGCACTGCGGTGTCCGGAACGGACGCAGACGATGCCGTGCTGGTGGTCCACCCAGACAGGGTTTCGGCCTCCGAGCTTGCGCCGCTCCTGGAACACCGCGGCAAGTCCGGCTTCGTCGTTGACGATATGGCCGACGTCGATCAGTTCATTCCGATCGATACGTCAGCCCCGCCAGCTCCGCCGCTCTACCTGGTACATGACATCAACCGCGGCGACGAGATGGCCGGTTGGAGCCCGGACGAAGCGCTACCGACCATCACAGCCGCTGGGCGTACACCCCTCACTCTCGTCGAAGGCATCCACTGGTTGCTTCAACAGCCCGAGGCACTGGCGCGCAATCACTGCTTCATGACGATCGGCTCCCGCTTGCGTAGGCCCGACGGCACATTGGATCCACGAACCCCGGCCCTCTGGATCAGCAACGGGACCGGAAGAGACGGCGGCTCCAGACGACACGCGCCCAAGGTGGGCTGGTGTTGGGCCGGAAATCGGCACACATGGCTTGGTTTCGCATCCGCAGTTCGGCGATCCCCACTCGCCTGACACCGAGCGGGCAATGTGGATCTGCGCGATCTTGAACGTGGTGCGTTCCGGAACTCACATACGCTGTCCGAGTGCAGGTGGTGATCGTCGATGGCGCGAACGTCGTGGGTAGTCGGCCCGACGGTTGGTGGCGCGATCGCGCAGGGGCTGCTCGGCGGCTGCAAGAACAGCTGTCGACCGCTGGGCTGCCTCACGACGAGGTCGTCTTGGTCTTGGAGGGCGCCGCCAAGCGGGGCAATCCGGTCGGGCAGGACGGGCGCCTGCGCACAGTCCACGCCTCTGGGTCGGGGGATGACGCGATAGTCGATGCCGTGAAGGCGCAGGTCGATGTCGGTGACGGACGTGGCGTTACCGTCGTCACTTCGGACCGCGAGCTACGGCGCCGCGTCGAGGCAGCCGGCGCCAGAACTGTGGGCCCCTCTTGGCTTCTTGATCAACTATGAGTCGGTGCTCGAATCGGCGCACAGCGCCAGCGGCACCAAGCGGTTCTTGATCGTCAACAGCTCAGCTCAGATCCCACCAGACGAGCCGGAGCCTCAGGCCGGTCGGATGTTCTGGTTCAGGTGGAAGACGTTGTCAGGGTCATACCGGCGCTTGATGTCGCGCAGCCGGTCGAGGTTGGACCCGTAGAAGGCGACGATCTCGTCGGCCTGGTCGCTCCCCGCGTAGTTCACCAACGTCCGCGGTGCCGTGTACGGCTCGAGGGCGGCAAAGGTGTCCCGCACCCACCGCACGTTGACCTCCGTGTCGGCGGGATCCGCCCACTGGCCGGGCAGTATGAGGTTGAAGCCGGGTTCGCGGTGGGGGAAGGCGGTGGCCGTCGGATCGACGCGGCACGCGGCGCCGTGGTAATGCTCGATGAAGATGGGCGTCATCGGCGACGGCACTGCCTCGTAGGCGTCGAGGAGTGTCTGGACGGCAGCGTCGCTGAGCTCGGTGAAGAATGCCGAGCGCCAGTAGTTCAGCGCGCCCCGGGGAAAGCCGTTGTCCAACATGGTGTTGACCGCCGGGTAGGGCATCGGGGCCACCAGGTCCATCGCCGGCGGACCGAACTCGCGCAGCGGCCGCAGCTCAGCCTCGGCTTCGGCGATCGCGCCGGCATGGCACAGCGCTATCGCGCACAGCTTCATGCCGCTGCCGTCCGGCGCGTGGGTAAGCCCGCAGTACACCGTGGCATCGTCGGACAGTTCCGTGGCGAACTCCCGGAACATGCCGATCACGTCACCGGCAGCGGCTAGCGGGTGGGCGAGGAGGCCACCGAGAATGGTGTCTAGGGGGTGTGTCACGAACTCGAATGAGGCGGCGACGCCGAAGTTCCCACCGCCCCCGCGCAGCGCCCAGAACAAGTCCGGCGCGTGATCGTCATCGACGATGCGTACAGCGCCGTCGGAGGTGACCACCTCGATGGCAGTGAGGTTGTCGATCGACAGGCCGTACTTGCCCAATAACCAACCCACCCCGCCGCCCAGCGTCAGCCCGGCGACCCCGGTCGTCGAGATCACGCCGCCGGTTGTGGCCTGCCCATAGGCGTGGGTGACACGGTTGTACTCGTTCCACGTAGCGCC
Organism: uncultured Actinomycetota bacterium; assembly: GCA_963836855.1. Classification (GTDB taxonomy): domain Bacteria; phylum Actinomycetota; class Actinomycetes; order Propionibacteriales; family Propionibacteriaceae; genus Microlunatus. The sequence goes on along the minus strand of CAWILN010000043.1, from coordinate 86,843 downwards.
GCCTTGCACCCGCGCCCGACGGCGGCTCGGGTCGACGTCGATGCCGCATCAGCGACAGGTCGATCATCAGCCCACCGTCGGTGACGGCCCGGCCGGCCACGTTGTGCCCTCCGCCGCGGACGGAGATCTCCAGTCCGGCGTCACGGCCGAACGCGACAGCATCGCGTACGTCGGCGACGGCCTGACACCGCCTCAAGCCGGCTGGATGGTCAGGCTCTTCTCGAGCCAGACCTGGGCGTACGGGTTGTCGTTGTAGCGCGCGATGCGGCGGTAGCCGGCCCGTTCGTATAAAGCGACCGCTTCGGTCAGAGTGCCGTTGCTATCGAGCCGAACCGTCTGGTAGCCGAGCTCCACAGCCTCAGCTTCGAGGTGACGCAGCAGCCTGGAGCCGAGCCCAGCTCCCCGCCACGCGGGATCGACCCACATGCGTTTGATCTCGCCGGTCGTGGCAGTCAGCTGATGAACGCCTCCGCAACCGACTGGCAGGCCGTCGCTGCTCGCGACCACGAACACCGCAGCTCCATCGCCCAGCGCGGCTGCGTCGGCGGCACGCGCGGCGGCAGCATCGAACCCGCCGGGGAACCGGCTGTTCAACTCGGCGAAGTACTGGTCTACCGCCCGCGTAGCCATCGCCGATCGAGGATCGACCCTGCGCAGCTGGACCGTCGCAGCGCGGACCAGCAGGTCGGCGGTCGCCAGCGCGGCGGTCAGGCGGTCCCGCTGCCGCTCCGACAACGGTTGGAGGATCCCCTCCGCCAGCCGCTCCGAGCGATCATCCAGACGGCGATAGGTACTCCGTCCCTTCGGCGTAAGGGCCACCCTGCGCTTGCGCCCATCCTCGGGATCGGGTTCGACCACCACCAGCCCGCGGTCCTGCAGGGTGCGCAGGAGCCGGCTGAGATAACCCGAGTCCAGCGCAAGCCGATCCCGAAGCTCCCGCGCCGTTGTCCCGGCGGAGCCGATCTCGAAGACCAGTCGCGCCGCCGCCAGCGGCATATCCAAGCCGAGAAACGACTCCTCGAGGACTCCGATGCGCTGCGTGTAGGTGCGGTTGAAATGGCGTAGCGTTGCTGTGCCCGTCATACCTCTGACTTTAGTCAGAAAAACGGCGTAGAGGGTCGGTCACGACCGGTCCCCGTCGAATGCTTGTACTTACTGACGCGGCCGCACCCCGTCGAGCGAATCGTGCGCCGCGTTCTCGAGGAACGCGAGTACGGCGACGACCCGGCGGTGGACCGGCGCAGCCGAAATGCCCAGTTTGGTGAAGATCGCGTTGACATGCTTCTCCACTGTCGACTCGGAAAGAAACAGGGCTTGCTCGATGCCTGCATTGGTCTTGCCCTGGGCCATCTCCCGGAGCACATCGAGCTCACGCGGAGTCAGGGAGCTGAGAGGGCTGGACGCGCGTGTCTGCTGTCGCGCGAACAGCGTGTCGATGATCAGCGGATCGACGACTGATCCCCCGGATGCCACCTCATTGAGCGCGCGTACCAGATCCTCGAGATCGCCGACGCGATCTTTGAGCAGGTACGCCAAACCAGCCGAGCCGTCGTTGAAAAGCGCTCGGGCATAGCTCTCATCTGTGTGCTGCGACAGCACCACGACACCGATACCGGGATACTCGGTACGGATGGCGCGGGCGGCCTCGATGCCCTCCATATGGTGACCGGGCGGCATGCGGATGTCGGTAAGAACCGCGCTCGGGGTGAGTCGTCGTACGGCGTCGAGCAGCTCACGCGCGTCCCCAACGCAGGCCACCACATCGACTTGTCCGGAGTCTTCGAGCAGGCGGCGTACGCCTTCGCGGACGAGGTAGTTGTCCTCGGCGATGACGACCCTGAGCATCTCAGACATTGGGAACTGCCGGTAGGGCGTTGGCGAGTAGCGGGAGTTCGGCACGGACGCTGGTTCCGGCACCCAGTCGGCTCTCGATCGTGAGCTTGCCGTGCAGCGCCTCGACGCGGTCGCGAATATTGGCCAACCCGCCGGAACGCGCTCCGTTCGGCTGAAACCCGCGGCCGTCGTCCTCGACTGTCAGACAGAGCCGGTTGCCCGGATGCGATAGCCGGATGCGGGCGCCGTTCGTATCGGCGTGCTTGGCCACATTGGTCAGAGACTCGCAGGCTACGAAGTAGGCCGTGCCCTCCACATCCTCGGAGAACCGCTCGGCACGAAGATCATCGTCGGCAAGGATTTGCACCGAGATGGGGAATCTCGTAACCCGAGACTCCAACGCCGCGACGAGGCCGTTGTCACTGAGGACAGGCGGGTGGATGCCGTGAGCGAGTTCCCTGAGGTCCTGAAGCATCTCGCGGGCTTGATCCTGCAGATTGGTGAGCTCGTCAGTGGTGAGCTGGTCACGACTAAGACGGTTCCGGGCGAGCCGAAGCCCCGCGATGAGTGCTACGACCTCCTGCTGGATCCCGTCATGTAGATCGCGCTCAATGCGACGACGCTCCGCGTCCTGCGCTGCAATGAGACGTACGCGAGAGCTTGACAGCTCCTCGAGTCCTTCTTTGAGCTGAGTGGCGAGCCGAACGTTGGCGACTGCTGTCGTAGCTTGCGCGGCCACGGTCGTCAAAAGTTCAAGATCAGCAGTGGCGTAGCCACCCGGCTTGGGACCAAGATCGATTCGTCCCACCTGTTCGCCCGCGTGAACCAAGTCGACGCCGACGGCCCCCTCCTCGGTCACCTCGCCTGCGACGCCGACCGGATCGGGAAGCCAGCTGCCATCAGCTTCGCACAGCCGGATCCGCACCCAGCTTGCACCGATTCCGTCACGGACGGCCCTCGCGAGTCGGGGCAGCAGCTCGTCGAGTTCGGCCGTTTGCTCCATCGTCGCGCCGAGGTTCTTGAGTAACTGATACTGCTGCACGCGGTCCCCGAACAGCCGGCTGCTGACAGCGGACTCGAGCCGTCGGCGCAGGGGCTGGAAGGCAAGGGCAGCAGCAATAGTGATGACAACGGCCAGGGTCACCGGTACCCGATTGCCCAGCATCAGACCCGGCGTGGCCGCGATGACTGCATAAGCCGCCGCGATGAGCAACGATGCTGTGCCGTATGCAACGGACTTGCGGACCACGAGATCCAGATCGAAGAGCCGGTGGCGCAGAATCCCGTAGATGATTGCGCCGGGAAGAAGGATCGCGGACAGCGACCCCAAAGTGAGCAGCGTGACGACCAGGACGGAGTCGTCTGGTGCGCCAAGTGCGTACATCATGTAACCCGCGGCATAGAGGGTGAGTCCGATGACGGCAACGAAGAGGACTCGCATCCGGGCGCGGCCCGCGGCATCGGCCGCGACAAAACGTGCAGACATGACCAGCGCGCCGACGACAACGACCCACCAGCTGTTCACTGCCAGCCAAAGAGCCGGCTCCGCTAGCCAGGCGAGCCAGCTGACCGCATATGGGTTGGGGACAGCAGGGCTCTCGGCCACCCAGGGGGACACCGGCACGACGGGTGATGCAAGCAGAGCGAGCGGCGGAGCGATGAGAACAAGCCACGACAAGCGCAGCGTCAGCCGCTGCCATCTGCGTTCGACGAAGCCATCTGGATAGCTGCCAATGAGAAGCGCCAGTGCCAACCCCGCCGATGATGACGCCTCAAGGCTCAGCATGCTCAGCACCGGGAACCACGGTGCGTTGATCAACTGTGGCTGGCTGGCTATGAGGGTCCCCAACGCCCCGGTCGCCATGGATCCGGTGCCGCCGACAAGTAACCGAATCGGTTGCGGATGTGTGGGCAGCCGCCAGGTCAGCCATGCGCCCACGGCGTACATCGGGACGACGAGGAGGACCCACACAAGGTCGGTGAATGACGGGCCATCAGGTGACATTGCCTCGTTGAGCAGCTGATACGTGAGCAAAAATCCGCCCACGGTCGTCAGCGCGTACAGCCGAAGCCGGGCCATGGTCACAGGTCTATGATCCGCCGAATGCTGCTCCGCTGATACGGGGTTGGCCTACCCCGACAACCCGAGGCCAGCCTCTACTGTATTTGCGGCCTACCTCATTCCCTCTTACTGCGTAAGGGAGAAAGCGTTGGGACACGGGTCCCCAGCGCGTGAAGAGGAGGCAACATCATGAGAACTGCGTACAAGGTGCTCGCCTATCTAGTGGCCGCTGAGGTAGCTGTCCAGGCGATGGTCATGGTTTGGGCAATTGCCGGACTCGGCAAGTGGGTCGACGGCGGCGGCGTGTTCGACAAAGCCGTTATCGAAGGAAGCATCGAGACGGGCGCGACCCCATTTCCTGAGGTTTTCGGCATCCTCATACACGGCATCAATGGGACCTTCGTGGTGCCGGGGATCGCGCTGCTACTGCTGATCGCGTCGTTCTTCACCAAGGTGCGCGGAGCGATCAAGTGGGCCGTTGATCGTGTTCGTGCTGGTGGTCGCGCAGGGCCAGATCGGCTTCCTGGGCCATGAATTCCCGCTGGCGGGTGCCCTGCACGGGCTCAACGCCCTGGCGCTGTTCGGCGTGGCCCTCTATGCCGGTCGTCGGCTTCGCGCGACAGCGCCGGCAGCGGTCGAACACGAACAGGCGCGGACCGCCACCCCGGTGTGATGACCGGCGACTCCGCTCGCCGGCCACCCAAGGCTGGCGTAAGCAGCGGGGGCCGACGGATCCTGAAGGTCGTCCTGCCGGTCCTGGCAACCGTCGCCATCATTGGCCCCTTGGCCTGGCTCTGGCAGGCCAGCCGGGTGCCGGCTGTGTACTCGGTGATGGATATGGGCTACCTCGATTACGGCGGTGGCGACACGCCCAATCCGAGCGGCGGCGGGCACGGTGGCCACGTGCAGGGCGATGTGCACAGCCACCACTCGGAGCCGGGCTTGATCACCGATCTGGTCGTCGATCCGGCACGTCCCGCAGACGTACGGGTCGACCTGGTGACCCGACAACAGACACTGAGCGTTGGTGGCCGGTCCATTCAGGGATTCACCATCAACGGCACATCACCGGGGCCGGAGATCCGCGCCACGCAGGGTCAGTTGATCGAGGTGCACCTCCGTAACGAGTCGGTCGCCGATGGGGTGACGCTCCATTGGCACGGCCTCGATGTTCCCAATGCCATGGACGGCGTAGCCGGTGTAACTCAGGACGCGGTGCCGGTCGGAGGCGACTTCGCCTACCGTTTCGTCGCCAACCAGGCCGGCACGTACTGGTATCACTCTCACCAGGTCTCCAACCCTCAGGTCGCAGGCGGGCTGCTCGGGTCACTCGTGGTCATGCCGAAGTCGGGCGTCGCACAGCAGGTCGACATCTCAGCGGTCGCGCATACCTACGGCGGTGTGCGGACCATCAACGGCCAGGCAGAGGACCTTCAGCTACGGGCGCAACCCGGCCAACGGGTCAGGGTCCGGGTCACCAACACCGACAACGGGCCGATGACGATCTGGACCAACGCCTCCTACCGCCTCCTCGCTGTGGACGGCACCGACGTGCATCAACCCACCGAGGTGTCCGGACGCTCGGTGACGCTCACCGCGGGTGCCCGGGCAGATCTCGAGGTGAGAGTGCCCGGCGACGGCACCGCGGTCAGGGTCCAACTGTCCAAGGCGAGCGCGATCGTCGTTGGACCCGCGGGCGCAGATGCGCCTGCGCCGCCCCCGCAGCCGGCTGCGGAGCTGGACCTGTTGGCCTACGGCGCACCAGCCCCACTCGGCTTCGATCCGGCCCGACCCAACCGACGGTTCGACTATCGGATCGATCGTCGGCCAGGGTTCGTAAAAGGCCGGCCCGGCATGTGGTGGTCGATCAACGGCCAGCTCTTCCCGCATGTCCCGATGTATGTGGTGCGTGAGGGAGACGTGGTTGTGATGCGCGTCGAGAACCACAGCGGCGAAGTGCATCCGATGCACCTTCATGGCCACCACGTAGTCGTTCTGGGTCGCGATGATGTGGCGGCCACTGGCAGCCCGTGGTGGGTCGACTCGCTCAACCTACTGCCCGGCGAGACTTACGACATCGCGTTCGTGGCAAACAACCCCGGCATCTGGATGGACCACTGCCACAACCTCAAGCACGCTGCCCAAGGCATGCTCGCCCACCTTATGTACGAGGGGTTCGACACGCCATATCGGATTGCCGGACCAGCGGATAACCAGCCAGAGTGAGCACTTTCTCCCGGCGAAGTGGCTCCTGACCGGTGTGGCACGGTTCACTCGACGATCTCCAGGGAGGGCCGCGTTGTCCTACTCCCGCTCGTGGCGAATGTACGTGACGTGCTTCGGGACGATCACGTCGATGGCATTGGGTTGGACGGAGAACCGGCTCGGCGTCGTCGTAGCGATCTCTCCATCGAGGTTGACCGACTGATCGTCGTCGGTCCTTACGACGACCTCGGTTGTGGTGAAGTGCCGGACCTTCTCGTGCTCGACGAACCGACCGCTCTTAAGCAGACTGGCGATGCTCACATGATCGCGGAGTCTGCCCTTTTGGATCGCGAAGACGTCCAGGACATGGTCGTCGACGCTGGCGTTGGGCGCCACCGTGGCGCCCCCGCCGTAGTGCCGTCCGTTGCCGATCCCGACCTGCAGAAGGTCGTCGAGTTCGATCCGGTCGAGGTCGCCCGCGGGAAACTCCAGCCATGCGCTGAACGGACGGTGCTGGCGGAAGGCGAGGACGGCGGCGAACGGATACGCCGCGGGGCCCAGCCGTCGCTTGAGGCCCGGTTTCAGTGCGAGCGCCACCTTCACCGACAGACCTATCGAGGCGAGGTTCAGGAACGGCGCTGTGTTGGCGCGGCCCATATCGACGTCGACGATCTTGCCCGTCGCCAGCGCCTGGCTTGCGGCAGTAATCGTCATAAGGGCCGGCACCGGCGATTCCGAGATGCTGCTCGATGCGCTCTACCCGCCGGAGTAGTTCTACGAGTAACTCCCTCTCGGTTGGAACTCCGGGCTTGGAGGCGACCGCCTCAAGATCGCGAGCAAGGTCCTCCGTCGTGATCCCCGGTGAGGCGTCGGCGACTTCGGACAGATCGCCTGCTGTTCTGGTCGGTCGACGGACGACCTCGGAAAGCGTTTCGTCGTCGACTGCCGGATGCTCATCGTCGGATATCGGGTCCGATGACACTGGCTCCTCACGCTGCCTGCTGGGGTCGCCCCTGGCGACGGAGTGGACTGGTTGTGCAAGCCCAACGTAGGTCAATCGTGAAGTCGGGATGGGCTAGCGCGGCGAAGTGTCGTCGGCAACGAGCTCGGCGTTCGGGTTCAGCTTCTCAGCCATGCGGCGGCCGATGTTCACTGGCGTCGCCTGGGATGCGTTGGCTGCGGGATGCCTATCGGTGAATCACTCTTTAACGTCTGGTTTCGCCGCTGTTCATCCGGTGTGGGCAGCAGTAGTGTGAGCGAATTCGCGTGACCAGAAAGGATGTCGAGACCGAGCGGCTGCTTCGGAGACGGCTCCGGCTGGCGGGGGACAGGCCTATGACGGCTCCAGGGTCGGTTTCGTGCAGAATCAACCCATTTCTTGTCGTTGTCCCTCTCGAACCCGCCCCCACCAGCAACGGAGGTCGTCATGAGTAGCAGAGTCGAAAGCCTCACCGAGATTCGCTCCTTCAACGTCAGCACTCCGGAAGACGACCTGGCGGATCTCCGTCGACGCATCGCGGCGACGCGCTGGCCCGACCGGGAGACGGATGCCTCGCAGGGCGTGCAGCTTGAGACGATTCAGGCATTGGCGGCCTATTGGGCCACGGATTATGACTGGCGCAAGTTCGAAGAGCGCTTTGCGGCTCTGCCGCACTTCATCACCGAGATCGATGGGGTGGACATCCACTTCATCCACGTGCGCTCCGAGCATGAGGATGCGCTGCCGCTGATTGTGACCCACGGGTGGCCGGGCTCGACCATCGAGCAGCTCAAGATCATCGATCCGCTCACCGACCCCACGGCGCATGGGGCCGACTCGGCGGATGCGTTCCATCTGGTGATTCCGTCGCTGCCCGGCCATGGGTTCTCAGGCAAGCCGCGCGAGACCGGTTGGGATCCGATCCGCATTGCAAAGGCCTGGGTCGTGCTGATGGAGCGCCTCGGGTACACCCGATACGTCGCCCAGGGCGGTGATTGGGGGAATGCCGTCACCGAGCAGTTGGCTCTGTTGAAGCCCGAAGGACTGCTGGGCATTCACACCAACATGCCAGCGACCGTTCCGCCTGAGGTCTCGAAGGCGCTCGCCACCGGCGGTCCCAAGCCAGACGGTCTCTCGGGCGATGAGGAGAAGGCATACGAGATCCTGAAGCACTTCTTTGCGACCGGCGTGGGCTATGCCAACGAGATGGCGAACCGCCCGCAGACGCTCTACGCCATCGCGGATTCGCCGGTCGGCCTGGCGGCCTGGATGCTCGATCACGATGAGCGCAGCTACCAGCTCATCGCACGCGCTTTCGCCGGAGATCCGGGAGGCCTCTCGCGAGACGACGTCCTCGACAACGTCACCCACTATTGGCTGACGAATACGGCGGTCTCGTCGGCCCGCCTCTACTGGGAGAGCCATCTGGCCTTCTTCGACGTCAAGGGCGTAGAGATCCCGGTCGGCGTGACCGTCTTCCCGGACGAGCTCTATCCGGCTCCGCAGAGCTGGGCGGAGAAGGCGTATCCGAGGCTCGTTCACTACAACCGGGTTGAGGAGGGCGGGCACTTCGCCGCCTGGGAGCAGCCGCAGATCCTCTCGCAGGAGCTGCGTGACACCTTCAGGTCACTGCGTTGATCTCCGCGCTTCGGCGGTGGGCATCGAACGTCAGGCCGCCGTTGTTGCCTCCGACGCCGCCGACACCGATGACCGCTCAATGGCGCAGCGAGCCGGCGCGACCATTACCGAAGTCGACAGCTCGCACGTGGTCATGGTCTCGCATCCTCAAGCCGTGACGGATGTGATTCTGGAAGCGGTGGCGGCCGTGGGCTCAACCTCCGAAGATTAGGGCACTCAGATGTCTGTCGAAGCCTCTTCGGGCTTCTCCGCCGCCGTGCCGAGCAGCTCCTTTGGCCTTCTTCGCCAGATCGATGCCGGCCTCTTGAGTGTCGGCTACGTCGACATCGGCCCTGCCGAGGGCCCGGTGGTCGTTCTGCTGCACGGCTGGCCGTACGACATCCACAGTTACGTCGACGTATGCCCGGGGTTGGCAGAGGCGGGCTATCGAGTGATCGTCCCGTATCTGCGCGGTTTCGGGACCACGCGCTTCCTGTCAGACGAGACATTCCGCAACGGCGAGCAAGCGATGCTGGCGGTCGATGTCATCGCGTTGATGGATGCGTTGGAGATCGAGCGCGCGATCGTGGCCGGCTTCGATTGGGGCGCGCGTTCGGCCGACATCGTCGCCGCCCTTTGCCCGGAACGCTGTACCGGACTCGTGTCGGCGAGCGGCTACCTGATCGTCAACCTCGAGGCAAACCAAAAGCCGCTGCCGCCCAAGGCGGAGCTGGGCTGGTGGTATCAGTACGAGAAGTTCTCAGGCGCGTACTCGCATCGAATCCTCGAAGGCATCGGACACAACGTGCCCCAAGGAGCCCCGGGCGCGTTCACCGACGCCATCCTCGAAGTCGGAGGCGGACCGAACATCAACAGCAGGCAACGAGGACCGGCGAGCGCCCGAAGACGATTGAGGCCTTCAGGGCGGGTCAGGTGATATCGATGCCCGGGATGTGAAAGCCCAGGAGGCGGCAGAGGGCTGCGCCGAGTATGAACGGCCACAGGAGTACCGCCAGTATCGATAACAAAATACCTGAGAGGCTGGAGAGGTGGATGTTGTTGGTGAGCAGCGCCACGATGATGCCAACAACTATGTACCCCGAGGGCCAATACCAGTGCCTGCGGAACCACATGCGATCAACCGCTTTCGGACGAGGGACTAGGACGGTCGCATTAATAGTGGCTTGAGCGACCGATTTATATGTGTGTATTGCTGAAAGTTATGGCTGCCCGGTAGAGCGGGTACTTCATGGAATCGTCGAGCTTGGTGCGAGTGGTTTCGAGCGCCTCGGGCGGAGGCGGGAGATCCGTGTCAAGGTTCTCCATCCGAAGAATGGGGCCGTCGTGGCGCCCCTCAGTTTCCTCGGCGGCGGCCGCTATTCGGTCGATCCCGAAGCCAACGATCGGCTGCATCCGCTTTGCTCGTTTGATCATGAATCCGAGCCGATGGCGGGCCGGGTCCCCGCCTATTACGCCGGCACTGTCCTGCCCTACTTCTGGCCGTGCTTACGGCCTGCCTAGATCGGTCGGGCACCGGTCATGAGTCCCCCGTCGACGGGGAGTGTGTGTCCGGTGATCCACGCGGCGTCGCTGGAAGCAAGGAAGGCGACCGCAGCAGCGACGTCCTCGGGTTCCCCCACGCGTCCCAGCGGATAGAGGTGGCGTAAGCGATCGGCACCGCCCTCCTGTCCCTCCCAGTTTCGAGTCCTGATGGTGGCTGGCGCGACAGTGTTCACTCGGATGCCGTCGGCGGCCAGACTGGCCGCAAGATTGATCGTGAGGGCGCCGATTCCTGCTTTCGCGGACGAGTATGGTTCGCTGCCCAGGGCGGCGAGGGCGTTGACCGAGCTGACGTTGACGATCGCGGGACTCTTGGCGCTGCGCCGCAGGTGAGGAATCGCTGCCCGGCAGCATCGGACGACACTGAGCAAGTTGAGCTCGATCATTCGGATCCACACCTCGTCGGTCGTTTCCACGAATGCGCCGTGGTCGGTGTCGCCGCCGGCCACGTTGATCAAGACGTCGATTCCGCCGAGTTCGGATGCTGCATCGGCGACCGCGCGCTCGACTGAGGACACATCGGTCACATCCAGCCGGACAGCCACCTGGCGCTGCTCCTCGTGACTCAGACTCGAGGCGACCTGTCGGGCTGCGGTCTGGTCGATGTCGGCCACCGCGATCCGGGCGCCTTCCTCGGCCATCCGGGAGGCACAGGCCCGGCCGATACCGTGCCCTCCACCGGTGATCATCACTGCAGCCCCGGCAAAGCGTGCAAGCTCTCGTTGGTCCATGAATGGAGCCTGCCACCGTCTTGGAGGCTTCAGGGACCAGTTGCTGCGTCGAACATCAGTGAGTCCAATCCTCGGCGTACGCCCGGAACGTCCCCGGCCTTCCGGACGGCGAGAAGCGTGCCGGCCACGTACGGATTGGGGCTTTCGCCCGGATCATGGCGCATCACCAGCCGCTCCCCGGCGCCGCCGAAAACGATCTCGGTGCTCACCACGAAGCTTGGCAGCCGCACCGAGTGGACCCTGGTGCCCGCCACCTCGGCGCCGCGTGCCTCGACCGGCCCGGCCAACTGCGGTAGCGGCATCGCGGACTGTGGGATGTGGATCTTTGCCAGGGTTTCGGCGAGTTCTCGCGAAGTGCCGCTGGGCACGTCTGGCTTGTCAAAGCTGGCGTAGTCGAGGATCTCCCAGTGCTCCAGATGTTGGGCCGCCATCGCCGCGGCGCGCTTCAAGATCGCGGCCATGATCGAGAAGTTGCCCGCGGCAACCACACCCACACCCCGGTCGCGGGCGAGACGGTCGAGCTCGGCGTAGTCGTCGGCGCTAAGCCCGCTGGAGCCGACCACCACATGCGCTCCGGCTCGTACGGCCGTCAAGACGTTCTCCTTGACTGCAGCAGCGCTGGTGTAGTCGACGAGCACGTCGATGTCCGCGGACCGCAACGCCTCCGACACCGAGGCGTAGATCGACCCATCGCTTCGGGAACCGGTGGCCTCGGCCAGTGTCCGCCCGGCAGCCGATCGTGACACCCCACAGGTCAGGCTGAGGTCATCCGCCGCATCGATCGCAGTTACCATCGGCGGCGCTGTCCAGCCGGTGACTCCCGCGAAGCAAATCTTGATCATGACTCGACCCTAGCTTCGCGAGGCTCGCCGGCCGAGCGAGCACCACTTCGACGCGGCGGGAGCGGAACCCGTGTCCAAGTCAGGTGTGCGACTGCCAGGCAGGCCAGCAGGGCAAATGCGAGTGCGGACAGGCCGAGCGTTGGCTGCAGCAATGTGAAGACCAGGCACAAGGTGAGGTAGCACGGCAGGCTACGGACCAAGCCGAGTAGCGCCGCCGCGGCGGCGGAGCAGTTGCGGCGGGTGCCGATCATGACGGCCAGGGCGGTGCTCATGGTCGGGAAGGCAGTGACGGCGCCGGCGATGACTGGTCCTGCCAGTCGGGCCGTGACCACGGCGACAGCGACGATCGCCATGCTGGCTGCGCAACTGATCGCGATGCTGGTCCCACCTCTGGTGGAGCCGGCGATCGGTGGCCCTGCTGGGATGAGGCGAGGAGCCGCAATCAGCGCTGGGATGGCCACGGAAATGGCGAGCAGGTCCGGAACTTGGGCGAGGACCAGGGAGCACACTAGGTAAGCCACGGTGCCGGCGGCGCCGCCGAGGATCAAGCCACGGCGTACAACAGCGGCCGCGAACACAGTGCCGAAGATGACTTGAGCGAAGACGTGTGCTCCGGCGCTGAGAGCCATTGCGCCGGCATGGGCAGCGCCGCTGTCGGCTGCGACGGCCAGCACAGCGAAGGCCAGGCTGACAGGCAGCGCGGCGATCCATCCGGCGGCAGAGGATCCGAGGCGTCGCTCAGCTGCCGTGGCAACTGCCATGAGAGCGGGGGCGATGAGGACAGAGACGAGCACCATGGAGCTACTGGCCGGTGCCAAGGATGAAGTCGGTGATACGGCACCACATTTCGACTGGATTGGAGTACATCGGGAAGTGGCCGCTGCTGGAGATCTCGGCAAGCTGGACACCTTCGTCGGCTAGCCGGGGCAGGTAAGAGAGGGAGCGGTTTTGCTCGCCGTACATGACCATCCGCGGCATCGGCAGCGCCAGGAACCGGTTGAGGAGGTTGCCGTGGTCCGACAGTTCGACCATGGATTCGAAGATCGGGCGGACAGCCTCCGCTCGGACCTTGTACGGCAGCGAGGCGGCATACAAGGTGCTGGCGTAGTAGCGGGAGTTCCAGGCACGGTCAGCGAACTCTGCCAGGAAGGTCTGGGGGTCGTCGTGCGGGTGGCTGATGATCTGGCGGCTGAGGAAGCAGTCGTCGGGGGCGAGGTTGCCTTCAATGTCGACGAAGCTGGCCACCTGTGCGGGCTGCTTGCCGGAGAGCAGCAACGCCGTCAGGCCACCCATCGAGTGGCCGATGAGGTGGTACCGCTTGATGCCCTTGGCCTCCAGCACTGCGGTGGCGACCGATACCAGGAACGGGATCGACACGATCGATGGATTGGAGCAGGCAGTGATACCGCAGCCGGGCGCGTCGTAGGCAAGGACCGGTCGATCGGCCAGCGACGCCTGCTGGATCACATCGGCGTAGTCCTCCTTGGTGGAGCCGAAGCCGTGCAGGAACACCAGCGGGACTCCGCTTCCGTCGCGGTACATCCCGGCAACGTCGAGGCTGGTGCCGGCAATGGTGAGAGGCAGCCTGAACTCGCGCAGCTTCTTGGAGAAGGTCATGACACCAGTCCACCCGACCTCTTCTGTAGAGTGAAGGTCTAAATGCATCCAGCAGTAAGAGGCTGAGCAACTCAATGGTCGACGTTCGGGAGGCGCGCTACTTCATCGCCGTCGCCGAGGAGCTGCACTACGGACGGGCTGCCGTACGACTCCACATGTCACAGCCGCCGCTCTCTCAAGCCATCAAGGCCATCGAACGACGGCTCGGCGTGACGCTTCTGCACCGCACTACGCGTGAGGTTGCACTCACACCAGCCGGCACAGTGTTCCTCGACCGCTGCCGCATTGTCGTCGGTGCCGCCGAATCCGCCGATGCCGCCGCCCAGGCAGTAGCCGAAGGGGCAGCCGGACAACTCCGCATCGGCGCCGTCACCTCTGCTTTCCTCGACCCGTTACCCGCGACGTTGGAGCACTTCAGGCGACGCAGGCCTGCCGTCGAGATCCGCGTAGCAGAAATCGACAGCCACGTCGCCGTTCAGGCCGTACGCCGCCGCGAACTGGACGTAGCCTTCGTCCGCCAACTCGCGACTCCGTCAGACTGCGTCCAGGTCCGCCTCCGCACGGAACGCTTCGTCCTCGCCATACCAGCAGCCTGGGCACCACCCCCATCCACGGAAGGGTTGACGCTGGCAGCGGACCTGCCCTGGGTGTGGATACCCCGCACCATCTCACCCGACTACCACGACCAGATCGTCGCCTGTTGCCGGGCAGCAGGCTTTGCCCCCGACGCCCGCCACGCCGCTCAGTCGATCGTCAGCCAACTCGCCATGGTCGCCTGCGGTCTTGGCGTTGCGCTGGTGCCCGAAAGCGCGACCCAACAGCTTCGGCTGCCCGAAGAGCAGAGCATCCACCTCATGCCTTTGCAAAACTCCGCCACCATCGAGTTGGCGGCCGTGTGGCGTCGAGGCCCGAACCGTCTGGTCGAGGCCCTCCTCGACAGCGCACGAGCGGTCCTCGGCACCCTTGAAGATTGATCGGGTCCGGTGTCCCACACGTTCCCTGGAGAACGCCGTCCCGACGGGCGTCGGCGTAGGGTAGGCGCTCTACCTCAGCTGCGGCAGAACCTTCGCACCGAAAATCTCGATCCAATCGTCTTGCTTCTGCCCGACGTGGTGCAGTGCGATCTCATCAAAACCCAGCTCCGTGTACGCCGCGAATTGGGCAGTGTGCCAGCCGAGGTCGGAGGAGATGTTCACGACCTGCCGCACCCGCTCGATCGGCACGTCCTGGGAGATGGCATCGAAGGTTTCAGCGCTATCGATGTCCCAGCAGGCGGGTGGCGGGAACACGTTGCTACGCCACTGCTCGTGGGCGATCGCCTCGGCATCCGCCTCGTCGGGTGCCCAGCTCAGATGGACCTGCAGATGCAACCGTCCGCGCCCGCCCGCCGCCCGGTAGGCGTCGACCAGACGGCGCAGTTGCTCTCGATCAGCATTGACCGTGATCAGCCCGTCGGCCCATACTGCGCACCAGCGTGCTGTGTCCACGCTGACAGCGGCGCCGAGCAGCGGCGGCGGTTCCGGCGGTCGGGTCCATACCCGCGCCCGGTCGACGTGGACCAGCCCATCGTGGCTCACCTCTTCGCCTCGGAGCAGCGCCCGAATGATGTCGACACACTCCCGCAGCCGGTCGTTGCGAACTTGCTTGCGCGGCCAGCCGGTACCGGTGATGTGCTCGTTGCTGGCCTCGCCGGTGCCGAGCGCCGCCCAGAACCGGCCGGGATACATGGTGCCTAGCGTGCCGATGGCCTGGGCAATCACGGCAGGGTGGTAGCGCTGGCCCGGCGCGTTAACAACCCCGAATGGAAGGGTGGTGGCCTGCAGGGCGGCACCGAGCCAGGACCAGGCAAACCCGGACTGACCTTGCCGCTCGCTCCACGGCGAGAAGTGGTCCGACGACATCGCCGCATCGAAGCCCGCCTCCTCGGCGCGCTGCACCGCCGCCAGCAGTTCGCTGGGATGGACCTGCTCCTGCGAGGCATGGAAGCCGAAGGCGGGCATGCACGACCTGTACCCGTTCACCCAATTCCGAAGCCACTTGCGGTTTCGGCTTTCGCTTCCGGACGCTCGCTAGGACCGTCCGCGCTCGGCGGCCACCTGTACGCGTACGGCCGGCGCGACCTCCTCGGCGAAGCGCGGCAGCTGATCATCACCCTCCCCCCAGAACATGAACGTGTCAAAGCCGTATCCGACCGCCATGTCGGTGAGCTCGTCGACCCACTGATCGACTGGACCGCGTAGCAGGCCGAAGCGGGCGCCGTCGGTGATCTGGCCGTTGACGTTGATCACGCGCCGAATCTCCGACGGTTCGCGCCCTGCGTCCGCTGCGGCATCGTCGAGGCGGGCCGAGCCCTCGGCCAGCAGTGCAATCTCGCGTTGCAGAGACGGCACCCAACCATCCGCCAGCCGGCCCGCGAGGCGTAGCGCCCGCGGACCGTAAACACCGAGCCAAATACCGATCGGATGAACGGGCACGGGCCCGGAATGCGCGCCGGCGAGACGGTAGTGCGCCCCGTTGAACCGAAGGTTGCGCTCGCCGCTCCACGTCAGGCGGATGACCTGGATTGCCTCCTCGAGTGCCGTGAGCGCATCCCGCGGCGAGCGTCGCGGCCCGCCGTACGCCTCGACGGCGTCCCAGAAGCTGCCGGCACCCAATGCCAGCTCGAAGCGTCCGCCGCTCAGCACGTCGAGGCTGGCGGCGGCCTTCCCCATCACAGCCGGAGGGCGCAGAGGGAGGTTTGCTACGTCGGGGAAGAAGCCCACCCGGGTGGTGGCAGCCGCGATCGCGCCGAGCAGGACCCAGGTGTCCACAAAGCGGCGCTGGTATGGATGATCTTGAATACCGATCCAGTCGAGGCCACGAGCCTCGATCTCGCGGGCCGTGTCGAGCAGTGGGTCGGCGGCGTTGGGAATGAGGAAGTATCCAAACGTCAGGTCACGGCCGTAGTCGGGCATTGCCACACGCTAGCCCGTCGGGCCACGCGCGCGAGGCGCAGCACTACGCAGGAGACTGTTAGTGAGACCACGAAGCGATCCAGACAGGAGAAGGCCAATGGGACTGCTGGAGACTGTCCGGTTTGCTCTCCAGCGCATACGCGGAAAACCGGCGCGGGAGTGCACCCACCTTGATCAGATTCTTGACGTCGAGCCGCAGTCGGAAGGTTGCCAGGCATGTCTTGATCAAGGAGATACCTGGGTGCATCTGCGGATGTGCATGACCGACGGCCTCGTGATGTGCTGCGACTCCTCCAAGAACCAGCACGCCAGCCGGCACGCTCGAGAGCACGCTCCGAGCCATCAGATCGTTCGCTCCCTCGAGCCCGGTGAGGACTGGATTTGGTGCTATACCGATGAAACGCTCATGCCGGCACCGGGTCCGAAAGGTACGGCAGAGGCACCCGGAGTGTGATAGCCACCATGTCGCAACCGGTGCTGCTGGCTGTGGATAGGGACAGCCAAGTGCTCGCAGCGCTGGAGCGTGACCTCACGCGACGCTTCAAAGCTGATTACCGCATTGTCACCGCCGCCACCCCCGAGGCTGCGCTGACAGAGCTTGACGCCGACGACGAGGTCGCTGTGATCATCGCGGGCCAGTGGCTGGTTGGCACCAGCGGAGTTGACTTCCTCACTGCCTGCCATCAGCTACATCCGGCCGCAAAACGGCTACTGCTCATCACCTACGGTGATTTCCTTGGCGGGCAGGCTGCTGTGCGAGCGATGGCGCTCGGTCAAGTTGATCACTACGTGAACAAACCATGGGGCAACCCCGAGCTTGAGCTTTATCCGACGATTTCGGAGCTGCTCAGCCAGTGGAGCCGAGCTGCGGTAGTCGCGGGCTCTCAACCGGAGATTGTGCGGATTGTCGGGCCGCAGTGGTCCGTACGCTCCCACCAGCTGCGTGACCTGCTCACGCGGAACAGCATTCCCCACGGTTTCTATGACGTCACCAAACCTGAAGGGCGTCAGCTGTTGGAACAGGCTGACGTTGCAGTCCTTGACCAACCGGTCGTGCTGCTCTTCGATGGTCGGGTCTTGATCGACCCGCCGAACGAGCAAATCGCTGAGGTACTTGGCGTACAGACCCGGCCCAAGAGCACGCTTTACGACCTCACCGTGGTAGGCGGCGGTCCCGCCGGACTTACCGCGGCCATGTACGCGGCATCAGAGGGCTTGAAAACCCTGTTGCTGGAGCCCGAGGCCATTGGCGGGCAGGCGGGAACCACATCCCTGATCCGCAACTACCTGGGCTTCCCGCGTGGCATCAGCGGCCGCGAACTGGCCTCCCGGGCAATGGAACAGGCGATGGTGATGGGCGCTGAAATCGTGTTCGTGCAATCCGCCGTGGGACTCGGGGTATCCGGCTGGGAGCGCCTGTTGAGGCTCGCTGATGGGAGCCAGGCCCGTAGCCGCGCGGTCGTGATCGCCACCGGTGTGACATACCGCCGCCTCGACGTGCCCGGTGCAGATGCGCTGCTCGGAGCTGGGGTGTTCTACGGCGCGGCAGTGACCGAGGCAGCGGCCATGGAAGGCCAGCGAGCCTTCGTAGTCGGCGGTGCGAACTCGGCCGGACAAGCTGCGGTACACCTAGCCCGCCTTAGCTCACTAGTCACGCTGCTGATACGCGGTCCCTCACTGTCCGAGCGGATGTCGGCGTATTTGATCAACGAGCTGGAACGCACATCCAACATCAACGTCTGGCACAACACGGTGGTTACGCGCCTCGAGGGTCGAGGCCGTCTGGAAGCTGTGACCCTGAAAGACTCGGCGACCGGTGGAGAATGGACGGAGCCGGCCGATGGACTCTTCGTGCTCATCGGGGCCGATCCGCACTCCGATTGGCTTGCCGACACGGTGGAGCGTGACTCGCGGGGGTTCCTTGTCACCGGTTCCGATCTCGTGCACTGGCCCCTGGACCGACCCCCGTTGCCGCAAGAAACGAGCACTCCAGGTGTCTTCGCTGCCGGTGATGTGCGGCACGGTTCAGTGAAGCGGGTCGCCTCAGCCGTAGGTGAGGGAGCTGCCGCCATTCAACAGATCCACCGTTACCTGGCCACGGCCTGAGCGCGTCGGGCAGCACGCCAGACGAGAATGAACCACGCGAGTCCAGTGACCACGTGCATCGTCGCCAGGACGGTGGTGGTTGCAGCCGTCGCCGTCGCCAGTACCGGCATGGCTACGGTGATCAGGCCGACCGCCAGCCCGACGACGGCGAGCAGCCGCCAGGCACGAGCGCTACGACCGCGAACCGCGATCAGCAGCCCGGTGGCCACCAGCAGCGGCACTAACACGGTGGCCACGACCTGCACGACCCCGATCGTCATCGGCGCAGGCGAGCCCGGAGGCTGCACACTCATGTCAGCACCGGCGATACGACCCAGACCAAGCACGATCAGATTGATGACGATGGCGATACCGGCACCCCAGGCGCCGGTCCGCCAGGCCAACGCGGCGGATAATCCGACTTCCGGCGTGCGAACCTTTGCGGTAGCTGAATCCTTGTGAATGGCCGATCCACTCATAGTGGCTCTCCTCAATGATTGATGTGATCAAGCACTTCGTCAAGCATCAACCAAATACTGGTAAATATCAAATATTGACGCCGCTTAGTATCGGATGCATGGCTGTCTGTCTGCCTGAACGAACACAGCCGAATGACCACAAGCGCACCAGGTGCTGGTTACTGTCAACTATTGAGGATTGTCAGTACTCTGAGTAGGTGTCCGAGCCAGCGAGTCCCGACCTGGCCGAGGTGCACGCCCTGACCCGCCAGCTGTTTGCAGTGGCCGAGCGAGCCAAGTCTGACTTCGCTGACCTCGCCGGAACGCTCGGTTTGACTCCGTTGCAGGCCCGCACCGTGCTGTGGCTCGAGAACCCGTCGGCGATGGGCGGTCTGGCCGAGCACCTTTCCTGCGATGCCTCCAACGTGACTGGTCTTGCAGACCGACTCGAGACGCGTGGCCTGGTGGAGCGCGTGACCGGACCGGATCGGCGTGTCAAGCTGCTCCGACTGACCAGACGCGGTCAGAGGCTACGGGCGAAGCTGGCTGCGCGGGTTGCTGAGGGGTCGACGGTGGGCGCTCGCCTGAACCACCGGGAGCGGGAGCAGCTTGCAGCCATCCTCGACAAACTGCTGTCCTGAGGTGGAATGTCCAGACTCTTGCACCAACTCAGTGCCGCTCCTCCAAACCGACCGCGTCGCGCAGGCGTTTAACGGCGTCCTGAAGTTGAGGGTCGTGGTGGGCCTGTGACTCCATGAGATCAGAGAGGCCCTCAGCCAGGACGTTGAGTTTCTCCTGCGCCGCCTCCTCGGCACGGCGACTGGAGTTCTCCAGAAGAACCAAGAGCAGCAGGGCTAGGACACTTGAGACGGTGTGGATCACCGCCATCCAAGTCTTGGCGTCGCTGAAGAAAGGCAGGCTGATCGCCCAGGCAACAATGATGCACACGCACACGAAGAAGAACGGCGCGCGACTGACGAGCTGCTGTGTCCGTTCGACAAACGTCTCGAACCAGCTTCGCCCACCGTTCCGCTCGCGACTGTGAGCCGCGTCGCTGCGGTTCATGAGTGCTATGACATCACGCCGCACTGGAGCTCGTTGTGCGGCCGCCACGCCGGATCAGAAGGGTCCATCCGCATCCAGCCAGCGCCACTACCGCCGCCGTACCGAACGCGAACGGAATGCCGCCTGCTTGAGCGGCGAACCCGAGTAGCATCGGCCCGCCCCCCAGTCCAAGATCAAGAAATACGCTGGCCGTTCCCGAGGCGGCGCCACGTTCGCTGGGCTTTGCGGTCGCGAAGATCGCGGAGAAGAACGCTGGCGTACTAAGCGTGACACCGAGGCCGAACAAGGTCGCGCCGAGGACCATCGCGATTGGGGCGGTCCACAGTGCCATGATCATCAGGCCGCCACTGATGATCGCGAGCGCCACCGCACCCAGCGGCAGCGCAGGGAATCGGTCGAGAAAGCGAGCGAGCGACAACCTGCCGGCGACGACGACCAGGCCGTAGACGAACAGCGGTGTGCTTGTCGGCATGAGTCCCACCGCATTGGCTTGCAGTGAGCCGAAGGCGAAGAACACTCCCATGGCAGCCACGGAGGCGAAGAAGCCGATCGCCGGCGGGACGGCTTTCCAGTGAACAAGCCGCGCTCGAGGGCCCGTCGTCGGAGAAGCCGAGCGGACCCCTTTGACACCCGAAGCGACCACAACGGCGATCAGCGAGAGCGTCGCGGCCCCGTACCAGGCGGCGGTCATGCCGGCCGTCTTCATCAGCAGCTCACCAAGTGGAGGCCCAAACGCCAAGCCTAGATAGAGGCCGAGGGAGTTGTAACTCGTAGCCTCAGCTATCCGGCTTGGTGGTGCCAGGTCGGCGAGCGCAGCAATCGAGGCCACAAAGAAGGCGGCTTCGGCCACTCCGAGCAGCAGGCGGAGCAACACAACCGGCACGAGACTTTCGGCATATGCGGTCAACAGCATCGCGAAGGCGCTGATCAGCGCGCCACCGACAAGCAATGGACGCCGTCCCCGGGTGTCCGCCAACCGGCCAGCGACCGGTCGAAGTATCAGGGCGGAGACAGCGAAGGCTCCGAACGCGAGCCCGGCGCCAGACTTGTCCGAGCCCACCGGCCCGGTTACCCAGAGCGGCAGGGCGTATATCGCGATGCCGGCGGAGGTGAAGTACGCAAGATCAGCAGCTGCCAACCGCACAAAGGCAGGGGTGATCAGCCGTTCCCGGCTGGCGGGTCGTACGCGGGCTGTCGAGATGGTCACACCAGTAGTCTGAGCCCGGGCCCGCTGCCTGTGATGGGCAGAACTACCCAGATTGATCAAGCAATCCGTGCTGCATGGCAAACATCGCAGCTCCGGCGCGGGTCGAGGCACCGATCTTGACATAGATGTCTTGAACGTGGTGCTCCACGGTGCGCCGGGACAGCACCAGCCGTTCCGCGATCTCGGTGTTGGACAAGCCGCGCGAGACCAGCCGCAACACTTCCACTTGCCGTTCGGTCAGGTCTGCGGGGCGAGCGCGCCGGACGCCGCGAGGGAGGCCGGCCGCCTCAATCACCGCGGCGGTCGCGTCCGCATCGAGTCGGCCAGCCCGCGCCTCTGCTTCCAGCCGATCGGCGGCTCGTGCAGGTGCGAGCGCCCGCCGGTAAGGACGGTCCTCAATCCATCGTCGGTAGGCGTCGGCGGAGGCCAGGAGGCGAGAGGCCATCGACAATTGGGCTGCCGTGGAGCCTCGGTGATAGCCGCTGCCATCACAGCGTTCGTGGTGCTCGCCCGCAAGCTTTGCCAATTTCGTCAGTGGAGGGATCCGAGCCAGGATCCGTTCGCTGTGATACGCGTGCAGCCGTGCCTGGTCGCGTTCGATCCCGCTCAATGGGCCGGCCTTGTCCCAGATCGCGCTGGACACACCGATTCTTCCGAGATCATGCAGATAACCGGCAACGCGTACGGCGTCCAGATCCTCGCGCAGTCCGAGCATCCCCGCAGCGCCGGCAGCAAGATCGCCGACACCCGCAGAGTGGCCCTGCAGCCAGGGACTTTTCAGATCAACGAGGTTGCCAAAGGTTCGTGCTACGTTGACCAGCTCGCCCTGCTCCACCCGACGTACCGGCTCAGGCTCGGCGTCGAGCACGGCTTGGTAGGCGTCTAGTTCATCGAGGTCGCCGAGCAACTCATCAGCTCGTTCGACCAGCACATCGGCGAGACCGGGGTCGAGCTGGGTACCGGCGCGCCGCCGGACCTCGCTGATGGCGACCTCGGTGTTCGCATGGGAGGCGAACATCACCGCTGTCAGGGCGACCTGCATGACCCGCGAAGCCAAGGGAATCGCTTCGCCTGCAGCGCTTGGAAAGCCCTTGCCGTTCCACATCGCGAACATGTTCGACAGACCCACCTGCACTGGTTCAGGTAGGCCGAGTCCCTGGGAGGCGCCGCGCGCCACTTCACAGGTGGCCGCCGTTCCTTCTGCATCCATCCGTTTGGCCGTCACGACGGTGGTCGCCAGCACCCTGGCCTTCGACCGGCCGGTCACATTCGCCATTTCAGGTATCCAAACTCGCCAGATGTCCTTGGGCTCACCTGAGCTGCTAAGGAAGTTCACACGGGTCGTGACGACATCGTCGCCCCATACCCGGGCGACCTCGTGCGAGTACGCGGTGCAACCGAGGTGCTGCAGCAGCGCGGTGTAGAGCACATCGCTGACCTCAGCGTCGGAACAGCCGATGATCTTCACGAGGCGGGCTGCGACTAAGCAACGCTTCAGCGACTCCTCTAGAGGCGACCCGGTGCCGAGGTCGGTCACAAGCGAGAGTCCGCCCAGAAGTTCCAGTGTGCGGAACACGCGATCAGCATTACACAGGTCCTCCAGCGCCCTCAGCTTGTCGAAGGGTCCAACCGTGTGGCAGCTCTGAACTAGGGAGACAATGCGGGGATGGCAACGGAACGCTGGACCGCGTACTGGACGATGGCGCCCCGGCACGGCGTTCTGAGGACTGAGCCTGCTCGGCTTCCACGCCAGGGCGAGGCGCTGGTACGCGCCATCTGCTCCGGCGTGAGTCGCGGCACTGAGATGCTGGTGCACGCCGCCCGCGTGCCTCCGGAGGTCGGCGACTCGATGCGTGCCCCCTTCCAGGTTGGGAGCTGGCCGGGGCCCGTCAAGTACGGATACCTCTCGGTGGGGATGGTGGAGGAGGGTCCAGGATCACTGATGGGCAGGCGGGTGTTCTGCCTCTACCCGCACCAAGATCGTTACGTGGTGCCGGCGAGCGCACTGACCCCAGTGCCCGATGAGGTGCCGAGCGATCGCGCAGTGCTGGCCGGAACGGTCGAAACGGGCATCAACGCGCTCTGGGACTCCGGGCCGCGGATTGGTGACCGCGTTGCCGTCGTCGGCGCCGGCATGGTGGGCGGAGTTCTCGCCGCCCTGCTGCGGAGCTTTCCCCTTGACCGGCTTCAGCTCGTGGATCTAAACCCGTCACGGTCGGCGCTTGCCTCAGCGTTGGGCGTCGAATTGGTGCATCCAGACGCCGCCGCCGGAGACAATGATCTCGTCTTTCATTGCTCTGCCAGCGAAGCAGGGCTCGCCCGTAGCCTGCAGTTGCTGGGAGAGGAGGCTGAGTTGATCGAGCTCTCCTGGTACGGGACGATGCAGCCGCGGGTGCCTCTCGGTGCCGCGTTCCATTCCCGGCGGCTGGCGATCCGTGCCAGCCAGGTCGGCGCGGTGGCGTCTGCCCGCCGATCTCGGCGAACCACGAGCGACCGGCTGGCTCTTGCGATGCGGGTGCTCAAAGATCCAGTCTTCGATGTCTTCATCACCGGGCATGCGCCCTTCGGCGCGCTGCCTCAGACTATGGAAATGATCTTCAACGAGGACGCCGAGACACTGTGCCAGGTGATCGACTATCCCGGTGACGAGGAGGCCTGATCTTGTTCCATCTGACGGTTCGTGATCATGTGATGATCGCCCACAGCCTGCCGCATCCGGCGTTCGGTCCAGCTCAGAATCTGCACGGTGCCACCTATGTCGTCGAGCTGACGCTCTGGCGCGAGGCGCTCAACCCGGAATCGATCGTGATCGACATCGGCGAGGCAACCGAGGTTCTGAGCAAAGCGCTGAGCGACCTCAAGTACCGCAACCTTGATGAACATCCAGAGCTGGTCGGCACCCTCACAACCACCGAGACTGTGGCACAACTGATTGCGGAGCGGGTTGCGACCTCGCTTCCAGGTCGTGGCCTCACGAAGTTGGATGTGACGTTGCGGGAACATCCTGACGCCTGGGCGGGGTACACGATGACTCTGGATTGAGATGTTGGCGGCTGAAGTTACACGGCTGGGTTTCGTCACCTGGGACCGGGACGATCCCACTGGCGGCAATGTCTACAACCGTGCCCTTGTCGCCGAGTTGCGCGCGCTTGGCATCAATGTGCGGCTGCACAAGCTCGCCGGCCCGTGGCCTGAGGGTGACGCATCCAGCCATGCGAAGCTCGCGCGAGCCCTGCGCGCAGAACCAGGCTGCTTGGTCGACGGGATTGTGGGAAGTGGCTCGCCGGAGGTTGTGGCGGCGGCGGTCGAGGCGGGGCACACGGTCACCATCGTGGTCCACCTGCCGATCAGCGATGAGTTGAGCCTCGAACCCATGCAACGCCAGCGCTACGCAGCGCTAGAAGCAAAGGCGGTGCAAGCCGCGTCCGGAGTGCTGTGCTCGAGCTGGTGGTCGGCGGCCGAGCTGAGCCGCCGGTACGGGCGGGCGGATGTCGGGGTGGCGGTTCCGGGCGTAAGGCCCGCAGCAGCGGCCGGCGGCAGTCAGGACGGACCCCCGCACATACTTAGCGTCGCATCGCTCACGCCGACCAAAGATCCGCTCACACTCGCGCATGCGCTGGCACAGCTGGCGGACCTTCCCTGGACAGCGGATCTGATCGGTTCGGACCAACTTGATCCCGAATACGCCGCCCGACTGCGGACTGAGATCGTCGCAGCCGGGTTGGCGGATCGGATCTCGGTACCCGGGGCCTTAGTTGGCTCGGCGCTCGACCAGAAATGGGAGTCCGCTGATCTGCTGGTGCTGCCCTCCCGGACCGAGACGTACGGCCTAGTCGTCCTCGAGGCGCTGGCTCGCGGCATTCCGGCAGTGGTCTCCGCTGGCACCGGCGCGATTGAGGCCCTCCAGGAAGGGGCGACCAAGCACAGCACTGCGACACCTGGCACGTCCGTCCCGGCCGGCGACTCGGCAGGCCTGGCAGCGGTGCTGCGTAGATGGCTGACCGAACCTGTGCTGCGGCGCGCTTGGCGGCAGGCGGCGCTGGCCCGCCGAGATACCCTGCCCGGGTGGCAGCAGACGGCACAGGCGGTACTCGCCTACCTGTATCGCCTGCAGAACCCACAGTCGACCCGACCTGGCTTGCCGCCCGTACCGCCGCCGACACCTACGCCCGCGCCGCCACCCTCGGCAGCCTCCTCCCCGAGTTGATCAACTATCTGATCGACACCTGTGGTCACGGCGGCGTCTTGGAGATCATCGACCTCGGCGCCGGGACGGGTGCCAACCAACGCTGGCTGGCACCGCGCCTGGGGTTTGTGCAGCGTTGGATCCATCTTGATCATGATCCTGCTATCAGCCGATCACTGCCGCTGCCCGACGACACGATGATCATCGATGGCAGCGTGGAGCCAGCTCTCGGTTTGCTGCTGGCCAACCACCGGAACGGGCGCCAGCTTGTCACCTGCTCGGCCGTGCTCGATGTTCTGACCACCGACCAGATCGGCGCTGTTTGCCGCGCCATGATCGAGAACCACGTGCCGGCTCTCTTCAGCCTCACAGTCACCGGCACCCTGACCATCGACCCAGCGGACCCGTACGATGACCTGTTCCTCGATGCCTTCAATGATCATCAGCGGCGTGCCGGCAGGGCCGGTCCGGAAGCCACCACTCTGGTCGTCAACGCCCTGTGCGCAGGGGGATTCACGGTACGCACGCAGGAGACACCCTGGCGGCTGACCGCGTCCAGTGACTGGGCCTTTGTCGAACAGCTTCTCCGGGAGCGGATCGATGCCGCGGTGGCACAGAATCCCAGCCTTGCGTCGGCGGCGCCCGCCTGGCTCGAGCTACGACGCTCCCAGTTTGGGCTCGGGATCCTCCAGATTGAGGTTGGGCATCGTGACGTTCTGGCCCTGCCGCGAGGGTGGTTTGCGAGCCGCCGCAAAGTCGAAGACGGTGCAGATGTCGGCGCCCAGGCTGAACCGCCGTACCGAAGCGGTAATGGCATCCGCGAGCAGATCGGCGCCCGCGAACCGTACGCCGGGAACCCCATCTCCAACCAAGATCGGCGCAGTCGTCAGGTAGAGCCGGTCGAGCACGCCCGCGGCCAGGAAATCTGAGACAGTTCGGCCGCCGCCCTCGATCAGTACGCGTCCCAGACCGCGCGCCCGGAGCATGGCGAGCAGAGCCTGGGGTGGAAATCGCCCAGCCGCCGGCTCGAGAGTGACAAGTTCGACGTGCGCCGCCAGCTTTGGTTGCGTCTCGGTTGCAGTCGCTACGCACCACAGGGTGGAGACGCGACCGTCGTTCAGCACTTGCGCATCCCCGGGAACGCGGCCCTGGGGGTCGATGATCACGCGAACTGGCGAAGGCCCGGACACGGCACGCGTCGTCAGCTGGGGATCGTCGGCGGTGACCGTTTGAGCTCCGACGACAACGGCATCCACCAGTGCACGAAGCCGGTGCAAGTGCTCGCGATCCTCAGCCCCGGAGACGTAATTGGCGTCGCCGGTCCTCGATGCGATGAAGCCGTCGACGCTCTGTGCTAACTGGGCGATCGTGATCGTCGGTCCAGCAGCGACCAGCGACCCGTACCGGTCGAGTAACACTGCTTCGGATCCGGCGGCGGCACGTGTGGGCACCCTGCCTTGCAGCAGCTCGCTCCACACGTCGGGCAGGCTCCGGACGCTGTCGTGACCCATCCGGTTGCGCTTGGTCTCCAGGTAGAAGGCGTTCTCGGCGTGCTCGGTCACCCGCAGCGGAAGCCTGGCGGTGATCTCAATACCAAGATCACTAAGCCGAGCGCTCTTCTGAGGGTTGGCCGACAGCAGCCTGATCCGCCGCACTCCAAGATCATCCAGAATGGCGGCGGCCACGTCGTAATCACGGGCGTCGATGGGTTGTCCCAGTCGGAGGTTGGCGTCAACCGTGTCCAGCCCGGCGTCTTGCAGCGCGTACGCGTGCAGCTTGGCGTGCAGGCCGATGCCTCGGCCCTCGTGACCACGCAGGTAGATCACCACACCCAGACCTTCGCGGACGATCTCCCGCATTGCGGCATCCAGCTGCTCGCCGCAGTCGCAGCGCCAGGATCCGAACGCATCACCGGTGAGGCACTCGGAGTGCACGCGGACGAGGGGAGCATCGCCGTTACTCCCCGCGTGGTCGAGATCACCTAGCACCAGCGCAACATGCTCGCGGTCCGGCTCCACCGCGTACCCGTGCATCTGAAAGGTGCCGTGCGCGGTGGGCAGCACGGTCGACACCACCTTGCGTACCGGCCGAGGTTCGGTCATCTCGCTAGCCTTCCACAGCAGCCGATGCCCATGGAAACTTGCTTTTGAGGAGCAAGGTCTGCGGATCTCTCAGCAGGAGGGCTGTCACGGGACGCGCCGAAACGGATGAGGGACGGTCGAGAGCTTCGCGCGTACGGGGATTCACCCATGAGACGGCTGCTCAAGATGGGTATCTGGCCCGACGCCTGAGGCGGCCCGCACCTCGTAGCGTCGCTGGCATGGCAAGCGTGGCGGTTCTCGCAGGAATGGTGTCGACCGTCCTGTTCGCTCTCAGCACGCTTCCCATGCTGATCAAGGCCGCACGAACCAAGGAGCTTCGTTCCTACAGCCGCGGCAATCTCGTCTTGGCAAACGTAGGCAACGCAGTGCACAGCATCTATGTGGTTCAGCTACCAGCCGGCCCGATCTGGGCTCTACACACCTTTTACATCGTCACATCCGGGATGATGCTCTTCTGGCATTTGCGTTACGCCAGGCGCGCGTCCCGGTCTGACGGTGTCCCGTCTTCCACCGGAGGTACCCATGACTACCGAGCACATCGAGACCGCGATCATCGGAGCCGGCCAGGCCGGCCTTGCGACCGCGTTCCACTTGCGGCAACGAGGACGGCCATGCTTGATCCTCGACGCCAACTCCCATGTCGGCGACAACTGGCGTGCCCAGTGGGACTCGCTGCGCCTCTACTCACCGGCCAGGTCCGACGGCCTGCCAGGGATGCCCTTCCCCGCGCCGCGGTGGTCCTATCCGACCAAGGACCAAGTCGCCGACTACCTGGCCTCGTACGCCCAGAGATTCGCACTCCCCGTCCGGACACACGCCCACGTCGACCGGCTGCAAGCGACGGACGGAAAATACGTGCTCTGGCTGGGAGCTGACCGCATTGTCGCCGAGAATGTCGTCGTTGCGACGGGGACATTCGGCCGCACTCCGAGCATTCCCGAGTTTGCCTTGGACCTCGACCCGTCGATCCGCCAACTGCACTCGTGCGAATACCGCAGACCCGAGCAGCTCAAGCCAGGTCCGGTGCTGGTTGTCGGCGCATCGCACTCAGGCACCGACGTTGCATTCGAGGTTGCGCCTACGCATCCGACGATCCTCGCCGGTCGCGACCCCGGTCAGATGCCGGTGCGTCTGGACCACTGGAGCGTGCGGGTGGTCTTTCCGATCTTTCTCTTCCTGGGACAGCACGTGATCACGCGACGCACACCCATCGGCCGCAAAGCCATGCCGGAGATTCGATCCCACGGTGCACCGATGTTGCGCGTGAAGCGAGCTGACCTGCGAGCACGCGGCGTGGAGCGAGTCCTGGCTCGCGTGACGGGCGTGCAGGATGGGCGACCGGTCCTCGATGACGGCAGAGTGCTCAACGATGTAACCAATGTGGTGTGGTGCACCGGATTTCGCCAGGTGTTCGACTGGATCGACCTGCCGATCTTCGGTGCTGACGGCTGGCCGCGCGAGTTCCGTGGCGCGGTGCCGGAAGCTCCGGGGCTTTTCTTCTGTGGGCTGGCGTTCCAGTACGCGTTCAGCTCGACGGTGCTCGCCGGAGTCGGCAGAGATGCCGGGTACGTCGCGCAGCAGATCGACGCACGATCGGAAAGGGTGTACGCGGTCGCCGCCTGAGTCACCTGGCGCGTAACCTCTGAGCGGGAGGCTGCGCAATGGGCGTCGAACGGGATCTGACCATCGTCCAGTTGCGGCAAGCTCGCGAGGCGTTCGATCGTCGCGACTGGGCGCTCGCCTTCGAGCGGCTGCGGACTGCTGGCGACCTCACCGTTGCTGACACGATGGCTCTCGCCACAGCTGCTTTTCTCATCGGTGACGCTGACGAGGCCGTCCGGACGCTGCAGGCTGGCTACCAAGACAGAATCAAGAACGGTGATGCGCTGGGTGCGGTGCGCTTCGCCTTCTGGCTTGGTTTCGTGCTCAATACGCGTGGGGAGATGGCGGTCGGAGGCGGCTGGGTCGCTCGAGCCGAACGTCTTCTCGATGACCAACCCGAGGACATCGTCGAACGTGGCTACCTGCTCGTCCACGAGTTCTTCCAGCACCTCTTCCGTGGTGATTTCGCCAGGGCCGAGGAAACAGCCGCGCGGGTTGTGCAGACCGGTCGTCGCTTCCAGGACGCCGACTTGGTCGCTCAAGGGATGAATTGCCAGGGCCGGATCATGATCTACTCCGGCCGAGTGCCCGAAGGGCTTGCGTTGCTCGATGAGGCAATGGTGGGGATCTC
Organism: uncultured Actinomycetota bacterium; assembly: GCA_963836855.1. Lineage (GTDB taxonomy): Bacteria > Actinomycetota > Actinomycetes > Propionibacteriales > Propionibacteriaceae > Microlunatus. The sequence goes on along the minus strand of CAWILN010000043.1, from coordinate 57,107 downwards.
GGCTGGTGAGGTCTCGCCGATCATCGCCGGCAGTGTCTACTGCTCAATGATCGAGGCGTGCCAGGAATTGTCGGATTTCTCGCGTGCCGCCTCATGGACCATCGCCTTGACACGCTGGTGCGACGCGCAGCCTGGCCTCGTTCCGTTCACCGGGCAATGCTCACTGCACCGAGGCCAAATCATGCGGCTACGAGGCGCCTACGACGAGGCACTTGCCGAATTCGCCCTCGCCCAGCGCCGGTACCAGGCGGAGGGGTCAGTTGCACCGGCCGGACGAGCCCTCGCCGAGCAGGGCGACGTGCTACGCATCCGGGGCAAGCTCGATGAGGCGGAGGCGGCGTACCGGCAGGCAGCCGAGCTCGGCCACGAGCCACAGCCGGGGCTGCTGTTGACCTGGCTCGCCCGCGGCCGGACTGCAGCGGCCATTTCGGCAGTACGACGATTGCTGGCTGAGGCGCGAGGGCCCGTGCAGCGGTCCTGGTTGCTTCCCGCGGCCGTGCACGCGATGGTTGCGGCACAACTTCCGGAGGAGGCCCGGCAATACTCCGAGGAATTTTCCGGCATTGCCTCGGCGTTCGGCAACTCCGCACTCCAGGCGACGGCGGCGTACGCGGCCGGAACCGTCGCGCTGGCGTCCGGGCAGATGGAGAAGGCGCTCCGCCAGGCTCGTGAGTCATATCGAGTCTGGAGTGACATCGGATCGCCGTACGAGGCTGCGAGGGCACGGGTTCTGGTCGCGCGTGCCTTGCGAGAGCTGGGTGACGAGGATTCGGCACGATCGGAGCTGGTGGTGGCCCGCGGCAGCTTTGTCGAAATGGGCGCAGTGCCGGCGACGGATGAGGTCGACAGGCTGCTGCATCGGTCGCGGCCTGGCGGTCTGACCGAGCGGGAAGTAGAGGTGCTGAAACTCGTAGCCGAGGGGCGGAGCAATCCCGACATTGCACGTGCCTTGGTGCTGAGTCAAAAGACGGTCGAGCGTCACATGAGCAACATTTTCACCAAGCTAGCTGTGCCCTCCCGGACAGCCGCTGCAGCGTATGCCCACGAGCACGGGCTGATGTCGTGAGCTGATGCCGCAAGGACCAGGATCATCTCTCAAGAAGACTTTCGATATACCCCCAAGTGACCCTGACCTTGGGTGCATCCGGGAGCCGGATCGTTCCCGCTGACGACATAGTCGTTGCAGGTAAGAAATTGGTTGTTGATCAAGCCAAGTCCAAATGCTGCAATCGCCACTGCTGCAACGACGGCCGCGGCGACGAGCCGCCGCCGGCCGGGTATCTGCTCGTATCCCACAATGGTCACTCGCAATAACAGCGCGGTCAGGTAGGGAGCTCCGATGAGCGTAAGCAAGATCGCAAGATAGAACAGTGCCCGCGGCCATAGTTTGGATTCACCTTCGGGCACCGTGATGGCGAGGAGCAGCCATAGCGAGGGGAGGAGCAACGCCAGCCGCCGCGGCCACGACATCCGGTCCCGCCGCCCGGCCGTGAGACTCACGAGGAAAATGGCGGTCGACGCCACCCAGAGCGATAGCGCCTGCTGGAAAAACACGACACCGTATGCGGCCAAGGTGAATGCCGGCCACCACACAACAAGGGCCCCAGCTACCGCAGCGACCGATGTAGCCCGCGTTATCCGATCAGTGCCAGCTTCGACTCCTTGGGCCTCATCGGCCGGCACTCTTTCCGCATCTGCTTCCATATCACCAGCACGTTAGCGATGATCACGTCGTAGGTTCTCAGGTGATCTCCTCAGAGGTGTGTTGCCTGGGACTCATGGTTTGCTGTGGCACCGAGCTGTTCGATCCGTTTGCGAGCCCGAGCCATACCGAACTCTGACCTGGCTGAGGTGCGTGATCTCTTCGACTGACTCATGTACTGCGGCCTTACTTGAGCCGATCGTGCCGAGTTGCTTCTGCTCGAGTCCTACCGCCAGCGCAGTGTATCTGTCTGGTCACGAAACCGCCCCTGTCGCTACAGGCGCTTTACGATGACAATTGATCATGAACGCGGACGAAGGAAGCCCACCGCACCGGCCGGGGTCGGCTCCCTCGCCAGGGCCAGACGGTCCGTCCCCACCCGGGCCGGGCTATGAGGGATCAGGCGGGCCTCGCGATAAGTTGCTCTCGATCATCGCAGGAGTCCTGGTGTTGGCGGGCGTGGCGGTCGGCGTGGGGTTCCTGATGTCCGGGAGAGGTGAGCCTGGCAGCACCACAGCCTCGCCGAGCGACCCGGTCAGTCCGGCGGGACAGCCGTCCACCACCGGCGCCGGCCCGTCGACGACTCCAAGCGCCAGCCCGAGCGCAAGTGCGACCTCGAGTGGTAGTTCCACCTCCAGCCGTGTGGAGGAGTTGCCCACGTCGGCGGCGATTCCGCAGAGTGAGGTCATCGTCCCGATGCGGTTCGATAGCGGACCTAACCGACCTCTGTACCTGGTCGACACCGAACGCAAAATCAGGCAGGTCAAGCTGCCAACCCCCGATGGCGGCAACTCGAACCCGATCATGCAACCAAGCCGCAGCACGATCATTTATGCAAACGCCGGCAAACTCCGGGTGATGGCCTCCGACGGCTCTGGCGATCGGACGCTGTTCAATCGCGATCCGGCAGGTTGTGACAACGTGGCGCACGCGTCGTGGAGCCTTGCCGATCCCAACGTCATCCTGATCACCTGCGCGTTCAGTAGGAACAAGTTCGGATTGCTGGTGGTCGCGATGGATGGCAGGTTGATCCGTAGGCTGGATGCGGAAGAAACCAAGATCGGAGATGCCGGCATCTCACCGGACGGCCAGTCTGTCCTGTACTGGGCGAGCGACAACCCTGATCTGAACGGCGGTGCAATCTACACGCTGTCCATCCTCGGCAGCGGTAGCCCTAAACGGCTGACCAATTCCGCAGCAGGTGTCGATGCCGACCCAGCATGGTCTCCGGATGGAACACAGATCGCCTTCCGTCGTAAGGTTCCAAACCCCGCGGGCGGCACCAATGACGACGTTTTTGTGATGAACGCTGACGGGTCTGGTGCCAAAGCGGTTGCCACCACCCCGGCCGCGGACTTCAAGCCCATCTGGTCACCCGACAGCAAGAACCTGTTGATCATCTCGAATCGGAAGACTGCCGAAGGCGGGCCAGGGAGAAGATTCGACCTGTGGCTGACCCGGGTAAGCGACGGAGAGGTCCTGACCAACCTTGATCTCCAGTCGAGGCAGATCACCCGACCCTTCTGGACCCACCGCTGATGTGCGCGCGCATTTGCAAGGAGCGGGGCTCCGCCCCTCGCGGACACCCGGGGTGATCATCGGGTTTGTTCACAGATCCGTCAGAGCCCAGCGCAGCGCATACAAGGCGGAGCGGGCCAGCGGTCTCATCACTACATGTTCGGTTATTGGAAGCGTCGGCAGCAGCAGCTCCACGCGAGCCCATGCCGGCATGATCGAGACGGCTCCCGCGGCCAGCAGGTGATAGCCGGCGCGACCCAGTCCGGTGAACGGCGGCTGTACCAGGAGGAGGTTGCTCGCTTGCCTGGCGAGGCCCGAACCGGTGAGCTCGGGCCGGTAGCTCTCCATGATCGCCGTCAGTTCCGTAACCGTCGACGGCGGTTCGATGACTCCCAGCAAGGAAGCAATTGATCCAGATTGACGCACATAGTCGTCCGCTTCAGCGGGCGTTAGCTTTTCGGCGCCGAAGGCCTGGTACGCCGTGAGGAAGCTGTCCACCTCGGCGACGTGCACCCACATCAACAGATGCGGGTCGTCGGCTGAGTACGGCCTGCCATCCCGGGTCGTCCCTGTGACTCGGCGATGGATTGCGCGCACGGCAGCGATAGTGCGCTCGGCGTCGGGCACCGTGCCGTAGGTCGTGAGTGCCAAGTACTTGCTGGTGCGCTGGAACCGTCCCCAGAAATCCTCGCGGAACCCGGCATGCTCAGCGACCGCCTGCATTGCCACCGGATGAAGCGATTGCAGGAGCAGCGCACGAATCCCACCAATGAACATCGACGTATCGGCGTGGACGCGCCAGATCGCATCCTGTTCTGTGAACCAACGCTCGCCGGTTCGCCAGATCTCGGCATGTTGCGCCTCGAAGTCTCCGGCGATACGTTCTCTTACCGCCCTCGCCAGGCCGGCGCGCGCGTTGGGGAGCGTCCCGATCGCCACACAACGGAGCGTACGCCCGGCCGGAAGGCCCGGCGGTTCGTAGAGCTCGCGCAGCCCAGTCTGAGCTAGCGGCGACGCCTCATCCGGTCTGTGTCTTGATCACCGTAAAGCTCAGCTAAAGCGGGCGGGTCGGCACCCGACCAGAACGTGACCTATAGTGCGCAGGGTTTGATGGGGCTCCTCAAATCAACCGTTCGGGCTGACGAGTTACAGGGCATGGTCGACGCTTTCAACGCCAAGCTGCGGAAGTACCTCGGGAGGACAAGTTCACCGTGGACGTGGGGAAGTAATGGCAACGCTGGTCACCGTGCGCTGGCGCACACCACCACCCAACTCGATAGACGAGCGATTGATCGTGGGCGATGACGGCCACGCCAGGCTTGATGTGCTTCGCCCTCGCTCGCTAGGCGACACGGTGGGGACATACGAGGGTGAGATCGATGAGGCCGAGGTGCGCGAGCTGACCGCGGCCGGACCAGACGTCCAGGTAGATGTTGTGCTTCAGAACCCGCGACTGGCGGCAGTGGGCATGGCGGCTGATCGGGTGGCACAGCGCCTCCTCGCCTCGCCGTTGGCGGTGGCCCAGTTCTTTGCCCGTCCTGTCGGCGCGGTCCCACCGCTCCCGCAGACGCTTGCCCTCGGCGTCCTCGGAGGTGGCTCTCAGCCGGTTGAGTTCGAGCTCGAGCTCGATGAGTGCGTGGTCCACTTCAGCGCGGCCGGAGCACCGGTGTCTGCTACGCCGCTTCCTGAACTGCCGCTGGGATTCACGAGCCCCGGTGCCGAGGGCCTCGGCGGCGTACGGCAGCGCGCGACCATTGCGCCCGGGATCGTGGGCACCATCTCGGTGCCACTGGTAGTCCCTGGCGGGGCCAGTGAGCTCAGTGTTCAGGTGGTAGGAAGCTGGTTTCTTCCCGGCGAACAGCTAGCCGATGAGTTTGAAGCGCGCACTGATCCCCAGAAGCTTTAATCCTCCTAAGTCGGCTGGCACGGAAGGGCGATCCAGCGCCTAGCCGCCGATTGCGTAACACGACCGGGAACAGGTCTAGGCTGGCCTGTGAGATTCTCATCTTTTACTCATCACTTGTTAGTTGCAATTGAATGAGTTGTCGCGCTCGGGGGCCGAGAACCAGGCAGGCCGATGACCAGCACGACCGTAGAAGCGGTGCGGCTGACCAAGCACTACGGCGGTCGCAGCGCTGTCGAGGGTGTCAGCTTTTCGGCCTCCCAGGGTGAAATCGTCGGGTTGCTAGGCCGGAACGGAGCTGGCAAGACAACCACGATTCGGCTCCTGACCACCGTGCTCGAGCCCACCAGCGGCGAATTCTCGATTGCTGGTTACCCGTCAACATCGTCGACGGAAATCCGGCGATGTGTCGGCGTGCTTCCGGAGAGCAGCGGCTACCCAAGTCTCCAAACTGGTGCCGAATACCTCCGCTTCTACGCGCGCCTGTACGGTTCGAGCCGTGATCAAGCACGCAGCCTGAGCGCTGAGCTGCTCGCTACCGTGGGGCTGGAAGGGCGCAGCCAGTCGCGGATCTCGACCTATAGCCGCGGTATGCGGCAGCGACTCGGAATTGCCCGGGCACTGATCAACGACCCGGTGGTGGTGTTCCTCGACGAGCCGACCCTGGGACTCGATCCGGCCGGTCAGGCTCAGGTTCTCGACATCATTCGCAATATTGCCAAGGCCCGCGGTGCGACTGTCGTGTTGAGCACCCACCTACTGCCGGAGGTAGAAGACGTCTGCTCGAAGGTGGTGATCCTCCACCACGGCAAGGTCCTGATGTCCGGGAGCGTAGGAGAGGTGATCAAGACAACGCTCATCGAGCAGTCCGCTCAGCTCCGCGTACCGCTCGACCTCGTCGAGCGGGCACGGACGGTGCTCGCAGGTTTCCGTGGCCTCAACATCGACCAGACTGCAGAGCAACCTGAGGTGCTGATACTTGCGGTGGATCGACCTGGGACAGATTCCGCGCACGGCGAGGTGATGAACGAGGTCCTGGCAGCAATCACCGCAGCAGGCATTCCTGTCCTCCGATTCGAGCTGGAAGGCGCACGCTTGTCCGATGCCTTCCTCAAGATGACCAGCGAGGCTGTCGCATGACGCTTCAAGTAGCACCACCAGCCGCCGCCGCGGCGCAGGATTTGCAAGCCGCAGGCCAACACCAATCCAGATGGCTCGTTGTTGCCGAACAAGAATGCCGAGACTTGTGGACAAGCGGACGCGGGCTGATCTTGCTGTTCCTGTTCAGCGTTCTGCTGAGCGGCATAACGTACCTGACGTCGACCAATCTGGCGCTGAATTTCCTCGAGCAACGCGAGTCAGTCAACCTCGTCCTGCAGTTCGCAGTTGCCGTCGGGGTTCTGGCCACTCTGGTTGTAAGCGCTGACGGAATCAGCGGTGAGCGCGAGCGGGGAACGCTGGAGACGTTGCTGGTAACGCCGGTCTCACGTCGGTCGATCATTGGCGGCAAGCTCGTTGCCGCGTTGTCACTGTGGTTGGCCACATTCCTGGTCGGCATCCCGTACGTGTGGGTGCTCGCCCGGGGCGTGGGGATCCTAGGGCGCGCACTGGCACTCGGCTTCTGCGTCGGGACACTGGTGGCCGTCGGTCTCGGTTCGATCGGCTTGTTGATCAGTGCAGCGTGCAACTCGAACAAGACCAGCATTGCGGCGAGCATCTTCCTCTTGCTGGTCTTGTTCGCACCGACCCAGCTGCCCAGCGGATTGCCACAGGGCTGGTTCTTCGAGATTCTGCTGCGGGCCAATCCGGTGGCGTCCGGGCTGGCGTACATCTCCTCGATCCTCGTCGAAGGCCACAGTTGGACGCAGGATCTCGCCCTGCTGATTACGCCGGCGCTCACCGCGATTATCGCCGGCGGCGCACTCGTGATCGCTGGTCCCCGGCTGGTGCGTCTGACTCGAGGGGTGAATGCGGGATGAGGGCGGTGCTCATGATCGGACTTCTGGTCGGTGTACTGACCTGGCACTCGGCTGCTGCGATTGCGGCTGCACCTCTGAGCTTGAAGTTGGTTAACGAACCTGCTCAGGTCGAGACGGTGCTGGGCGACCGCTTCATGATCACAACCGAGATCACCAACACCGGTCGTGCACCCAGCGGCGAGATCCTGGCTCACCTGAACGTCGCGAGCATCGAGGGCAGCGTGTACGTCGATCCCGAGGACTGGTCGCCGGATCGTAGCCAGCAGCTGTCTCTCAAGCCGGGCGAATCCCGGAAGCTCACCTGGGAGATACAGGCCGTCAATGCTGGCCAGTTTGCCGCGTACGTCGCCGTCGTGCCGTTTGGCGGCGAAGTGGCTGGTAAGGAGAACCTGGTGATCAGTCCGCTCGTCGCCCTTGACGTCGCGAGCAAGTCGACACTGACCGCCGGAGGTGCGCTGCCTGTTGTCGTTACCGTCCCATTGCTGCTTGGTCTGGCCGCCGCAGGTGTCTTCTTCCGGGCTCGTCGTCGCGGGTCGGATCGATGAGGTCAGCCACGGTGGTCCACCTGCCGAAGCCAGAGTCGGTTCCCGATCAAGGAGACGGCGCGGTGCCGCCCACAGTGTCGGTGATCATCGCAACCTACAACGCCGGCCCGCTTCTCGCTCACGCCCTGGATGCGCTCGCCACCCAGAGCCTCCCTCCAGAGCGGATCGAGATCATCGTTGTCGACGATGGTTCAACGGACGGCACGTGGAGCTATCTGAGTGAGCTCGAGGGCAGCCGATCGAACATCAAGATCTTCCAGCAGAAGCACACCGGAGGTCCCAGCGCTGGCCGAAATCGCGCTCTCTTCGAAGCCACCGGGACGTACGTCTTCTTTCACGATGCTGACGACTATCTTGGTCCCGATGCGCTCCGACGGCTTGTCGCCGTGGCCGAGCAGCAGGAATCCGACATCGTAGTGCCACGCGTCAGTTGGATCGGACGTCCAGACGCAGAACGGCGTTCGGGCAGAACAGTGCTCGACGCAGACATTCTGGATGACGGCGTCTGGCGGGCTCTCACGCCGCACAAGCTGATCCGCCGGGCGTTGATCGAAGATCTTGGTCTGCGGTTCTGCGACGACATGGTGCAAGGTGAAGACCAGGTGTTCATGGCATCCCTTCTCTTCGCCGCCCGCAAGATCAGCATCCTCGGCGGCAGGGACCTGTACAACCGGCGCCTGCTGGCTGATGGCAGCAACCTGTCCCGCCAACGTCAGACGCTCGCGAATAAGCGGCTGACGGCCTCACGGATGGTCGAGCTTGTTGTGGCCAACACCACACCAGGGCCCCGTCGGGATCGCCTGCTCCAGCGGGTCTTCGTAAAGACTCTTCCTCCGGCTCTCAGCCGGCCATTCATGGTGGCTGGGTCGGAGGAGCGCAAGCAGTTCCTCGATGTGATGCATGCAGAAGTCTTTCCCTATCTCCCGCCTTCAGTGGTACCCGAGCTAGGGGATCGTCAGCGATTGAGGATGCTGACCGCGAGGATCGGCTCGGCGGAAGATCTGGTCAAGCTCAACCGGGTGCTACGTCAACCTCTCACGTACGGCGATGGCGAGCTGCCCACGTACACGCTCGGCCCCCATCTCGACCGGCTCCTTAGTGCAGAAGACCGCCAGGTCGGAGCGCCGAGGCTGGCCTCGCCGCCGACGCTCTGCGAGGCGTCCCTATCCCACAAACGGCTGATCATCAAGGTGAGCGTCGATGAGACCAGCGCCTCCGGCGGACGGCTCAGCTTGGCCGCCTGGCTTCCCGGCAGCCCAGAATTTGTTGATCTTGGATCGGAGACGTCACGTGTGGGTCCCATGCTGACCTTCAAGATCAGCGCTCGTCAGTTCTTGCACGACGAGTTCGCGTCCTCCAACGGCTCAGCAAATGGCACGAGCGATCAACCTCATTGGGTCCTGCTGCTACAGGCCAAAAGAAAGGGAACGATCGTAGCCGCCAGTCCGATCATGGTCCCGAGCGACACCGTGCGGCCTGCCGGAACCAGGATGGACGAAACGCGGGATGGTCGAATCCTCTTCGGCACTTCGCCAGGAGGATCGGTTGTCGTAACAGCGAAACGGGCAAGACGGTTGCCCGTCTGGCACCGTCGTCCCCGGCTCGTCGGCTAGGAGCCCCTCGCTCAGCGTTCGACGGCGAAACCGCCGGTCCAACCGACCTGCCTGAAATCCGTAGCCATTGCGAGGTCCAAGGCATCGCCGTCCAGGAATACCTCAGTGCAGATATTCCGATAAATGCACGAACCGGAAGCCTCGCTTGCGCAGTTTGGGCAGCGCGGCGGCGACTCCCTCCGCCGTGCCGCGGTCTGGCCGGTTCATGTGCGCGATAATGATCGAGCCCGGCGCGCTGCCCATCATCGCGCTGGCCACCTGGGCCGCCGAGTAGGTAGCGCCTGCGTCGCCCAGGACGTTGAAATTGATCACCTGTAAACCAAGACGATTCACCACGCGGACCGCGACATCGTCGTAATACGCCGTGCCCGAGCGAAAGAAGGCGGGCGCGACGCCGGTGAGCTGGGTGATCAGCCGCTGGTTCACGGCAACTTCGTCAATTACCTCTGCGACGCTGCCGGTACCGGCAATGCCGTAGATCGATCGTCCACTCACCGACAACGGCCGATGAGCGGTCCCGTGGTTCGCGATTTCGAACAGTTGGTCCGCGGCCAGCTGCCGAAACTTGCGCCGATTCGCATCGATCCAGCGCGCGTTGATGAATAGCGTCGCCGGCACGGTTTCTCGTCGCAGCGCTTCAATCAGTTCCCTGTCATAGCCGCTGCCTGTTCGGCCGCCACATGCGTCCAGGGTGAGAGCAACGACCCGGTCCTTTGTTGGCAGCCGTCGCACCACCCGTGGAACGGCTTCCCCCCAGGCAGTTGGTCGCTTGCGTGAGTACCGCCGAATCAGGGCCTTTCGTGATGTGCGGTCGGTGCTTATCGGCGGGCTCGAGGTTGGATCCGGCTTGGCAGACGGTGCCGGATCGCTCGAAGCGCTTGGCATCGAGCTGGCCGGGGGCGTCGACTCCAGGGGTGCTGTCGCGCCCAGACTCGGGGCTGCGCTCGAGCCTTCGTCCGCAGGGCTACAGCCCACGACAGCGTAGGAGACGGTGCCGAGCAGCAAGGTCCTGCGTTTGACGTCCAACCCGATTCCCCGAGTACTCGTGCTTGATCGTCAGTCATACCGTCGGCAGGCCCAGTGGCTCACCTTCAGCCGCATCAGACTAACCCCCAAAACGTGATGCCCTACTCAGTCGTCCGAGAAACTTGGTTGGGCGGCACTTAATCCCGCGCCTGGGACAAATTCAGGCAACGCGTACCGTCGGCATATGCAGGACGTGCCGTCTATTCGCAGCTGGAAGCGACGCTCCAACCGAGCGGTGTTGGCCGGGTCATCTCTGATAGCCGTCGCGCTCCTGGTCAGTTCCTGGGAGCTCCTGCCTGACCTCGCCACGACAATTGCCGCGATCGCCGGGTTCCTGATCTTGATGTATGGCGTGCATCTGGCCTGGCTGGTGTTCTATGAACGCGAGCCAGACGGCCCGTCCAGCTGACTGACGGCCGTCAGGCAGGTGCGGAAGCGTCGTGCATCAGCCGCTCCACCATCTCGTCGTCGACGTCCGCGAAGAAAGTGCCTACCACGTCCTCGATCTCGTTGAACCCTTCAGCGCAGAAGAGCAGGGGCTGGTAGTGCGTGATGTCGTACGTCTGCACACCCATCCGCCCGACGTCCAGCGGCCGGAGCTCGGCCTGTGCGATCTGCTGGATTTCCCCATACGAGGAAAGCAGGCCGGCGCCATAAGTGCGGACTTCGCCGTGCTCGCGTACCACACCAAACTCCAACGAGAACCAAAAAACTTTCGAGACGAACTCCAGCGCCTCGGTGCTCTGCACGCGCCGAGCCGCCTGTCCCGCCACCCGGTAGAGAGCCGCGAAACGATCATGGGCTAGGCAATTGCCGTGGCCGACTACCTCGTGAATCACATCTGGCTCTGGTGTGTAGAGCGGCACGGAATGGTGCCGAATGTATTGCGTGGAGTGGAAGAGACCGTCGGCCAAGGATCCATAGAACTCCAGCAGCGGCACCAGTCCAGCCGCGGGCACGTACTGGAAACCGGTGAGTGGCCGGAGCATCTCGTTCACCTCGACCAGCTGCGGGATGTGAGCCTCGGGAAGCTGCAATCGCTGTTTGCCCTCGAGATAGGCGGCGCAGGCGAGCCGCTCGTGCAGGCTGTGCAACTCCGTGCAAACGATGCGCCAGACTTCTTGCTCGTCGTCGGTATAGGTGGCGATCGGTGGGAGCGTGCCGGGCTGCCAGTCCATGGCTAGCGCGGCCAAGGCGTTGCGTCGGGCCCGGTACTCCGGGTCGACGGCACCTGGATGGTTGTCACCCAGGTGAACGGTGACGTCGTCCCCCGAACGCGTCACCGGTGCGTAAAGCTGAGCTTCTTCAAACATCGCTGCCTCCGGGGTGTCCGGACGTCGCGCAGCGCGGCGCCGTTGATTCTTTGGTGATCACTCGCGATCACGAGATTGGTCGTCGTTCCGTTGGGTGTCAGACCGACAACCGTTGGACCGGTTTTTGGTGGTCCACGCACCAGGTTAGCCACAACCGTTCAAGTCTTGGTGATATGGCCCCTAGGCCTGTCGACTTGGGACAGGTGATGTGCTCGCAACGTGCGCCACGATCTGTCGAGCAATGTGTTCGGCATCTCGGCCGACGCCGCCGACCAGTGACGACGCGGCTGAGGCGAGAAAGAACAAACCGATGAAGTACAGGCCGGGCTCGGCCGCTACACCGCGATCGTGGACGGGTTGACCGTCCTCGTCGAACGCGTCGAGGTGTACCCAGTCGAACGCCGGGCGGTACCCCGTGCACCACACCACGTTGGCTACCTCTACTACGCGTCCATCCTCAGTGACGGGCAGGCCGTCCTGCACCGCGATCGTCCTCGGGAGGCGTATCACACCAGCGAGGTCGAGGTCCGTAGGCTTGATCCGCCCGAGCGGGAGGGTCATGTCCAGTATCTGCGGCCGCATCCGCCGTCCTATCGGGTTGGTCACGCTGAGCACTCGCGAGATAAAAAACCAGAAAGGTGGAGTCAGGAGCCAGTCGACCGGGCTTCCGGCACGCGCCGGCTCGGTTCCAGGGTGTCGACCCGAGAGCCAGGTTCGGTGTCTAGCTGAGAGCTCGAGTGCGATCTCGGCACCAGAATTCGCGGCGCCAACCACGAGGACATCACCATCGCGCAGCTGGGACTGTCTGCGGTACTGGCATGAGTGAAGCTGCAGGATGCCGGCGTCGAGCTGGTTTGCGAAGTCTGGCACGTACGCCGCTTGGTAGCCGCCGGTGGCCAGCACCAGATTGTCCGCCTCGAACAAGTGATCACCGGCGCGCACGATGAAGCGACCCGGGTTCTTGGTGATCGAGTCGACGTGTATCCCGGTGCGCAGTGGAAGATCAAAGCGGGCCGCATACGCCTCGAGGTAGTCGGCCATCTGGTCCTTGTTCGGGCAGCGAGTCCGCGGCCCCGGGAAGGTCATGCCGGGCAAGGCGCTGAGGTATGCGGGTGTGAACAGCTGCAGTGAGTCCCAACGTTTCCGCCAGGCATCGCCGGGCCGCTCGTTCGCGTCCAAGATCGTAAATGATCGGCCTCGTCGCGCAAGGTGATAGCCGACGGCGAGGCCCGCCTGGCCACCACCAACGATGACAGTCTCGATCTGCTCCGTCATGAGGCGAAGCTACGGCCTTTGAGGTCAGCCCGGCATCGCTGAAATCCCTCATCTTCAATGCGCCGGCATGGTCAGATCTGACCATCCGGGGCCGCGTCAGATGAGGTGGTGTTCGAGAGCAAAGGCCGTGGCCGCGGTGCGTGAGGAGACGCCAAGTTTGCTGAAGATGTTCTGCAGGTGCCGGGCGACCGTGTGTTCGCTGATCACTAAGGTCGAGGAGATTTCCCGGTTGGTCTTCCCTGTGGCCACGAGGCCGAGCACCTGCACCTCTCGGGCAGTGAGTCCCTTCGGGTAGTCCAGCTCCGCGAAATTGATCAATTCCCGCAGCCGGTCGACATCCGGCGACGCATCGAGCTGCTGGAAGGCCTGGCATGCCGCGCGAAACTCCATCTCTGCGCTATCGACATCACCAAGAGCTCGACAGGCCTGCCCGATCTGGACGCGGACCCGAGCGGACTCATAGGCGGCGTCCATCCGCCCGAAGATCGACAACGCCTTATGGAGCTGTGTCAGGGCGCCTGCCGGATCATCCTCTGCGAGCGATACAGCGCCTTGAGCGTGAGCAGCGCTGGCCCAAAGAAAGGACGCCTCGAGCGCTTGCGCGATCTTGAACAGCTCATCCGCTGCCGCCCGGGCCAGTGGGACCTGGTGTGCGGCCAGCATGATCTCGACGTACGCGGGCAGCATTCGGCATCGACTGAGACGATCCGAGGCTTCAGCATGCACCCGGGTAATCGCTGCCCTCGCGACGTCAACGCGGCCCTCGGCGTGCCGGAGCAGAGCGAGGCCTGGCTGCGGCTCGCTCCCCAACTCGCCGACCCGCAGGAAGGCCTGCTCAGCATCGGTGAACGCGCCCCGCAGCCGATGCATCTCGGCAAGCTGGTAGTAGGCGCTAGCGGCCGCCGGCCGTGCCGCGAGTCGTACGCACGCGCGATTCGCCTCATCCAGCGCCCGCGGCCAGTCCCCGCGCAACTGCAAGATCTCAGATCGGTGCACCAGACATTGGCCGGCGAACGGGACGAGGTCGGCTTGGTCGTCGCACCACCGGCTGAGGGCCGCAGTCCACTCCTGCGACCGGCGCAGGTCGTACACCTCCCGGCAACACTCGATCACGTTGCAGTAAGCAAGCCCGGTGATGACCGGCAAGAGCTCATCGCTGGTTACTGAGACCATGGCCTCATCGAGCAGAGCCAGGCCCGCCTTCGTCTCTCCGCGGGCCAGCCGTGCTCGACCCTGCAGGACGAGCGCCATCGCGGTGATGTCGGCGTCCCCGAATCGTTCACCGACCTCCAAGGCCTGTACGGCCGCGGTCAGCATCGCGTCATGCTCGTCTGTGTCGGCGTGCTCGAATGCGGCGGCGAGGAGTAGAAAGCCACGTTCGGGACAGTCCACAGCTTGGCGTTCAACGAGGCGTTCGGCCCGGCTCGTCCAACCGGCTCCAGGCCCAACCTCGCCGTCGAGCGCGAGGATCGCACCAAGCCAGCCCGCGCAGCGGGCGGCGGATAAGGGCTCGCCCGCGTCGAGGTTGGCACGGTAAGCCCGACCCATCGCCTGAACGAACTCGTTATCGCGTCCGGTGAGGTGAGCTGACCAAGCGAGCAACCAAAGATCGTCAGCGCCGAGGGGTTCGGTCTCGCCCGCCCTCGATAGCGCAGTAAAGGCGTCGCTCCAGCGTCGGCGTTGGTAACAGTCGCGGCCGCGTTCCAGGAGATTCGAGGCCGACGGCTCGACTCGGTCCATCGTGTCCAGCTAGCGCTTGGTGATTCGAGGTTTGGGGAGCTCGGTCTCAGGCCTTACGTGCGTCAGGAACGAGGATCCACATCACGAGGTAGATCACGATCCCCGATCCCCCGAAAACGGCAAGTATCAGGAACAGCACCCGCATCACCGTCGCGTCGATATTGAAATACTCGGCCAGGCCGCCACATACGCCGGCCACCATGCGCTGGGTCTGACTGCGGTACAGCTTGCGCGGTTCCAACGCGTTGCGTGGTTCTTCCATAGCGCCTGCCTTTCTCGATGGCTGCCCAAGCAACATCGTCCCACCAGCGGGCATCCGCTCATTGACGGTCCTTTTGGCGGCGGGGATGCAGCTGCATTCGAGCTAACTTGCCTGTCGGCGCCTGCCCGAAGCGACCGCCTAGACCGTACGGCGGCGGCGCAGGAATGGATCCCGTAGCGCTGGCGGAGTGTGCAAAGCGGGCTTACGTGCATGCCGGTACGTCCAAGGCCGCGATACTCCATAGTCACGGCCTGAGTAGCGCCCGGCAAAGAGAACGGCCGCCAACTTGACGGCCGTTCAGCTAGCTACTCAGAACTCAAGCGGCGAGCGCCTTCTGCTTGAGCTTGTCAAACTCCTCCTGGGTAATGGCGCCGCTATCGAGCAGACTCTTCGCCGATGCAATCTGCTCAGCCGGGTTGCTGCGACCGGCGACGGACTGGATGTACTGGTCCGTGGAGGCCTGGGCACGCTGCATCTCTCCCGCTCGCCGCTCGGCCATACCCTTGCCACGCGCTATCAGGTAAATGAGGATCGCGAGAAAGGGGAAGATGATCAAGAAAATGACCCAGAGTGCCTTCCACCACCCACTCAGATCCTTGTCCCGGAACAGGTCGATGAGGATCTGGAACAGCACCATCAGGAAGCACACGAAGACGAAGGTCCAAACAAGGAGCCAGAAGAAGTCCCAGAAGCTATTCACGCCAAGCCTTCCGCTTGATACAAAGCTGGAGGACGCCAGCCGCGACACACTTTAGGGCATCGAGCCGCCTACATCCTGGAGATCGCCGGATCGATCGAGCAGGTTGCACTTCATGCGATCACCCGTGGTGGGTGATCCCGCCCCATAGTGTTCATGAGAGCATCGACGCAGATTTGCGAAGAAGCATGCCCGGAGACGCGGAACGAGCACGCCGGCAGGCGTGGGAGGTGGAGCATGACTGAACAGGCGAGCATGATCGAGCCGGCCATTGGTCCGATTGACTATCTGGCGCTGGAGTTGCCGGCAGTAAAAATGAAGGGAGAGGGCCTTGCCGCAATAGTCGATCTGGTCGACCGAGGCATAATCAGGGTCCTGGATCTGAGGGCCGTGAGGCGAGAGGCCGACGGCACGTTCACTATCGTCGCGATTACTGACCTCGACCACGACGGAACCCTCGACCTCGCCATTTTCGAAGGCGTCGAATCCGGGCTGTTGGATGACGACGACCTGCGGCAGGCCGCCGAGCTCATCGAGCCCGGGAAGGTGGTGGCTCTGCTCCTGTACGAGAACTCGTGGGCGGCTCCCTTCGTCGCGGCCATGAGGCGGGCCGGTGCGGAGCTCATCGCTAGCGGCCGCATTCCGGCCGACGAGGTAATAGCAGCGCTCGACGCCTTGGAAGCCGAAGAGGCGCCGGTTCAGGCGACGTAGAAAATTAGAGAGGACGAACAATGGGACTCATCCGTGGAGTGGCGCGAACTGCCGCGATTGCCGGCACGGCGACCGCGGTATCCAACCGTGTATCACGGCGGCAGGCCAATAAGTGGGCGAGCCAGGACGAGCAGCAGGCAGCTGAGCAGGATCAGGCGGCAAAGGCGCAGGCGTACGACCAGCAGCAGGCCGCCGCGCAGCAGCAGGCGTATGCGGCTCCTCCGCCACAGCCGGCCGCACCTGCCCAGGACGACATGCTTACTCAGCTTCAGAAGCTTGGAGAGCTCAAAGCATCCGGAGTGCTGACGGAGGAAGAGTTCGCCGCACAAAAGGCAAAGATCCTCGCCGGCTGATCTCATCTTTCGATCGTGCGTCGCGGGCGTAGTCCGCGACGCATCACCAGCCGTGTCGGCGACCGGCGCACCACCTCGCGAAAGCCGGCTCGCTCGTACAGACTCCGGGAGCCGAAGAACATGAAGTCGTCGTGGCTGCGTTCTGGTTTGTCCACTGGGTAGGCCTCGAGCATCCGTGCGCCCTGATCTCGTGCATAGTCGATGGCCGCAGCCAGCAGCTTGTGTTGGTAACCGTTGCCCCGGTGAACCTTGGCGACGTAAGTACAGACAATCGACCAGACGGGCGTGTCATCGACAGCCTTCATTACCCGTGAGCGCTCCAGTTTGCGGTAGTCCTCGCGCGGCCCGAGGCTAATCCATCCGACTGGAGCCCCGCCGGAATAGCCCACTAGACCTGGCACGATCCCCGAACCGACGAGCGCGTGCAGTTCCTGTTTATGGCCGGAACCGGAGGCATGGCTCACGCTGACCTTGCCGGTTTTCCGGTAGTACATGCACCAGCAGCCGCGCACGATCGAGCCGCCCGGCAGGTCGAACAGCTCCTCAAGGTCCGCCCACGTCTGATTTGTCAACGCCCTTACCTCGAACATGGCTGCAGTTTGACACCGATCACGTAAGGTGCGGACGTGAAGCCGTTCCTGATGCTCGGGATCCGGGCCGAGGACGTCGCCGCCGACGACGAGTACGCCGCTATGCTCCGCTGCACTGGGCTGGACGAAGTCGGGCTGCAACGGATCCGGATGGAGCAGGCGCCGCTGGGAAATGTTGATCTTGATCAATGGTCCGGAATCATCCTGGGTGGCGGCCCATTCCAGGCCAGCGACCACGAGGAAATCAAGTCCACGACGCAGCGGCGTGTGGAGGTCGAACTATGCGCCCTGCTGGATGAGGTGGTGGATCGCGATTTCCCATTCCTGGGGGCGTGCTACGGAATCGGAACACTCGGCCGCCATCAAGGTGCGGTTGTCGACAGAACTTATGGCGAGCCGATCGGCAGCATCCGGATCAAGCTCACCAGAGCGGGCCAGGAAGATCCGCTCTTCAGGCGCGCGGGATCATCCTTCGGTGCGTATGGCGGGCACAAGGAGGCGATCAGCAAACTGCCTGCACACGTGGTGACACTGGCTTACTCAGAGCGCTGCCCCGTGCAGGCTTTTCGTGTGGGCAGACGCGTCTACGCCACCCAGTTCCACCCGGAGCTTGACCTGCCCGGCCTGGCCACACGGATCGAGGTCTATAAGTACGCCGGTTACTTCAAGCCCGAGGAGGCGGAAAACGTATTGGACGCGGCTCGAGCAAGTGGGGTCACGGACGTGCCCAATCTCCTCGAGGGGTTCGTCGAGCTACTTCACCCGGGACTAGAGGCGCCAAAAGGCCGCCCGGCTATAGCTGGGTGAGCCCATAGCCCAAGATGACGACGCCGATCATGAACATGATCAGTGATGTCAGGAGTCGGCCGTTGTGATTCATCCAGTTGCGGGCTGCGAGGAGCTTGGGCTCGACCCGTCGTGGGGCAACGAGTGATGCGACGATCGGCACCACGACGGTGGAGGTCGCGATCAACGTGTAGATGACTATCAGTACGAGAGCCTCGTCGAGGTTCACAGAAGTGGCGTGCAGGGCCAGCCCTGCAGCCATCCCGAGGAGCAGGCCTTTCGGCCGGAGGTTTAGCAGGACGGCAACCGAAAAGGACACCAGAACGCCGAATGAATCCACCCGGAAGAGCCAGCCCTGCAGTCCCGTGCTCTCACTTTCACTTTGAGAACGTCTTCGCAAGTTGATAACCCCGAGCACGATCAAGGCCGCGCCGATCCCCATCCAAAGGACGACAATCATGGGATCCGGGCCTCTGCGTGGCTGCGGGGGAAGCGTCGAGGCGAAGAGCGTACTGAGGACAATCACGGCAGCCACGCCGATCACCCACCCGACAAGAAAGGGGATTGCGGCCCGATTCCGATTCGGTGACAGCAAGATCAAGATAGTCATGGTGATGGGCACCGAGCTGAGCGCGACTGCGACGGCTATCGGGAGCAGCCCGCCGAGTGCCTGCCACATCTCGCTTGATCGTCCCCCTCATCCTGAGTCGACACGGTAGCGGACCTGAGCCGGTCATGGCTCCAGAATCACGGTACGGGTCTTACCGTCGAAGGCTGAGCATCCCGTCCGATCCAAGATCGATTCTTGACCCGAAGCGACGGCTCACCTTGCCCAGCGCAGTCCTGAGCCATGCGGCATCCCGGTGCGAGGCCCGGTGCAACCGCATTTGGCGGGCCTGAAGTGGTGCCATGCGGAGTTCGACGAGCTCCCCGGATATCGGATTCACACGCGGCAGGTAGAGCAGGCGAAGATCATGCCGATACTGATCGTGGCCGCGGATGCCCTCGTAGTCATCGACCAGATCCCCGCAGCCGTACAAGATCAGCTTCCCCTGGTAGACCTCGATCGGTCGCGGATGGTGAGATGAGTGCCCGTGCACCATGTGGACGCCACCGTCCAGGAGGCGGTGCGCAAAGCGGATCTGATCAGCTGCCACACGGTAGCCCCAGTTGCCGCCCCAGTGGGCAGAGACGACTGTCAGGTCACCAGGCTGCCGCGCCTGGCGTATCTGGCGGCAAAGCTCATCGGCGGCGGCGTCGCTGAGGGCGGGTATGACATGGACGCCAGGGGTGTCGTCGGTGGCAGCCCACTCGTACGGGATGCCGCTGGACGGCGAACCGAAGGCAAAGATCAAAACCCGTCCGCCGGTCTTCTTGATCGGGATGATCGCAGGCGATCGAGCCTCGGGCATGGATCGTCCGGCACCCGCCGTAGGAAGATCAACTGCGGAGAGCACATCGAGGGTTTCGAGCAGGCCGCGGCGGCCGAAGTCGAGTACGTGGTTGTTGGCAAGAACGCACACATCCGGCCGGATGGCGGCCAGCGTCGGGGCGTTTGCCGGATTCATCCTGTAGTGGACGGCCTTGCCCGGAACGTAGTCGTCACTGGTTGTGATGCTGGTTTCCAGATTGATGATCCGGGCATCGCACCCGGAGCCTTCGACTAGCTGCAAGGCCTCGCCCCAGGGCCACGACCAATCCACTGGTTGTGGAATGCTGCCGTTTGCCCTGATAGCGAGATCGACGTAGACACGAGCGTCGCGGACCTGCCGCTCGTACAGCGTGGGATTCCCGGGGTGCGGGAGAATCTGGTCGACACCGCGACCGAGCATCACGTCTCCGCTAAGTAACAGTGTCAGCGCATCTCGCGCTGACTTCGACGCAGGTTCCGGCATCCCTCAACAGCGTAGAACCGTGGGAAACTAATGGCGATGGATACCGTTCTCGTAACCGGAGGAACGGGGCACCTGGGCAGGGACCTGATCTCTCGACTCAAGGGCTCCTACCGCGTACGCGTGCTGGCGCGGTCAACGGGATCAGATCCGGATGTGGAGTGGATTCGCGGGGATCTCGCCACCGGTGAGGGCATCGCCGACGGGTTGGCTGGCATCCAGACGCTGATCCATGCCGCAACACTGTCCCCGGCCGCTCGCCGCGGCTTCATCGTGCCCAAAGATCTGTGGTCCAGCCCGAGCGAGGTCGATCGCGATGGTACGGCGCGACTGCTCGATCAAGCGGCGGCATCCGACGTCGGGCACGTTCTCTATGTCTCTATCGTCGGGATTGATCGACCGCGGGTCCCATACCTGCGACGCAAGCTCGAGGCCGAATACCTGGTCCGTCAGAGCCCGATTCCCTGGTCGATCGCTCGAGCGACCCAGTTCCACTGGTTGCTTGACCGCATGCTGGGCAAGATGGCTCGGCTACCGATAGTGCCGCTGCCGGACCTGCAGGTGGAGCCGGTCGATACGAGCGACTTCGCTGATTACGTCGTCGAGTCCGTCGGTAAGGGACCAGCTGGCCGACTGGACGACTATGGCGGCCCGGAGGTCCTGACATTCTCCGAAGCATTCGACCAATGGCGCCAGATCCGGGATGGTGCCGTGCCCACGATGCGGGTTCCGCTACCTCCGGCGGCCACGAAAGCTGCCGCGGCGATGTCGATCAGTGACCCCGCCAGTAAGCACGGCACCATCACGTGGGCCGAGTGGCTGCGTTCTCATACCCCCGAATGAGTTATTGCTGGCCCTCGGCATTCCGCAGACTCCCAAAGAAGTCTCCGGTCTGAGATCAATCCGATCCGGCGTCCTCTTCAGCGGCGAGAATTGCCATGTCGAGGGCGAAACCAAGTGCCTGAAAAATCTTTGAGCTCGCCGAGACGATGCGTGCGGTGCCAACCACCGGAGCAAGGGTGACGAGAACTTGCCGGGCATCCTCCATCGTCAGCCCCTGTTCGGCGCCGGCGCCGAAGTGGAAGAGATAGGAAGCGGGTGCTGCGTCCAGAGCGACGAGTGCAGCGAAGCGCAGCAGAATCTGCGCAGCTGGGTCGAGGGTGCTTCTTTGCACTGCCGCCTCGGTCATCGTGGCAAGGACATCGAGGATAGGTGTGTCAGCATCCTCCGACATAGCAGCGTCCTCGGACATGGCAAGATCATCGTCGGCCATGAGTGCCTCCCCTTCTGGAAGTTCTCAACTGATTGGTGTTACTTGGTCGGATCGACCGTATCGGGACTCGTGCCGAACCGCATCGCCCTGTACGGGTGATGCCTTGGGCTTCACTATGGTTCACCCATAGCTAATATGAGGTGTGTGTCAGCCGACACTCGTACGCGCAGGCCTAGACGCAGTTATGTGTCCGCGGCGCGTGCCGAGCGGGCTCGGCAAACCCGCAAGCACGTAATCGAAGCCGCAACTCGGCTGTTCGTTCAGCAGGGTTATGCCACGACCACTATGCGGGGGATCGCCGCGGCCGCCAGGGTCTCAATTCCCACAGTCGAGTTGCTGTTTGGCACCAAGGCGCAGCTATTGCACGTGGTAATGGACGTGGCAATTGCTGGTGATGACGAGCCGGTGTCGGTCCTGAGCCGACCTTGGGCGATCGAAGCGGAGTCGGCTCAAAACCTCGGGGATTTCCTCTCAGCCGTAGCGCAGGTCATCGGCGAGGCGCAGGCGCGATCTGCTGGAGTGTTGCTTGCCGCTTATGAGGCGGCAAGGTCCGACCCTGACATCCAGATCTTGATCGCTGATCGAGAATCGCAACGCCAGGGCACAGCCGGCTGGATCGTGGATGGCGTCACGGCACGCTCACCGCTTCGCCCTGGACTCGACAGAGCCGGCGCCATCGACATGGTGTGGATGCTGATGGATCCGGTGGTCTTCAGCAGGCTGACCCGGCATCGAGGTTGGAGCCTCGACCGCTATGCATCATGGTTCGCTGACAGCGTCATCCGGTTGCTGACTTCAAACCATCCCTAGCGCATGCAGTTGATCAGCTCTGTGGCTGGACCACGTCCACCATCCAGGGCACACCGAACTTGTCGGTGCACATGCCGAAGAGGTCGCCCCACATCTGCTTCTCAAACGGCATTGTGACGTTGCCCCCCTCGGAGAGCTTGTCCCAATAGCCGCGCAGTTCCTGCTCATCATCGCCGCTCAGGCTGACAGTGATGTTGCCGCCGGGATTGAGCTCCATACCTGGCGGAGTGTCGGCCGCCATCAATGTGAAGCCGTTATCGGTCTCAAGCTGTCCATGCATGATGTTGTCCGCGCCCGGCGCGTTCGGATCGCCGTACTGACCGAACGTGTTCAGCGTCAAACTGCCGCCGAAGACGTCCTGGTAAAACTCCATCGCTTGCCTGGCGTTGTCGCTAAAGCTGACGTAAGGATTGAGAACTGAGGGCACGTTTGCTCCTTCCAAATCTTTTGACTGGGGTGCTCGTTGCACATTACTCACGCGCTCTGACAGTTGATTAGGGGGCTGCTCGCGCATCGCGCGCTTGGACCCCGCCTACTTCGTCGTCGCTCGCAGAGGAAAGCGCTCTGCTCGCTCCTCTGTCCTTCCGGACTGATCGGAGTCATAAACGACCACCATCCACCCTCAAGGTCACGCGCGGCGTACTCACGAAACCCGTACCCCATGTTTCGTGACGGGTAGACCACCCTTGCGCCGGCTGCGACGGCCCTTTCATGATGACGATCAAGATCATCGACCGTGACGGCCATGCAGTGAGTGCTTGCGCCGAGGCTTGCGGGGGGACAGGACGTTGTTTTCAGCCGACGGCGGATGCATCCAGACGACACCGTCGCCGACGTGCAGCTCGCCATGGACGATTCGGCCCGAGCCGAGACCTGCCCAATGCGCCACCGCGGCTCGGAATGATCATCCACACCACAACGGTAAGACTTGACGTTGCGGCAGATTCAAGAGCTGAATGCCCGACCAGCGTCCGGACTGAAGAACCAGCGCCCGGGTTCTCATCTCGCTCGGGCGCTAGTCATGGGGGAGTAACTCAACAACAGCATCCCGATGTGACGAAGGGATGAACGATGCAAGACCAATGAGCGTTCTTTGTATGGCCGCGGGACCAAGGCTGATGAGCTTGCAGCGATTGATCGGTCTCCCTGGCGGCCATCGGCTGGCCAGTCACAGCGGTGGCGGCCGCGACTGCTCCCGGGTGCGCGTTCTGACAATCGGCGCTCGCGGCCAACGCGGAAACTGAGGCGAGATTGATAGTCGGTCGATCGCAGCGTGATAGTCCGCTTCAAGGGAGACTCCAGCCGGCCCAGACCTAAGGCCGCCACCCGACTGGAGCCCCTCCCCCTGTACCGACCCTAGGATCCAGTAGCGCGCAAAATTGGCCGAATGTCCAGGTTCTGGCTGCGATTTATCCGAAGAAGGGCAGATCCGGGCGACGAATCTTCGCCCGGCGCAAAGCCGTACGCTAGTGGCCTTAAGGGCAGTCGTTCGTCGTTGATCGCTGTGATAATGGTCGCGTTCGGATCGGTGGCGGCTGGCGGGTCAAACAGGTACGGATAGCCAGTCACCACAGTCAGCGCCTTCGGCGCGGCATCTGCCACGTGGTCATTGAGGTTTGTCAGATCGCTGCCGAGCCCCGCGAGGTGGTCGCGTGCAGCGTCGATGGCACCTAGGCAGACGTCCGGCGTTTGGGTCGTACACTTCGTCGCCACGCCAGCGACATCCAAATCGTTGCCGCCGACCGCGATGTGGTTCGACTTCCTCCGAGCGACGAGGTAAGGCGGTAGCAGTTCGGATCGGGTTTCATTCGCTATCTGGTTTTCGACCTCAGCTGCTACCTCGGATCACTGCGGAGACCGCAGTTTCTTTCCCCACGGAGGGCTGCTCGACCCCGTATATGGAGCACATTTTCGGATGCTCAGCGCGTTCTGAATGACTCATTGTTCGGCTATTTTCCCTTGACCTTTGTAATATATTTGCCCGGGCTTCGACAATAACTGGCCTCAGACGGTTTAGGAGGCCGGTTCCTGCGAAACAGTCCCGAAGCGTTGGACTGCACAGTAGTGAGAAATGTGACTATTGCCCGCAACTGCTGGTGGACCGAGACAGCTTGCCGGCATCGCCAGTTACATGACTGTGTCGTGTCTAGAACGGCTCTGGACGGGTACAACAGCATCAGCCCTCCTCCGCGCGTCGTAGGCACCCGGTCGAGGGCTTGGCACGTGATGGGCCTGAGAAGCCAGGGACCCGTCAACGAGCTCTCACGAGAGCTGGTTTTTCATGACTGTTGCATCCCAATCTGCCAACCGCTACCTCGACCGCCCCGCGCCCAGCAGCCTCGCTGACGTCATCGACACCATCTTGGACAAGGGTCTGGTAATCGATATCTACGTCCGCGTCTCCCTTGTGGGCATCGAGCTGCTCACCATAGATGCACGCATTGTCATTGCCAGTGTCGATACCTACCTGCGCTTCGCCGAGGCCGTGAACCGGCTTGACCTGACGGAGAATGGGAAAGGACTTCCAGAGATGATCGAGGACATGGCATAAGAGGGTTGGCTGTCCTGGGCGGCGCGGCATTGAGCTGCGAGATCCGGTTGCCTTGCATTGCTGCGCGGCTAGCCACGCCGGAGTGGTTTGTCATGACGTGCCAGAACTTCGGACCATCGCAGCCGCGATATCTAAAGCTGCCGCCTACCGAATGGAAACCCTCGTATTCCGTAATTATGTTTGTGATCAAGTCGGATTTGTCGTCCGATCCTGAAACGGAAGGGTATGGAGCAGGCAGAGACACCAGTGGTCTTAGCCCGGCCGTCGGGCTTGGCTAAACATAGAGTCAAGGAGTCCAGCATGCGAGTAAAGAAACGCGTCAAGCGAGGCGTCAAGAAAGGCATCAAGAACGTCAAATCGGCACCGCCCGAGGCTTACCTCGTCGGCGTGGGCGTGTTGGTGGGAGGCGCAGCAGTGCTACTCCTCGCTACCACCAAGAGCGGCCAGGAGCTACTCGTTCGTGCCGCCCAGCAAGTCCTCCGCCCAGAGGCGGACGACCAGGAGTCCCAGGAGTCCAACGTGAAGGCAGACGCACACGATGAACCGGCCGAGGACGCCGACGTCGAGGAGCCCGAGGAGGACGCCAACCGTGGCGACGTATCCAGGGTTGCAGCCTGAGGCCGCTCGATCAGCGACCGCGCAGGCCCAGGAACGCGGCCGTGCCGGGGAAAGCCACCACGCTTGTGAAATCGGTGTGAAACGGTCGGTTTACTGATCGCCGAGAAGTCGATCCGCGCTCTGGAATGTGGCTCTGACCAGGACGGGACACCTGTCCTGGGCCTGCCGTCGCGGCAGGTTCAAGAGCTGCTCTCGATCAGTCGCTTGAGCCGCGCGAGTTCCTTCGCGCCCTCCCGCGGGCTGAGGATCGCTGCCTCGACCAGCCTTCCGATCAGGCCGAATCCTCGTGGCCACTGCGTCTCGGCACGCAGCTCCAATAAAGTGCCATCCGACTGAGGCGTGAGCCAGGACGTGACGTCGAATCGCAGCCCCAAATAGGCCTCGGTCGTGGTTACAAGGCGGCGGGGCCTGTCGACCTCTGTGACGGTTGTCCGTGCCGCACCTGGACGCCGCCGCGAAACGTAGGTGGTGCCGACCTGATCTCCGGAACCGTGCACGTGCTCGATCACAGGAGAGCCGGTCTGCCATTCAGGGATGCGCATCGGATCGACATAGATGCCCCAGATCTCCTCAGGGGACGCCTCGATCCACACTGAATAGTCAGTCGTGCCCATGCTCTGGCTTCTTTGACTCACCTCCAGGCATGTACTCGCACAGTCGTTCCTGCGGACGACGACCTCACCTGCACGAGGTCGCATGCCTGGTTGGCGATCCACAAGCTGTCGTCCTCACCCTTGCGGGGCGCGCGACGACCGATGAGCGGATCAACGACGACAGTGTCATCGTCAACCTCGCAGATCAGGTCGTCTGGCTGACTGAAGATCCGGACGGTGCCCAAGGTGGCACCTCGATGAATGCTGCTGGAGGCGAGCCGTTGAATGACCTCCGCAAGATCGCTGGCTTCCTTCGATGCCAACCCACTGACGTGGAACTCGAGCTTGACGTATGCACCGATCCGGGTGACGTTGTTCTTGGTGAATACCGCGACGGTCGGCTGGAGTTTCAGCTCAGGTAGTTCGGCGGTGAATATCGACTCGACGTGCGCGCGGCCCCCATAACGGCTGCTGCCGTGGTACGAGTGGGAGTCGAGGATCACTGGATGGCTGCGGTGCGCTTCATCGAGTACGTCCGGACTGAGAGCCTCCACGTCGTACGGACATAGCAACCAGAACGGGATCTCAGGATCGATTGCGACGTTGAGTAGGGCTTCGTGGAACTGGCATTCCAGAAGCTCTTGAGGCCGGCGGCCCGGCCAGATCGGTTCGCCGATGCCGCGAATGGGCGAGCGCTGCCTTGCATTCGTGTCCAGAAAGTGCTGCCAAGCCGGGATGATCTGTGCCGGATTGTGGCCCAACTCATGCATATCGACAAAGTCCACATATTCCGCTCGGTGCGCGAGCGCGCCTTGCAGCCACGCCAGGTGCTCCGGAACGACCGCGACCATGACCGGCTCATGCGCTTCCAATCCATCATCAACGAACGGGACTAGCGAGTCGGTGAAGTCAGTAGCGTCGTGCCAGAGAAGCGCCTCATGGCGGTAACTCTGCTGCGACCGGGTCGGGGAGGGTAGGGCGATGACCGCCTCCTATGTACGACGACTGCGCTGGACGACGTTAACCCGACGCAAGGCTGGCTCGACGTCTGTCGATCGAGATCGTAACCCACCGCCACTGACGAAATCCGCGGACAGGGTTCAGTGTGTGCTCTGATCGATGTCCTTGCCGAGGTCTGGCGACAGGATGGTCACGACACTCGAGTCGTCATGGGCACCGAGGCCGGCTGCTTCTGCAATGAGGTACAGCTGTTCTGCAGCGGCGGCCAGCGGCAACGGTACGTGACAGGCACGGCCGACGCTGGTCACTATTCCCATGTCCTTCACGAAGATATCGACGCGCGACTTCACTTCGGCGCCCCCGGTATACGCCTGCAGCATCCGGGGCCCCCGATCGGAGAACATGAACGACCCAGCCGCGCCCTGGGACAGCGCGTTGATCACCACTGCCGGGTCGAGGTCGAGTCCTCGAGCGAGGGCGATGGCTTCGGCCGCCGCGGCTATATGGACTCCGGCGAGAAGCTGATTGATGGTCTTCAGCGCCTGGCCGTCGCCTGGGCGCGGACCGACGATCGTCAGGGTGGAGGCGAGGTGATCGAGCACCGGCTGGGTTGTCGCCAGGGCGTCCTTCGTTGCTCCGACAACGATGAGCAGGTCGCCATTCCCAGCCCTGACCGGGCCGCCGCTGATCGGCGCGTCGACGAGCGGGTATCCGGCATCGTCGAGCCTGTCGGCCAACGCACGGGCACCCTCCGGGCCGATGGTGCTGGTCAAGATCACCGGGGATCCTGCTCTCAAGGACTCAAGCACCCCGTTCTGGCCGAAGAGTGCTGATTCAGCCTGGCTTTGATCACGTACCGCGAGTAGTGCAATGTCGGCGTCCTTGCTGGCACCTCGAGGGGTGGGCTCGGCCACGATGCCACGCTCGACGGCGAGCTGCCGACGCGGCTCGAAGGGGTCAAAACCCGTGACCGAGAAGGCGGTCGCCAGGTGCGTGGCCATGGGCAGTCCCATGGCGCCCAGGCCTATGACGGCGATGTGGCTGCTGGTCTCGGACATTGTGCCTGTTCCCTTTCTGAAAGTCGGGACGCGTTCAGACACTCCGCAACGTGTTCACGACCGCCGCGAGCGCATCATCGTCGCCCACGTTGCCCGCAAACACGATGTACGGAATGCCCTGAGCAGGTCCGGTGACGGGCTCCCAGAGCGAGATGATGCCGGGCAGCATTGTGCCGCGGCACCAGGCTCGCCTGATCCCCAAGCCCTCGGTTGCGGTATCGGATGAGGTGATGCCGCCCTTGGCCAAGACGAAGGCCGGCCGGACTTGGCTCACGATCTCCCGGACCGTACCAACCAGCGCGGCGCTGACGGTGCGGGCGATCACCAGGCTGCTCGTCGCATCGTCGCCGGTTACGAGCGTTCGGCTGGTCCGGATCACGATGTCACTGTCGGAGTCGTTGTTCCTCAGCACTTTCGCGGCCTGCGCGGCCACGTCGTCGATGTGCCGGTCCCGAGCGTTGTCGTCGAGGAGAGTCGGGACATCGAGCTCCAGCTCGATGATCTTGCCCTGATCGCGTAACCGGTCGAGCTGGCGGGTGGTGAGTCCAACGTGGGAGCCCACGGCGATCAGGCCATGTTTGGTCGCTGGACGGGTTTCGTCGGAATCCGCGGATTGGCTGGCGAAGATCTGCCTCAACCGCTGGGCGTCGACTGGTGGAGTGGCACGCTGTCCGGTGCGCGCACGGACGAACGAGGGCCCGATGCGGTAGATGAAGTTCTTGCCGGCCGCCTCGACGCGAAGTAAGGCGAGGACCACTACCTGCTGATCAGCGTCCTCGACGGTGTCCACGACAACGGGTTGGCCGTTGCGCAACCCCGCCAGGATCTCGCTCACCCGGTCCTGACCTCCCACCCGGATGTCTGTCAGCGTGATGGTCGCGACTTCGTCCCGGGGGATTCGTCCACCTGTCTTCTCCGCAACCCAATCGCGCAGGTCCGAGCTGCGGTAGCCGAAGCTAGCGTCCTTGGCGAACTCGCTCTGCGCGACCGGGATCATGCCGTCAGGCGTACGCGTCCAATGCAGTGAGTCGATCGTGATCCGGCCAGGTTCAACGTAAGCGGGACAGATCACCACGCCGTCGACAACCGTCCCATGAGCGGCGAGCTCGTGGCTCAGCACATCCGTCTCGAGCGGGTAGTACCCGCGCAAGGTGGAGTCGCTGCGGCTCGCCAGCACGTACGACACCTGCTCCGCTTCAGCCGCCTCGTGCAGGGCATCGACGACCTGCCGATTGCGCTCCGCAGCGTCGCTCTCAGACAGGCTGCGGGTGTTGGTCAAGACGAAGAAGCCAGTTGTCGGCTGCTGCAGCGCCCATTGGAGGTCGGCGACTGACCAGCTGGTCAACACCGGTATGTCTGCGATTGTCTGCGTACCGGTTGGGTCGTCGTCGAGCACCACCAGCCGGCGACCGTCAATGATTTGGTCCAGGTTGTCACCGACATTGAGTACACGAGGCTGGTCGGCTAGCAAGCGGTCGAGTGGAACCGCGCCAGCAGCCGCCGGGGTCGCGGGGCGAGCGGTTGTCACGGACAGGCCCCTTCGTTTAGATTGATCATTTACCGGACACTACCCAGATCGCGGCTCTTTATTGCACGTGCGGCAGGAAGAAAACCTTTGCGATGGCCACTTCACTGGTTAGTGCCGCGCTTGGGGGGTAGTAGCCACGGCGTAGGTACTTCAACTTCCACCATCCGACGGACGAATTCCGTCCTGATCACAAAGTCAAGGCCGGGGGGAAAGGTCCACCTAGCGTGACCGTACAGATCGAGCACATCGCTGTGATCGGTGCCGGGTATATGGGTGGTGGCATAGCACAGGTGTTCGCGATGGCCGGCTTGGACGTCGCCATCTGGGACGCCGATCCTGAGATCACCCGCCGCCACCTTGATCGACTGCGTCGGGAGGCCGACGACTTCGAGCAGCAAGGATTGTTCGAGCCAGGCTCGACCGACCGGGTTCAGAAGAATCTGCGTGCGGCCGAAAGCATGGCCGATGCCGTAGCTGGTGCTGACCTGGTCGAGGAGGCGGTGCTGGAACGGCCCGACGTCAAGGGCCCAGTGCTGCGCAGCATCGAAGACGCGGCCCGCCCGGACGCTGTGATCGGCAGCAACACCTCAACCCTGCCGATCGGCGACCTTGCTTCCGGGCTTGAACGTCCGGAGCGTTTCCTGGGTGTGCACTTCTCCAATCCGGCGCCGTTCATCCCGGGGGTAGAGCTCATCGCCCATGCGGGAACCGACGAGGCCGTCGTCCAGACAGTGGAAGCACTGGTGCCTCGAACCGGCAAGCTGACGGCACGAGTCAATGACAAGGCGGGCTTCGTGCTTAACCGGTTGCAGTACGTGCTGCTCCGAGAAGCCGTCAACCTGGTCGAGGAGGGGGTGGCGACGCCCGAAGACGTCGACGTTATCGTCCGCACCACTTTCGGTTACCGGCTGCCGTTTTTCGGTCCCTTCGCAATCGCCGACATGGCCGGTCTCGATGTTTACCGGGACGGCTTCCGTACCCTCGAAGCGCACTACGGCGAGCGCCTGGCGGTGCCAGCTCTGCTCACCGAACTCGTCGAGAGCGGCCGGTACGGAGTCAAGCAGGGCGGCGGCTTCGTCACCCCAGCCGGCGACCAGGCTGCGCTGGTGGCCTATCGCAACATCGCCTACGCCCGGCTAGGGCAGCTATTGCACGAGCTCGGCCCCGCCCCCCTCGGATCTCGCTCCAACGACACTCAGTCCATCGAGGAGAAAAGCAACCGATGACCGCTGCCCCGTACACCGCTGAAACCTGGCCGATCGCGGCCGCGATGCTGCCGTTTGGGAGCAAGGATTCCCATGGTGGTCCGATCCACGACGCCGAGCCGGAGGAATGGGCGAAGCACCTGCGGCTGGTGCGGCGGATCGGCTTCACCGAAGTCGACCCTACCGACACCTGGGTCCGGGTCGGCGATCTCAGTCCCGAGCGGCTTTCCGATTTCAAGAGTGTGCTGAGCGACGTCGGCTTGACCATTCCCGCCATTTCGACCTCCCGCCGCAGCGTGATGGATCCCGAACACGGCGAGGAGTACCTCACCTACAGCCACCGGCTGCTCGACAAAGCGGCGGAGCTGGGCATACCGATGGTCAGCTTTGGCTTCTTTCAGGCTTTCACCGAGGAGCAGCAGCGTGCGCTGTGGTTTTGGCTCGCAGATGGTTGGCATGACGATGAGTCACCGGAGGCGCGGAGCCGCGCTGCGTCGCTGATCCGCGAGCTGGCCGAGCACGCTGCCAGCAACGGCCAGCAGATCACTCTCGAGATGTATGAGGACACCTATGTCGGGACCTGCGACGGCGCGGTGCAATTCCTCAAGGAAGTGGGCCACGACGCCTGCGGACTGAATCCCGATATCGGCAACTTCATTCGCTTGCACCGCCCGATCGAGCCGGTGCAGGACATGCTCGACAAGGTCCTGCCGTACGCCAACTACTGGCATGTGAAGAACTATCTGCGTGACGAGGACCCGGCGACCGGCCAGGTGATGACTTTCCCGGTGCCTATGGAGTTCGGCCTGATCAACTATCGGGCCGCGATCAGCCAAGCCCTGGACCTTGGCTTCAGCGGTGCCTTCCTGTGCGAGCACTACGGCAGCGATGCGATCACCGTGATCGGCAAGAACCGCGCCTACGTCCAGGACATCCTCGCCACTTTGATCGACTGACCCGGGCCCAGAAGAAGGAGATTCAATGACATCCGCCACGGCCCCTGAGACGTCCACCGTCTCACTCCGGCTGCCTGATCCGCGCACCGCCATCGTCACCGGCGCCGGCGGTCCGGCTGGGATTGGACGAGTGACTGCCCGGGTGCTGGCCGAGAACGGCTGGCACCTCGCGCTGGTCGACATCAATGCCGAGGGCCTTGCTGGCGTGGAGAAGGAGCTTCGCGAGGCGGGCCATGACAACCTGCTCGCCGTGCCGACCGACATTGCCTCGGAGTCTTCGGTGGCAGAGACGTACCAGCAGATCGACTCCGAGCTCCCTCCGGTCGTCGCTCTGGTCAACCTGGCTGGCATTGCCTGTCCCGTGCCGCTGCACGAATGCAGCCTGGCCGAGTTCGAACGGGTCATGGCGGTCAACGTCACAGGTTCGTTCCTGATGCTCAAGGCGGCCGCAGCGCGCATGATCCCCCAGCGCGTCGGACGGATTGTCAACACCTCATCGATCACCGCCTTCGACGGCGGCGGCACGTTCTCCAAGGGCGTATACGCCACCGCAAAGGCCGCGGTGATCGGCATGTGCAAAGGCGGGGCGCGCGAGCTGGGTCAGTACGGCATCAGTGTGAACGTGATTGCCCCCGGACCCGTCGACACCGAGATCATGGGCGGCCGGCTCAGTGAGGAGCGCAAGACATCGATGTCAGCCGGCATCCCCCTAGGCCGGGTTGGGCAGCCGGAGGAGATCGCCGCCACGGTTGCATTCCTGCTGTCCGAAGGTGGCGGCTACATCAACGGAGCAACCATTCAGATCGACGGCGGCAAGCACATGCACTGAACACCTGCGCCCCTGAGCTCGTCGAAGGGCATCAACCTGCGACAAGCTCTCACATACCCCCTCGAGCAAGGAGATATCGATGGCTGACACCGTCGCCCTAACCCCGCAGCGTCGCTACGAGTTGAGCGAGAAGGCAACCGGGAAGGTCTTCAAACGACTGATCCCGTTCCTGCTGCTGATGTATGTGATTGCGTTCCTGGACCGAAGCAATGTCTCGTTCGCCCAGCAAGAGTTTGAGGCCGACTTCGGTATCAGCGCGGCCTCATACGCCTTCGGCGCTGGGCTTTTCTTTGTCGGCTACGCGATCTTCGAAGTCCCGAGCAATCTGTTGTTGCACCGGGTCGGGGCGCGGTGGTGGCTGTCCCGGATCATGGTGACCTGGGGCATTGTCGCCGCCGCTTTCATGTTCATCCAGGGGCCGATCAGCTTCTACATCCTGCGTTTCCTGCTCGGTGTCATGGAAGCCGGTTTCTTTCCCGGCGTCATCTTGTTCCTCACCTACTGGTTTCCAGCGCGGCACCTGAGCCGGGCCCGGGGTTACTTCTATATGGGCATCGCGCTGGCGGGCATTCTCGGTAATCCCCTTTCTGGTGGTCTGCTGGAGCTCAACGGCTTCTTGGGGCTGCGCGGCATCCAGTGGATGTTCCTGGTCGAGGGCCTGCTGGCGGTCGCGGTCGGCATCTGGGCCTTCTTCTACCTGACCGACAAGCCCGAGGATGCGGCGTGGCTGCCCGACGACGAGCGGGAGGCTCTAATGGAGACGATTGACGCCGAGGACGAAGCCAAGGACGAAGGCCACGGGCCGAAGAAGGTGCTGGCCGCCCTCGGCAACTGGCGGGTGTGGTACTTCGCGCTGATCTATTTCTGCCTCCAGATCGCGGTCTACGGTGTCACGTTCTTCCTGCCCACCCAGGTGACCGCCATCACCGGCCAGAAGCTCGGCTTCCAGTCTTCGCTGGTGACCGCCATCCCTTGGGTCTTCGCACTGGTGGGTCTGCTGATCTTCCCGGGTATGGCCGACCGCACCCGCAAGCACCGGTTGATCGGTACGCTGCTGCTGCTGGGCACCGCGGTTGGCATCGTGGCCTCCGGTGCACTCAGCAGTAACCCGGTGCTTGCGATCGGCGGCCTTTGCCTGGCCGCGATGGGGTTCATCGCCATGTCCCCAATCTTCTGGACGCTGCCGACGGAGTACATGACCGGATACGCGGCCGCCGCCGGCATCGGATTGATCAACTCGCTGGGCAACCTGGGTGGTTTTCTGGCGCCCATCCAGCGCGACTACTTCAAGGAAACGTTCGGCGGGAATGCCGGCCTGTACTCCCTGTCCATCGGAGCTGTCCTTGCCGCAGTGCTGTTTGCTTTGACCGCATTCTTCAAGAAGGCCAACGAGGTCGAGGCTGGTCACCTGGACGAGGTCGACGCCCGCTACGTGTCCCACGAACAGGCTGAGGCGGCGCGGGGGGTTCACAGGACTCCCAGGTAGGGCCATGAGAGCGCTCGTACTGCGCGATTACTACGACATCGCGGTTGAGGAACGGCCCGATCCGGTGCCAGGGTCGGGCCAGGCAGTGGTCGAGGTCATCGCCACCGGCATTTGCGGCTCGGACTTTCACGGCTACTCCGGCGAGAACGGTCGCCGCCACCCCGGCCAGATCATGGGACACGAGACCGTCGGCCGGGTTCGGGAGCTCGGACCAGACGTGGCAGAAGTCAAAGTCGGCCAGTTGGTGACGGTCAACCCGGTGATGTCCTGCCACGCCTGCCAGGCCTGCCTGTCCGGTCAGGAACAATGGTGCACTCGGCGGGTCGTCCTCGGCGTCGCGCCGGAGATCCCGGCGGCATTCGCTGACCGGGTTGCGGTCCCCGCAGCGAATATCGTGCCGCTTCCAGACGACATGCCCGAGGAACTGGGCGCCTTGGTGGAGCCGTTGGCGGTGGGTTACCACGCCGTCCGCCGCGGCCAGCCAGTTCCCGACGATCGAGTCCTCGTCATCGGCGGTGGACCAATCGGGCAGGCGTGCCTCCTTGCCGCTCGGCGTTTGGGAATCCAGGCGCTTGCCGTGTCCGATGTCAGCAGCTCACGCCGGGATCTGTGTGCACGACTTGGGGCAGAGGTCATCGACCCATCAGCCGGCAACCTGCCGGAGGCCGTAGTGAATCGGCTAGGCGCCCCGCCGACCCTGGTCATGGACGCGGTCGGAATTAGCCGGACCATCGCTGACGCGCTCGCAGCCTCCGGCCTGGGTAGCCGGATCGTGCTGGTCGGAATGGGTTCACCCCGACTGGAGCTTGACGCGTACCCTCTCAGCACGGCGGAGCGCGCGCTGATCGGGTCCTTCACGTACAGCGCCGCCGAGTTCGTCGACACCGCGGAGTGGGTCGGCACGGTCCCTGAGGGCATCGACGCGCTCATAGACGGTCGCGTTGGTTGGGAGGGAGCGCCGCAAAGCTTCGACGATTTGGCGCGCGGCCTTAGCACGGCGAGCAAGATCTTGGTGTTTCCGCAGGGGCCGCGGGAGGGCGTATCGGCATGACTACGCACAAGATCGCCCACGTCCGCGCTTTCACTGTGGGTGCGGGAGGTGGTGCCGACTACCACGATCAGCAGGGCTATCACTGGATCGACGACCACATTGCGACGCCGATGTCGCGCTACCCGGGCTACGACGAAAGCCGCCGGAGCTTCGGTATCAACGTGCTGGGCACGCTAGTCGTCCAGGTTGAGGCCGACAACGGCACCATCGGGTTCGGGGTCACTACGGCGGGGGAACCCGGGGCCTGGATCGTGGAGCGACACCTGGCACGGTTCCTCGAGGGCGCCCTCGTCACCGACATCGAGAAGATCTGGGACCAGATGTTCCGGTCCACGCTGTTCTATGGTCGCAAGGGTCTGGTCCTGAACGTGATCAGCGCCGTTGATCTTGCCCTGTACGACCTGCTCGGTCGACTGCGGCAGGAGCCGGTCTACCAGCTGCTCGGTGGGGCGGTCCGCGACGAGCTGATCTTCTACGCCACCGGTGCGCGTCCCGATCTGGCCCAGCAAATGGGGTTCGTCGGCGGCAAGCTTCCGCTGCACCACGGTCCGCACGAGGGTCTGGCTGGGTTGCGCGCCAACATAGAGGAGCTCGCGGCGATGCGGGACAAGGTCGGCGACGATTTCTGGTTGATGTGGGACTGCTGGATGTCGCTGGATCTCGACTACGCCGTCCGGCTGGCCAGCGCAGCTCATGAGTACCGGCTGAAGTGGCTTGAGGAGGCGTTGATCCCCGACGATTACTGGGGCTACCGCGAACTCCGCCAGAAGGCCCCACGTGGGATGTTGATCTCGACTGGCGAGCACGAGTCGACCCGCTACGGGTTCCGCATGCTGCTGGAGATGGGCTGCGCCGACATCCTGCAACCGGATGTCGGCTGGTGCGGCGGGATCACCGAACTGATCAAGATCTCCGCGCTTGCCGACGCGTACGGGGCGCTGGTCGTCCCGCACGGTTCGAGCGTGTACTCCTACCACTTCGTGATCACGCGTACCAACAGCCCGTTCGCGGAGTTCCTGATGATGGCGCCGGAGGCCGATGAAGTGGTGCCGATGTTCTCACCCCTGCTGGTCGGTGAGCCGGTGCCGACGAACGGCCGCCTGAAGGTGCCCGACACGCCGGGTTTCGGCGTCGAGCTCAACCCCGATGTCGAGTTGGTCCGGCCTGTGGCTCGCTAGCTGGACGTCAGAGCTGGCCTTGCTTCTCGGTTCCGGCCGGTAACGGCACCAGCCGGGTCACTTCGGTCGGCGACGCCAGCAGCCCTTCCAAGGATGCGTTCAGCGCCCGAACGGCTTCCCCGCCACCGTGATCATCGAGCTCGCCGACCGAGCTCCACTTCTCGATCATGACGATGGTGCCGTCCGGTGCGTCGTGGATGGCGTAGAGCTCGCAGCCAGGCTCGATGTGAACGGCGGCAATCGCGGGACGGAGCGCCTCCACCACCTGATCATGCTTTCCTGGGGCGGGATTGAAGTACGCGGTGACGACGACTGGTGTGGACATGTCACTCCCTGGTCATTATCGGGCGGGGACAACGGTCTGGCGTTGGGTGCCGAGTCCTTCGATGCCGAGCTCCATGACATCACCGGCCTTCAGCCACACCTGCGGCTGAAAGCCCATGCCGACCCCTGGCGGCGTGCCGGTGTTGATCAGATCGCCCGGTTCGAGGACCAGGAACTGACTGAGATAGTGAACGATGAAGTATGGGTCGAAGATCATCGTCGATGTCGACCCGTCCTGGCGGCGTACCCCGCTCACGTCCAGCCACATGCTCAGGTTGAGGACATCGTCTATCTCGTCCGGGGTGACGAGCCATGGTCCGGCTGGGTTGAAGGTCTCCGCCGACTTGCCCTTGGACCACTGTCCACCGCGCTCGATCTGGAAGGCGCGTTCGCTGACATCGTTGGCCACCACGTAACCGGCGATGGCGCCGTGGGCATCGTCGACCGAGTCGAGATAGCTAGTCCGTTTACTGATCACCACGCCCAGTTCGACCTCCCAGTCCAGCTTCGTCGAGCCGCGCGGGATGCGGACATCGTCGTACGGGCCGATGAGTGTGTTGGGTGACTTGGTGAAAAGTATGGGCTCATCGGGGACAGCCGCACCGGTCTCCGCGGCGTGGTCGCTGTAGTTCAACCCGATGCAGAGAATCTGGTGCGGCCTGGCGATCGGGGCTCCGATCCGCTCACCGGCGAACTCCCGTAGCTCTCCGGCTGCAGTCCGCTCCCGCACCACCTCACCGAGGCGAGTAAGTCCCTCGCTTGCGAAGAACGGTTCATCGAAGTCGCCGACCACATCGGAGATGTCGAGATAGTGGGTGTCGTCGATCCGGACGACCGGTCGCTCCGAGCCGGCAGGGCCGATGCGCATCAGGTACATGACAGAACTCTGACACGTATCCGCGCTGAGCTTGTCGATCCTCACTCACGGATAACTGATGGTGCACATTTTCGGGCGAAGTCGTAGCCCGAGGACTTGTCAAGATTGACTGACCAGGTGCTCACGCCAGGGGCATCTGGAACTCGGCCCTTGAGCTGGCGCCAGATTTGACAGACGTCGGCAGGGCTTTGCTCGCCAGTATCGGTGGGAGTGTCCACGGTCATGAAACCCATTGCGACTTTGTCATGACCGACAACACGTCCCCAGGCCAGCGTTCGATCGACAATCCAGTTCGGATCCACCGTGCCGTAGTTGTAGAACTGCGGGCTGGCCAGATCCACGACATCGGCGATGCGGGCTGCCAGTTCGAGCTGCTCGATCTCCTTTTCCGGCTCCATCAACGGCGCCATCGTGACAATGAAGTCCCGGCCGTAGCGACTCTTCAAATCGCGCGTCGCCTGCGCCACCTGAATGGGGTCGATGCCATGTTCCAGATCCCAGTCGATGCCGCGGAAGTGGTAGGTGTCGATGATCTTGGATGCGCTGTTCACCAGCTTCCGCCGCTGTCCATCGGTGGTGATCTTCAATCCGCCGTCATCCCAGCCACCGATCGATAGCAGGACCGGTCGGTGGGCCTTGTTGAGCGCATCCACATCCTCGATGAAGGCCGCCTTGGACTGCACCGTCTGGGAGAAGGTGAGCTTTCCGGTCGTATCACCGATCGCGAACGCCGCCAGGACCAGGTTGTACGCGGGCGGTACGTCCCGCAACTTCAGCGAGGGCCTCCCCCAACTCTGCCAGTAGCCAGCGACCACTCGAGGAGGGAGACGGTCCTCGGCGGCTTCG
The DNA here is from genome assembly GCA_963836855.1 of uncultured Actinomycetota bacterium. Lineage (GTDB taxonomy): Bacteria > Actinomycetota > Actinomycetes > Propionibacteriales > Propionibacteriaceae > Microlunatus. The sequence goes on along the minus strand of CAWILN010000043.1, from coordinate 19,059 downwards.
CCGCCGGAATCGGGTCGAGGTGCTGCCGGAACTGCCGTACGTGGCCGAGAGACCAACGGCAAAGAATCGGCCGGGAAAACCAGGGCGGTGATCAGAATGGCTACCGCCGCCCCAGCCACCATCGGCGGCCAGGCCAGCAGTGCTGACCTCCGGCGCTGGTGCTCCTGAGGTCTGTCTTGTCGGGTGGCGAATGGATTCAGCCTCGGGCTCCGACCGATCGCGAGGTCCTCCAACCAGCCGAGCAGGAGGACTGCGACCATGATCAACCCGAGAGCCACGGCAGTTTGCTGAGCGATCGCCGCGGTGTTGCTCTGCGGGCTGGAGCCGTACCTGACCAGCAACGCTGCCGAGATCGAGAATGCTGGAAAGCTCCAGAGGAAGCTCGTGAGTGCCCGCCCTTGAACGCCGGCAAGAGCAGTGCGAACCCAGGCGGAGAGTGCTCGAGCGCTCGGCTTGACGTACAGCCGCAGGAGCAAGATGACGGCACCGGCACCCCAGAGCGAGTTGGCCACCGGTAGGCCGGCAAGCGATGCGGCGGTCACGTCGCCGGCGCTCAGGGTCCCGACCAAGCCGGCGGTCATCAAGATCAACGACAGGATGATCACTGACGTCCACGACATCCGCTGGAGGCGGTTGTCGTGGTAGGCAAAGCCGATCAACCAGTAGCCACCGAAGAGTGCGAAGGCCAACAAGACCTCGCCCACGCGACCGCTCGGGCTCCACGTCCCGGACAAAGCCAGTGCCAAGCCGAGAACCGGTAGCGCCGTGGTGCGCAGCGGCCATTTCCGGAAGCACCACAGCAGCGGTGGACTGATCAGGGCTAGCCATAGGTAAGCCGGCACAAACCAGAGGGAGCCCGTCCATGCAGTGCCCCAGGCACTGCTTGGCGGCTCGAACAGCGGGATAACCCACAACAGCATCGACTGCCAGTCAGGTGCACCGCCAGTGCCAGGTCCAGCGCCGGCCGCCACGCCGTACCACACCGTGAGCGGAACGGCGACAGCCGCCAGGCCCCAGACCGGCAGCACAACGCGACGAATCCGCTTCGCCAGCACAGTCCACGGATAGGCCGCGGAACGGTCAAGTGAGCCCGCCATCAGCGCACCGGCGATCGTAAAGGTGAGTGCGGCGAACGGGATGGCGATCGGCGTCCAGCTCCAGCCGAACCATTGGTAGATGATCACGCCGATGAGCGCAACCAGGCGGAGCAGATCCAGATGGGCATCGCGCGGCGCCGTAGCGTCAGTGGCCTTGGCCTCCATGAGCTGGGTCATCGTTCAGCAGCTCCTGCGGTGATCGCATCTTGCTCGAGTGGGTGGGTCGCAACCAGACCGGTGTCCAGCGTTCCGGTGCGGGCAAGCTTCTTCCAGCCCGCGCGCACGCCGCGTACGGCCGTGTAAGCGGCCGTATAGAGCAGGTACGCCCGCAACGGCTCGTAAACGATGCGGTAGACCGGCACCATCCACAGGTGCCGCCACTTCTCCCGCATCAGGAGAATGCCAACCGCGGCGATGATCAGGTGAGCAGCCAGAAAGAGCAGGAAGTAGAACAGCACGACGTCGATTCCCTGCTGCTGAGCAGTCCGAATGCCCATGAACACGATGAAGGGCAGAAAGACAATCGGAAGAATGATGGCGAGTGCATACTGCGGCAATACGTACCAGCCGAGCAGTCCATACCGCGACCGAAACAGCAAGTCGCGGTGTTTCCAGATCGCTTGCAGGCTGCCGAAGGTCCACCGGGTGCGTTGGTCGAGCAGGGCATCGACGGTCTCCGGAGCCTCTGTAAAGGCAATCGCCTCATCATCCTGGGTGACCCGCCAACCGGCGCGATGCAGCGACAACGAGAGATCACAGTCCTCGGCGAGCGTGACATTGGTGTAGCCGCCGACCTCTTGGACGGCGGTCTTGCGCCAAGCAGCGCAGGCTCCTGGAACGATGCTGATCGCGCCCATGACATCTTGAGCGGCGCGTTCCACACCGATCTGGGTGAGGTATTCCAACGCCTGCCAGCGCGTCAATAGGTTGCGTCGACGGTTGCCGACTCGGACCACTCCGGCCACCGCACCGAGCCGACCGGTCTCGTCTGCGGCGAGATGACGAACCAGCCTGCCGATCGTCTCCGGAGTCAGGATCGTGTCTGCGTCCAGCGTCACGATGATCTCGCTGCTTGCTCTGCCAAGCCCAGCGTTCAGCGCGCCTGCCTTGCCTGTGTTCTCCTGATCGATGAGGTGGATGCGGGTATCGCGACGCGCGATCTCCCGAACCTTGTCGACGGTGCGATCACTGGAGCCGTCGTTCACGACGATCACTTCGGCCAGCGGATGCTTCGATGCCAGAACAGAGCGGAGCGTACGGTCGATGACTTGCTCTTCGTTGTAGGCAGTTAGCACTACTGATACCGGCATGGGATCGCCGGCTGACGACTGCCAGACCACCGTGTCGCGACGGCGTCGTCGAATGGCGGCGATGACGCAATTACTAAGCCCGATGACGACGACGAAGACGACTGCAATCACAAACAGCGTGTGAAGCAGCGCCGTGGGCCAGACGAACCAGACCTGAACCAGGCTCAAGGTCATCTGGTCCCAGACCGTGGGGGTCACGTCGAAGACCCGGTCAGCCAACGCGGGCTGCACCTGCGGCATGGTGGTGAAGGTGTAGCCCTGCGATTTCCCGTATGCGATGAGCCTGCTGACGTAGTCGACGGTCACCTCACGTCCGGTTCCACCACCATCGTGGAGCAAGACTGTGACGTTCTGTCCCTTCAGTTCAGGGAGTGGCATCTCGCCACTCAGCTCGTGGGAGGCATAGCGCCAGTCGTCGCTGTCGAAGTCGTGGGACGCGACCAGGTAGCCGTAGCGTTGCGAGCGCAGCATCCCTTCGATGACTGCTTGGGTCGACTTCTCGTCGTCACCCTCGTACGGCAGCCGGAAGTACCCGACCTCCTTGCCGGTGACTGCGCGAATGACGTGATCAGTGATGGTCAGTTCGAGCCTCGCGCGCCAGTCCGATGTGGTGCTGACGTCGACGTGGGTGAGCGAGTGATTGGCCACTGCGTGCCCCTCGCGCACCTCACGCCGAAAGATCTCAGGGTTTCGCGCGACCATCGTGCCGGTGGCAAAGAAGGTGGCGGGCACCTTTTCGGCCGAGAGCAGATTCAACAACTCGGGCGTCCACTTCAGGTCCGGTCCGTCGTCGAAGGTCAACGAGATGGTGCGTTGCGCAGTGTCCGAATACCCGAAGCGACGGATCACGTAGGCGCTCTGTCCGATGTGTTGCTGCTCGGCGGGTGTGAACGTCGCTTCCGCCCGCTTCGTGCCCGGATCAAGGCCAGTAACCTGACCGCCGTCTCGGCGGACCTGCAGGACGCGGACCAGCGGTCCTTGGCCGACGACAGGGACTTGCTTGCCGGTGGTGTCGCTTGTCAGAGGCGGTCCCAACCGCTCCTCAGTGGCCGTAAGAGCCGGTGTGTCGTTGAGATGCGGGAAGACCGCCAGAATTCCGATGAGCGTCAGAGCCGTCAAGGTGGCCGCGACGAGCCGGACTCTTTGCCAGCGCCGTCCTGATGGATCGACGAAGATGACTGGGGACGCCGTCTGGTCCGCAGCGTCGTTTAGCTGCCGTGCGAATATCAATGCCGAGCTTTCGGATCAGATTTTGCGTTTAGGTACGCCAGTCACCCCCGGGACCTGACGTACAACCCGAGATCTAGTTCTGGCCTGCGATGCGCTGCTCTGCGATAACGCTGCTCGGGTTCCGACGACACTGGTAACTACGCCCTCAGTGACTGTGTTCCCGCTGAGCGGGCCCTGAGCGGGGCCGTTATGAGGAAGTTATGCGGCTGGCCGGCATAGCGCATGCTCGGCCGTCCACGTGATCAACTCGATACTCTCCTCAAGCGACTTGCCGCGGTCGGCGTAGAGAGCATCGAATGTCTCGAAGCCGCACAGCATCCACAGCAGGTCAATGGCCTGCTTGACCGTGATGTCGTCGCGTAGCACCGAGTCCTCGGCGAGCCGCCGGGCCAGATACGCCATGCCCCCGGCACGCCGCTGCTCCATTCTTTCCACGGCTCCGCCGAGCGATGCGGGGGCGAGGTGGTTCATGGAGAACAGCACCCGATAGACCACGACGTCTTGGGCGTACATGTGATAGCCGGCAGCTATGCCCTCCCGCAGGTGCTGGCGGGCATCAGGATTAGCTACCGCCTCAGTGAGGCGCGCCAGACCGGTTCGGTCCGCAAGGTCCTCGGTGAAGGCATCGAACAGTCCAGCGCGCGAACCGAAAATCAGGTAAATCGTTGAGCGTGCGACTCGTGCCAGTTTGGCGACCTGATCGAGGCTGACAGGCTCGGTCGGAGCCTCGCGCAGACGCCGAGCTACGGCGTCGAGAATGCGTCGCCGAGTCTCTTCGGCGGTCTCGGCCCGGAGTTGCTGCTCGTATTTTCGCGCCATGTCAGGAAGCCTCCCACATTTTCACTTGACAATGCGACTCGTGAACTACATGCTGTCTTGCAGAATACAAGCTGTCCAGTGAAAAGGAGTCCCGTTAGCTATGGCCACCTTCGGAGAACCCGCAGCTCCAGAGCAAGGCGACGTCTGGCCTGTAGTCGTCGTCGGAGCCGGTCCGGCGGGACTTGTTGCGGCGATCACCCTGGCACGCGCCGGCATTCGGACTCTGGTGCTCAACCGCCGCAACTCTGTCTTCTCACATCCACGGGCGACGGTGGTCAGCCTTCGGTCCATGGAGCTGTTTCGCTCCTGGGGACTAGAGCCTGCGATCTGGGCCGGCGGTGACGATGTCGAGTGGCGCATGCTCACAACTCTGACGTTGTCCGAGGCGGCCGCCGGCTCCGTGATCGAGGTTGGATATCCCACCAGGAGCGAGAGTGCCCAGCTCAGCCCAACCCGCCCGGCCGCGGTGCCGCAAGATCACCTCGAGACAGTGCTTCTCCAGCATCTGCAGGGCCTTCCGGCTGCTCGTGTTGAGCTCGCACTCGCTGCCGAAGATGTCTGGAAGACGACCGACGGGCTGCGCCTCGAGTTACGTGCCGGCGACAGCGGACTGAGTCGAGTCATACGTGCCCGGTACGTGATCGGTGCAGACGGCGCGCGCAGCGTAGTGCGGCAGCGGCTTGGAATCGGCCTCTTCACAACTGAGGATCTGGTGACGGCGCACTCAGTCGTGTTCCACGCGCCGCTGTGGGAAGTCCTGGGTCGTCACCGCTATGGGATCTACGTCACCGAAGCTCCCACACCCAGCAGCTTTTTCCCTGCGGGGCACGGGGACCGCTGGCTCTACGGCTTTGGTTGGGACCCTAAAGAGCAAGGCATGGCCGACCTCACCGAGGAGCAGGTGATCACTCGGATCCGGGCTGGCGCTGGCGTCCCGGACCTGCCCGTACGCGTCGTTGATCAGAACACATTCACCTTCTCGGGGGCTATCGCCGACCGCTTCCGATCGGGCGACGCGTTCCTGATCGGCGACGCCGCGCACCGGGTGACCCCCCGCGGTGGTACGGGGATGAACACCGCGATCGGCGATGGGTTCAACTTGGGCTGGAAGCTCAGTTGGGTGCTCAAGGGTTGGGCGCCGGATTCGCTCCTCGACACCTACGAGACGGAACGGCGTCCGGTCGCGGAACACAACCTCGCGCGTTCGCTCGACCCGATGGGCAGTCGCCGGAGTGTCCGCGACGAAGTGCGTTTCGATCTCGGTGATCGGCTACCGCATGTGTGGATTGAGACTCCGGCCGGCCGCATCTCGAGCCTGGACCTGCTCGGTCCCGGATTCACCCGCCTGAGCACGGACGGGCTGGCGTCGCAGTCCGACAAACAGTCGGAAGTTCCTCCCGTGACAGTGCATCGTCTGGATCGAAAGACTGCGGCTGCTCTGGACGCAGATCAGCCCGGCGGCATACTGCTGCGGCCGGACGGCGTGATCTGGGCTCTACCGCCGTCAGCCGCCCTAGAGGCAGCTTGATCACGCCGAGAGGGTGAGGGGCTAGTATCCTTGCGTCACCCTTGTCTAAGGTTTCGGTTAGTTCATCAAATCTGAAATTTCGGGTCAGATGTACACGATCAAGCGTGCCTCCGAGATGGTCGGCGTGCCGGTTGCGACGCTGCGCGCCTGGCAGCGGCGCTACGGCGTCGTCACTCCTGCGCGTTCCAGCGCGGGTTACCGGCTTTACCAACCCGCCGACATAGCGGTGCTGCGCCGCATGCAAGCCCTGGTGGTATCCGGATGGTCACCCAAGGAGGCCTCTCATGCAGCCGTCGCTAGCGGAGTGCGCGGTGCGGCTCAGCCAATTGACCTTGGGCAAGACGAACTGCGGGGGAGGTCGATTTCTCCTCTGGGCGAGACAGCGGTGGACTTGGTTGCGGGGGCGGCCAGTCTGGACCCGGTCGCGACCAGTCGGCTGCTTGACGAGCGTTTCGCGACGATCTCGTTCGAGCAGCTAGTCGACGGCTGGTTGCTGCTCGAACTCGTGCGCCTAGGTACCGCTTGGGCCACCGGTCACGTGAGCGTGGCCGGTGAGCACATGGTGGCAGCCGCGGTACAGCGACGATTGAACGCCGCCTTCGATGCGGCCGGCCAGGACGGTGAGGGATCTCCTCGGTTGCTGACTGGTTTGCCAGCGGGCTGTCGCCACGAACTTGGCATCCTCAGCTTCGCAACGGCGGCACGTCGGCAGGGCATGGGAGTTGTCCACTTGGGCACGGACCTTCCGCTCGCCGACTGGCTGAGCGCGGTAGTACGCCAGCGGCCCGACGCCGTGGTCATCGCCGTTCCCACGCCAAGCGACGTCGCACCCGCAGTGGAGCTCGTCAGGCGGGTTGTCGCTGGCCAGACACCGATAGCTGTTGGCGGGCAGTATCAGGATGAGGTTGTGGAGGCGGGCTCGTTAGGCGACCCGTCGGCGGTGGCTCTCGGCCACTCAATCAGTCGCGCTGTCGCTGCGCTGCGCGACCTACTGGTATCAGTTCCGACCTAGCATGTCCAAGGTTTGTACAAATCGAAGTACGACGGTTCCTCAGCACGTACGCGAAGCTAAAGTCTTGGTGAGATCGATCAGGCCTGCGACTCCGGCAGGGTGCAAGGAACCATCAGCTAGACAGCTGCAGGCGTCCTCGACATGCCGAGCGATCAATGCCTCCATTTCCCGTTGAATCCCGGCCGTGAGCATCGCCTCCTGGAGAACCTTTACGTCCCGCGCAGTCACCGAAGCAGAGCCGGCCTTGCGTAGCGCTTCGGCCGCTGCGCCATTGAGACGCTCGGCTGCCAGGCTGAGCAGCACAGTGGGCTTTCCTCTTCGAAGATCATCACCAACAGGTTTGCCTGTCGCCACAGGATCCCCCCAGACGCCGAGCACTTCATCGCGCAGGGCGAAGGCGACGCCCGCATGACCGCCGAAGCGGTTCAGAGCGCGCTGAGCCGCGGCTGTGCCAGCAGCGGCAGCTGCGCCGAGGGCCAGTGGGCGTGCCACCGTGTAGGAACCTGACTTCAGCTGGGCGAGTCGCTTGGCATGGGATCGATCACGCCGACCTGCCGCGGCACCAGTGAGATCGCCGCGCTGGCCCAGGACCAGCTCAACGCACAATTCATACCAAAGCTCGCGCAGCCGGGGGGCTAGCGCGGCGACGAGCCGATGAGCCTGTACGAGCGCAAGGTCACCGAGCAGTACGGCAAGGTTCCGCCCGAAGGCAGGGCTGTCGCCGCGTGCTTCAGCCTGAGCATGCCAGCGCTCGGCCTGTCGGTGTGCCGCTGGGCGGCCGCGGCGTAGATCGGACTCATCCATAACGTCGTCATGGAGCAACGCAAACTGGTGGAGCAGCTCCAGAGCCGTTGCAGCCCGGATCATTTCCGCATGGCCAGCCCGGTCAATGTCACCTCCGGACGCGACGTATCCCCAATGGCACATGGCAGGCCGTATCCGCTTGCCTCCCTGCCGCAGAAGATCATTCAGCCAGGCAGGCAGATCGTGAGCCAGTACGTCGGGTGGCTGCCCGTCATCCAACTCACGCCAGAGCTGTGTCAGCTCGCTGATCTGTTCATCGAGCAAACGCTGGACGCCGGTCAAGGTCACGGTCACGTCGGCGGCATGGGCTCTTGATGCCCGGTGCAGCATCGATGCTGTCTGCTGTGGGCTGAGGCTTTCAACCTGCGCCACAGCCCACGGACTCAAGAAGCCAGGCGCCCGCTCGACGATTGCGAACAGATCGGGCCAGCTGAGCCACTGGTAATCCATCACCTCCTCGGGGTCAGGGCGTAACACCGCTGAGTCAACGATGGCGGCGCGATAGACCGGACAGGACTCGTTCTCGACCAGCCCGTGTGGATCGGTGGCGGTGTAACTGAAATCCGGCAGGATGGTCTCGACGTTCCTCACCTCCACACCAAGTTCCTCGCGGACCCGACGGTGGATGGCCGTTACGTCCATTTCTCCCGGACGAGGATGGCCGCAACACGAGTTGGACCAAACACCAGGCCAGGTGGCTTTACTCAGCGCTCTCCTGGTGAGCAGCACGCGACCAGCGTCGTCGGTTAGGTAGACCGAGAAGGCGCGATGTCGAGGCGTCTGGGCGTGATGCACCATCGTCCGCGCGGCGTATCCAATAACGCATCCCACCTCGTCAACCAGCTCAACGAGGTCGTCGTCCGCATCAACGGTTGCTCTTTCCACACGGCCGCCTAATTTCGTCAGTGGAGGATCGACGCAAGCCTAAGACAAACAATGGACAAACACTAGACAGAGACATTCGTCCGCCGCGAGGTGTCGCGGCAGCGCTACTCGCTGTAGCGGTCTGGACCTGGGTCTTCTCCAATCGCGCGGCGCGCGAGCCGGCCCAGGTAGCGTTCCCATCCGCTGCGATGCAGCTCTTGTAAGTCGGCCGCCTGCAGCCCGGAGTGGGTCAGTCGGACCATCGTGCCGTTGTCGGCCGGTTCGAGTTCGATCGTGACAATCGAGGACCCTGGCGGGATGGGGATCGAGTTCCCCTCCCACCCCCACGTGAAGACGATCCGCCGGGGAGGCACGACCTCGATGAAGCGTCCCGATGCGGCAGCGGCGTCCGGCATGATCACGCGCAGTGCGCCCCCGGGGCGGGCGTCGACTTTTCCGCCCACACCCTGCCATGCACTCCACCGTTCGATGTCGGTGAAGAATGCGAACACCGTTCGGGGCGAGGCGGCGATCCAGCGCGTGAGGACTACGTCGCTCACCGGGACTCTTCCTCCTCGGCCAGGGTCGCCAGCCGGTCAAGTTGGCCGGCCCAGAACGACTCAAGAAACGCTTCGAGCGGGCCCAGACGCTGACGGTCGGCGCGGTAGAGGCGTTGCTTGCCGTCTCGTCGGACTGTCACGAAACCGGCTTCACGTAGTCGCGACAGGTGCTGCGAGACACCCGAATAGCTCAAGTCCAAACGACTAGCGAGCTCTCCGACCGGCAGCTCGTCGCGCCAGATCAGCCGCAGGATGCCTTGCCGATGGGGTTCCGCCACCAGCTGCAGATCATCCACACCGTCACTTTACTCCAGACTGAAATGAGAATACGCTTTAGTCTCCACTAAAATGAAAGGCAAGGCCATGGGAGACGTACTCTTCACCTTCGACGTCAACGCCACATCAGAGGGCCGGGTTGCGTACGTGTGGGGCCAGGTGACGGTTCAGCTCAAGCGTTACCTCGAGACTGGTGTACCAGTCTTTGTGAACTCATGAGGCCGGTCGACGTTACGACCGCCATCGACATCGCCCGACCACGTGAGGTGGTCGCTGCTTATGCCACCGACCCTGATCATGCTGCGGACTGGTACGCCAACATCGAGCGTGTCATGTGGCAGACCGAGAAGCCACTGGAGATCGGTACCCGCCTCGCATTTGTCGCGCGCTTCCTGGGCCGCACACTCTCCTACACCTACGAGGTGATCGACTTCATCCCGAATCAGCGGTTGATCATGGCTACGACCGAAGGGCCGTTCCCAATGGAGACGACCTACGCATGGAGCGACCTTTCTGATCAGCGGACCCATATGACCCTCCGCAACCGGGGAACCCCGTCCGGCTTCGCAGGCGTCACTGCGCCGGTCATGGCGGTAGCCATGCGCCGGGCAAATCGGAAGGATCTGGCCGCGCTCAAGTCCTTGCTGGAACGCCAATGATGGTTGGGATCCGACGGCGCCGTTAACGATCAATGATCTGGTCGTCTCGATGCGCGCCGTAGAACTCGGCTTGTCGAGCCATGATCGTGCGCATCGGCGTACCTCGCGGCACACCGTAGACAGTGTTAGGAAAGTCGAGATCGGCTTGTACGCGCCAGAGCGCCTCGTGCTGATCAGGCGAAAAGAGCTCAGCTGGATCACCAGCGGCGATCCAGCTGATCGGCACGATCGTTCTCGGAGACAGCTTGGAGTTGACGTGCAGCACGCTGTTGATCCGCAGTTCCGATCCAGTGCCGGCAAGCGACCCGGGGAACAGCGATGCACCAGTCGCGATGAACACCTCGTCCTCGACCGTTGACCCGTTGACGTGAGCGTGCGGGCCAATGAGCACTGCGTTGCCGACTGCGACCGGGTGCCGCGATCGGCCGCGAACCAAGGCATTCTCCATGATCACGACATCGTCGCCGATCCAGATTTCACCATCTTCGGCAGTCAAGATCGCCCCATGCAACACGTGTGCTCTTTCGCCTAGGGTGACCGCCCCACACAGCACAGCCGACGGCGCAACGTACGCGGACGCGGGGACTACTGGCCGCTCACCGCGATGGGTAAGGATCATGGCCAGCGAGCGTAGTCATTGATGAAGGCACCCGCTGACGACGAAGCGAGAACGGTTCGTAAGGTTGTTCTTCGGACATCCATCTTCGCAAGGAGGAATTCATCATGGCCAAGGTCGTGCACTTCGAGATTCCGGCCGACAACATTGATCGAGCGAAGAATTTCTACGGCTCCGTCTTTGGCTGGGAGCTCCAGACGATGCCGATGGGGGAGGGCGAATACACCAGCGTGAAGACCACGGACGTGGACGAACAAACGCAGCTGCCCACCGAGCCTGGCGCGATCAACGGCGGCATGTTTCAGCGCGATGAGCGTCTAAGAACACCGGTGATCACTATCGATGTCGATGGCATTGACGATGCCCTGAAGCAAATCGAGGCAGAGGGCGGCAGCACCGTGACACCGCGCACGCCGATCCCTAATATGGGCGCGTTCGCCTACTTCCAGGATCCGGAGGGCAACATCATGGGCCTTTGGGAGACCACTCCCTAGTGCTGTGACCACGAATGGTCGGCTGCGGCGTCGGTGATCTCGATGAACGACCCGATCCCGGTCCCGCCGCCGATCACCTCGTGACCCGCCGCGACCAGCCCAGGAACGAGGTGCCGTCCATTTGCGCCGGTCGCTCCCGTAACAAAGACCCGCATGATCTTTCCTTTCGAGTGGCGCTCCCTTTAAGACACCCGCACTACCCGAAGCTTTGACCCTCTCCAGCGCCGCCCCCCTTCAGTAAGTGCTGAAAAGTCGCACTTCCGGCGTTGCAAACCCTACGATTTGCCAGCACCTAGTCGCGTTCGAAGAGGGAGTTGAATGGCCAGGACTGACCTGTCGTACGAGGAGCTCATCGACTACCGGCCAGCGGTGGCTGAACCGGCGGACTTCGACACCTTCTGGAACGACACGATTGCGGAGAACCGTGCCCTCGACCTCAATATGCAGCTAAGGCCGGTCGATACGCCATACCGGACCGTGGAGATTTACGACGCATCCTTCTCTGGTTACGCAGGGGACCGGATCAACGCCTGGCTATTGCGCCCACGACAGGAGAATGGTCCGCGGCCGGCCGTGGTCGAATTCATTGGCTACAACGGCGGACGGGACGTTCCGGGCGCCTTTCTTTCGTGGGTGAGCGCCGGATACATCCACCTGCTCGTCGACACACGCGGTCAAGGGTCCGGCTGGGGCGGCGGCGGCGACACGGAGGATCCGCACGGAGCAGGGCCGCACGCGGCGGGCTTCATGACCAAAGGCATCGAGGATCCCAAGACCTACTACTACCGACGCGTGTTCGTAGACGCAGTCCGCGCGCTTGAGGTCGTGCGGAGCCTGCCAGACGTGGATGCCTCCAGCGTTGCGGTGCAAGGCATCAGCCAAGGCGGGGGCATCGCCCTTGCCTCCGCGGGTCTCGCAAACGATCTCGTGGCTGTCATGCCGGACGTGCCGTTCCTCTGCCACTTCCGGCGAGCGGTCGACATCTGCGACCAACTTCCATATACCGAAATCACCGGGTACCTCGGGGTCCATCGCGGTGCGGGTGTCAAAGCATTCACTACTCTCAGCTACTTCGACGGTGTGAATTTCGCCAAGCGGGCCTCGGCGCCCGCGCTGTTCTCAGTGGCGCTTATGGACCAAGTCTGTCCGCCGTCGACGGTATATGCCGCCTACCACGCGTATGGCGGCGCAAAGGACATCGTCGTTTACCCATTCAATGATCATGAGGGTGGGCTCAGCCACCAGCGCCTTGCCCAGATCAACTGGCTCAATAGCCTGACCGGCTTCGAGAACGCCACGTGAGCAGAGGGCAAATCGATCGTGGACGCTCGCACTGTTCCGACGATCGCCTGGGGTCGTCGCCTCTGGATCCATTGCTGTCCTGTTTGCGGTTGCATATCTCCTCGCGCCGCCGATGGGCCGTGGGTCCGTTGTCGTGGTCGAGCGCTCCGGCACTGTCAAGATCGAAGGCAGTCTGGTGCCACGTCATTGTTGATGCGCGGCGTTGCCGGCTTCGCCAGATGCTTAACTACCGGTTGTGGCTGCGGTATGATTCGTTTCAACAATTGTTTCTGGGCGACCCTGCAGGACGTCAGAAAACGTTGAGGACCCCCAAATAGAAGGAGTAAAAGCGGTCGCATGGCTGCTCGTAAGACCACAGTCAGCATGAAAGATGTCGCCGCCCTGGCTGGGGTTTCACTCGGCACAGTCTCTAATGTTCTGAACTCGCCGGATTTAGTGGCGGAGCCGACGCGACGCCGCGTAGAGCTCGCAATCGCAAAGCTCGGCTGGATTCCCAATGAGCCGGCGCGCCAGCTCCGGGCGGGCCGTAGCCGCTCCATTGGCGTGATTGTCATGGATATTTCCAATCCCTTTTTCATCGATTTAGTGATTGGTGCCGAGAACTACGTGTATGAACACGGCTACTCCGTTCAAGTCGGAAATAGCGCGCAAGAAGCTGATCGTGAAAGCGCGCAATTGCTCGTATTGATGCAACAAAGGGTTCGCGGGGTACTGCTCGCACCCATCTGGGACATTGACGAGCGGGTCAGACAGCTCATGCTTCGTGGAATCCCTGTCGTGCTCTTGGATCGTGCCGGAAACCAGTCTGACTTCTGCTCTGTATCTGTTGATGACGTCGAGGGCGGACGTCTGGCCGTCCAGCATCTGCTTGACCAGGGCCACACGAGGATTGGTGTGGTTGGCGGGCCGGGAAACCTACGACAAGTTGCGGACAGACGATTGGGTGCCGAGCTTGCAAGATCACGACACAACGGGTCGTCACACCTTCTGGTTATCTCCACACCGCATCTTGACGTCGATGCAGGCATCCGATCTGCGGAAGAGATTGTCGCCATGCCCAGCTCCGAGCGGCCGACCGCAGTATTCGCGACGAATGACCTACTGGCGATCGGTTTGCTGCAGGGTTTTGTGACTGCTGGATTGCGTGTGCCTGACGACATGGCAATTGTCGGCTACGACGATATTGCATTTGCGGCTGCGGCTGCCGTACCACTGTCCTCGGTTCGTCAGCCCCGGCTGGCTATTGGCTACCGGGCGGCCGAGTTGCTCTTCGAGGAAATTCAGGCGACTGACAGCGAAGTTGCCCACGATCATCAGCAGGTGCGATTTCAACCAGAGCTTGTCGTACGCCGCTCTAGCGCTTTAAGCCGCGGTCTCCCCGCAGCTGTTGGCACGTAGTGAATGAGGGAAATCTTCCTTTGGAGGCACACGCTGAGGAAGTGTTCTTTTGCCTCCGAGTTGTCAGAACCTGGTTGAGTTATCGGTCAACCAGGTTCTGACAACGCTGCTCTCATTAGCCCTTGACCGAGCCCGCTGCCATGCCTGCGACGATCTTCCGGTTGAAGAAAATGAACAAGATCAGCGGTGGGATGGTGACCAGCAGGATGGTGGCGAACAGCAGGTTGTACTGGGTCGTGAACTGGCTCTGGAAGTTGAGCAGGGTGAGCTGAACGGTGGCGTTCTGGGTTCCCGGCAGGAAGTACAGCGGGTTCTGGAAGTCGTTATAGATGATCACTGACTGCAGGATGATCACCGTCATGATGACCGACCGCAGCACCGGGAAGATCACCCGGAAGAAGATCTGCACGGATCCGGCCCCGTCGACCACTGCAGCTTCGTCCAGCTCTCGTGGCACCGCCGCGATGAAGGCGCGGAACAGCAGGATGCAGAACGGCAGTCCGTAGGCGATCTCGATGAAGATCAGGCCGGGCATGGTTCTGAACAGTCCCAGCCCCTGCAGGACCCAGATGGTGGGTACGACAGCGGGCGGCACGATCAGGCCGGCCAGGACGAGGATGTTGACCACCGGGCTCCAGCGGCTGGCCCGGCGCTGCCAGATGTAGGCCACCATCGCACTGAGGATGACCAGGGCGGCGACGCTGGCCACGGTGAGAATTATGCTGTTGATGAAGGCGATGACCATCAGATAGTCGCGCGCTGCCAAGGCCTCTCGGACGTTGTCGAGCAGAACGAACGGCTGAGGCCAGGTGAACTGCAGCTGGTTCGCCTGAATCCGGCCCATAGACGCGATGACGAAGCTGAAGAGAAAGGGCACCAGGAAGAAAATCGCCGACAGAACAATAGCGGCCACTCCGATGACCACACCACGAGTGTTCTTCATCTAAGCCTCCTCCCCTCGGTTGAGCCACCAGGTCAGCGGGACCACGATGACCGTGACGACCAGGAACAGCACCACGCTGCCCGCCGTGGAGAGCCCGTAGAACCCGGCCTGGTACTGCTTGTAGATCACCGACGCGATGACGTCGGAGGCGAAACCAGGTCCGCCTTTGGTCATCGCCCAGATCAGGTCGAAGGAGCGCAGGCCCCCGATGAGTGACAGCGTGATGACCGTGGCGGTGGCGGGCCGGGCGAGTGGCAGCATGATGTTCCGGAAGACCTGCCAGCGGCTGGCTCCGTCGACCTCGGCTGCTTCGTAGTACTCCTGAGGAATCGAGACGAGGCCGGCGATGTAGATGACCGTGGCCAGTCCGACGCCCTTCCATACATCGACCAGGGCGATGGAGAACAGCGCAAGGTTGGGGTTGGTCAGCCAGTCGGGGCCAGTTATGCCGACGGCTCCCAGCCAGCGGTTAATGAGGCCATCCTCTGGGTCCATCAAGACGGTGAAGGTGAGTCCGACGCCGATAGTGCTGACCAGCACCGGGAAGAAGACGACCGAGCGCAGGTAACCGCGAGCGATGATCTGCGAGGTCAACAGCAGGGCCAGCGCCATGCCGAGGACGACCTTCAGCCCGGAGGTGATCACCGCATATATCAACGTGTTGCGCAGGCCGATGATCAGCGCCTGCTCGGCGAAGAAGGTCCGGTAGTTGTCCAAGCCGATCCAGGTCGAGGTGAACAGGTCCCATCGGGTGAAGGAGAAGTAGAAGGAGGCGAAGGTAGGAACCATGAAGAAGACCACGTAAATTAGCGTCGGAACGAGATAGAACCAGTACGGGTACGGTCCCGGTCGCTTCTTCCCGCGATCCCTGAGGCTTCGCGTGGCGGGCGCCAGGCGGGTCGCCTCGGATGTGCTCAAAGTGCTCGCCATCGCGAAGCCCTTTCGTGAGGGCCTGCCGCCGATCCCGGTCGAGACCGGCGGCAGGAGGAATCAGACTCAAGCAGCAGCCCAGTTGGGCTTAGAAATCACTCCCAGCCAGGCAAACCGAGTTGCTGGGCTTGCTTCTTGACATCCTGGTCGTAGAGTTCGGCACCCTTCTTGGCGTCTACCTGACCGGTGCCCACCTGGATACAGATCTGCTCCAGGGCCGGACCCTTGATCGGTGACTTGAACTCCAGCGCTGGGCTCGCCTTACCGGATTCGAAGTAAGCCTGGGTGTCCTTGGCGACCTGCGAGACTTCGGCCGGCAGCTGGCACGCTTTGGAGAGGTACGGCCCCTGCGGCGGCGAACCCGAGGAGTAGGCGTCACAGCCCTCCTTGGTCGCTGCGAAGGCGATGAACTTCTTCGCCGCCTCCAGCTTGTCGCCCTCCACCGACTTCGGGATGTACATCGCGGCTGTTCCGGGCCAGACCGTCATAGCGTTGGTGGCCGCATCCGGTCCGGGGAGTGCGAAGAATCCGACATCGTTCGACTTGCCCGGAGAGACGTTCTCGATGTTGTTTGCGGTGGCGCCGAGCTGCGGATAGTGCGCCGCGGTTCCGGTGGCCACCGCCTTGACCCCGTCGTTCAGCTTGGCCGAGGCAAAGTCCTTGTTGAAGTAGCCGGCGTCTTTGACGTCCTGGATGTGCTGGAACCCGGCGAGGGCGGCCGGCGTGGTCGCGTACTTCAGCTCGCCGGCGGTGTACTTCGCCGCGAAGTCGGGGACGGCGGCCTCGACATTGTGGTAGTCGCCGAGCACGAACAACTGCGACGTCCATGTCTCGCCGTAGGTCTGCTCAACCGGGTCTATGCCCGCTTTCTTGATGGTCTCGTTGTTCTTCATGAACTCGTCCCAGGTCTTCGGGATCTCGAGGCCTAGCTTCTTGTAGACCGGAATGTTGTACAGCACCCCGCCCCCGAACGCCGTCCCGTACGGGCCGCCGTATAGCTTCCCGTCGGAGCCCTTGGACGAATCGGCGAAGGTCTGGTCGATCTGGCCCGCCCACGGCTGGTCGTCCAGGGGAGTGAGATTCTGCTCCGGCTTGATCGCCTGCAGCAGTGAGCCGTTGTTATAGATGAAAACCTCGGACATATCACCGGTGGCCAGCCGCGTCTTCACCAAGTTGTCGCCCTCCGAACCTCCCGGCCGGGTGTCGGTCTTGATCGTGATGTTGGGATTGGCTGCCATGAAGGCATCGATCACCGCCTTCGCGCTCGCCACATCGGTGTCTGTGGCCCCGGTGAGGAACGTGATTTCCGTGGCGCCGGCGGAGCCTTCGCCGCCAGCGCTGCCGAGACTTCCAGCGCTGCAGCCAGCGGCGAAGGGTTGCTGCGGCGAGGGCCGTGAGCGCTACGCCGCGCCGGCCTTTCTTGCTGAACTTCATGGGACCTCCAGGATTAAAAGACACTGAGCAGCGGAGAGTTTGGCCTTGACCAGGTCGCCGCCTGAAGCGTTTCAATCGCGAACGCGAGCGTATGGGTGATACCACGGTCAACCCATCCCAATGCACTTGTTGCTTTTCGTTAGCGGATAGTGGCCCGGCGTTGACCTGCGACCGCGGGACTCAGCGGGCCGGAGAGTCGCCTACGCACATACGGGCGATACCCCTTCAGCCGCTGAAGGCCGCCAATGAAATGTTTCAGGCTGTTGTCGCAATCCTCACGCCGAAGTTGAGAGACGGTGTTGACCGCTGCTCAACTCCTGCTCTTGCGTACCGGGCAGCTGTACTACAGCCGTCACACCGTCCGGAACAGCGATGTCGAGCTCAATCGGTCCGTCGTCGTCCCGCGACCAGGAGACTGAAATCTTGCCGTGCCTGGTATCGAGAGAGGAACGTGCCCAATGAATGCCGCCGCCAGGCTGAGGCGCAATCAACACTCGGGAATAGCCGGGCTCGAGGGGCGCGATACCACCGATACTGCGGTGCATCCAATCAGCGACGGCGCCCAGGGCGTAATGGTTGAAGCTCGTCATCTGACCGGGATTGATCGTTCCGTCTGGCAGCATCGAGTCCCACCGCTCCCAGATCGTGGTCGCGCCCACGGTGACGGGATAGAGCCAGGATGGGCACTCGCGTTGGAGCAGCAATCCATAGGCCTCGTCCAGATGACCCGTCGTGCTCAGCGCGTCGAGAAGGTATGGAGTGCCGGCGAAGCCCGTCTGAATGTGGTAGCCGCTCTCGGCAACGAGCTTCGCAAGCCGCTTTCCGGCAAGCTGTACGGTCTCTTCGTCGAGGAGGTCGAAGACAATCGCCAGCGCGTACACCGTTTCTGCGTCGCTATGAATCGTTCCATCATCGTTCACGTAATGCTCGTTGAACGCGGTCCTGGTGCGCTCGGCGAGGTCTGCGAAGTGAACGGCATCCTCGCGGCGGCCGAGTAGGCCCGCGATATCGGTAAGGATTCGGGCGTCGCGATAGAGGCATGCGGTCGCCACGACGCCTTTGTCCGCCTTGCTGAGGGCCGGCTGATCCGGCGGCGCCGTCGGATCCAGCCAGTCACCGAACTGGAAGCCCGTGTCCCACAACCCAGTTGGCGACAGCAGTGATTCCACACGGCGGACATGGGCAGTCATCGATTCGTATTGGTCGCTCAGTACCTGCATACTTCCGTACGCCTGCCAGAGGGCCCACGGCACCCAGACAGCTGCGTTGCTCCAGACGGCAGTGGTCTCCGGACGGGGGAACTGCGAAGGCGCTTTGCTGTACTTCAGGACATCCGGTACGACGTATCCCACCATCCCATTGGCCGCTCGCTGCTCGGCGGCGAGGTCGGCGAGCCAGTCGCGGAGGAAGTCTTCGACGTCGAAAAGGTAGGCGGCAGTTGGTGCGTAGACCGCGATATCACCTGTCCAACCGAGCCGCTCGTCCCGCTGTGGGCAATCGGTTGGTACATCCAGGAAGTTGCCGCGCGTTCCCCACACAACGTTTCGGTGCAGGTGGTTCAGTAGCTCATCTGAGCACTCGAAGTCGCCGATCCGCTGTATCTCTGAGTGAACAACAACGGCGGTAAGTGCGTCAGTAGGGACCTCACCTGGCCACCCATCCACTTCGATATAGCGGAAGCCATGGAAGGTTAATGTCGGCTCGAACACGTCGTCGCGGCCGCTCAGAATGAGGCGGTCGGTGGCTTTGGCGCTTCGCAGCGGCCGCGTGCCCAGCTCGTCGT
>CAWILN010000042.1:0-21284 GCA_963836855.1 uncultured Actinomycetota bacterium | reverse complement strand
TTCGGCCGGTACATCGAAACGTGCGGGCGGGTAGTGAGGATGCAAGCAGCTCGAGGTCCTGTGCATGCCGGCGCTCGCGGTCTGGGTGATCAGTGTGTACTACGACGCCGTCGGTCGCGGGCGTGGTACAGGCTGCAACGAGACGACGACCATCAACCGCGACGAGGCAGGTGCGGCAGGAGCGGCCGGGCGGTGTGCGCGGATCCCAGCACAGGCTGGGAATATTCCGCCCGGCTGCATGCACGGCCGTCAGTACCGAGGCTCCGCTCGGCACCTCAATTTCGTGTCCGTCGACCGTCGCCTTCATGTCGGCAACTCGTCGGCGTAGACCCGGAGCAGGCTGCGTACGGAGGCCGGAACTCCGCGGCCGATGCGCACTGCTCGCAGTCTCCAGGATGGCAACCACGGTTGCTGCTCGGCCAGCGCGGAGGTGTCACCTGCAACGACCCGCTCGGCGAGTGCTGCGCCCCGGCCCGAGCCGATGCGGCACGGTGCACAGGCGCCACACTTTCACTCGCAGCGAATCCCAGACATGTCGCAGCAACTCAGCCGCCGACACGCGATCATCGATCGCGATGAGGCTCGCATGACCGAGCGCCACCCCGTACGCGGCCAAGGCACTCTCGAGCATCGGGACATCCAGCTCATCGGGGGCCAGAACCCGCCGAGCGGTCCACCCACTTGGACTGAACGCAATCGCCGGTTGTCGCGCAGCCCGCCGCCCTCGTCGATGATCTTCCGGATAGGCATGCCCAGCTCGACCTCATAGACGCCCGGAGCAGCAATGCCTCGTTGAGGCATACCAATTTCGTCCCGGTCTCGGGAGCTTTGCCGAAGCTGGCGAAGGCTTCACCGCCACGGCGACGATCCAGGGCACGGAGGCCAGGGTTTCGACATTGTTGACCGCCGTAGGTGCTCCAAATAGCCCGGACGAGGTGGGATAGGGCGGTCTCGGACGAACCGCACCCGCCGTCCCTCCAGCGCGTGGAGCAGCGCGGTTCCTCGCCGGCCACGCACGAACCGGGACCCTCGAGACCTTCACCTCGAACAGCTCGCTGTGCCGTGTCGTCGCGCCCGAGGCCACGGCAGAGGTGGCCTCCGCGACGGCGGCGTGCAGACTCGCCAGCGCCGCGGGGTATTCGGATCGCACGTACACGTTCCGCGTTCCGCGCGAACCGCGTGTGCGGCGTACGCCAGCCCGGCGAGCACTCGGTGCGGATCCTGCTCCATGAGCACGCGGTCGCAGAACGAGCCGGGGTCGCCCTCGTCCCCGTTGCCGACCCACATATCGCGGCATGGGGCCGGCCGCTGCGGCCGACCACTTTGCAGCGACTGGATACTCGGCACCTCCGCGGCCCCGCAGTCCCGAGGCCGCCAGCGCGTCGATAAGTCTCTGCGGAGACCACGACGCGAGGACCTCTGGCCAGTGCTGCCAAGGATCTTCTCCGGCGACAATGCCAGCGAGCACCACAGGCTCGGTGATCGCTACAACGGGGATGGGAGGCGCGTCAGGTCTCCCGCGGGCCAGCTTCTCGGCCAATGTTGGGCCGGCCTGCGACACCGTCCCGTCCAACAGCGCGGGCGCCGCATAGCAGTAGCCAATGCAGCGCACCGCCTGCAGCGAAACCAACCCGTCTTCGCGGCAGGCACCAACTGAGACGCCGAGTGCGCGCTCGACATCAGCTACGTGCTGGCCGCCACCGGCTGCGAAACATGCTGTGCCCTCGCAGACACGGACATGTCGGCTACTCCGCCGGGTCTTCGCCAGATCGTCGTAGAAGGTCGCGGCTCCGTGCACCGCCGCCAACGGGAGATGCAGGTCGGAGGCCGTGGCCCGCTCGTCAGCGCGTGTGACAGCGCCGGTTCGTCCAGCGACATGCTGCAGCCTCTCGATGGCAGAAGTAGCGACGGACATGTTCTGCTGCTCCTCACAGTGGGTTCCGTGCCACTTCTACCGACTGCTCGTTGCCCGACGCTAGGGTCAGAGGTCACAGATTCGGCTGAAACGAGCTACCTGGGAACTTCGGCCGAACCGCCGGACAAGACCTGCAGGAGATGCTTGTACTCCTGCTCGTTGATCTCGCCGCGGGCGAACCGTTGTGCCGCGATCTGCTGTGGCGAAAGCTCAGCCGGTGAGGAGGAAGCTGTCTGGCCCGGCCAGACGTACCGAGCCACGAGAACGGCGCCGAAGATCAACAAACCCCACAAGACCAGGTTCCCGATGATCATGAAGGTCATACCCCAGCCGCTCACGCCAGGGCCGTAGTACATCATTTGTGGTGCTCCTTAGTCGTCCTTTGGGAGCAGGTGAAACGCGATTTCGGCGCTCCATCGCAGTTCCCTTGACGTGTCGGGATGCTCTCTGCGTCCTGGCTCCAGTATCGGTCGGCACATGTTGTGTCCGTAGAGACCTAAGTCCCGCTTGGCCGCGTCATAGGTCTACGTCGATATCTCTGGCCGGAAGTGCGTTTGCGGCCACGCCGGCTGAACAGCATCGGTCATGCGACGGCCCTATCGCGGCGCGCCGGTCGCGATGAGCGCACGTGCCATCGCGACCAGCCGACAGCCGTGGCCTCCGGGGCCGGGTATCGGTTAACTGGCCAGGGGTTGAGGGGAATCGCCCGCGGCTTCCGCAACCCAGCCAAACTACCGACTCAGAAGATCTTGGCTCCGGGACAGCGAACCCACCCAAGTCTCCGATGAGCCCGATTACTGGGTTCGCGAGTCCCAGGGGTCCACCCTCGTTGTCACGGTCCCGGTAGTCGCCAATGCCGAATCGCCCGGCGCTGTCAGTAGAACTCGAGTCCCTCTGTGTCGAGTGTGACGGACGTGCCTGCTTCACAGCGCAGAAAGGCCGGCGTGTCTGCAATCGACCCGATAACAGCCAGTCCGCCGGTCTCGTTGACGAAGGCGCAAGCAGCCCGAACTTTGGGCGCCATGGACCCAGCGGCGAACTCGCTCCCGGCGAGGGCCTTGGGCGTCGCTCGCCGAATTGCTTGTTGCTGGGGCGTCCCCCAACCGGTGTACACAGCGTCGACATCGGTCACGATCAGGAGTGCGTCGGCACCCAGGTCGGCCGCCAGCATGGCGCTGGCCAAATCTTTGTCGATGACGGCTTCAACGCCGACAAGCCGACGACCAGCGGGCGCTGGCGTTTCGGAATACATCACCGGTATCCCACCACCGCCAGCACAGATCACCACACACTGACGCTCGATCAGCCACTTGACAGGCTCGATTCCAAATATCCGGCGGGGTGCCGGCGAAGGCACCACCCGTCGGAAGCTGGGGCCATCTGGCTTGAACACCCAGCCCTTTTCCCGAGCGAGGTTGGCGGCTTCGTCTTCACGATAAATCGGGCCGATGGGTTTCGTGGGGTTGTCGAAGGCCGGATCGTCACGATCGACTTCGATTAGGGTAAGAAGCGAGGCCAGGCGTTGTTCCGGCGGCAGCTCGTTTCCGAGTTCCTGCTGGATGAGGTAGCCGATCATGCCCTCGGTCTGCGCGCCAAGCACGTCCAACGGATAGGGCTCGACCTCCTTGTACGCAGAACCCTGCAAGGCGAGCAGACCTACCTGTGGCCCGTTTCCGTGGCTGATCACGAGCTCGTGTTCACGCGCAAGGGGCGCAAGAGACTTGCACGCCGCCTGGACATTCTTCCGTTGGTTTTCCGCGGTCAACGGCTCGCCTCGTCGAAGCAGTGCGTTTCCTCCAAGCGCGGCGACCACGCGCATCGTCAACCGGCCAAGGTAGCGACCAAGACCGCCTTGATCGTGTGCAGACGGTTCTCTGCCTCGTCGAACACCAGCGAGGCCGACGACTCGAAGACGTCCTCAGTCACCTCCAAGGCGTCCATCCCGAACTTGTCCGCAATCTCACGACCTACCGGGGTGTCTGCGTTGTGGAAGGCGGGCAGGCAGTGCAGGAATTTCACGTCCGGATTGCCCGTCGCGGCCATAGCGGCCGAATTGACTTGGTACGGCGAGAGGAGCTTGATGCGTTCGGCCCAGACCTCGTCCGGCTCTCCCATTGAGACCCAGACATCGGTGAGCAGGACGTCACAGCCCTCGACGGCCTCGGAAGGTACCTCGGTCATCGTGATCTTTGCGCCGGTCTCGTTCGCGATGGAGCGCGCTAGGTCGACGATTTCCGATCGTGGCCACCGTTTGGCGGCTTTGAGCTCGGCTGCGAGATCAAGGAGGTAAAGGATCTCTGCTGAGGTGAAGTCGGCCAGCCGCAGCAGATGCCGACCCCGTACGTCGATGACTTCGCTCATTTTGCCTCCCCAGGCTTCTCTAGCATCGGACTCGTCAGCCGTGGCGCGACCACGGCGGGACCGAGATCACCAACGCGCCTTGTTGCTTCACGGCTTTGCCGCCTTCATGCCGGCCGCATCCCGTCGCCGTTTCCAACCGAAATCCAGGCTGAAGCTGAGCAGCAAGATCACCACGAGTGTCACCGCCGATGCTGGCTCGCCGATCAAGGTTGTGAAGACGAACGTCAAGAACGCTAGGCCTGTGGTGAGAACGCCCAGCACCAGGACAGTGACGCGAGCGCCGGTCTCCGAGCGGACCCGGAAGTGGCCCACAGTGACGAGAAAAAAGACGAGCAATGCGGCTGCGCTGCCAATGGAGGCGATGGCGGTCAAACTGAACCCGACCGCTAGCGCGACGGCACCCGCGGCGGTGATCAGGAGGCCCACGGGCACCCGACCGCCGAGCCGACGGCCCATCAAGGGCGGGAACTGGCCGCTGGAGGACAGTTGCTCACACAGACCCGCGGCCGGGTATAGGCCACCGTTGGTGGCTCCAGCGGTGGCGAACAGCCCCGTCACGCTCATCAGCCAATACCCGAACTGGCCGAGACTGGGCTCCGCCGCCACCGCCAACGCGGTCCCACCCGAAGCGATCACCTTCTCCACAGTGAGCGTTCCGAACACACCGAGCGAGACTGCTACGTAGACGACGGTGGCGATACCCAGCGCGAGGTACATCGCTCGGGGAAGCTCACGGCTTGGCTCTCGAAGATCCTTGGCTGTGAAGGTAACAATGCCGAAGCCGAGGAACGCGAAGAACGTGAGAGCGACGCTGGAGAAGATCTCCCGAAGCGGTGGATACCCGGATGGGGCCAGCAGTGTGGAGTCCATGTTCGCGATGGTGACGACCGCGAACAGCGCGAGGATGCCGATGACGATGAAGACGATCACGCTCTGCGCGCGGGCAACAAGCGTAGAGCCCATGATGTTGACCCCCACCATGATGAGCACGATGAGAGCTGCGAACACTTTGGCCCACACCTTGCTCTCGTTGGCGAACATGGCGCTGGCGTAGCTGCCAAAAGAGACGGCCACCATCGCGGTGACGATGGTGTTCACCGAGTACGTCATCCATGCCGCGATGCCGGTGAAGTGCCCGTCTCCGAAGCCCTGCCGCACGTATTCCAGCAGCCCAGCCGCCGACGGATACCGGGCCCCGAGTTTGGCGAAGGAATAGCCCTGGATTCCGGCGATGATCCCGGCCAGCGTAAAGGACAGCCAGACCGCGGCCCCGGCGACCTCGCCGGCCGCGCCCAGTAGTGAAAATATTCCCGCTCCCACCATGGCGGCGACGCCGATGAATGCGGCCTGTGGCCAGGAGATGTAGCTACGGGTCTTAGGCTCAGTCTCTGCCATCCGGACCATCCCTTCTCACGACTACATCGAGCCCGCTCAGGATGAGGCGTCGCTCATCGTGGCCCCGCGGGCCCGGAGATTCTCTTAGTGCACAGCCTCGCGTTCGATCGGACAGGACATACACCGCGGACCACCTCGGCCACGGCCGAGCTCCGACCCCGTGATGGTGACGATCTCAATCCCCTGTCTTCGCAGGAATGTGTTAGTCGTGGTGTTGCGTTCGTAGCCGAATATGACCCCAGGCGCGACGGCGAGGAAGTTGTTCCCGTCGTCCCACTGCTCCCGCTCGGCACCGAGAAGGTCGATCGGTGTTCGCAATACGCGCAGTTTCTCCAGGCCCAGGGCATCGGCAACCACGGGGAAGAGTTCGGCGTTCTCGGTCACTCGGTAGTCACCGCCGGTGCCGACTGGCGTCAAGGTGAACGACCGCAGGGTGTTGGGCAGGTATGGGTACACGCTGAACGCGTCCCGGTCGATCATGGTCATCGCGGTGTCGAGGTGCATGAACGCGCGGGCCTTCGGCAGCTCGACAGCGATCACCTTGACCACCGAGCCATGGGCGAAGTACTGGCGGGACAAGAACTCGACGCCCTGCGGCGTGGTTCGCTCTCCCATGCCGACCATGACGGCACCGTTACCGATCACCAGGATGTCCCCGCCCTCACAGTTGGCCGGGTCATGGACTGCGGAGTCGTTACCGTAATAGAAGTGCACCGGCGGGTCGGCATCGCGAAACATCGGATGGAAGTTCCAAACGACTCGCGAGTTGATCGTCTCGCGCTTGCGTGCAAGCTTGCTCATCGGGTTCACCGACAATCCGTCGTACACCCACGCCGAGTTGTCACGCTGGAACAGGTGATTCGGCAGCGGGCGCAGTAAGAAATCGTCCGGCTCGAGGTACTCGAGCAGCAGGCTCGACGAATCTGCGAGATCGAGGTCCCGTCTGAGAACTCCACCGATCAACGCTTCGGACAGCCGCTCGGCAGATGCCGACACGACAAGCTCGTCCAGCGGCTTGTCCAGCGCGGGGCCGAACCGGGTCGCCGTGGTCAGCTCGTCCTGGAGAAAATCGCGAGCGCCTGGTTGGTCGAGCGCCTGCGCGAGCAGCTGGCCGAATAGATGAACCCTCACGCCCTTGTCGCGGAGCTTCTGCACGAAGGCATCGTGCTCTTCCCGCGCACGCTGGACCCACATGACGTCGTCGAACAACAGCTCGCCGACATTGCTCGGCGTCAGCCGCATCATCTCCAGACCGGGACGATGCACTATGACCTGCTTCAGGACGCCGACCTCTGAGTCAACGTGGAATGTCATCTTCCCCACATTTTCCCTCATTGGTCCTCGATGCTCCATAGGGCGGCACCGGTTACGGCGTCATCCGCGCACGCTGTGCCAGGTAGACCGTAATGCCGAAGAGGAACGCTAGGCCGCAGGATGGTCGACGAGCAGCGCGACGGCCGGGGTGGGCGCGACGTTGGGGAGCCGCTTGAGCGCAGTGCCCCGCTTGGGTTGGCGTCGACTGCGCTGGAGACGACCGTGAACGTGACCGGCACGATCTGCGGCCGGCCGGCCGCGTCACTCCGGGTTGTACTCCGCGATCGCCTTCTCCCACTCCTCCAGGGCTTGTTCGAGGCGCCAGCGTGGCCCGGACGGGAACCACCGCGCAACCCGCTCCACGCCAGCCTCGCGGAGTTTCTCAAACACCTTCGGATCGGCTGGCACGCTCATCACCTGCACCCGGACCGGCCGGTCAGCGCGGCCGCGCAGCTCGGCAATGCGGTCATACACCTGGGGATGGTAATTGGGGAACCAGGCGTCGCCGAACCCCAGCACCCGATCGAGGACGGTTGGGCCGGCGCCGCCAACCAGGACCGGTGGGTGTGGCCACTGCGCCGGCTTAGGCCACGACCAGATCCGGTCGAAGTTGACGTATTTGCCGTGGTAGCTGGCCTCGTCATGGGTCCAGATCTCCTTCATGGCCTCGACCCGCTCCCGCATCACGGCCATCCGGACGCGCGGATCGGTGCCATGATGGCGCATCTCGGTCCGGTTCCAGCCGGCACCCACCCCGAACTCCAGCCGGCCGCCGGAGAGGTGGTCCACGCTCGCGACCTCCTTCGCCGTGATGATCGGGTCACGTTCAATAACCAGGCAAATGCCGCTGGTAACCCGGAGACCGCGGGTCGCCTCCGCAGCCGCGGTTAGCGCGACGAACAGGTCGTACGTGCGCCAATACTTGGCCGGCAACGGCCGCCCCGGCGCACGGTCGGTCTCCGCGGCCGGAATGTGAGTGTGCTCAGCGAAGTAGATCGCGCTGTAGCCCCGCTCCTCGGCCACTCGCGCGACCTCGCCGGGCCGCATACCGTCATAGGTGGGAAAGTATCCGAGACCGAATTCCATACCCAAGGTCTACCCCGCACGCCGGCCTTCCACCACGCGCGCCACGACTTCCTCCGGCGTCGACATGGTCACCCGCTGATCCCCGGCAGCGGCTGCGGATAGAACGGCTCAGACCGGTATGTGATCTCGATCCCGGTGATCTAGAGGTTGAGCAACTGCTCCGTGCTCAAGCCGTCTAGTTGTACGCTCGCCAATGTTCGCGGTGCCTCAGAGATGAGGTCACGGCCGAGAACCACAGAGGCGATCTGGATGGTCGCGTCCATCACGGGCGTGGCGACACCAAGCCTAGCCGCCAGGTCGGTCCAGAACACCATGGTGTATGCCAGGTCCTCGGTCAGGTAGCGGGTGGCGATGCGGTCAGGAGCCTTGATGCCGCGGAAGCCGGGTGCGGTGGAGTAGCCGGTTGTGTAGTTGGCCTCGGTCATGTAACCCTGAGCCACGCCAAGTTCGGGCTCGGAGAGGATTTGGACGCCGAGGGCGTCTGCGATCGCCAGTCGTTCCCGGTCAACACCTGCCATCAACCGACCGACACTCTCGGTGACACCCTCCTCGTAGAAGTTGAAGTCACCGCCCGTCCGTTCGATGAGGCCCGTGTTCAACAGCGTGACCGGTGGATGAATGACTGGGTTTCCGTTCTGCAGCGTGGTCTGAAAGACGGTCGCCGCCTCAGCCGTGTTGGGATAAATCAAGCGGATCACCTCAAGCAGCCGGGCGTTTCCACTGCGAGGTGCAGCCGCGGCGTAGAAGCCTCTGGAGAACGAGTGGAAAAAATGAACCGCTCCCTGGCCGTCGGTGCGGCAGGCGTAGGGCAATGTGTTGGTTTCCCCGATGATCACGCTCTCGTCGTGGACGTCGATGCCTGCTGCCTCCTTGAACACCAAACTGCCCACGCACGAGCCAGGACAGACCGCCACCACCATCCCTGCCCGAAGGTAAGGTGCTGCAAGCCTGGCGAGATCGGCCGTGGCAAAGGCAGGGGCGACAACGAAAACCGTGTCCGTGTCTTCCATAGCACGCGTGACGTCGGTCCCGGAGTAGGCCACAGGGGCGAACCCCTCGATATCCCCATGGGCCTGTATGCCACCTGCGGCAGCGACCGCACCAATGTTGTCGTCATGGCCTGGCACGGAGTACAGGTTCACGCGATGGGCCTTGCTGGCCCAGTGGTAGGCCACCGCGAGGCCGCCGTTCCCGGAGCCCATCACCGTAATGTTCACAACGGCTCTCACTCTCTCTGATCCCAGTGCGCTGACGACAGGCTTGACGATAGCGACGCTTCGCAGGCTCAGCCACACCCCCCAGCTCGAACAAGATGCTCAGCACAATGGCTCACCCAGCGCATTGTTCAGTGATGGTCGGCGATGAAGGTGGCAGTCTTGTTCACGGCGCCTGGCAGGACACGCACAGCGCGAGGGGTCCGCAAGACCCTCGTCCGTCAGAATCTGATCCCGAGGATCTGAGAGCAGCTTGTAGGCGCAAAGCCACTACGAGCTGCAACGCTTGTGCGGTGACCGCATGGCGATTTCAGCTCTAAGCAAATATCGCCGCACCGCCACGTCGTCGACGTCGTATAGCCGCGCAAGTCGCGCGAGCGACGTCGCAGCCTCCTGCTTTCCTGAATGCCCGCAGTACCGGGTAGGTGGTGTCGAAGAAGCTCGTGCTTCCCGGCGAGACTGAGGTCGAGGGCGGAATGCCGGCAGCAGCCCGTGCCGTGCGCTAGCCGTGGCCGGAAGCTAGGGCGCGTTCGTCCAGGTGCGCCTGGATGTCGCCCGCCATGGAGCGCAGGTGATCTCCGAGTTCGCTCAGCGCGGTCAGACCGGGCTCCTGGGCGAGGGCGGCGCAGGTGTCGGTCAGAACACCGAGGCGTTCGCTGATGATCTTCCAGGCGGGCTCACGGTGGGGTAGTAGGAAGTAGTCCGGCCGGGCGATTTCAAGGCCTGGACCGGCGGTGCGGCCGGGGCGCGACGGACCGATCGGCAGACTGGTGAGAACCGGGCAGAGCCGACGCATCACCCAGTTCATCAAGTGCTTCGCCGTCCGGGCCAGCGTCTCCAGCTCGGCGGGCGTCTCGCCGTGGTGAACGTAGTACCGGCTCAGGACCTGGAGTATCACCTCGTATAGACCGTTGCACAGGTCGGCCACCCTGGCCGTGAGCGGATCCTCGATCAAGGTTCCCGACGCCACGTCCGGTGGCAGCCGGACGTAGGCAGGCTCGACCGGCCGCGCCGGGTCGAAGCCGGGGTCGGCGGCCTGCATCGCCAGGAAGTCCTCGAGGATCCCCACGAACGTGCCGAAGTGCGACCTGACCCAATCGCCCCGCGCGCCTTCGCCCTGCTCCACGATGATCTCGATCGCCCGGCTCGCTGAGGTCAGGTCCGTGACGGCGGTCAACTCTTTCCATTCGAAGGTTGCGGTGACGGCCTGCGCAGCCGGCGGCCCGATGAAAACGGCGTCCTCGCCGTACCGCCGGCACAGCGCGGCGAGCCCGGCCTCGATCCCCCGGTACAGGTGCCCCACCGTCCGCCATTGCTCGGGCACCCCGACCGTCGGCCGGTCCAACGTGGTCAGCGCCGCGTTGCCGGGCTGCACGGTGAAGCCGTCGGCATCGGCCAGCGTCATCCCCTCGGGTCGCTCCAGATACATGAAGTGCCGCAGCGCCCGCTCACCGAACGGCAGGAGCGCGATCTGGACGTCGGGCGGATACCACCGCGACAGGATAGGCAGGTTGGGCCGCCCGAAATGGGGCGCCGCACCGACAGCGGTCAGGATGTTGGTGGCCAGTGCCAAGTGGAGCATCTCCTGCTTGATTACGTCGATGAGGGCGGACTCCCAGGCCTGCACTCGGTCCAGCTGCTCTGGCGTGAGGCCCTCGTCGGTGGTGCGCTTCAGTGAGAACTGGGCGTACAGGTATTCGCACATCAGGCCATGCTCGATCTCGCAAGCCTCACCGAGCAGGTAGACAAGCTCTTCCCGGCTCTCGACTTGGAGCGGCGGCTCGGCGGTCATCGTGACCTCGATTCACAGGTTCCAGGACTTCCGTGAGGTGCCCCGTGACGTGCTCGCGGCTGAATTCTATGACCAGCGCCCCACAGCTGATGCGGTCCAGATGCCGCCGACCGACGGCGGCACGGACCAGTGGAGGCCGGGACCACCGCAGGCCATGAGTCAGATGATGCGATCACCGGTCGTCGCTTTCCACGGTGAGTGGACTCAATACTGTGCTCCAGGGCGGCCGCAACGAACGATCCCAGGAGGCGGCGTGAGTCAGCACCCGGCCGTCATCGCGGCAGGGGGAGCGGGCTCGACGCCTGCGGACCGCCGACGCGATGACCGCTTACGCCGGCTCGATGGCTTTCGTCTGCGGTCCGCCGAGGTTGCTGATTCCTTGTCCGCTCGGTCGTGACCTACGGCCGAGCTGCGCCTGTAGCAGGACTTGCGCTATCAGCTCATCGAGCCACCGGCGTTGTTGCACCGCAACAGCCCGCCCGGGAGAACACCGTGCCGGGACAGGACACAGCCATCGCCTGAATCGCTGGATCTGCGGTGCGGCGGAGGCCGCCTGTTGCACAGCTGCCCCCGCCGCAGCCGCGTATGCCCTGCCGTGTTACCAGAGCGTCAGCGGAACTGGCGGAAGAATTCCCGCACGTCGCTGACCAGAAGGTCGGGTGCTTCCATCGCGGCGAAGTGGCCGCCACGGCTGAACTCGGCCCAATGCACCACGTTGTGGTCGCGCTCGGCGAGGGGCCGGATGGTGGTGTCGCCGGGGAACACCGCTACCGCGGTCGGTACCGGTGACCGTGGCTGGGACTGGCCCCAGGTGCTGGCGCCTTCGTAGTAGATGCGGGCTGCGGAGCCAGCTGTGCCGGTCAGCCAGTACATGCTCACGTCGGTGAGAATCAGGTCGCGGCCGACGGCCTCTTCGGGCAGGCTGGCGCGCGGGTCGGTCCATTCCTTGAACTTCTCGACGATCCAGGCGAGCTGGCCGGCCGGTGAATCGGTGAGGGCGTAGGAGATTGTTTGCGGCCGGGTTGACTGGACGATGGCATACCCGCTCATGTCACGGCCCCATTTCTCCAGGAGCGCGAGGCGCTCCTGGTCGGCGCTGGTGAGGCCGGTCAGTTCGGCTGGGTCGCCGGAGGGGAAGGTGCCCAGGTTGTTGACATGCACGCCGATGACGTGCTCGGGGTCGATGCGGCCAAGCTCGGGGGAGACGACCGAGCCGGTGTCGCCGCCCTGGGCGCCGTACCGGTGGTAGCCGAGGCGGTGCATCAGCTCGGCCCACGCACGGGCAACCCGGCGGGTGTCCCAGCCCGGGCCGGCGAGCGGGCTGGAGAAGCCGAAGCCGGGCAGGGACGGGGCGACGACGTGGAAGGCGTCCGCGGGATCGCCGCCATGGCTTGCGGGGTCGGTCAGTGGGCCGATGATGTTCATGAACTCGACGACCGAGCCGGGCCAGCCGTGGGTGATGATCAGCGGTAGCGCGCCCGGCTCGGGGGAGCGGACGTGCACAAAGTGCACGTTCTGGCCGTCGATGACGGTGGTGAACTGCGGGAACTCGTTCAGCTGCGCCTCGTGGGCGCGCCAGTCGTAACCGGTGCGCCAGTAGGCGGCCAGGTCTTTCAGGTAGCCCAGCGGCACGCCGGCCTCCCAGCCGGCACCGGGCAGCTCGGCCGGCCAGCGGGTGTGGGCCAGCCGCTCGCGCAGGTCATCGAGGTCGGCTTGCGGGATGTCGATCCGGAACGGGCGGGTGTCGCTGTCAGATGTCGTGGTCGTTTCGCTCATGCCACGACGCTAGCGGTCATTGCGGTCAGATCCTGTCCGCGATGGGTGGCAAACTCAGGCTCATGCTGGAAACTTCGGCGCGCCTGCTGCGCCTGCTATCGCTGCTGCAGGCGCGCCGCGATTGGCCGGGCACGGAACTGGCCGGGCGCCTAGGTGTAAGCCCGCGGACGCTGCGCCGTGACATGGACAAGTTGCGCAGCCTCGGCTACCCGGTGGACGCCGTGCCCGGCACAGCGGGCGGTTACCGGCTCGGCGCGGGCGCGGCGCTGCCCCCGTTGCTGCTCGATGACGACGAAGCCGTCGCGGTCGCGGTCGGCCTGCGCATCGCGGCCGGGGGCACTATCACCGGGATAGAGGAAGCCTCGGTCCGCGCGCTGGCCAAGCTGGAACAGGTGTTTCCATCCCGGCTGCGCCACCGCGTCAGCGCGCTGCACTCGGTCACCATGCCGCTGCCGGGTGCGGGACCGCCGGTCGATCCGGCGATCCTGACCGTCGTCGCCACAGCTGCCCGCGACCGGCGGCGGATCAGGTTCGGCTACACCAGCCACGACGGCACCCGGGGCAGCCGCGCCGCCGAACCGCATCGCCTGGTGCATACTGGCCGCCGGTGGTACCTGCTCGCGTGGGACCCGGCAAGGGACGGCTGGCGCACCTTCCGCGCAGACCGGATCACCACTCCCCAGATCACCGGGCCACGATTCACCCCGCGTGACCCGCCCGGCGGCGACGCCGCCGCCTACGTATCCCGCTCGGTGTCATCCGCGCCCTACCGCTACCAGGCCCGCATCCGGCTGCACGCCCCCGCCAAGCTAGCCGCGGAGCGTCTCCCACCCACCGTCGGCCACCTCCAAGCCGACGGCGAACACGCCTGCATCCTGCACACCGGCGCCGAATCCCCCGACGTGCTCGCCATCTACGTAGCTGTCGTCGGCACGGAGTTCGAGATACTCGACCCGCCCGAGCTGGCCGAGCACATCCTCGCCCTGGCCGGGAGGCTCACCCGCGCGGTACGCCACTGACCCGCCCGGTTCTCCACAGCGAGCCAACCGCAACTGTCACTCCGACGCCTAACATCAGCCATACCGAGAGGAACCTGCGGCTCGTCTTCTACACCACGAGTGGGCCGCCACCCTTGCCGAGGCCGAACCGCCGAACGCTCAGTTCGCGGCGTTGCTCGATGCAATTCCAGCAGGTTGCGGGCGCT
Source organism: uncultured Actinomycetota bacterium (assembly GCA_963836855.1). GTDB lineage: Bacteria > Actinomycetota > Actinomycetes > Propionibacteriales > Propionibacteriaceae > Microlunatus. The sequence goes on along the minus strand of CAWILN010000042.1, from coordinate 7,227 downwards.
CAGCGAGTGCCGATCGGCACGAGATCTCAGCAGACGTGTTAGGACGCCGTGAGTCAACCACGCTACGCGAGCGCGCGGGAGGGCCCACTGATCCGTGTACTGACAGGTCCTGTTTCCGCAGGGGCGTGGGTCGTAGCGTCGAGTGCGTGGACCGCCGCAAGGACATTCAGGAGTTCCTGACCAGTCGCCGAGGCCGGCTGACCCCGGAGCAGGCTGGTCTGGCCAGCTTCGGTGACAAGCGACGGGTCACCGGCCTGCGCCGGGAGGAGGTCGCGATGCTGGCGGGGGTCAGCATGGATTACTACGCCCGGCTCGAACGCGGTCACCTGGCCGGGGCATCGGAGTCGGTGCTGGAGGCGGTGGCTCGTGCGCTGCAGCTCGACGAGGCCGAACGTCAGCATCTGCTCGATCTGGCCCGTAACAGCGAGATGACGATGTCTCGCCGACCGCGTCGACCCAAGCCCGCTGCAGCCGCCCCGCGACCGGCGGTCAGGGCGATCCTGGCCGGCATGACGGGCATCCCTGCATACGTGCGGACCCCGCAGATGGAGATCGTTGCCGCGAACGAGCTGTGTCAGGCGTTGTACGGGGGTGCGCTCGATGATGAGCGGTTGCCGCTGAACCTGGCTCGGTACCTGTTCTTGGACCCCCACTCTCGCGGGTTCTTCCTGGACTGGGACGCGGTTGCCGACGACCTGGCCGGTGCGTTGCGGGTTCAGGCCGGTCGTGACCCGCGCGACCGGGCGTTGAGTGATCTGATCGGTGAGCTGTCCACGCGCAGTGACGAGTTCGTGGCCCGCTGGGCCCGGCAGAGCGTTCGGCTGCACCGCACGGCCCGCAAACGGCTTCACAACCGGGTCGTCGGCGACATCGAGCTGACTGGCAACGCGCTCGAGATGCCCGGCGACGATCTCATCCTGATCGCCTACACCGCCGACCCCGGCTCTCAGGCCGAGGACCAGCTGAAGCTGCTTACTAGCTGGGCCGCGACCCAGATCCCGGCTACGGCTCGGCCCGACCCGTCACAGCCCTCGCCCCGTCACGACTGAGGTCATCCCCCGTCGCTTTCTGAGGACATCATTTGTTCCTTCACCGACTCGGCTTCACCGAGAGAAATGAGATCGACCATGCCTGATGTGTCAACGTTGACGCTGAACAACGGCGTCGTCTTGCCCGCCCTCGGGCTGGGTGTGTTCCAGACCCCGCCGGATGAGACTCGGGCCGCAGTGTCGGCGGCTCTGGAAGCGGGGTATCGCCACATCGACACCGCCGCCGCGTACGGCAACGAGCGGCAGGTCGGCGAAGCCGTAGCCAGCTCGGGTCTGGACTGGTCGGAGGTGTTCGTGGAGACCAAGATCTGGATCAGCGACTACGGCTACGACCAGACCCTGCACGGCTTCGCCAAGAGCGCCCGCAAGCTCGGTGTCGATCAGATCGACCTGCTGATCCTGCACCAGGCGCTGCCCTCGCAGTTCGACGCGACGCTGGAGGCGTACCGGGCGTTGGAGACCCTGCTCGCGGACGGCAAGGTCCGCGCGATCGGGGTCAGCAACTTCATGGTCGACCACCTCACCACCCTGCTCGATCGCGCGACCGTGGTGCCGGCCGTGAACCAGATCGAGGTCCATCCCTATTTCGCGCAGCCGGAGGTGCAGGCCCTTAACGCCGAGCACAGCATCCTCACCCAGGCCTGGTCCCCGATCGGCGGCATCACCTTCTACCGCGATGGGCAGCACACCAGCACTCTGCAGGACCCGACTATCGGCGACATCGCGAAGGCCCATGGCAAGACCCCGGCGCAGGTGATGCTGCGCTGGCATCTGCAGCAGGGCCGTTCGGTGATCCCGAAGTCGACCAAGCCGGCTCGGATCGCGGAGAACATCGACGTGTTCGACTTCGACCTCAGCACCGACGAGCTCGCCGCGATCGACGCCCTCGACACCGGTGAGCGCGGCGGGCCGGATCCCGAGGCCATCACCTTGGAGAACTTCGGACGACCCATCCCCGAGGACTGACGGACAAGTACCTCATGCACATGCCCATGCCCAGACGCGCCCTGCTGAGGGGAGGTCTGCTGCTCGGCGTCGCCGGCTGGCTCGGCACAGCCGGCTGCTCAGTACCGACCATCCCGGAGACCGCCATGCCAGAACCGGCCACTCCATCGCCGTCCGCCAGCGGCGCAACCACTCGGGTCCTGCTGGCGTACTTCTCTCGGGCTGGGGAGAACTACTACTTCCGGGCTGGGGAGAACTACTACTTCGGCGGCCGGCGGGATCTGGAGGTCGGCAACACCGAGGTGCTCGCGGGGATGGTCGCCGAGCTGATCGACTGCGACGTGCACCGCATCGAGGCCGCGGACCCGTACCCGGCCAGCTACGACGAAACCGTGCAGCGCAACGTCACCGAGCAGGACACCGACGCCCGTCCGGGGATCGCGAACCCGCTGGCCTCGATCGCGGCCTACGACACGGTGCTGCTGGGCAGCCCGATCTGGAACGTGCGAGCCCCGATGATCATGACCACCTTCACCGAGAGCCACGACTTCACCGCCAAGACCGTCCTGCCGTTCGTCACCTACGCCGTTAGCGGCCTCGGCAGCGTCGAACGCGACTACGCGGCCGCCTGCCCCGGCGCGCGGATCGGCGACGGCCTGGCCGTCCGCGGCGAAGAGGTCACCCAGCACCGAACCAATGTCGAGACCTGGCTCCGGGCGGCCGAGCTCCTCACCCGATGACCACGACCAGCTGAACACCCCCGATGAACCACCACAGCGACGCCTGGCCCGGCTACGCGGAGAAAGGACAACCACCATGGAGAAACGGCTTCTCGGCACCTTGGAGGTCTCAGCGATCGGGCTGGGCTGCATGGGCCTCAGCGCCAACTACGGCGACCCGGTCGACACCGGCCTACGGCGTCGACCTGATCCGCGGCGCCCACGACCAGGGGGTGACGCTCTTCGACACCGCGGAGGCGTACGGACCCCGCATCAACGAGATCTTGGTCGGGGAGGCGCTGGAGCCGATCCGCGACGAGGTCGTCCTATCGACGAAGTTCGGGTTCGAGTTCGACCCCCGCCGCCTGAACAGCCGACCCGACCACATCCGAACCGTCGTGGACCAGATGCTGCAGCGACTCCGGACCGACCGGATCGACCTGCTCTACCAGCACCGGGTCGACCCCGACGTGCCGATCGAGGACGTCGCCGGCACCGTCGGGGACCTGATCGCCGAAGGCAAGGTCGGCCACTTCGGGCTGTCGGAGGCCAGCGCGGACACGATCCGCCGCGCCCACGCCGTCCAGCCCGTCGCTGCTGTGCAGAGCGAGTACTCCATCTGGGCCCGCGACCCGGAGGCCGAGGTCCTGCCGGCATGTGCAGGAGCTCGGCATCGGGTTCGTGCCGTGGTCACCGCTCGGGCAGGGCTTCCTCACCGGCACCGTCGGCCGCGACAAGTCGTTCGCCGACAACGACATCCGCAGCCGGTTCCCCCGCTTCACCGCCGAGGCCTTGGAGGCCAACCAGCCCATCGTCGAGCTGGTGAAGCAGATCGCCGCAGCGGAAGGGAGTCAACTCCCGGGCCAGATCGCGCTCGCCTGGCTACTGGCGAAGTCGCCGACCATCGTGCCCATCCCCGGCAGCCGCAAGACCGACCGGGTGACGGAAAACATCCAGGCCGCCGACGTCACCCTCACCGCCGACGAGGTCGCCGAGATCGACGACCGCTCCGCGCACGCTCACCGTGGCCGGCGCCCGGGGCAGCGGCCACGAGTCCTACCGCTGACAGCCGGAGACACCGTGGAGATCCAGCCGACACGGCCGACGACCAAGGGCCCGGCCGGGACGTTCACCGGTGACGTGTGGGTCGACATGATCGCCGCAGGGCGAGCCGCCGTCGAGACTGCGGGTCGGGATCGTCCGGTTCGCCCCCGGGGCACACACCGCCTGGCACCGACACGTCAAAGGCCAGACCCTGCACATCCTCGACGGCCACGGGCTCGTGCAGTCCCGCGGCGGTCAAGTCATACCGGTCGGTCCCGGCGACACCGTCACCACCGCACCCGGGGAGTGGCACTGGCACGGCGCCGCCGCCGACCCACTTCATGACCCACCTTGCTATGTCTGAGGACCTGGCCGACGGCCAGCCCGGTCCGGCCACCGAATGGGGCGACCACCTCACCGACGACGAATACCCCGGCCGATAGGCCCCACCCGCACCCGGAAGGAAGAATCATGTCGGACCCCGAGGACCTGACCCCCGCGCAGCGCGCCATCGGCGACTTCGCCCCCAAGCTGGTGTCATTGACCGATGACGTGCTGTTCGGCGACGTGTGGGAACGCGAGGAGCTGTCCAAACGAGACCGCAGCCTGATCACCGTCGCCGCCCTCATCGCCGGCGGCAACGCCGAGCAACTGCGCAACCATCTCCTGCTGGCCAAGACCAACGGACTCACCGAGGTCGAACTCAAAGAGGTGATCATCCACCTCGCCTTCTACGCCGGCTGGCCCCGCGCTATGTCCGCCATTCAGGTCGCCAAGGCAGCCTTCGCCGACTGACCGGCAGGCGCGGACCAGCTGTCATACACCGACAAGACAGGAGATGTTTGCGTTGACCGAGATGCAGAGCAACGGGCCCGTAGCGGTGATCACCGGTGCGTCGTCGGGGATCGGGGCAGCGACCGCGCGGGCTCTCGCCACGCGCGGATACCGTCTGGCCCTGCTGGGCCGGCGGGTGGACCGGCTGGAGCAGCTGGCCGCCGAACTCGGGACAGCCGCGGTGGCGGTCGCCGCGGACGTGACCGACCGTCATGCCCTGGTCGCGGCCGCAGGCCGAGTCCGACAAGAGCTCGGCGGCGCTGACGTGCTGGTCAACAACGCCGGAGTCATGCTTCTCGGACCCTTCGGCACCGAGCAACGTGAAGAGGCCCGGCGGATGGTGGAGGTCAACCTGCTCGGCGCGATGACCGCGACCGAGGTGTTCCTCGACCAGCTCCGTGACGGCGGTGGCGACCTGGTCAACATCTCCTCAGTCGCCGGCCGTACCGCCCGGGCCGGCAACGCCGCCTACGCGGCGACGAAGTGGGGCATGAACGGCTGGTCCGAGGCGTTGCGGCAGGAGCTGCAGCCCGACATTCGGGTGATACTCATCGAGCCCGGTGCAGTGGCGACCGAGCTGACCGACCACATCACCGACCGGGCAGCCAAACAGGGCGCCGAACAGCTCTACGCGCAGCTGGCCATCACAGCCGAAGACGTCGCCGACGTGATCGCGTTCGCAGTCACCCGACCTAGGCGAATGACGCTGAACGAGATCCTGCTGCGACCCACCAGCCAGCCCGGATGAGACGGCCAACCCACCTCGGACGATCCGAAGGACACCCGATGACACGCCGTGGTGCCCCTGCTCGACATTGCTGTGGGGCCTGCAGCGCATCCACCACCCTGGGTCGGCGACCTCGAGTTCGGGTACGGGCTCTTCCTGCAACACCGCGGAGGTGGTTTGCTCAGCAGAGACGAATTCACGGGCGCGAGACGAGATGGCGCTCGGCGTTTGTGCTGAGGCAAATTGGCGCAGGTGGCGGGCGTGGCCGGAGCCGTAATAGCTCGAAACTCAGCCCGGCCGGCGCGCTCCGGCATAGGGCATGTAGGACATCTTGATGTACTCCACCGACTTGCCGGGCCGGGGTGCGTGGATGACTTGCCCAGTACCGGCGTAGAGGCCCACGTGGTGGATGTCACTGTAGAAGAACACCAGATCACCCAACTGCAGATCCGACTTTGACACAGGTCGGCCGCGGCTGAACTGCTGTCGCGACGAATGCGGCAGGCTAACGCCGACCGATCCCCAGGCCATCATCGTCAGTCCCGAGCAGTCCCAGGAGCTCGGCCCCGCACCACTGCGCGCATAGGGCTCACCGAGCTGAGCCTTCGCGTAGGCCAAAGCCTTGGCTCCCTTGCTGCTACCGGTGGCTGAGCTGCGTATTGGATCCTGGGAGGTCTTCGTCGCAGCCCGGCTCTCCGTATTGGTCTTTGCTGGCGCCTTCGTCGCAGCCCGGCTCTCCGCGTTCGCCTTTGCTGTCGACTTCGTCGCAGCCCGGCCCTCCGCATTGGCCTTTGCAGTTGCCTTCTTCTCGGCCTCGGCGAGCTGCCTTCGCTGATCCGCGGTGAGCTTGGCCAGCACCTTCTTGGCCTGATCGAGCTTCTTGTCCGAGGCGGCGGTGAGGGACTTGAGCTGCTTCTCCTTCTCGCCCAGGGCTGCTAGATCGGTCTCGGCGGAATGCTCCAGTTCAGCAAGGTTCGCCTGTGCCTGCTGGTAGTCCTGAAGCGCCGAGTTCTGATTCTCGCTGACCTTCTGCACCGTGGAGATCTGGCTCAGAAATCCCTCGGTATCGGGGGTCACGAAGAGGTGGGCAGCCGTGTCGAGGCTTCGGTTCTGGAATTGGGCAAGGGCGATCTGGCCGACGTGCAGCTTAAGTCGCCCGACCTTTTCGGTCTGGGCTTGGACGTCAGCCTGCTTCAGCCTCAATTGCGCCCGGCCGTCCGTGATCTGCTCCTTGACGTCGGTGTACTGCTGGTCGATGCCATCAGCATCTGTCTGCAGCTGCTTGATCAAGTCTCTCGCCTCTGCGACCGTCAGCGGCGGTTCCGCCGCGGCCGGCAGGCTGGCCGGAAAGACGACCAACGCGCTCGATGCCACCGAGGCGAGCACAAGGGCAGCGATGCGTAGGTTCCGACGGATCGATGGGGTACGGCCAACCTCGAATGCGCGTGAGGTCACGCGCGCAGTAAAATTCACAGTTCCCCGACTCCTGCGTTCCCCGAGTCCTGCGCGCAGCTCTCATTGGCGCTGACTCAGACCTCCCCAGATCTGAGCACAGCTTGAGAACTGTCATGTACGTGCCTACTGAGCGGTGCATGACGGTGGCGTCACCTGGAGTCACCACCCAGTGAGTGTCACATTAGGTCACGATTTGATAACTGGCAATCATGATCGCTGATATTTGGGCAACAGACCATCACGCGTAATCCCGTCAGTCCAGCGGCAGCTGCACCACCCGACCCTCGGGGCCTCGCTTCACGAATCTTTCCGAGCGTTCCTTCAGCGGACACACGGCCCTCGAACAGATCCGCCAGGCTCGCCGGTCCGACTTGCTTCACAATCTGCTGGTACATACTCGAGACCATGACCTTCAGCGTCAACGGCACCGAGTGCGTCGTGCATTGGCCATGCA
>CAWILN010000041.1:0-16969 GCA_963836855.1 uncultured Actinomycetota bacterium | reverse complement strand
GTAGCGGGGACAGGATTTGAACCTGTGACCTCGGGTTATGACACAGCGAGCTACCGAGCTGCTCCACCCCGCGTCGGCAGTGCTCCACCCTACGTCAGCTCCCTAGACAAGCCAAATCAAGCCATCGGCTCAGTCCATATCAGGAACCACTCTCGTGCCGCCAGGTAATCCATGCCCGTCAGTTCCAACAAGTCGATCACCATGGAGCGAATTTGCGCCAAGATCACGACGGCCGAGATGGAGTGTGTGAGCGGAAGATGCGGAGTGGCCTCGGCGATCGCTTGCAGTGGATCCTTTGCGGTGGTGGGAAGCCGGTGTTCCGAGAATTCATGAGCGATGAATCTGCACGCTTTGGCCAGCTGCCGGACCAGATCTTGATAGGCCACAGGTACCTCATCACCTCGCCATATTCGACAACACACCTCCGGACCAGTATCCGAAGGTTGCGGACGGCAGAATCGAGCGGCAGGTACAAGTCGGACAGTGCGATTGCCAGGCCCAATTGTCGTCGGCGGAAAGGGAGTGGCGGACGACATCGAGGCCCTCGGCGGCAGCGACGTCGAAGGTAGCCAGATCCTTCTCTGTCGCCTGCACCCGATCCAGCACCGCACTAGCAGCGTGCTCATCCTTCGCTGCGAGCGCATCGGCTGCCGCCTGCAGCGTGTCAGCCATCCCGGCGACAACTTTGGCCGCGACTTCACCTGGCTTGCGGAGTGGCCCACTCGGTGCCACGGTCGCCACCAGCAACGCGAGCGTGGAGCCTATTGCTGCATCGGTCCAGCGTTCAAATCCATAAATAGGACTGGGCGCCATGACCAGCACTGCGATTGAGTTGGCGCCGGCCTGGGTCGTTATCAGCGGGCCTGCTCCAACCAAAGTCGCGAGTGACATGGCGATTGCGCAGACCAGCACAACTTGCCAAACTCCGGCTCCGAACAAGACTAACCAGAGATCGCCAAGCGCGACGCCGAGCGTCACGCCGATCGCCACGTCCACACCACGGCGCAGCCGCTGCCCGTACGCCACACCGAGGACGAGGATGGCCGCCGCCGCGGCGAAATAGGGCACCTCATGACCGAGCAGGAGGCTCGCGATCAGCCACGCGAGGCCCGCGGTCACGCGCACTGGGCGATCATGAAGGCACGCTGTCGCCATCGCTCGATACGGCGAACCGCGGATGCCTCACCGCGCCGGATCGTTCGCTCACTGAGGTCAAATGCCCGCAGTTCCAGCCGTCGTACGGAGAAGGCCTCGGAGTCCATGCCTCATGATTCACCCGGCCGGTGCTGGCGTACCAGACCGTCGGCCGCGTGGAAGCGTTCGCGTCCCGTCGGGCACACTAGGCAGACGTGACTTCACCGATCCGCGTCACCGTGTGGGGCGAGAACTTTCACGAACAGACCGAACGCGATCGTGCCGGCATGGCCGAGCGCTACCCAGGCGGCATGCACGGTGCCATCGCCGCCGGAATCACCGAATCGCTCGGCGATTCCGCGACGTCACCGTGGCCACTCAAGATCAGCCGGAGCACGGGCTCACCGAGGAGGTCCTGGATGCGACCGATGTGTTGACCTGGTGGGGACATGCGACTCATGCCAGCGTCGACGATGCGGTAGTAGATCGAGTACATCGGCGCGTGCTCGGTGGGATGGGCTTATTGGTTCTGCATTCCGCCCACTTCTCCAAGATCTTCCGCCGGCTCATGGGCACCACGTGCTCCCTGGCGTGGCGCAACTCCGGCGATACCGAGCTGATCTGGACCGTCAACCCCTCCCATCCGATCACCGCCGGGGTTCCGCAACCGATCGTGATCAGTGAGCACGAGATGTACGGCGAGTTCTTTGACATCCCCGCTCCCGATGAGTTGATCTTCATCTCTACCTTCAGCAGTGGCGAGGTCTTTCGATCTGGCTGCTGTTGGCGGAGGGGCAAGGGCAAGGTGTTCTACTTCTCACCCGGTGATCAGGAGTACCCGGTCTACCGCCACCCTGACATCAAGCGGGTGCTGGCAAATGCAGTGCTGTGGGCCCGGCCCGAGGACAACGTCGACTTCGCCGCGCCCGCAGTCGTCGATCAGCCGGCGCCCCGGTTCATCAGACGCGGCATCCCCGAAGGCGTACGCCCATGAGCGCTAAAGGTCGGCTACGTGCCGGTGTGGTCGGACTCGGATGGGCCGGGCAGCAGCACATGGTGGCGTACGCGGATGCGGCTGATGTTGATCTTGTGGCACTGGCGGGATTGGAAACTGACGCGCTGCAGACCTTTGCAGCTGCGTACGGCATCCCTGAGGAGCACCGCTACACAGACTGGCAGGATCTTATTGATCATGAGCAGCTTGATCTGCTGAGCATCGCGGTACCGACCACCTTGCACGCTCCTATAGCAGTGGCGGCGCTGGATGCCGGCATGCACGTGCTCTCCGAGAAGCCGATGGCCGAGAACGCCGAAACCGCTCGACTCATGGTCGAGGCAGCCGAGCACAACGACCGTGTCCTCGATGTCTCCTTCAACCATCGGCGACGCGGCCACGTCCAAGTCCTGAAGAAGATCATCGACGCCGGCATACTCGGTCCGATCTATTACGCCAAGGCTGGCTGGTTGCGTCGCGAAGGTATCCCTGGGCTCGGCAGCTGGTTCACGCTTCGGGCCACTTCCGGTGGAGGACCTCTGATGGACTTGGGAGTGCACATGCTCGACATCGCGCTGTATCTGCTGGATGAGCCGTCGATTCGGAGCGTCACTGCCGCGACGTACGCGGAGTTCGGTCCACGCGGCAAGGGGAGTTCGTTGTACATGCGCAAGACCGGAGTGCAGCCGGGAGCCTTCGATGTCGAGGATCTCTCAACTGCCTTTCTGCGATTGCAGGATGGCGGGACATTGCTACTGGAGTCCAGCTGGGCGCAATGGATCCCGAAGGATCAGTGCTATGTGACCCTCTACGGCTCTGACGGCGGCGCCAGCATCGAGTGGGGTGCGCCCGATGATCCGAATCGCAGTCTGAACGTCTGGACTGAGAAAGCGGGCGTACCGGCGACGCTGCATCCCGAGATCCCACCTGACGGCCTGCACACCGAGTGTGTCGTGGACTTCGTCGCGAAGGTGCGATCCGGTGACTACACCAACCATCGCGGCAAGCAGGCACTGGCCCGCGCCGTAGTGATCGATGCCTGCTATGCCTCTGCGGAGAAGGGCACCGAGGTCACTCTCAACTCCTAGTTGGGCCCTCAGAAAACGTCACATTAGTAACATCAATCTCTTTCTTTAACTTGCGTGTCGCCGTCGGCATGCTGCAGGCTATGGCCACCTCCACATGAATGGATGGTCATGTCTCCTTCCCCGATCCCTGGCGGCACCGTCGCTCGGACCTGGATCAAACGCCTGATGGGTGCTGCCACGACCCTCATCCTGATCGCGATCTCTGCTGTGCTGACGACGATTCCCGCCCACGCGGATTCCGCAATCTCGGCAAGATCAGGAAGCTTCACGATCCGCGGCGCTGGTTGGGGCCACGGTTGGGGTATGTCGCAGTACGGCGCGTACGGTGCCGCTCGGATAGGCCTGTCCTGGAAACAAATCCTCGCGTTCTACTACCGGGGTACCCGGCTGAGCAAGCTGCCGAACGGAACCAAGATCAAGGTCTGGATCACCGCCGACAACGACAACAGCCTGCGGGTCATGCCGGCGAGTGGCCTTGCCGTCAGTGACACAGCTGGCCATCGTTACACCGTGCCCACCGGGGCGAAGTACACGTCGTGGCGGATCAGTCGGTCCGGCGCTGGCTACCGGCTCAGCTACCGGACCAGCAGCGGAAGCTATGTGACGAAGTCGACCGGGCTCACGACCGGCAGCTGGTCGTTCTCCACCCGTTCCAAGATCGTTAAAGTCATTCTTCCCCACGGCTCCGTGCTTCCCTATCACGGCACCGTGGCGCTGATCAAGAGGGGAACGGGCGGACGGACGGTCAACAAGGTGCTCCTCGAGGATTACGTCAAAGGCGTTGTGCCAGCCGAAATGCCCACCTCCTGGGCGGCGAATGCGGTAAAGGCGCAGGCAGTCGCGGCTCGCTCGTACGCAGTCCGGCTGCAGAAATTCGCCGGCAACTCCGGGTACGACATCTGCGATACCACTGCGTGTCAGGTCTACAGCGGCATGGCCCGCGAGACCAGTGACGGCAATGCTGCAGTGACGGCAACCATCGGGACCATCGTCACCTACCAGGGTGTGGTGGCGCTCACTCAGTTCGCCTCATCCAACGGCGGTCACAGCGCACGTGGTGACTACCCGTACCTCGCCGCGCAGCGCGATCCGTACGACGGTGTGATCAAGTCGCAAGCGTGGACCCGGACGCTCAGCACGAGCAGCATCAGCCGGGCGTGGCCCTCAGTCGGGACTGTGAAGCAGCTACAGATCACCAGCCGCGATGGCGCCGGTGCGTGGGGCGGCCGAGTCAAAGCAATCAAGATCATCGGAACCGCACGGACCGCAACTGTCTCGGGGACGACCTTCCAGCACATCTTCGGCTTGCGTTCCTCGCTCTACATGGTCGCCGGGAGCAGCACCTCCTCGGCATAGTGGCCCTGACTGCCTCACCAACGTCGACACCGACTTGTCAGAACGTTGTTGACCCATAGCTCAACTGGAATCTGACAAGTCGGCAGAATGGGCGAGTGATCGAGGGATTCGAGATCGGGCACCACACCGCTGACACCGAGGGCTGGCTGACTGGGACGACTGTCGTGGTGGCCCGAGCGGGCGCAGTTGGCGGTGTCGATGTACGCGGCGGCGGCCCGGGAACACGGGAGACTGACCTGCTCCATCCAACGACAGCGATCGACCGGGTCCATGCCGTGGTACTCACGGGTGGCAGCGCGTACGGCCTAGCAGCAGCGAATGGCGTCATGGCCGGTCTCGAGGCGGCTGGAATTGGGTGGCCAGTTGGCCTCGAGCCTCACCAGGTCGTCCCGATCGTGCCTGCGGCGGTGATCTTCGACCTCGGTCGCGGCGGTGTTTTCGGCAATCGGCCGACTGATGACTTCGGAAGGTCAGCGCTGGCTGCGGCCACCGGAGACGAACCCGCGAGTGGCTGTGTGGGAGGCGGCACCGGCGCGGTCTGCGGAGGTATCAAGGGAGGCTTCGGGTATGCCGAGACCAAGCTCGACTCGGGTATTTCAGTTGCAGCGGCGGTCGTCGTGAACGCGGCCGGGTCACCGGTCAACCCCGCGACTGGGCGGCTATGGGCAGATCGGATGCAGTTCCTTGCGACGCCGACGGATGCCGAACGAGAGGCGCTGGGAACTGCCTACGCTCAGGGCCAGCGGACCGCCGCCACGACAATCGGCGTGATCATGACCGATGCGACCCTGAGCAAGGCCCAAGCGACCAAGAGCGCCGCAGTTGCCCACGACGGAATGGCCCGCGCCATCCGACCGGTGCACTCGATGTTCGACGGCGATACCGTCTTCTGCCTCGCCTCCTCACACCTGCCACTCGCCGAGGATCAGATTGGCTCCCTGCTCGCCTTCAATGCGTTACTTGGTGCGACCGCTGACGTGTTCGCCGACGCTTGCCTCGACGGGATTCTGTCGGCTACAGGTCGGGGGTCCTGGAAGAGTTACACCGACCTGGCGCCCTCCGTAGTCGGCTGAGACATCGGCCTGCCGCCTGGGTTGGATTCCTACATTGGTGGCTGCAATTCTGCGTGCGACGATGAGGAACCATGAAGGCGTTATTGCTGGAAAACATCCATCCTGAGGGCGTTCGGCTGCTCACGGAAAGGGGGATTGGGGTCGAATCCGTCAGGGGAGCACTCGATGAGGCTGAATTGATCGCCGCCTCGCGCGGCGTACAGCTGCTGGGCATCCGCTCGAAGACCAACGTCACTGAGAACGTACTCGCAGCCACCCCTGATCTGATGGCAATCGGTGCCTTCTGTATCGGCACCAATCAGATCGACCTGGCCTCTGCAACCAAGCTGGGTATCCCGGTGTTCAACGCACCTTTTTCCAATACTCGCAGCGTGGTTGAGCTCGTGATCGCGGAAATCATTGCTCTCGCCAGGCACCTCACCGACAAGAACGCCAAGATGCACGACGGCGTCTGGGACAAGTCCGCCAAGGGCGCCCACGAGGTGCGCGGTCGCACCTTGGGCATTGTCGGTTATGGAAATATCGGCAGCCAGCTCTCCGTGGTGGCCGAGTCGATCGGCATGCGGGTCTACTTCTACGACGTTGCAGACAAGCTGGTGCTGGGTAACGCGCAGCGCTGCGAGACCCTCGACGAGCTCCTGGAAGTCGCCGAGACAGTCACCTTGCACGTGGACGGCCGACCGGGGAATGCGGGTCTGTTCGGCGCCGAGCAATTCGCCAAGATGCGCCAGCGCAGTCTATTCCTCAACTTGTGTCGCGGTTTTGTTGTTGATCATGAGGCGTTACGGGAGCACCTGCTCAGCGGACATATCGCCGGTGCCGCGCTGGACGTCTTCGCTGATGAGCCCAAGAGCGCCGGAGACCGGTTCGACAACAGCCTGCAAGGCATTCCCAACGTGATCTTGACGCCCCATATCGGCGGCTCGACCGAGGAGGCGCAAATCGACATCGGTCGGTTCGTGGCCGGCAAGTTGCGCGATTTCGCCGACAGCGGGCACACCACGATGTCTGTGAATCTGCCGCAGGTGCAAACCGGCACCATGGGCGGACGTAGCAGGCTGCTGCATGTCCACGACAATGTGCCCGGTGTGCTCGCCACTGTGAACGGGCTGCTGGCAAACGCCCATGTCAACATCGAGAGCCAGGTGCTCTCGACCCGCGGTGAGCTGGGCTATGTGATCACCGACGTCGCTGGCCCTCTGACTGCTGAGGTAATCGACAAGCTCGAGAGCATGCCGGAGACCGTACGGCTCAGGGTGCTGGACTGAGTTTGATTGCTCCGCTCGCTGCGCTCGCTCCGCGCGGATCGCGCTTTTGGTGCCGCCTACTTCGTCGTCGCTCGCCGACAAACCGCACGTCGTCTCACTCTTTGTGCATTGCTCGCTCCGCTCGCTGAGGCTGGCGCTGGTGAGCCGCTGTCTTCCTCACTCGCTCGCAGACGAAGAACGTGTCCGCTCGCTCGATCGTCCAGGACAGCGGCGCGCCAGGCCTCGCTCAGCACGGCGGCGCGCGATCCGGTGCCTGTCCGGACGCGAGGCCGGCCCGGCGGATGAGTGCGGGCAGCCACGGCGGGCAGCGTCGATCGGCTTCAAGATCGTTAAGGGTCCACCAGCCAACCTCGGCGAGTTCATCTGGTGCGTTTACGCGGGGCTCTTCACCAGATGGCGCTGGGGCTGAGAACGTCACTGTGATCTGGCGCTCACCGCCGTCGGTGATGAAAAACTCGGACTCCAGATATGTCAGCGGCACCCCAGAAAGATCAAGACCAACTTCCTCAGCGACTTCGCGTCGCGCGGTCGCTTCCAGCGCATCGCCCTCGGGATCGGTCACATCAACGTGGCCGCCGATCATTCCGATCATGTTCGGCGCGTACCCGACGCCGGGTGCCCGGACCACGAGCAGGACACTGTTGCCACGGTGGATCAGGACACAGACGGTGACCGCGTAGACCTCGCTGTCCACCAATGGATCACGACTTGCGTCGAATGATCTTGATCACGATGAACAGCAGCAACCCGACGATGGCGAGAGCCGGGCCGTAGCGCTTCAGAACAACTGGTACAACGGTGGTGAAGAAATCCAGCTGGCTCTCACCGCTATCGCCCGGAGGCGAGCTGTAGCGGGAGGGTTCGGAGGCTGGCGGTGCCGCCGGAGCTGCAGCGCTCGTTACCGGTGGCTCAACGTCGGCACGCGAGCTGCTCCCGACTTCGTCGGACGCCGCGGAGGGGGGCACGGTTTCGAGCTCGATTGTCTGCTCGGTGTCCGCCTCGTCGAATCGCGTGTCGGCACCCGCTGCAGGAGCCGCACTCGGCGACGCCTCCTCGGTCGCACCTTCGGTGAAACGTCCCGAAACGCAGGCGAGGAACTGGTCCAGCAGCCTGTCGCTGACATCGGAGATCACTCCGCGGCCGAATTGCGCCGGCTTTCCGGTGATCGCTAAGTCGGTCAGAACCTCGACATCGGTCTGCTCGCCATTTTCGGCGAATGAGGCGGTAATGATCGCAGTTGCCGTCCCGTTTCCCCGCTTGTCCTTGCCGCGAGCCTCGATCACAACCCGGCGCTCCGCGTCGTTGCGCTCCACATACCGGCCAGATCCGTTGTAGACAAGGGCCATCGGACCTAGCTTGATCTTGACCGAGCCTGCGAATTCGTCGCCCTCGGTGCTGGTGATCGTGGCGCCGGGGAAGCAGGGAGCCAATTCGTCCAGGTTGTTGAAGGCGTTCCAAGCCTCGTCTATGCTGGCGGGCACGCTGAAGCGATGCGTCAGGTCCATAGGTTCATCCTGTCCTACGCGCGGGCGGCTGCCAGCACCGCACCTGTCCTATGTGCGTGCGGCTGCCAGGACGCACGATCCTATGCGCGCGCGGCTGCCAGCACCGCGCGACGACCCAAGATCGACACCAGATGTCGGCGGTACTCCGGGTCACCATTGAGGTCAGTGGGCGGTGCCGTGCCGTCAGCGATGCTCGCCAACGCCCCCGCGACGGCATCGGGCTGCACCGCGACGCCGGCCAGCGCCTGCTCGGCCGCTCGCGCTCGGACCGGTGTCGGTCCCATGTTCGTCAAGGCAAGCCGGGCCTCGGCAATGGTGCCACCGTCGGTCCGGACGGTCGCCGCTACGCCGGCGATCGCCCACTGTTGGGCTACCCGGACGAACTTCTCGTATGCCGAGCCCCAGCCGGTGTATTTCGGTACTCGGACTTCGACCAAGATCTCGTCGTCTCCAAGGGCAGTCGTAAAGAGATCTTGGAAAAAGTCTGCTGCGACGACTCGTCGTTGCCCGCCGGGACCGGCGATCACGAATTCGGCGTCCAGGGCCACCATCGGTGCGGGAAGATCGCCGGCTGGATCGGCGTGTGCACAAGCCCCGCCAATGGTTCCTCGATGCCGGACTTGCGGGTCGGCCACCTTCTCGACGCATCTGGCGATCAGCGATGCGTGCTCGGCGACCAACGGATCACGCACGACTTCGAAGTGTGGCGTCATCGCCCCGATGACGATCGCGTCACCGTCGTCGCGGACGCCCTTGAGCGAATCGATCTTGGCCAAGTCGATCAGCAGCTCGGGCGCTGCGAGCCGGAGCTTCATCACCGGCAGCAGGCTCTGCCCACCAGCAATGATCTTGGCATCATCGCCGCCCTCGGCGAGCAGTTGCAGCGCCTCATCGACGCTGGTGGGTGCCTTGTAGTCGAAAGCCGCGGGGATCACGCCTGTCCTCCTTCGGCATCGAAGTGAGGTTGGGCCTCCTCGGGGGTGGCCGCTTCCTCAGTCATCGGTTGTGCACCCTGAATCGCCTTCCAGACCCGCATCGGCGTACAGGGCATTTCGATGTCTTTGACCCCAAACGGACGCAATGCGTCGAGGATGCCGTTGACGATGGCTGGAGTGGACGCGATCGTTCCGGCCTCGCCAACCCCCTTGGCGCCAAGCTCGTTGTACAGCGCCGGAGACTCGGTTCGGTCGGTGACGAAGTCGACCAGATCGGCCGCTGAAGGTACCAGATAGTCCACAAAAGATCCGGTCACGAGAGTGCCGTTGTCGTCGTAGACAGCTTCCTCGAACAGGGCCTGCGCAATCCCTTGGGTCAGTCCCCCGTGCACCTGACCGTCGACAATCAGCGGATTGATCACCTTCCCAATATCGTCGACGGCGACGTATTTGCGGATGGACACAGCTCCGGTTTCGGTATCCACCTCAATGGCTGCGAGGTGGGTGCCGTGCGGATAGGAGTAGACCTCGGGGTCGAAGGACGCCGTAGAATCCAAGTTCGGCTCGATTCCCTCCGGCCAGGCGTGCGCTTGGAGGGCGGCGAAAGCAATCTCAGCCAGCGACTTGCCCGTATCAGTGCCCTTGACCCAGAAGTGGCCGCCTCTGAACTCAAGATCATCCTCGCTTGCCTCCAACATGTGCGCTGCGATGGGCTTGGCCTTTTCGATCACCTTGTCGGCGGCCCTGAGCACCGCGGTCACGCCGACGACAAGTGATCGGGAGCCGTAGGTGTCGAGGCCACGCTGAGCAACCTGGGTGTCGCCATGCAGCACTTCCACATCCTCAAAAGCCACCCCCAACTTGTCGGCTACGATTTGGCTCCAGGCTGTCTCGTGTCCTTGTCCGTGAGGGCTCGTTCCGACAACGACCTCGACCGTGCCAAGTGGGAGCATCCGCACCTCAGCGTGTTCCCAGCCGCCCGCGATGTAATTCAGCCTCCCGAGTATCCGCGACGGAGCTAGCCCACATTGCTCGGTGTATGTCGAGATGCCGATCCCGAGCTGTACTGGGTCTTTGCGGGCACGGCGTTCGGCCTGTTCAGCCCGCAGCCCGTCGTAGTCGAACAGTTCCTTGGCCCTTGCGGTGGCTGCCTCGTAGTTGCCGGAGTCGTATTCAAATCCGGCTACGGTGGTGAACGGAAACTCCTCGGCGGTGATCCAGTTCTTGGCCCGCAGCTCCAAGGGATCCAAGTCCAGCTCGACTGCAAGATCATCCATCAGTCGCTCGATGGCGTACGTCGCCTCGGGGCGGCCGGCCCCGCGATAGGCATCAGTGCGGACCATGTTGGTCAAGATGTTTTTGACCTCGAAGCGGTAGGCGGCGAACTTGTAGATCCCGTTGTACATGTACGCGCCGAGGATGGGAATGGCAGGGCCCACCAGACCCATGTACGCGCCCATATTGGCAAGTAGGTCGACGTGCAGTGCGGTGACCTTGCCCTCCTTCGTCGCGGCCAGCGTCAACCGTTGCACCTGATCCCGGCCATGGTGGGCACCTTGCAAAGACTCGCTGCGGGTTTCGGTGTACTTGACTGGCTTGCCCAGCTTCTTGGCCACCGTAAAGGTAATGAACTCTTCGGGCGTGACCTCCAACTTGCCGCCGAAGCCGCCGCCGACATCCGGTGCGATCACCCTGATCTTGTGTTCAGGGGTGTTTGTCGCAATTGCAGTGAAGACGCGCAGAAAGTGTGGCACCTGCGTCGATGACCAGAAGACGATCTGATCACCGGTCGGGTCGACCAGGAAGGAACGCGGTTCCATGAAGGCCGGAATCAACCGCTGCTGCCGGAAGGTCCGCTCCAGCACGATGCCGTCCTGGCGAGCTTTTTCGATCTCAGCCTTGACATCGGCACCGGTGCCCGCCTCGGCCGAGTCGAAGATCCAATGGGTCGACACATTCGTCTCCCAGTCTGGGTGGACGTAGGGAGGCCCAGCCGCGGCAGCCGCGAGATCGAGGACAAGCTGCTCATCTTCGTACTCGACATCGACCAGCTCCGTCGCGTCGCGGGCAGCTTGGGCGCTCCGGGCCACGACCACTGCCACAATTTCGCCCGCGAAGTTGACTTCCTCCCTCGCGACCGGGTAGTACTCCGGGACATGATCCTCGGGCGAGAGCGGCCAGCCACACGGCATTGGGCCCACATCGTCGGCAAGATCAGATCCAGTGAAGACCGTGACCACACCGGGTGAGGCCTTCGCCTCGGCCACGTCGATAGAGATGATCTTCGCGTGCGCGATGGGGCTGCGCACCATGCCGAGGAACAGCATGCCGGGGACGGTGAGATTGTCGGTGAATCGAGTCCGACCGGTAATCAGCCGCTGATCCTCTTTGCGGAGCCTTGAGCGGCCAACCTCGAGGGTGGTCTCGGGAGATTCCTCTGTGATGGTCATTGGAGGCTCCCCGCTGCCTGGCGCACGGCCTTCACTATGTTCTGGTAACCGGTGCACCGGCACAGGTTTCCCTCGAGCCCATCGCGAATTTCCTGGTCAGACGGATCAGAATTCTCCTCCAGCAGGGACGCGGCTTGCATGATCATTCCGGGAGTACAGAACCCGCACTGCAGTGCGTGGTTCTCGTGGAAGGCCTGCTGCACCGGATGCAGCTCCCCATCGCTGGCAAGGCCCTCGATCGTGGTGACGTCGCATCCGTCGGCCTGGACGGCGAGCACCGTACACGACTTCACACTCAGCCCGTTGAGGTGGACGGTGCAGCTACCGCAGTTCGTCGTGTCACATCCGACCAGCGTGCCGATCTTGCCGAGTCCGTATCGCAGATACTGCACCAGAAGTGTTCGCGGCTCGACGTCATCTGTATAGGTGACTCCGTCGACAGCTACTGAAATTCGCATACGCCACTCCCTTTCGGATGACTGTCGCCCCCGGAGCACGTGATTGCGCGGCTGGCTGGCGACGGCGCCAGCCTTCGAGGTTAATGTAACTCCCCGAGATGATCATGAAGACTCCGGGGGTGACGCCGCATGGCCTCCTCAAGATCGAGAGAATCTCGTCATGGACTCAGTCAGCTATCTCAATCCCCCGCAACTTCACAGCAACCCGGCCTTCACGCAGGCCGTGCGCATACCCGCCGGACACGATCTGATCGTCATCGGCGGCCAGAACGGTGTCGACACCGCTGGCCGCGTGGTTTCAAACGACCTTGCCGGCCAGGCGCGACAGGCGTTGATCAACCTGCAGGCCTGCCTGAGGGAAGCGAACGCCGATCTTGATCATGTCGTTCGGTGGTCGATCTTGATCAAGGACGGAGCTCCACTATACGAAGGTTTTGCCGCCTTTGTGGAGATCGGGGGGCAGCGGCCCAACCCGCCCGCCCTCACAGTCGCCATGGTCAACGGCTTCGCCGTTACCGGTGCCCTGTGCGAAATCGAGGCGCTCGCGGCTGTGCCCAGCACGTGAAATGCGCGCTGAGCTCGTCGAAGCGCGAAGGGTGCCCTTCGACAGGCGCCGTCCTGAGCTTGTCGAAGGGCTCAGGGCACAGGCTGATCAAGATACCGTGTGGTGGATGCGACCGGTGAGCTCTGCAAGCCGGCCACCATGACCGCCCCAGCGCTCGCCAATGATCTCGGCGGCGATCGAGACGGCCGTTTCCTCCGGTGTACGCGCTCCGAGGTCCAGGCCAATCGGACTGGACAGCCGTCCGATCTCGGCCTCGGTGAGTCCTGCCTCGCGGAGCCGCTGGAGACGCTCCTCATGGGTCTTCCGTGATCCCATGGCGCCGATGTAGCCGACCTCCCGGAGGCGAAGTGCGATCTCCAAGACCGGTACGTCGAACTTCGGATCGTGCGTCAGGACACAGATGACTGTGCGGGCATCGATCCGACCCGCTTCGAGCTCTGATGCCAGATAGCGATGAGGCCAGTCGACGATCACCTTGTCTGCATCGGGGAACCTGGTCCTGGTCGCGAACACGGGTCGCGCGTCGCACACAGTCACCTGGTACCCCAGGAAGCTTCCGAGCCGAGCAACAGCCGCCGCAAAGTCGATGGCCCCGAAGACCAGCATCCGGGGGCGGGGCGCGTAGCTGGCCGCGAAGACGCGCATCCCTTCGCCGCGCCGCTGACCCTCCGGGCCGTAAGTGAGCAGCTCGGTCTTGCCGGTCGCCAGCAGGCCGCGGACATCGTCGGCGACGGCGGCGTCGGCTCGCGGGCTGCCCAGCGAGCCGACGATAGGGGAGTCTTCAGCCGGTCGGACGATCATCCTCATGCCCAGCCTTGTGGCGTCTGGATGTTCGACCACCGTGGCGACTGCAACGGGGCGGCCGGCGTCGATATCGGCCGCAATGTCAGCGAGCTCAGGGAATGTCTGTTGCGACACCTTCTCGACGAAGACATCGAGAATCCCACCGCACGTCAAGCCGACAGCGAAGGCGTCGTGGTCGCTGACGCCGTATCGCTGCAGCACGGGGTGGCCGTCATTGATCACCTCTTGCGCAAGCGCGTAGACCGCGGACTCCACACAGCCTCCCGAGACCGATCCCACGGCCGAGTCATCGGGCCCGACCAACATCGCCGCGCCGGGCTGCCGGGGCGCCGAACGCCACGTGCCGACGACGGTGCCCATACCGACGGTCTCGCCTGACCGCCACCATGCCAGCAGATCACTGAGGACATCACGCATGGGTGCGCTCCTTCTGGAGCTGCTCGCGCATCGCGCTTGGAACCCGCCGCCGTCGTCGTCGCTCGCAGAGGAAAGAGCGCCTCCGCTCGCTCCGCCTCCGTGCGACGGCGCGCGATTCCCGACGCTCGCAGCGCTCAGGCATTGGCGATTACCTCCAGAAGCTCCGCGAATGTCGCGAGCGAATGGCCCGCGACCATTCGATCAAGATGAGGCAGACAGGCCTGAATACCGGTCTGGATCGGAGCGTACCCCGCCTTGCCACGATGCGGGTTCATCCAGATCACTGCGTACGCGAGCAGCCGAAGCTGCCGTATCTGCTCACCAAGCAACTGCGCATCGCCACGCTCCCAGCCGTCACTGGCAATCACCACGACTGCACTGCGCGCCAGCCCACGGCGGCCCCAACGGCTCAAGAACGCGCCCATCACCTCGCCCAGCCGAGTGCCTCCGGACCAGTCAGGCACCAGCCTCCCCACCGCAGCCAGCGCCTCGTCGGCCTGCCGCGCTCGAAGGGCTGGGCTGATCCTGGTGAGCCGAGTGCCAACGGTGAAGACCTCGACCTGGTTGGGCATCCCACGAACGACGCGATGCGCCAGACGCAGCAAGGAGTCCGCGTACGGCTGCATCGAGCCGGATATGTCGATCAGGATGACGACTCGCCGGCGACGTACGCCGGACCGCCGGTGGCGGAGCCGGGTGAGTTCGCCGCCGGAACGCAGCTGGGCGCGCAGCGTTCGTCGTAGATCTACCGAGCCGCGATGATGGGGCCGTTGTCGAAGCGCCCGCCGGAGCGGCGCCACCACCTCGAGGCTGTCGAAGAGTGTGGCCAGCTGCGCTCGCTCCTGCTCGGTGAGAGTTCCCACATCGCGGTGGCGCAACACCTCCGCGATGCTCGCGCGCGCCGGGAGACGGTCATCTCCCGATATATTCCCAGCACCGGATTCAGCGTCCAGTGAGGCTTGCGGCTGGCGTGCCGCGGGCACCGGCGTGGTGGGTCTGGCTTCTCCAGGTGAGGGGGTGAACCAGGCGGTGAAGGCCTTGTCGTAGAGCTCGCTGTCGTCCAGCGAGGAGCAAAGAGTCGCGCGGCCGGACCAGTAGGTCGCTGCTCGATCATCGAAGCCGGTCAGTGCGACTGCCTCGACGAAGGCGCTTGTCCGGTCGGGAGTCACGGCCATGCCCGCTGCCCGAAGCACGTGGGCGAAGCCGACGAGCAGTTCGTCAGC
Organism: uncultured Actinomycetota bacterium; assembly: GCA_963836855.1. Lineage (GTDB taxonomy): Bacteria > Actinomycetota > Actinomycetes > Propionibacteriales > Propionibacteriaceae > Microlunatus. The sequence goes on along the minus strand of CAWILN010000041.1, from coordinate 1,699 downwards.
CGCCAGTGCTCTCGAAGCAGTCATCGCCGGTTACCGAGCGAGAATCGCATCCAGGGCGCGACGCACTCGCTCGGCATCCTCCCGGTACTTCAGAACGGCACCCAGAGTCTCGGCGGCGGACGCGACGTCCAGCTGCTCGTGGCCCAGGCGCTCCAGAGCGCGAGCCCAATCGAGGCTTTCGGCAACGCCTGGTGGCTTCAGGATGTCATCGCTGGCACGGATCCGCTGCACCGCGTAAGCCACCTGAGTCGCGAGCTCCACACTCACATCCGGCAGTCGGGTCCGGATGATCTCGATCTCGCGCGCCAGCTGCGGATGGTCGATCCAGTGGTAGAGGCAGCGGCGCTTGAGGGCGTCATGCAGTTCGCGCGTTCGATTGGAGGTGATCACTACCATCGGCGGGGTTGCTGCCCTTACCTCCCCGTACTCGGGAATGGTGACAGCGAAGGTGGACAGCACTTCGAGCAAAAAGGCCTCGAACTCGTCGTCAGCTCGGTCGATCTCATCGATCAGCAATACCGCATTCGGGGATCGTAGGGCCTTCAGAATGGGCCGCTCCAGCAAGAACCGCTCGTGGAACAGCGACGCCTCGAGTGCGCTGACGTCAAGATCATCTCCGGTAGCCGCCTCGACGGCCCGGAGGTGCAGGATCTGCCGGGGAAAATCCCAGTCATATAGCGCCTGGCTTGCCTCGATGCCCTCATAGCACTGCAGTCGAATGAGCTCTGCCCCGGTAACGGTCGCCCAGGCCTCGGCAAGGGACGTCTTGCCTGTGCCAGGTTCACCTTCCAGCAGCAGCGGCCGGTTCATCGCTGTGGCCAGGAAAAGGACGGTCGACAACCCCTCGCTGGGAAGGTAGCCAGTGCTCCGCAGCGCATCGCCGATCGTGGCAGGACTCAGGGTGGCGGCGGTCGACACAGCTCGCCTCCCTCCGCCTTCGTCACTGGCACTACGTGTCGTAGTCCTGGCCGCTGGCCAGATCACCACATTCCACACTATGGGCGCCGTGGCGTGCGAGATAACCCTTCGCTCCGCTGTCTCCGGTCAGGCTGGCCATGATCGATTCCAGATGGTCGCGGCCGATGAGGACCGGGTGGCCTGGTCGGCCGCCGTAGGTGGCGCGGGCCAGGGACGCGGTGCCAGGCGGCGCTTGCCGGACCAGGCGGCGCACCACCTCGGCCGTCACGTCAGGCAGGTCGACGAGGTGCACGAGCACGGCCCGCCATGACATCGACCGGGCGGCCAACAGGCCGCTGCGTAGCGAACTGCCCATGCCCTGTTCCCAGTTCGAGGCCTCGACAACGGTGATTATCGGGTCTTCAGCGAGGGCCGATTTGACCAGCACGTCGCGGGCATCAGCGGCCTGGCAGCCGAGAACCACGACCACCGGGGCGCAGCCGCCGTCCTGCAGCACGGCGATGGAGCGCAGCAGCCATGACGTACCATCCGCGTCGACCCGCAGCGCTTTCGGGCCGCCGGCACGACGTCCGGCCCCGGCGGCGAGCAGCACACCGACCCTGCGATCGGCGGACGGCTCCGATGTCACCTCAGGCCCGGGACGGACCACCGCTGCCGTGATCAACATCATGATCATCGAGGCCGTCATCGTCGGCGAGCGCTAGCAGCGACAGAACGGCGTGGTGCAGCCGACCGTTGGTGGCGTACCCACCGGTTCCCAGCGGCCCGGGATGGCCGTCGA
>CAWILN010000040.1:0-57098 GCA_963836855.1 uncultured Actinomycetota bacterium | reverse complement strand
CCGCTCAGCCGGTCGAGCGAGCCCTGTTCAACATTGAGCTGCCGGGCCGCCTGGAAGCTCGCCGGGTCGACACCCTCGGCAGCAGTCCCCTCAGCGCCCCCACGATCGGTCAGGACCACTTCGGCCGGGATCGCGGCATCGACCACGCCGACGCCGTCAGCACCGCGAAGGTCTGCCGTCAGGTCATGCTCCCCTTCGCTGGTGACGACCAACGACGGCCGGGACGCCTGGAGACCCTGGGCGTACGTCAGGTCGCCGACGAAGCTCATCATGACCGAGAGCGTGCCGGCGATGGCGCAGATGGCGAGGATCGGTGCGGCCAACGACCCGGTACGCCGCGGCGACGCCCAGACGTTCCGATCGGCGAGGTAGCCCGGCACACCTGCGGACCGGCGCAGCACGAGGCCCCAAAGTCTCGCGATGACCGGCACGATGACCGGCGCCACCGCGACCATGCCGATCACGAATACGATGGGTACCAAGATCGCCATAGCGACAGCGACCTCGAAGTTGCCCGGCTTGATGAACGCGATCATCGTGGCGGCACCACCCAGACCCAGGACGCCGAAGATCACCCGGCTCACTGTAAGTCGCGGTGGCTCGGTCGCTGACTCCCGCAGCGCATCGATCGGCGCCACCTTGGCGGCGCGCCGGGACGAGACCCAGGCTCCGAGCAGTGCCACGGTCACGCCGATGCCCGATGCGATCGACAGTGGGATCCACTGGCTCGGCGGGTCGAGCTTCATCGGTGAGAACTCCGTGCCGGCGGCCAGCTGGAGCATCGATGGCGTCAGTGCGTACGCCAGCAGCGACCCCGCGAAAGCGGCGGCAACCGCGACAGTCAGCGCCTCGCCGAGGATCATGCGTCGCACCTGACGCGGCGTGGCGCCGACCAGCCGAAGCAGCCCGAGCTCCCGCCGACGCGCCGCAACGACGAAAGCGAACGTGCTGGCCACGACGAAGATCGTCATGAACCCACAGATTCCCGAGACCAATCCCAGCAGGGCCTGCAAGCCTTCGGGGCTCTGCTCCTCGGGGATGTAGCGCTCGGTGTGCTCGGCCATGTCGCCGCCGGTCACCGTGACGACGAGACCGCCCGGATGGTCATTGGCGTAGGCGTTGCCCGCGGCGATCGCATTGGCGGCGAGGCCGAGCAGGAGTACGCCAACGGCGACTGCGACGAAGCAGCCGACATAGAGGGCCCAGTTCTGCCGGACCGTGCGGCGACTGATCTGCAACATCAGTTCTCCAACTCGCTCATGGCGGCCGCGATCTCGCCGGCGCCGGCCCCTCGCAAGGTGCCGGCGATCTGACCGTCCTCGAGAAAGACGACGATGTCCGCGTAGGCCGCGGCCATCGGGTCATGGGTCACCATCACGACGGTCTGCCCGGCATGTTCCTTGGCGTGCTGTAGGAGTCCCAGGATCTGGCGGCTGGTGCCGGTGTCCAGGGCTCCGGTCGGCTCATCGGCGAACAGCACCTCCGGCCGGGTCGCGAGGGCACGAGCGACCGCGACCCGCTGCTGCTGGCCGCCGGACAGCTCGGCCGGGCGCCGCCGTCCCATGTCGCCGAGCCCGACCCGGTGCAAGACGTCGCCGATCTCCTTCCGCTGCGGCTTGGCGCCGGCCAGGCGCAGTGGGAGTGCAACGTTCTCGTACGCGCTGAGCGACGGGAGCAGGTTGTACGCCTGGAAGACGAAACCCATCCGCGCCCGGCGAAGTTTGGTCAGCCGGACTGGGTTGAGCGTGCCCAGGTCGGTGTCGCCGAGCAGCACGCGGCCCGAGGAGGGTCGGTCCAAGCCGGCGGCGCATTGCAGCAGGGTGGATTTGCCCGATCCGGACGCACCCATGACCGCCGTGAACGAGCCGCGCGAGAAGGCGTACGTCACATCGCGCAGCGCCGCAACCTTGCCGGCACCTGAGCGGTAGGTCTTCGTTAGGCGGTCGAGGACGACCGCGGGAGTACCGGTTTCCATGCCATCCATCACATGTCGCCGCGGCCGCGAAGTCTCTGGCCTCGGCGCTACTTCCGAGGTAGCGCATGCGCTACAGACGGCAAAGGGGTCGCCGCATTACCGTCGAGGCGTGCCCCGAGCTGCGACCGCCTGGAGCGCCCTGGCCGACCGGCCGTGGCGCTTCCTCGCGTCGGCCTGGCCGTGGCGGTCGTTCGCGTACGTCGTTTCCTCGCCGTTCGTCGCGCTGGCCGTCCTGGCCGGGCTGATCGGCGCCGTCGTCGCGGGCATCATGCTCAGTCCGGTGTGGATCGGCATCGTCGTGCTGTACTCACTGCCGGTCCTCGGCGTCGGCGTGGGCCGCCTCGAGCGCTGGCGGATCCGGCTCATGCAGGGCCCTGACGAGCCGCCGCTCGCCAGTCCGCATCTTGCGCTCCCCGACACCACCCTGCGGCAGCGGATCGCCTACCGCCGTCGAGAGCCAGCCTCACTGCGCGCCCTCGGCTACACCGCACTGCTGGCGTTTCTCGTCGGCTGGATCGACTTCGTGCTCGTCCTGTTCACACTGCTGGCCACCGCAGTCCTGGCGCTGTCCCCGCTGCTCGCGTCGTTCGGGCCGGTCGGCGTCTTGTGGTGGGAGGCCGACACGCCGGCCGAGGCGTTGCCGCTCGCGCTGCTGGCTGCGCCAGTCTGGTTTGTGCTCAGCGCGTATGTCCTAACGCTGGCCGCGGCGGCGCAGGCGGAGCTGGCCCGCAGCTTGCTCGGCCCGCGGGAGGAGGAGCTTCGGGAGCGAGTGGCCGAGCTGCGGCGATCCCGGCTGGACCTGGTCGACGCTTTCGAGACCGAACGCCGCCGGATAGAGCGGCATCTGCACGATGGCGTTCAACAGCGACTGGTCGGGCTCACCATGACGCTCGGCCTGGCCGAGTACAAGCTACCCGAGGGCCAGCTCGGGTGTTGCCTGGTCCCGACCGCTTGACCAAGGGCTCGCGGGACAGCTAGTTGCCAGCGTGTGTGGCCGCGATTCCAAGCGTCCAAGCGGACCGGCTCATCGGGATTGTTACAACATGCCCTTGTTCCAGCGTCTAAATGGCGCGTGTCTCCTGACTTGCTCTAACGGGACGGGAGGCGGCGTGGGGTGAACTGGATGCAGGCGATCGACCCGGCGGTCAGCGGGTTGCGGGCGGAGCGCACCTCGCTGCTTTCGCTTGGAGACGGGGAAGTGCCGGTTCGCGGTGCTCAAGACCGACGATCCCCTGGCCCACTGCATCGACGCGCTCGAGCGGCGCTTCATCGACAGACCGGAACGCGGCTGATCGGCTAGGCAAGAGTGCGTTCGATCTGTTCGGAGGCCCGGCCGGTACCGTCTTCCTCAGCGATCCGCTCCGACAGATCGGCGGCGCGGGTCCGCATGTCGCCATCATCGCGGGCCTTCTGGATCGCCGACGCAAGTTGCTCTGGGGCGAGCTTCTTGGCAGGCATTGGTTGGGTCCCTGCGCCGGCGCGGTGAACCGCAGCCCCCCAGAAGTGCTGGTCGCCCTGGAAGGGGCAAATGATCGTCGGACGTGCTGCGAGTAGGCCGGCAGCTGTCGTCCCCGCGCCTCCGTGATGGACAACGGCGGCAACGCGGGGGAAGAGCGAGCGATGTGGCGCGGTCTCGATCACCATTGTGTTGGAGTTGCTCTGCATGCCGCGCAGTGCTCCCCAGCCGCTCGCGATCACGGCACGGATGCCGGCTTGTTGCACGGCGCTGCTCACCCCAGCGGCTAGACGGGCGGGATCGGGGCCGACACTGCTGCCGAAGCCGATGTAGATCGGGGGCTCACCCGCGGCCAGGAAGCTCTCGAGGTCGGGATGCAGCGGTTCCGCGTCGGATCGGTCCTGCCGCAGCCAGTACCCTGTGGCGATCGTGTCCGGCGGCCAGTCCGCGGGTGTGGACACCAGGCTTGGGCTGTAGCAGTAGAGGGTCTTCCTCGGCGGCGGTGGGTTGCCGCGCGGTGCGAGGGCGAGGCTGGCGCTCCGCCAGTCGCGAATCAACCCCCGATAGGGGCGGGTCAACATGCCGATGAGGCGGTAGCTCGCGCGGTTGAGGATCGCGCCGAGGTTGTGCCGGATGATGCCCGGCAGCGGGAACTCGCGGGTCGGGGTCAGCATCGGGACGGTCAGAGCCTGTACGTGCGGGATATCCAGTTTCTCGGCCAGGTGAGGTGCCGCCAGCGACTTCTGGTGGGCGATGATGACCTCAGGCTGCGTGGACCGCGCAACGGTCCAGCTGTCCTCGAGCATGCCCCGGATCACTGGAAAGACTTCGCCGCGCAGCGAGGGCCGCTTGCGCGCGGGCGTGGGCACCAGCGATTGGAAATCGGCTCGAATCGGCGCGAAGTCGACTGGCCCGCCGGGAGCGAGCCGCTCGAACCCTGCATCCGCTGTGAGCGTCACTATGTGACCGCGGCCGCCGAGCCGTTCCGCTAGGGCAGCGAAGGGTTCGACATCACCGGTGCTCCCAGCCGTGAGCACCATGATCGCGGCCATGGCACTGATGCTACCGAGCGGATTCCGGGAGCGAGCAGGCTGCAGTAGCGGGAGCGCTGCCCCTCGGCATCTGAAGCGCGGCAACCTTTGTCGTCGCTTAGCACAGCCACAGCGATCCTTCGGACCCGGTCAGGATCGGCGATGGCATCGATCTGTATGATCTTGCCGTTGGCGACGGTGAACCCATGATCGGAAACGTCAGGCCCCGTACGGTGATCACCACCCCGGCTACTCCATTCACCAGGGCGGGGTGCAGTTCGGCGCCCGGGGGTGCGCCCCAAAAGTGCCTGACTGGCACCGGCTGCTGCGCCACGGGTGATCTTGGGGCGGGCGGGGCCGTCTTCCGCCAAAGTCGGAGCGCAGCACGACGGCGGGATCGAGCCGCGCGACGAGGGCGTCGAAATCGCCGCCAAATGCCGCTAAGGCGTCCATTACCGCCCGCGCCCCCGAGCAGGATCAGGATCAGGATCAGCAGCCGGTATCTCGGCACCTTTGACCCTTCGCCGTGCCTAGCAAGCTGGCTCACGGCCGGAGCAGATCGGCCGCGCGATGACCCAGCTGGCTGCAGACGTCAAGACCCGCCATGTGACGCCCGCAAGCGGGTCCTTGTGTGGGTATACGCCTAGGAGCTGACGTCGGAACCAGCGGAGGATCTGAACGCCCGACGGTTGTCGGGATTCGGCGCGGTCGACGCTTACCGGCGATCAGGCTTAGAACTTATCTCCGGTGCGCCAAGCCATCTCCTGCAGCGTGAGAGTGTTGCCGTCGGGGTCGGCCAGCCGTGCGTACTTGACTCCTCCGCCCACGTCCTCGATGGCGCCGACCTCAACGCCGCGGCCGACCAGATCAGCGCGGGCCTGCTCGATGTCGGCCACCACCAGGTGCAAGCCCTTTATCGTGCCGGGGGCCATCTCGTCGTAGGCCGGCTATCCGGTGCCCATGCCGATCGAGCAGGCCGAGCCTGCTGGGGTCAGCTGCACGACCCGGACGCCCGCCGCCGGCTGCACGTCGACGTCTTCAACAAAACCGAGCCGTTCGACATAGAACGTTTTCGCGCGGTCAACATCGGCGACAGGAATAGGCACCAGCTCAAGCTTCATCTCCATCGGATCTCCTTTGGTTCGAGGCGGTTTAGGCCCCGCCTTCTCGTTGTTTCGTTAGACGCTGGGAGAAGGCGCAATTCATCGCTGCGGGTTTGGACCTACGGCCTCTCCTGGCTGCAGCCGGTTCACGCGCCCGTGTCGTCCGCGCGAAGGTTCTTGTCGCCGCGTCATTCCCGGACTGGAGCGCGGCGAGCGCGCGCTGTTGGATCTGACGAACGGCTGATCCACCTGGGCCTGCCAGGGCAGCGCGCGCAGTAGCTGGGGTGGCAAGCTGAGCATTGACACTGAGTTCACATTCCCATGGAGGCGCACCATGAGCGACAGCCCTGAAACCTCCGCCGCAACGGGCGAGAGCGGCGCCGCCGTCCGCGTCCCTGCCCCGCCGCTACTCTTCGCCGCACCACTCTCGGCAACACTCGCGCTGCAGAAATGGCTGCCGTTGCCTTTGCCTGGGCGGCCGGTGACGAAAACCGTCGGCGCGGTCCTCACTATTGCTGGACTTGCGCTCAGCGGGTCCGGCGCAGCAACCTTCCGGCGTAACCGCACGACAGTCGTACCGCACCACCCGGTGTCCACGCTGGTGACCAAAGGCCCGTACCGGATCAGCCGCAACCCGATGTACACCGGCCTCGCCGCCGCGTACGTGGGCGCCGCGCTCTGGGTCGGAACATGGTGGCCGCTTATCATCGCCCCGCTCCCGGTGCTTGCCACGCACCGCTGGGTCATTGTGCCAGAGGAGGAGTACCTCAAGCGCAGGTTCGGTGCCGAATACGAGCGCTACCAATCCCAGGTCCGGCGCTGGCTCTGAGGCCCCTGGGCGAGATGGTATCGCCAGTCAGGTCACGGGCCAGGAGGTCTGCGGTTGGCATGGCGGTGCACAGCGCGCCAGTGCCACGCTCGCGGTGATAGACGTGGGTCGCCCGCAGTGGTGTAGCGCTCAACAGCCGCCGTGTAGGCGAACTGGCCCTCTGCGGACCGAGAGCGTGCACGGTCAAGGGTCGGCTTGTGAAAAGGACCGCTCAACGCGGGCTCTGATAATCGAAGGCAAGCGGCGGGAGGCTGAAACTCGGCGTTAGCGCTTCGACTGCTGCTTGTGTCCCAAACGGCTCGATTCGAAGAGGAGTATCAACCGTTGTCTCGTGGTTACGGCCGCCCATAAGGCCAGAAGCATGCTAGGAAACCGATCGAACTGAGCGATGAAGAAGTCAGAGAAATCGTTGACTCGTTCGTTGGGACACGGGCGCAAGTCAGGTTGGGAGCAGGTCATAGGTCGAGCCGACTGATCACGTAGTGCCAACCGTCCAGGTTTCGCCTGGCCACTGAGATCGCAGCGCCGGAGATGATCAAGGCGAGCGGGCCGGATTGCATCACCAGCTGCGGCGCGGCGACGTAGCTGCCGCCATGCCGAAGCTGGTCGATGGTCACATTGGCTATCGCGGGGCACCCGCGCACCTGGCTTGTCCCTCGGGCCAGTAGGACGGCGTCGACTTCGAACAGGCTGGGTAGGAATGATGTGTCATTGAGCAGGCAGGCGTCCTCCAGCATTCCTTCGAGTTCCTCAGGAGATGCGGCGCCGGCGGGCATGACCGATCCTAGAAGAGGAGAGCGCTGGCTTGGTAGGTCTGGGTCATCCCTGGCTCCCGTGCTGGCGCGGATGTCCGCCGACCGTCGACAGACCTCACGAGGATGCGTTGAGCTTGTAGCGGTCGATGATGTCTGGAAGCCAGTCTGGTTCACCGAACTGCACCCCGTAGGTTTCGGCGAGAGCGACTATCTGAGTTAGGTCGGGCGGCGCGCCCGCGCGGGCGAGCTCTGACAATTCGAAGAAGAGGTTTTCGAGTCCAGCAGGGCTGATGATCTCGATCATTCGTGCCGGGACCGAACCTGCGTTCCACATGGCGTGCATTTCGCCGCGGGGTTTAGTGATGTAGCCGCCGGGACCGAGGACCACTTCCCGGCTACCGGAACGAAAGCCGATTTCTCCGTCGGTGACGATGGAGTACTCATCTTCTCGGGTGTGCAGGTGCGGCTCCACGAAGGCCCCGACTGCAATTGGGTGCTCAACCACGGAAACCATCCCGTTCGTGTCGCGTCCCCACAGCTTGAAAGCAACACCGATCCCGCCAAGATCGCCGGTCACCTCACGCTCGCCTGGCTGGACGATCGTCAGCGGTGGCGGGCTCCCGTTAACTTGGTTGGTCTGGGTCATCGCTGGCTCCCTTCCTAGCGGTTGTCCTCCGACGGTAGGGCCGCCGTGGAACCGGGGACATAGCAGAAATCTGCCATCTTCGTTCTGTCTTGAGGGCCGTAAGCTGTCGGACATGGATCGCCACCGGCGATTCGCGCGCGCGGAAGACAAGATCGCCCGGTTGTCCAAGCAGGGATTGGACATGGTGGCGTTTTGGCGAGCGTCCGGTTCTGTGCTGGCGGATGCGGTACCCCAGGCTGTGGCCCCGTGCTGCTACACCGTTGACCCCGCATCGCGACTGCTGACGAGTCACTTCAATGAGGAAATGCTGGAGTTACCTCCTGAATGGCTCATCCACGAGTACGCCGAGGATGACGTTATTCAGCTCACAGACGTGGCGCGCTCCCCAAGCGGGGTCTCGACGTTGTATGAGGCCACCGGCGGCGATCCCAGCTCAAGCCCTCGCTGGCATGCCCTCATGGCCGACGGCGGTGATCAGGAAATGGTCGCGGCGCTGCGTACCCGCGCCGGCGAAGTCTGGGGCGGCCTAGGTATGTTCCGGGAGCCCGACCGCCCCTTGTTCGACGCGGATGAGCAGGCCTTTCTAGCCGCGATCAGCCCGCTCATGGCCGATGCCGTGCGCCGGGCCCTGCTCATCGGAGACTCGGCCGATCCCGAAGGTCCGGAGGCGCCCGGGATGATCGTGCTCGGCCCAGACTGGCGTCCAGAGTCGCTGTCGCCCGGTGTCGAGGAGTGGCTTCGCGACCTGCCTGATGGAAACTGGGCGGCCTCGCGGCTGCCTACGGCTGTGCTCGCCGTCGCCGCACGTGCAGCGCGTTCGGCCACGAGCACAGACGACCCGTCCGAGGTCGCGGTAGCTCGGGTGCTGACCCGCTCGGGCCGCTGGGTTGTCCTGCACGGCGTACCGCTCACCGCGACCGACCATCAGCGCGTTGCCGTCATCGTCGAACCTGCCCACCCAAGCCGGATTGCCCCGCTGCTGATGTTGGCCTATGGCCTGACTCAACGGGAACAGCAATTGACCAGACTCGTGTTGCAGGGTTACTCGACCCTCGACATTGCTGACCGTCTGGTGATCTCCGTACACACCGTGCAGGGGCACCTGAGGAACATCTTCACCAAAACCGGAGTGCGCGCCCGACGTGATCTTGTTACCAAGATCTTCTTCGCCCACTACGAGCCGCGTCTCCGAGACAACGAACAGCGCACGGCCGCGAATCTGCCATTGCGGGGCGGGCCGGCTGCTGCCACCAACCCGCACCGCCGCCCCCGGCCAGGCACAGGCTGAGCCAGCAGCAACGTGAGCTAAGAGCAGCGCAACGGGAAGATCGCTTCGGGCCGTACGCTGGCGCGGACCGACCGCCGCTCTAGGGCTTCGCGTTGCCGCCGCTCACAGCCGATGCGCCTGCGAAGCAAACCCCTGATTATGATTCGACCCCAAAAGTTCCGGGCCGCTACCTCGGGCTGGTGCACCAGTCACATGCCGTAAGCGGGTCGGGTTACGGAACACGGGTGACGGCATGGTGCACCGCGAAGCGCCACCAAAAACGGCCTCAGCGAAAAAGATCGGGCCGTGCGAGCAACGGCAGCTCCGCGCTTCTGCGGGCTGCCGCACGAGCCCGGCGAACCTCGGCGCCTCGCTCATTCGCCGATTTGTCAGCGTCAATCGTCGTTATCACGACCCGTGCGGAGAAAGGTCGGGCGAGGGCGCAAGGTCTGGCTACTGCTATGCGGGGAGGCGTCGGTGGAGTCAGGGTACTCCTGTGGATTCGTCGGCGAACCTGGACAGACCACGACGTCAGCGACCCGGGAGTCACGCTGTAGGCAGTCCTCGGCACCCACTCGTGCTGTGCGGCAGATGCGGACGTTCGTCCAGTGACAAGTCGACTATCACTCAAGGTGCTCGTTCGGTTGACAGCCGGCGCAGGCGGCCAGTGCACAGGCATCCATGCGGTCTGGCAACGGCTGGTCGCCGACGCACTTTGTTCGGAACGTCCGGCTATGCCGGCTAGGACCCTTCCGGCAGCTGAGAGAACGCAGCGTCGCGTAGCGCCACGACAGCGGAGAGCGGACGGACCATGACCCGGTAGTCCTCGATCAGCCCGTACCCATCAAACCTCATCATGTCGACGCCTTCGCCTTCCCTGTCGCCCAGACGCCACAGGAAATGCAAAGCCTCCGCGCCATCGCTCGAGCTATACGAGCCGACAAACCTGAGGTCCTCGAAGACTCGAAAGAGGATGGCGAACAAGCGGCCAACCGCCTGCCGGCCCTCGAGTGGCTCGTCTCGCACCGGGCTTCGGAGAACGATCGACGGCGAGAATGTCGCGACGGTCGCATCGAGATCAAACGCTTCGACGGCCCTCCTGAAGGTGTCGCACTTCATACCACCCTCCCAGACCCAAGTCAGCTTTCGAAACCTCGCGTCTATGTTCCTCCCCACGCCAACAGGGAGCAATCGTTAGCGCAGCCCGAGCACGGTGACTTCGAGACAGCTGTATTGGCCGACTCGCGGCAAATCCGGTCTTTAAACGCGGTCCTGGCCCTCCGTACCGCCATGGGAGTGCCCTGCTGGAGCCAAAATGCGCTTATGCCACCAGCTACCTCTCACCCCGATACCCGGAGCCAGACTTGAGGCTGTGGTCTGCCAGGTTGAGGTGGCGCCAGACCCTTGGTCAGACCTGCGGATTGGGCCGCACAAGCGGCATCCGGACCGCGTCGAGCGAGCCCTCCACGCGACCCTCGGGCATACATGACGCACAAACCCCTCCGCTGATTCTTCCGAAGTGATCCAGCGTCATGACGCCCCGTAGGAGCGAAGCGACGGTTCCGGAAGTCAGCGTCTCGTTAAGTCGCCTGGCTACTCCGGATGCAGCGGACCGTGGATTGACCAACCGTTGCCGTCGGGGTCGGAGAAGAAGCAGAAGCGGCCCCACGGGTAGTCCTGGATCTCGGACACTTCAACATCACGATCGCGTAGGAATGCGTGCACCTCATCGACGTTCTCGACGTTGAGCGCTGGACTCCTTTGAGGCAGCCCGGCTGGGAGTCGATATAACCCGTGGTCAAGGCGATCGAGCACGGGGACCCGGGCGGCATCAGCTCCACGAAGCGGTGATTCTCATCGACCTGCACGTCTTGCTCGACGCCAAAGCCAACCTGGTCGACGTAGAACGCCTTCGCGCGGTCAACATCGGTCACCGGAACCGAGACCAATTCAAGACGCAGATCCATTGCGGCTCCTTCTGTACGACTCTGACACTGATAGGACAGCATCTCCTGTTCGTCCACTTCCAAGAGCCGGTCCCGCAGTACCTGCTGGTTGTGGCCGTCGTTGCCGAACGCGTGAACCCCCTCAGGGGTGGTTTGCGTAGACCTGGGGACGCGCCGGTACCGCAGGCACCAGATCAGTCGCGAGGTAGAAGCCGTGCAGGACCCAGATCGGACCCACTGGGAGGCTGAACACGTAGACGGAGTGCACGGCGTTGCCGACGTTGGCCAGTACGAGGTTGCCAAGGCTGTAGGACGCAAGGTCTCGCGTCCGGTGTGCCTTGGCCAGCATCGGCCGCACGCTCCAGGCAAAGATCACCGTCGAGGCGATCCCCGCGAACGTTGGGACGGTGGTCATGGCCGCGGTGTGATGCCGTTGCTAGTGGTCAGCGGTCGAGGCGGTAGAAGCGCCAGAAGTCGTGTTCGATGGGGAGGGCGGTGACAGTGGAAAGCCCGCCTCCCGGGCGAAGCGCCGTACAGTGTCAGGCCGGATCACGGTTCCGGTTCCGATGGAGGGTGGTTCGGTGAGTCTGCACGAGGGCCGCCTCGGGATTGTGTCGGTAGAGCCACTCCCACGCGGAGAAGAAAATGTCGGTGGTTCCGCTGGCGAGTTCCGCGTCTCGTGCCTGTTGGGCTGGCCCGTTGGGCATGTGCAGCCGTGCCTTGTTGTCGGAGGACATGCGTTGCACGCGCGTGACTCTCGGACGGCGCACCGACTCGTACACACGGAGTGCTTCTGGTACGGCGGCGGGCGAGCCGAGGCTGGATAGGAGGGCTGCGAGGGTCACGCCGTCTTCCATCGCCTGCGCGGCTCCTTGCGCGAGGAAGGGCAGCATCGCGTGACAGGCGTCACCGAGGAGGGTGACGCGGCCTCTCGACCACCGGGGCATGGGCGACCGCTCAAAGATCGCCCAGCGGAACGTCTCATCGAAGGTCTGCAGAATGGCGCGTACCTGCGGATGCCAGTGGTCGTATACCGCTAGCAGGTCGGCCACGTCCCCCGGCTCGGTCCACGATTCCTTGGTCCAGGTGTCCTGCTCGATCACGGCGACGACGTTGACCAGGCGCAGGCCGCTGACGTGGTAGTGGATGAAGTGGCTGTTTGGTCCCATCCAGATCTGGATCGCCGGCTCCATGTCGAGATGGGCCAGCCGTATAGCCGGTACGAGGCCACGGTAGGCAACGCAGCCAGTGAAGTGGGGAGTCTCCGGGCCAAACAACGCCGCGCGCACGGCTGAGTGGATTCCATCCGCTCCGATCAGCACGTCGGCGCGGGTTGTTTCACCGTTCTCGAACCGTGCCTCCACGGTGTCACCGTCGTCGACCAGCGACAACAGCCGGTGTCCGGTGTGCAGCCGCGTCGCGGGGAGGGCCCGAGCCAACGCGGCGACGAGGTCGCCGCGGTGCATCTGATAGTGCGGTGAGCCGAACCGCTTCTCGATCTCCGCGCCCAGCGGGGTATGCGACAGGGTGCGGCCATCGTCCCAGCGGCGTTGCCACCAGGCGGTGGGGCGGACGCCGGTCCGCGCCAGCTCGTGCTCCAGGCCCAAGCGGTACAGAATGCGTGTCGCGTTCGGGCTGATCGCGACACCGGCGCCGACCTCACTGATGCGGCTTGACTGCTCGTAGACATGGACGTCCAAGCCGGCTTTCAGCAGCGACAGCCCGGCTGTGAGCCCTCCAATCCCGCCGCCGATGACGGCGACGGACAAGCCGTCACGTCTCATCCAAAGACTCCCTCCGTGCTGATGCAGCCAGCCCTCTCGGGATGCAACATTCACTTTACCTATCAACTATCGAATAGTAAAGAGGTAAAGTGTTGAAACATGACCGTGGTTGAGCGAGGGGCTACTCGTCGGTATGACTCACGGCGCCGGGAGCTGGGCGCCCGCGAGACCCGGCACGTGATCGTCTCGGCGGCCCGCGAGCTGTTCGTCGAGGACGGCTACGTAGCCACCACGATCGAGAAGATTGCCGAGCGTGCCGGGGTCTCGAAGCCGACGGTGTTCGCCTCCGTGGGCAACAAGCGAGCGCTGTTGAAGGCGGCTCGAGAGCTGGCCATGGCCGGTGACGACGAGGCGGTGCCGATTGCGGAACGCTCCTGGTTTCAGGAAGCGCTCGCCGAACCAGACCCTCGGCAGTCGGTGCGGCTGCATGCTCGAAACGTGACGCGACTCCACCGGCAAGCGGGGGACGTCGTAGAGGTGCTGCGCGCCGCCGCCGGCGCCGATAAGGAGCTGCGCACACTGTGGCAGACCGCCGAACGTGAACGGCGGGCCGACGCGGCAGTGTTCATTGATGCGTTGCTCCGCAAGGGCTCGTTGCGGGCTGGTATGGACAGCGACTCGGCCATCGACATCGTATGGTTCTTTACCGGTCCCGAAGCGTTTCAACGACTCGTTCGCGCCCGTCGGTGGAGCCTGCGCCGTTACGAGGAGTGGCTCGCACAGACGTTCCTCGATCAGCTTCTTCCACCACCTGCAACCGGTAGTTCGACGACTGGCGCCGCCCGCTAGGCGACGATGGGCTACTCCACTCCGGTACCGACTGGGTACAGGGTCCCGGTGAACGCCCCGACCCTCCACGATCGCGCACCAGCACCTCGCTGCTGCGCGGCAACCGCGCGAGCACCGCTCGGACATCGTCGACCGTGACCACGCGTACATCCTGGCCTCTCGCCGCGACCGCGCTGAATCAGCGCCCAATCAGCGACCCGCGGGACCCATTTCGTACTGTCCCGATGAGCGGTCCCCGGGTTCTGCGCGGGTTCTTTCGGTGTGGTGACGGAACGGTCGGCGGTCAGGGTGAGTGATCGCCGCCGTTGTCCGGGATTGACCTGGTGAGGGCGTCGAGGATCACTTTGAGCCCGAATTCGAACCTGTTGCCTAAGTCGTATCTGCGGTTACGCCTGACCAATGGCGGGACGCGACCCGCGAAGAGCCACTGTCGACGACACACAGCGGCGGCCTCTTGAACGAAATCGGGCCCGCCTCCGGCGTCGAGCATCGTCTGGTCGGCTGGCTACGGTATCAGTGGCTTGAGACCTCGCACCCGAGTGGCGCGGCGCTATGGCGGCAAATCGCGCTGGGCGCAAGCATGCATCCAGATAAGGCAGCCTGGCAGAGGCTATTTCTCTGGTGCCTACCCGACTTGGAGCGAAGTGCTCGGTTTCGATTAGGGTCGCTCTCAAGGAGAACCTGTGGTCAACATGGCAATGCGTCAATTGGTGCGCCAACTTTGGACTGGCGTGGCAGCGGCCACCGCAGCAGGTTTGTTGAGCGCGGTAATCACCCGGCTACTCATGCGTGCTGTCGCTCATCTAGTGAACGGGATTCCTCAATTCAGTCTTGGTGGCTCCGCGTTCATTGCGCTCGTGTATATCGTGTGCCTGCTCCCCGGCTGCCTTGCTCTCGCCTGCACTCGCGCACGCTGGCCGTGGGTCCTTTTTTCGGGCGTTAGTGCCATCTTGATATTCGAGGCCGTCGCAATCGGTCTGGATGAGACGGCTGCCGCCCACGACATGACGGAAGGACGCTGGCTCCTGCTTGTAGTCGTGCTAATGGCGATGGCCGCGACTTATGCCGCTCAATTCGTTGTCGCGGCCCGGTGGGCTCGTCGCTATCCCGCTACGGCGGCGATCGCCGTCGGCTGAGAGCCACGCTGCCAAGGCTTCCGCCGTTCGCCCTTCCCTTGCGTGTCACGCCAACTCGGCTAAGTGTCGGAGGTTCAAATCGCGATCGGTATGGCTTGAGGCGTGGATCATGGGGCACGTCAGTGCAATGCTCTCGCCGCGCCCCCGCTGCGACGTGAGCCACTCGAGATGCTCGGTGCCGTGGGCATCAGGCGTTGAGCCGGGCGAAGTCGTTCATGGCGCTCTGATTGCCAGTCAGGAGCGCCAGGCACCGCCGACCTTCCAGGTCGGCAGCCCCGCAGAACTCGCGGAGCTTGGGTGGCTTGAATAAGCAGCGGTCGATGCGCGCGTCCCGATCAGCCGTCGGCTTGCGGAACTTCGCCTCCCCGAGTCGTTGCATGATGTCTGCCCGGAGCCGCAGTGACAGGGGCCTCGACGCGGAACACCGTGGTGTCGTGCCCTACGAGACCAGACCTCTGCCCAGACGACCGGGGTCGCCGGCGTGCGCGCCGCGCTTGCGACAACGCTCGCGGCCGACAGGCGTGGCCGGTCGGTCTGGCGTCATACGCTGAATCCGCGAGAGAGGCGCACCGATGAGCGGAACCGAGAACAATCAAACTGTGACTCTGGATGAGCATCTGCGCCTCGGCGCCGGCTTCGCGGCAGCCGACCGGCCGCGCATTCTCAGGGCCCTGTCCGCACTCGCGCCGCACCTGTCTGGATGGGAACCCGACCAGGTCGATCTTGAGGTGTCATTGAAAGACACCGAGGGCCCAGACCAGAAGGTCACCCTTCAAGCCTGGCTAGCGGGACGGGCGCACGTCGTGGCAACCTCCCACGAGCGCGACCTTGATCATGCCCTCGCGGAGGTGCGTAGAGACCTGATCCGCCAGATCGAGGAGGAGAGGTCGCGGCGCGAGCCTCGCAAGCGCCGGAAGACCCGTTATCGCACGACTTGACCCGGCCGGGGATTCGGCGGCGCCCTGTATCGCGACCCCGGCGTGGTCCCGGTTGGCGGTCGGGCTGCGGTCAAGGTTTCGTCGGAGCCGACACGAGCGAGGCGCTTCACGACAACTCCGATGGTGGCGGCACTGGCAGGCCGCGTAGCACGACTTGCCGTACATCCTGCAGGACAGCGAGGTCGGCGGCGAGGTTGCCCCCGACGACTAGGACATCGGCGTCATGCCCAGGGTGTAGGCGCCCTTTCGACGTGCCCAGCCCGATCGCCGCAGCTGCTCCGCTAGAAGCGGCGATCAGCGCCGGCACGGTGCCGATCACCTGGCCGAGCTCGATTACTGCCTCGGCGTACCTGCCGTGGGCCTTAGCGGGGCCGATGCCTGCGTCGGCACCGGAAATAAACCCGATGCCGAATGCCGTCATCTGCCGCAGAATCGACATTCGCATCTCGACAAGAGTCTCGGGCGTGATGCCGGCATCGGCCAGCCGCTGCCGCAATGCCGCCGACCACTTCGCCGCCATCAGCTTGGCACTGAAGCCACCGAGGGTAGGGCCCACCGGGATACCGCTCGCGGCTAAAGCCGCCATCTGCTCCTCCGTGGCATGTGCGGCCGGCAGCCCGCCCCGAGCGGATCCCTCCGCCAAACGAACCAGATATGACGCGTGTTCGATGCCATCCACGCCGACGGCGACAGCCTGGTCGACCGCAGCGGCCGCATGCGCATGCGCAGCTACCGGCAGACCGGCGGTGTGCGCCTGCTCGACCAGCAACCGCAGCTCCTCGATCGAGAACTGGGGGGTGTAGACGTCGGTGCCCGCGGTCATCATGCCGCCGCTGGCCATCACCTTCACCACATCAACATGTCGCTCCGCCCGCTCCCGCACGGCAGCCACGATCTCGCCTGCGCCGCTCACCTCGCCGCCGAGGAAGCCGCAGTGCCCCGCCGGCGTGGTGATCGGTGGACCAGAGGCAACGATCCAGGGCAGCCCGTCGTCACCCTGTCGCTGCGCGTCTCGCCGGTGCACCACGTTGAAATGCCAGTCACCGAGGTCACGAACCGTCGTCACACCAGCGGCCAGCTGCCGTTGCAGCGCCTCGGTGACCACGGCCTCAATTTGCTCCGAGGAGTTCCCGGGGACTCGCTCCAGCGCCATAACATCGCTGTCGCCAACGAGGTGGACATGAGTGTCGATCAGCCCCGGCAACACAGTCGCATCGCCGCGGTCGACCACTTCACACCCGGACGGCGGCTCGTACGCCGCCGACTCGACCCCCACTATCCGACCGTCCTCGACAAGCACAGTCGCACCGCCAGCGCGGAAGCCCTCACCATCAAAGGCGTGGTTTGCACGGATCGCGAACACAATGCATGGCTACCCAACGCACTGGCGCCTGTCAACGCGCTTCCCATGTGAGGAACCAGCTTGAGGCGTCTGAGCCTGAGTCAGCCGGCCAAGACTTGATGTGAAGGCTGCCTGTTGTCTACTGAAACCCGGAGATTTAGGGGTTGAGTCAGGATGTGGACGGTCATTGGCACTCTGGCGGGCGTGGTGATCACTGCCACATTTGGCCTGATCACGACGCGGATCGCACAGAGCTGGCAGTATCGGCGATCTGAACAGGAGCATCGTTGGGCGGTCGAGCGGGACTTGCGCGCTACTCGCCGCGAGACCTATGCACGGCTTGTTGTCGCGGCGGAAACCGGACCGGGTTACCGCCTCGGCTACCTGCTCGGGAAGACGCGCGCCGCCACCCCACAGCGTGTTTCGCAACCGCGAGTACATGTACGAGGACGAGGTCGAGACCTCGGATTAGCCCATGGCGAAGGGCCCAGCTCGTTCCGAGTGGTGCGACGAGGACGCGTCCGACGCGATCGCGTGCCGCCCGATGGTCGGCCCGAACGGTCCGCGCGTCCCGACGCTGGATCTGCTCGGGAGCCTAGCCGCTGCGGCTACTCAGCCAGCCGGCCTGATGTTCTGGTTGTGGCGGAAAAGGTTGGACGGCCAGCCAAGTGATCTTGCTATCGATCGACTGGCAATCTGACCGACTGCTAATGATCTTGGATTCAGTCTTACGCCGGACGGCGCCAGCCAGCATTTCTATTCATACGCGTGCGCATCCCGCCAACAGTTCGTTCATCCTCCCGCGATCACCTAACGGGCGGCAGACCCTGGCGAGAACGGCTGCACCGCCTCCCACAGCTCACGTGACCAGCGGATGTTGGCGTCGTCTTGCGCGGGGTCGGTCCACGTCGAGACCGCGTTGAGCGCATACGTCGCATCGCGAAGCGGATACGACCGTATGGCGGGCGCTGCGCCACGGCGGCTGGCTGATCTTGCCGGCAATCAGTGTCCCAGGCAGCGACTTCCCGGCGGCGCTCAGACGAACATTTCTCCCCAGGTTGGAGAACTGAACCGAAGAAAGCGACGAACGCCCACAGGCCGAAGGTTCCTGCGGCCCTCGACTGGCGCTCGTAAAGGCCCATGATCGCCCACACCAAAAGCACAGCACTGAGCAGGCGCAGCCCAGCGGATAAGAGATACCAGCCAGTCAGGAACCTGGCCTGACCTGGGGCGAATTCGATCGCGAGACGCAGGCATTTGGGCTGGCATCGACCCGTGGCAGAAGGCGATCAGCACCACAACCGGCACCCCGTCGGGTGAGGTGCCCAGCACTGCGTACGCGCTTGCGTTATCTGGCGCAGTCTGCGTGAACTCGCGGAACAGCCGCAGAACGTCCCCGCCATGGACCGCGGCCAGATGAGCAGGCCGCCAAAGACGGTCGGACCGACCTGGTGAAGCCGATACTCGAACGACGTCACCACGCCGAAGTTCCCACCGCCACCGCGCACCGCCCAGAAGAGGTCGGTGTTCTCCTCGGCGCTGGCGGTGCGCAGTTGGCCGTCGGCGGTGACGATGTCGACCGACACGAGGTTGTCGCAGGTGAGTCCGTGGGTGCGGCCGAGCCAACCGATACCTCCGCCGAGCGTGAGCCCGGCGATTCCGGATGTTCCCCAGCGGGAACCGGCAAGCACGACTGTCGTTCTCACGCCGAAGGCAACGCCCGGCCGCGATCGGAGAAGCCTGCCGTCTCGATGTTGGCCCGTGTCTCACGGCGCGGCGCCTCCGCTGGCTCAAGACCGACGACGTGCAGTCTCGGATAACTGCGGCACAGCTCGATCGCGATGACCCCGACACCGACACCGACGTCGAGGAAGCTCGCAGACGGCGCGCTCAGCCGCTGAGCCAGCCCAGGAAGGTGCGGCACAGCCTGTTCCGCCAAGGCTCGAGCCCCGGCACGGCCGGAGGCGCCCTGGGCGTGCAGGATCTCAGGATCGGTGTACGTCCACCCGGCGGAGAGCGTACGCCAGAGTTCTCGCTACAACGGCCCGCATGCGGGTGGTTGTTTGGGCCACTCCGCCGACGCATCGGTGCGTGTGTCGCCTGCTGCAACCGTCCGGCCCACACGAAATGAACGACATGACCATCCGCGAACGGTTCCGCGCTGATGACATCCTCGGGGCGATCATGGACAACGCGGCGTCGAGCCCGTCCCCGCTATCGGCTCACGAATACCGGGAAGGAGGCTACTCAACATCTGCATCTTCGTGGTGCAGCAATCATCTCGGTCCTGATCGACCCCTCACTGATCGGCCGGCCGTGGTCTGACTACCGGGCATGAAGCGCATCGCGGGCGGGTGAACGAACTGGTGGTGGAATAGGAACCGGCTACCGGACGGTAGTGCCCAGCAAGCGGCAGGGGCTGCCGTTGAAGTAGGAGTTGCCGGGACTGGCACCGGGTCCAAGAGCGCATACAGGCTGGTCAAGCTGGTCGTCGCGCCAGCACCATATGCCTGGTGCCGCCAACCGGGCGGATTTGGACGCAGAGTCCAGGCAACTCTGCTGGCAGGCTCAGAGGGCTGGTGCAGACAACTTGCAAGTTCCTGACCTCCCGAGTACGTGACTGTCCGATGGCTTGGGCGATGCGGACGAGCGGGCGATCACGGTTACCTTAGTTAGCGGCTCGGCGGCGGGGGCGGATCCGCGGGTGTGTTGGATCGCGGGTGCTCGCCAATCGGCCGCTTCCCAGCCGTCCATGATGTAGATGCGCTCGCGCGCGACCTTGTTGCCCCGGAACTCGAGCAGGCTGACGCTATACATCCACGGCCCGCCGTCGTAGCTGATGAGGTTTTCACCCACCACGAAGTCGTCGCGGTGGGTGATTCGGCGGGTGTGCATGCTCAGGTGAGCAGCGTGCTGGCGGCGCCATTCCCTGAAGTTTTCCACGCCTTCGAACCGTTCGCCGGATTGGGGAAACTCCAGCACGGCGTCGTCGTGGTAGATCTCATGCGCGATGTCCTCATCCTGCCCGCGTAGTCCCAGTGGCGTTTGAGAGCCAGCATCAGGTCTTTCTCGTCGAGCATCACTCACCTGCCCGCCCGTGTGCATTGCAGGTCATCAAGGGATCAAGGCCATTGCACTTTTGAGGCCTTCTGTTTACGTGCCTGCGTCGCCGCCGCTCGCCGCGGGGGGATCCACAGCCGTTGCAGCCGAGGTCGCATCCAACCAAGAGCGGAAGACACTTCGCCCAGCGACGGCTGCCTCATCGTACGGATCGGCATGCCGGTGCACGATCTTCCACTCATCGTCCTCGCGTCTCAGCACCGTGGTGACCCGTAGTGCGAACGGCGCCGGGTCGGCATCGCCGACCGCCGCGACGCTGCGTTCGATACCCGCGATGTAAGCCAGCTCGCCGCTCCCACCCGCGGCAAGAACTTCGTACTCACATGACTCGCTGCCATGAAAGTTCGTCGCCAGCTTTCGGGAAAAGGCCTCGATCTCTTCCCATCCGCACACTGTCGCTGCGTTACCAAACACGGTTACCGGCGCCCGGTGCGACCACCGCATGATCCGCGGTTCTGCAGTCCCGTTGTGTAATCCCTCGACGTCTTCCTTGATCCGGGGAAGGACCGAGGTCACCAATGCGTCGACATTCTCCATGAGAACCTCCTAAAGCAGCAATGAGGTCAGCCGCCACCACAATTGCGAGAGATGGCCAAAGGATTGTCGTATTGCGTGAGTTAATCGTCGACCTCAGATCCCATGACATCCCCAGTACTGTTATACTGTTTTCAATACAGTAAGGATGTATCTAATGTCTGAGACTGTCAAGAGGCAGTACGACTCAACCTGGCGTCAGGAGCAGGCGCGCGAAACCCGGCAGCGGATCATCCAGGCCGGACACGACCTTTTCGTAAGTCAGGGATATGGAAGTACCACGATTGCTGACATCGCTCGCGCTGCGGGGGTGGCGGTCGAAACGGTCTACGCCGCGTTCCGCAACAAGCACACTCTGCTGCGTCAGATCTGGTACGTCAGCTTCCGCGGCGACGAAGAGGACATCCGACTCTGGGATCGGCCGGAGATCCGTGCAGTGATCGCTGAGCGGGATCTGGCCCGGCGGTTTCGGGCGCAAGCGGCCGTCTATCCGGCGGTGTTTAGGCGCATCATCCCGCTACTGCTCATGCTGCAGGGCGCGGCCGCCAGCCAGCCGGACGCGGCGACAATGTTGGCTGAGTTTGACGACCGGCGACTGGACGCGGCGGCGAAGTACGCGCAGGAAGCAGCTGCCACAGGCCAGCTGGCGGTCAGTGAGGAGGAGTGCCGCGACGTATTGTGGGCGACTTTAGACGGCGCCCTGTGGCATCAGCTGGTGGCAGAACGCGGCTGGTCGGACGAGCGGTTCGCTGCCTGGCTCGGCCAGCTGTGGATCTCCACATTGGTCGTGGTCTAGATCCCTGAGGGCGACAAGCTCCACGGCACCCTTGACTGGACATGCCTGACGGCGAAAGACGCGGACAACCAGCGGTCTACGTCACCGCGTCCCGCTGAGCGGTCAGCTTGCGGCACGCGAAGCCCGTAACCTGAGGAGCAGCACACCCGGCCGAAACCGAAGAGCGACCGGCCTCGATGGCACCCTCGGCGATTCCAGAAAGTACAGTGCAGCGACAACGAGCAGTCCAGCGCAGAAAGTTGTCGCCCTCGTCAATACGAGTCACTCGGGGCGAACAACGTCCGGCTCCCGGGAGCGCTTCAGCTGGGACGAGCAGAGCCGCGATGCCCAGCCCTTACGAGGCTGTTTAGGTGCCGCAGAATCGTCAGGGATCGCAGGACGCAGCCGGTTTCCTGAGGAAGCTGTAGCTACTTCGCATCCACATGTAAGTCATAGGGTAGAGCCATTCCGGGCCGACAGGGAGCCTGAATGAGTCAGCTCATCAAGGACCGCATTCAGCAGGGTCGTGATGCGTACCGTCGGCACGCATGGTACGAAGCTTTTGATTTGCTTCGCGAGCTGACTCGGTGGCCCCGCTCCGCCCCGATGACCTCAGGCTATTAGCGGAGTCTGCATGGTTCGCCGGGCATCCCGATGTGGCAACCGAGGCACGGGAGCGGGCACACGCTGGATATCTGGGGCTGGGCGACAGCTGCCAGGCAGCCGAAATGGCTCTCGACGTTGCCGCTGATCATTTCGAGCGCCTGGAAACCGCGCTCGGGAACGGGTGGCTCGGCAGGGCAAGGAGACTGCTGGAGCAAATCCCCAACGAATGTGCGGCACATGGATGGCAGGCGCTTTCCCTGGGCTATCTGCTCCGCACCACCGGCGATTGGGAGGAAATAGTCCATCAAGCCAAGCTGGCAGGAGAGATTGGCGAACGGCTTGCCATACCGGCGATCCAAGCTCTCGCTCTGCAATACGAGGGCTCTGCCCTCATCGCCATGGGTCGCGTTGAGGACGGTTTGGCCCTGATCGACGAGTCGAGCGTGCCAGCAGTCAGCGGAGAGCTGGACCCGCTGACAACCGAAAAGATCTACTGCGGCACGATCAGCGTCTGCCGCGCGATCGCTGATTGGCGACGGGCGGTCGAGTGGACCGACGCTACGGAGAGGTGGTGCCGCCGCCAGGCGGTCTCCGGCTTTCCGGGAATCTGTCGGGTGCACCGCGTCGAGATAATGCAGTTCCGCGGCGCCTGGGCCGACGCCGAGCGGGAGACCAAGCGCGGCTGTGAGGAGCTCGGGAAGTACAACTTGATGATGAGCGGTGAGGCACAGTACGAGATCGGGGAGATCCGGCTTCGCGTGGGCGACCTGACGGGTGCCCGGGAGGCTTTCCGGCAGGCCCACCAGCTCAGCCGCGAACCCGAGCCCGGTATGTCCCTGCTTCGGCTCGCGCAGGGGGACACAGCGGGAGCGAACCTATCCATTGAGCGGGCGCTCGCCGACGCCGAATCGCTTCCGGACGCTCAAGCCAGACTGCTCCCCGCCGCCGTCGAGGTCGGGCTCGCCGCTGGCGACCTCGACTCTGCTACCCGCCATGTCGCACAGCTGGAGCAGATCGCCGGTTCGTTTCGGACTACAGCGATGACCGCGACAGCTGAGTACGCACGAGGCCTGCTCCTGCTTGCCCAGGGCGACGCGCGGATGGCGTCGACGAGACAGCGCCACGCGATCGAACTTTGGCACGAGATGGGCGCTCCTTATGAGACTGCCAAAGTGCGTCCGGCGCTTGGGGAAGCTTACCGTGCCGGCGGCGACGAGGAAGCTGCCCGGATCGAGTTTGAATCAGCGAAGGCGGATTTCGAACGTCTTGGTGCCCTGCCGGACGCGAAGCGTGTGGGCCAGTTGCTTGGTGATGATCAGGATATCGCTGCGCGGGCCGGCGAGCGGGTGAGGAGGAAATTCGTGTTCACCGACATCGTTGGCTCGACGCCGCTCGCGGAGACACTGGGTGACGACGCGTGGCAGGAGCTCATCCGCTGGCATGACCAAACCTTGCGGGCGATCTTCAGCCGCTACGGCGGGACGGAGGTGCGACGGACCGGCGACGGGTTCTTCGTTGCCTTCGAGGACGCCTCGGCGGCGATCGAGGTGGCGGTCCAGCGGTCACTAGCAGAGCATCGCCGAGGCCATGGTTTCGCCCCCCAAGTTCGAATCGGGTTACACGAAGCAGAAGCCTTCCACGCGCGCGATCGATTTCGCCGGACGAGGCGTCCACGAGGCTGCTCGAATCGGCAGTCTTGCCGATAGCGGACAGATCCTTGCCAGCGTCAACACGGTGCAGAGTGCGGCCACCCGGTTTCCGATCTCCACTCCGCGTCCGGTCACCCTAAAGGGTGTCTCACAACCCGTCGCGGTAGTGACCGTCGAACGGATGTGAATGGTTTCCTAAGACAAGGTTGCGATCAATGCGGATCCCTCACCCAGTTCGTGATCTTGTTTACGGATAGCCCGCTCAAGAAAATGACATCTTGCCCCGCTCAGCTTCACTTCCTCGCGAGCACTGGCGTAGTAGGCCACCTCCTCACACACATCGCGCCCGGCTTCGTGCTCGCTATCGCCAGCCTCCGCAAGTCGTTCACCGAATCCGAATAAGTGCACGTCGTGGTAAGGCGCAAGGGGCTCCCCGTCGGGCGGGTGTTGTCGTAGGTTGCCGGCTTCCTTGGCGTATCCCCATTCACGGTTAGGGCAGGCAGCCGTGCCGTGCACTGGGAAATGTGGCTCTCTTAGGCCAAGACGGCGCTGCCCAACGCCAGAAATGGTCACCAAGCCGGACGTTCCACGGCAGACTGCAGCTCCTCGGGTACATGGCCACCGTCCTCACCGCTCCTCCGAGCGGCGGTCTACTCATCTGAACTGCGGCGGAGTGTGCGGTCCGTCCGCAACAAGGTGCGGGATCGTCCTGGGGATCATCGCCCTGCAAGTCGGCGGGGCAGTCCGCAGCGCGCACACCATCCGCAGCTGGCCCACTGACCCTTCGCGACGCCCAACAGGAGCGCTGCGGATCGGGCTCCGCGTGTGCCTGCCGCTGCTGGTGAGCTGGAGCTGGGCCCTCATCGTGCTGGTCGGACTGCCCCGGATCATCAGCGTGCCGCTGCCGGCCATCCTGGCCGGACTACCCGACCTCGGCTACCCGCTGGTTGCCAGCGCCATCCTCGCCTTCGGTTGGGGCCTGATCAGAGCGATTTGGGCAATCCGAACTCTGCGGACTCCCACCACGATTTAAGGACATTCAGTGTCCACCCCGTACCCGGCTTGTCCCCAGAAGGTGGTTCGGCGCCAGGCCGGGCCATTCGCTGGCCGCTCCGACGATGCTGGCAACCGGTGCCGAATGGTGCGGGTGGCTGTAGGGCGGTCCGGTGATGGAGTCGTCGGCAAGGTTGAAGCCAGCGAGCGAGTGCGGCGCAGACACATCGAGGCCGTCGTTCAGAACAAGATCAGAGTGTAATCACGGCATACGCTAAGTAAGCATGGTTTCGCCGACTCCTGGCGGGCGATGGAAGAGCATGTGACGCCTACCCGCCGGAGGGCTACTTCGTAGTCCCGCTCGGGGTTATGGGCCGCATCGGCTGCCGTGCTGGAGGTCACCTCGGCGGATTGGGATTGGATCAGCGAGGCGTCAAACGCGGCCGACCCCTCAGGGTCGGTCTTCGTAAGCCCCCTCTGACGGGGGGCGTCCCGGTCGGGCACTGCGGAACTTCTTTTATCGGAGGATCAGTCCGAGAAAAGCGATGTTGCCGAGAAGGTTCAGCGACATGCGCGCCCAGACTCCGTGTAAATGTTGCGCTTCCGGAAGACCGGAGCGATGTAGGAGATCATCGTGAGCAGGATGATCACGTAAGCCCACGGCTGCCAGATGTGGTAGAGGGCGAAGAGGACGTCCTCCAAGAGCGGAGTCTTCCAGCGGAAGCGGGAATCCGCGGCATCAGATACCCGCGAAAGTAAAGTTCCTCAACGATGGGCGCGGCAACGCCATTGATCAAGATCAAAGACCCGAAAGTGATCAACAAGATCGTCCTCGGATAGACCGAGTAGCTTGCCTCATCGGCAGCAGTCGTGGCGCTGAAGCCAGCAGGAACCCAACCGAAAACTGTCTTTAAAATCGCAGACTCGAGCGGTGTGGCGGCGAACGTGACGACCGCACCCCAGACCAGAGTCACTACTGCGTACAGCGGATACTGCCACCGTGGCAGCCGATGCCGATAAACCACCACTCGCGCCAATGACAGCCGCCCATTGTGCTTCCAACCGAGCCAGAGCACTTCAGCGGCGCTGGTTCCGTCGTTGGACCCGATGAACTCGAGGGTCAGGAATCGGAGGTCAGGGAACGGTCGAAAAGGAAATCCTCCAAGAAGTCACGAACGGCGCCGCGTCCACACGGACCTCCATACTGAGCGCGGGCGAGCCGTTCGCGGTTGGCGGGGCGTCTCGTCTGTCGTTGGTGAGCACAACGAACGGAGAGATCATGAAAATCTTCATTGCCGGTGCGTCTGGCGCGATCGGCAGCCAACTCCTTCCGTTACGTGTGCGGCCATGCTGACCCGGACACCCTCACTCGGCGCCGTGAGCGCATTGCAGGCATCCATGGGCTCAGTATCGACACTATCGAGCTGTAGGAGCGCAACATGATCGACGAGTTGGCACTCAGGCTCATGCACGGGGAGTTACCGGTAGGTAGTTGACAAGCGGGAAGGCCCATCCAGCCCTGCAGGTCTG
Organism: uncultured Actinomycetota bacterium; assembly: GCA_963836855.1. Classification (GTDB taxonomy): domain Bacteria; phylum Actinomycetota; class Actinomycetes; order Propionibacteriales; family Propionibacteriaceae; genus Microlunatus. The sequence goes on along the minus strand of CAWILN010000040.1, from coordinate 30,894 downwards.
GGTGCCAGGCCAGCAGCCGTTCGGCGCCGGCGCGCCGCAGCCGTTTCGCCTGATCATCGCAGGGCAGACCGGCGACGAAGGCCGCATGCTATGCCACGATCGCGAACAATTGCGACTAAAGCAGACCCCTCAATGCCCAACCACAGCCAGCCGCCAGCAAGTCGTCGCCCCTGGGGGAGAGGCATCGCCGATCGCAAAGGCTCCGACGACGGCCACAGTAAGGGTGGCCAGACTGGGAAGTGCCGCAACGGCCGTGGTCTTCAACTGCCAACGCGGCCCGAGGACGAGCGTGAGCCAGGCAAACAGTCGTCCTGATGAAGGTAGAGATAGAAATCTGGGTAGCGAAGTTTTCCTTTATTTATTGAAAGGCTTATTTCGAACGGTCTTCGAATGTAATAGTCGCCAAGTCGCCAAACCGATCAAAATTACGGATGACATTTTCCGACGCCTTGGTCGGTATTGACGCGTACCCTTAACCACCATCCGTGTCGCTACGGAGCCTAGGAGGGCATGAGTGACAACCCTGGTGAGGCCGCGCGAGGGACGCCTGGCTCTGGATGGACTGTACGAGGGAGTGCCGGATTATCTTCGGCGTCCGCTCACTCGATGGCTTGAGAACGTGTACACCATCAGGCCGGATACGTTGGCGCCGGCCATGGACGAAGCCGGCCTCGAACGCCTGGCCGCCCTCCTTCGGATCGACCTTCGTGGCACTGACGGCTACGGGATGCTTATTGGCATCCTCGCTTGGGCTGACGACGACGATGAGCGTTTACTGGATGTCATCCACTACACCCTCCAGATCCCCACACGTATGCCGAAGATGTGGAATGAACTGGAGATTTTGCTTGCCTACGGCAGTTCGACATGGCAGGCGACCGAAAAGGGGCTTCTGCGGAGAGTCGATGAAACCGTGGTCAAGGCCTTCAACGCCGTTGTAGCCGTTCCCGATAGCGCGAGTGATCACCTTGCCCTGGCATGGGTTGGCGCGTACGGCCGGCACCCTCATCCGGCTTCGGCATGGCATCACTCAATCAAGGCACTCGAGGCGAGCCTCCTCGAGGTCGTCTTTCCGGACAACCCCACGGCGACGCTCTCTGATGTCATAAATGACCTCAGTACCGGGCCGTGGACGCTCCAGGTCCGCGGGCGAGCCCGCGAGTACAGGATCGATCCGCTCATTCAGATGCTTGAACTCGTGTGGCCAGATCCGAACCGTCATGAGTCCGCCACCCTGGAACCAGGAGCTACTAAGGAAGAGGCCTGCGCAGTAGTTCAGCTAACTGCGGCGATCGTGCAGTGGCGACGTGACGGACAAATCGTAAAGAAGTCAGACCCCGGCCTATTTGAGGAGACGGTGGTCGCCGACAGCGTTCCGGCGAGCGCCGTCGCAGCGACGCCCAGCTCGGACGCCCACGGCGCCTGCGCGGCCGGTTCGGGTGGATAAGGGAAGGCGACATCCGCATCCATCCGCCGCCAACACGCGCCGCCCGGACCATCGCCGCCGTCGCCGGACCCGGCATCAGCGACAGTCCATACGCTGCAGACACCCCACTCGCCCCCATTCCCAAGCACAGGTTCTGCTCTGACATGGAAGAGTCGCCCGAGCCTAAACGTGACAGCAGCGGTGACAGCAACGCAGTAACATCCGTCGGCGTCCACGGAGCACCATTTGCGCCTTGCCAAGCGCAAGAACGCCCGCTACGAGTCCTTCGCTGGCTTCTCTTAATCAGCGGTCGAGCGCTTAGTCACTTTTGGAAAGAATGGGATGACCGAACGTGTGGGAGATGAGGAACCCTCGCGGCGGATCAGAGATCTGTGTTCACCGCGCCAGTTAGCTTGCGGGCGTGATCGACCAGCGGTATCGCAAGCCACCGATCGAACGCGCCGCAGGGATGGCTAACTCCGAACGATGGTTTGCGCGCTGCTTGTCCCCGGAGTAGATCGGTACCACGGCTGACGTCACGGCGAGATGCATCAACTTCTGGATCCGCCGGGAGTCCTGACCGGGGCGAACGCGAGTACGGTCTCGGTGTACGCAGCGTGCTGCCGCTCATGATCTGATGCTCGGGATCGTTCCTGTTGTGGTTTCAGCAGTCTTCAATGCGCTCCCACAAAGCGGTGGATGACGCACATCATGCTGGCGCGGCCCGCGAGGTACGACGAGCGAGTTGCAGGTGCTGGCTCGAGCGGTCGGCGTACGGACGATCAGGTTTTGATATATAGAGCCGCTCGGTCAGGAAGCGGTAGGTCCCGTCGATAAACCACCACGTGGCATGTTGGCATCCGCATCCCGACCACGTGCCGTCGAGGAAAGCAACTGTATCTTCGTCCAATGATCACGTTGCGGGGCCTCCAGGACTCCGACCGTGACGCCGTGCTGGCGTTGCGCCTTGCGCCGGGCCAGGGCAGGTTCGTGAGCACGGTCCCGGAGTCCTTGGCCGAGGCGGCGAAAGAACCCGGCGCGCAGGCGATCTCTTGGGCCGTCTATCGAGACCAGACGCCGGTGGGGTTCGTGATGATCGCCGACGAGGTCGAGGAGCCGTACATCCCCCACTACCTGTGGAAGCTCTTGATCGACGAGCGATATCAGCGTCAGGGAGTGGGAACGGCGACCCTCGACCTCATCGTTCGGTACTTCCTCGATCGACCCGGTGTCGTCTCGATCACGACGAGCGCGGTAGAGGGCGATGGGTCACCGATCCCGTTCTACGAGCGCTACGGCTTCGAGCGCACGGGCGAGATGCACGACGAGGAAGTCGTCCTTCGTTTGGATCTGCGGAAACACGAGACTGTCGGTGGTGCCGGGCCTGGTGATCGATCTCGACGCCACCTTGGTGACCTGCCATTCTGAGAAGCAGAAGGCGGCGGCCACATACCGGCACGGGTATGGATATCACCCTTTGCTCGCCTGGTTGGACAACACCGGGGAAGCGTTGGCCGGGATGCTGCGGCCTGGGAACTCGAACGCCAATGCCGCCGCCGACCACATCCAGATCACCGATGAGGCGCTGGCGCAGATCCCCGACGAGCATCGGCATGGCACGCCGATCCTGATCCGCGCCGACGGCGCCGGCGCCACCAAGGCATGGCTGGCGCACCTGCGGTCGCTGTGGCCTGGACGTATCGTTCTCGGTCGGGTTCGCCCTAACCAACCAGCTGAAAGACGCGATCGGGCTGCTGCCGGAGACGGCGTGGACGGTCGCGGTCGACGCCGCCGGCGAGCCGCGGCCGGTCGATGAGTCCGGCCTACCGGTGGCGCAGGTCGCTGGCACCTGTTCAGACCATGGTGAAATCCGGGCTCAGCGGCGCCCGGCCGGTGAGCGCCAGCACCAGCTCGACGCCGCCGCCGCGCAGCACCGCTGCGGTAGCGGCTACCCTCGCGACCTCACTTAGCAGTTGATCACTGAATTCCGGTGGCTCGACGTCTGGTACCGCGGCCGCAATGTCCAGACTGTGCACCACGAGTTCGAAGGTCCGCGTTGAGAGGTAATTCTCGAGTCGCATACCCCCTGCAGCGGTGTGGATCAGCGGATCCCCAACGGTTTCCACCTGTGCAAGTACACGCTTTGCGAGCGCCTCAACGAACTCGGCGGGATTCTCCCCGAGAGCTTGACCCGCCTGACGTCCCCGATCCGCCACGGCCGCATTGTCGAGATCGGCAATGGCAACGTAGTACGCCGCAGGAGTGGGCACTTCCTCGGCGTCGACGGGCTGTCCGAGATATGTCTCGACCGTCACCAGTGACCGCGACGTGTGACCGACCAGAGAACGCAGATCCCACACGCCTAGTCCGGGGCCGTCCCAACGGTCGTGAGGAAGGCGCCGCACCAGATCGACGAAGGTCCGCGCCGCCTCGGCGAAGGTTTCGCGGACATTGAGCTCGCCCCAGGCTTCGATCATGTTGGAGATTCTCGCCTAGGCAGCGATGGCGGCGTACGCGGCGCGGAGCATGTCCTCCTCCGGCGCAGTGAGGATCTCCGCGCTGGCCAGCCCGTTCAAGATCACGAATCGGAGCGTCGAGCCGCGGGTTTTCTTGTCGAGAGCCATAGCGTGCAACAGGTCATCAAACGCGTCGGCCGCGTAGCTCGTTGGCAGTCCCACGCTGGAAAGCACAACGCGATGTCGAGCAGCTGTTGGCTGGTCGAGACGCCCGGCGAGCCTCGCCAACTCAGCGGCGAAGGCCATACCGACGCTGATCGCATCGCCGTGTCGCCAGCCGAAGCGTTCCCGACGCTCTATTGCGTGGCCGATGGTGTGACCGTAGTTCAGGAGCTCACGGCCGACCTTCGACCCTGTTGATGTCGTCTCGCGGAAGTCGGCCGCGACAACCCGTGCCTTGACCGAAACGGCGCGCTCTACAAGATCGCGGAGCATGGGCGAATCGGGGCGAACTGCCGAGGTCGGATCGGATTCGATCATAGTCAAGATCTCGGGGTCGGCGATGAACCCGCACTTGATCACCTCGGCCAGACCGGCAACCAGGTGTGGGCCTGGCAACGTTGCCAGCAGATCAAGATCACAGATCACACCGACCGGCTCGTAGAAGCAGCCGACGAGGTTCTTGCCTTCCGCTGTGTTGATGCCGGTCTTGCCGCCCACAGCGGCGTCAACCATGCCCAGCACGCTCGTTGGAACCATCACCACCCGCACGCCGCGCAGCCAGGTGGCGGCGACGAACCCAGCAAGATCGGTAGTCGCCCCGCCGCCGAGACCGACGACGCCATCGGAGCGTGTAAAACCAGCATTGCCCAGAATCGACCAGCAACGTTCGGCGACAGCAACACTCTTGGCCGCTTCGGCGTCGGGCACATCGACACGAACCGCCTCCAAGCCTGCAGCCCTCAACACCTGCGACAACTGCTCTGCGGTCTTGATCATCGTCGGGGGATGGAGCAGCGCGACACGTTGCACCCCGCCACCCAACAAGCCGGGCACCATGGCCAGCAGTCCGTTGCCCACGAGCACCTGGTAGGGCCGCTCCGCCTCGACAGCGATCCGGGCCGGCTCAACGAAGGCCGACATAGGCATTCATGATCAACTCGACGACCTCGACCGGGGTTACCTCGTCGGTGTCGACCGCCTCTGTTGCTACCTCGGAGTAGAGCGGGGCGCGCTCGTTGAGCAGCTTCAGCAGCTGGCCGCGAACGTTGCCAAGCAGCAGCGGACGTGCGGTGTCGAGACCAACTCGCTTCGCCGATTGCGACAGGCCGACCCTCAGCCAGATCACTCGATGGCCACGCAGTGCGGCCCGGGTGGCCGCCGACAACACAGCACCACCGCCGAGCGCCAAGACGCCAGGTAGCACCAGGAGTTCCGCGGTGATCCGCTGCTCCTGAGCACGGAATGCCGCCTCGCCATCATCGGTGAAGATCTCGGCGATCGGCTTTCCAGCCCGCTCGGCGATGACGGCGTCGACATCGGTGAAGGTCACGCCGAGTCGCTCGGCAAGCAGAGCGCCAACGGTGCTCTTGCCGGCACCGGGCGCGCCGATCAGCACAATCGGCCCTTCGACCGGCTCAGGGCGCAGGTCCGGCCGGGCGCTCATGGCTGGGGCCGCACGTGAAGTCCACGGTCAGCTAGCTGCTTGAGATAGCCCTCGTAGTTGCGCCTGGTTTCGGCTACCGAATCACCGCCGAACTTCTCCAGGGCCGCGTTGGCGAGCACCAAGGCGACCATCGCCTCGGCAACCACACCGGCCGCCGGCACCGCGCAGACGTCGGAGCGCTGGTGATGGGCGACCGCGGCCTCACCGGTGGCAACGTCGACCGTACGAAGGGCGCGCGGCACCGTCGAGATTGGCTTCATAGCCGCACGGACCCGCAGCATTTCACCAGTGCTCATGCCACCCTCGGTTCCGCCGGAGCGATGCGAAGCGCGGGCAATCCCCCGCTCACCCGGAACGATCTCGTCATGGGCAGCGCTGCCTCGGCTGCGAGCCAACTCGAATCCGTCGCCCATCTCGACACCTTTGATCGCCTGGATTCCCATCAACGCACCCGCGAGCTGCGCGTCCAAGCGGCGATCCCAGTGGACATACGAGCCCAGGCCCGGTGGCAGGCCCCAGACGACGACCTCAACGACTCCACCGAGAGTGTCCCCGTCCTTCTGTGCTCTTTCCACCTCGGCAACCATCGCGTCGCTCGCAGTCGGGTCGAAGCAGCGAACCGGGTCATCATCGATTGCCGCCAAGTCGGCTGCGGTCGGAATCACTCCGGCAGGCGCCTTGGCGGTACCGAGCTCAACGACATGGCTCAACAGGCTGACACCGAGCGCCTGCTGCAAGAAGGCGGTCGCTACCCGGCCCAACGCCACACGGGCCGCCGTCTCCCGGGCGCTGGCACGCTCCAGAACCGGCCGCGACTCCTCGAAGTCGTACTTCTGCATCCCCACCAGATCAGCGTGGCCAGGGCGGGGTCGGGTCAAGGCCGCGCTGCGGGCCTGTCCCTCGAGCTGCGACGCCGGGACCGGGTCGGCCGCCATCACGGACTGCCATTTCGGCCACTCGGTGTTCGCCACCTGAATCGCGATCGGACCGCCTTGCGTCTCGCCATGGCGAACTCCGCCCAGAATCGTGACGTTGTCCGCCTCGAACTTCATCCGCGCGCCGCGCCCGAACCCGAGCCGTCGGCGGGCCAGTGCATCGGTGATTTCGTTGCCGGTGATGAGGACATGAGCCGGCAGCCCTTCGAGGATTGCCACCAGCGCCGGACCGTGCGACTCGCCGGCTGTAAGCCATCGGAGCATGATCAGCAGTCTTCCACGTGCTGTCGCCCGGCTCGTTCTGATTCCAGGGCGGCGTACAGGATCTTGGATGCCACGGAATGACCGGTCATGAGCTCGATTTGCAGCAGCGCCTGGCCCACCAGCAGATCAAGGCCGCTGACCACCACGCAGCCGGCGCTCTTGGCAGCAACCGCAAGGGCCGTGGGCCAAGGATCGTAGATGATGTCGACGATCAGCGGCGCACTAGCCGCCACGGCCGGCGCAATGCCATCGGCCGCTCCGGAGACGACGGACGAAATGACAAGGTCGGCGTCTGGAAGATGCGCTGGCCATGGGCTGATTTCCAGCCGCACGCCCAACTCCACGCTGAGTGCGCGGAGCGCCTCCGCTCGGGCCGGCGTACGCGCGACCACGGTAACCAGCCGCGCGCCGAGTTGGGTGGCGGCAAGCAGCGCAGCCCGTGCTGTTGCGCCGGTGCCCACTATCGTCACCCGCGGCAGCGGCGTAGCAGTCACCTGACTCACTGCCCAGATCAAGCCGCCCACATCGGTGTTGTAGACCCACCGTTCGCCACCCTCCAGAACGAGGGTGTTACCTGCGCCGGCCAGCTTGGCCAGCTCATCCACCTGGCCGAGCCCAAGAGCCGCAACCTTGAGCGGCATGGTCAAGCTGAGGCCCCGCCAGGATGCGTCAAGCCCGCAGACGAAGGCGGCCAGCTGGTGCTCATCGACCTCAACTCGGTCGTAGGTCCAGTTCAGGCCGAGATGGCCATACGCAGCGCGGTGCAACACTGGCGAGAGCGAATGTTCGATGGGTGACCCGAGAACCGCGCAGCGACGAACGCCACCGAGCGAACCGAGCTCAACTGGCACAGCGGCCGGTGTTCGCCTGACACCAGGCTTGGAACTCCGCCACATTTTTCTCGTGGGCCTCCGGCGTATCAGCGAACTTGGTTTCACCGGTATCGAGATTGACCGTGACGAAATAGAGCCATTTGCCCTTCTCAGGGTTAGCCGCCGCCTCCAGTGCAGCCTTGCCGGGGGCAGAGATTGGCCCAGGGGGCAGGCCTTTGTAACGGTAGGTGTTGTACTTCGACTTGCTCGCTCGGTCCTTCTTCGTAGTGGTGGTGGTTTTCAGCTTCTCCGCGTAAGCGACCGTGGAATCAAGGTCAAGCTTCTGCTTTTTCGCGAGGCGGTTGTAGATGACCCGCGCCACCTTCGCCCGGTACTCCTCCCGGTTGACCTCGCGTTCGACGACGCTGGCCACGATGAGCACCTCGTACGGTGACATCTTCAGCTTCTTCGCTGCGGCCTCGAATTCGATCTCGCGCGTCACCGACTTGTACTGGCCGACCATCTGCTTGAGAGTTGTGGTTGCCGTCGAGTCGGCGGTCAGCTCGTAGGTGTCGGGGAAGAGGAAGCCTTCCGGCTTCTTCTTGGCGTACTTGGGCAGCTTGAGGGCCTTAGGCTTGTCCAACGCCTTCTCGTACGCCGATTTCTTGATCTTGGTGCCCTTCACCAGGGCATCCACCTGGGATGTGAGCCGCAGCCCCTCTGGAATCGTGAACTGTAATCTGATCTTCGAACTACCCGGATTGATCAGCAGCCGGAGTGCGTCAATGGCCTGCATCTGGGTCTTCATGAGATACCGGCCAGCCTGAACGCTGGTCGCACGCTCCTCGGAGCGCACAGCTCTGTCCCAGGCTCTCGTCGACTTGACCACGTCCTGGTCGACGAGGATGCCGCCGATCACATCCAGCGAAGCGCCTCCAGGAACGTCGACAAGGATCTTCGTGTTCCCCGGCCCGGGATAATCGGGAACCTCACCGAAGCTGGATAGGAACGTGCTGGCCTTGTCCCACACGAAATATCCGCCCAGGATCAGCACCGTCGCGGCAACAAAGGTCGCCACACAACCCTTGGCCGTGCGTGCCACCTCTTGCGCATGACTCGGCTTGACCTCCGGGTCGAGCATCGATGACACGCTGGCTGATCTCCCTCAGATCCGCAGAGGCCTGTCCTGCCCTGAGCCGCCAGGCAGGTCCGGCCCGTCGGTGACCGGGCCGCCAGGTGCTGATACTAGCTCCCCTGGCGGCTTTTCCTGGGATTGCTCGAATGCCAATGCCTGCTCGAGAATGGCGACCGCCGCGGCGGCATCGATCAACTCCCGCTGCTCCTTGGCGCGCTTGCCACCCTCACGCAGCCGCCGCGACGCCGTAACAGTCGTCAGCCGCTCGTCCACCAGCCGGACCGGCACGCGGACCACACCAGCTAGCCGCGCGGCCCGCTCTCTTGCCTTCGTCGCGGCAGGACCATCGTCGCCGCTCAAACTCCGCGGCAAGCCGACAATGATCTCCATCGGCTCAAACTCCTCCGCCGTCGCCACGAGCTCAGCGATCTCGCCATCGCCCGCGCGAACGACTCTCACCGGATAGGCAAGTACGCCTGCCGGGTCACATGCCGCGACCCCAATTCGAGCGTCTCCCCAGTCGAATGCAAGCCGTATGCCGCGGCGGAAGCCCTGGCTCATTGTTCGCGTGCAGCGCGGCCGTGAACGTTGCAGGGTGCCGCCAAACCCAAACGCGCGTTTGCGCCGGCTCGCCACGAAGCCCCTGGCCGAAGGGCCCGCAAAGAACGCGTGGCCTTCACGACTGCAGCGCGTGCCCGATGGCGTACTCCACTGCCTTTAAGGCGTCTTCGGCGCGACTGCTGTCAGTGCCGCCGCCCTGGCCGATGTCGGGCTTCCCCCCACCGCGGCCTCCGAGGGTCTCAGCGGCCACGCGTACCAGTTCGCCGGCGTCGAGACCGCGGTCACGGGCGCCCGGTGTGGTAACGACGACAACGCTTGGCTTGTCGACGGATCCGCCGACCACGGCTGCCACCGAGGCGGAGTCCTGGACACGGTTGCGAATCTCCAGGGCGAGAGTTCGCAGGTCGTTGCCGGACACGCCGTCCGCGCGATGCGCGATATAGCCGACACCCCACATGTCGTGGCTCTTGGCGACGATGCTGCCGACATCGGACAACACAGTCTGGTTCTTGAGAGCCGCGATCCGCTTCTCAGCCTCTTTGAGCTGCGCGACCAGCTTGCTGACCCGGTCGGGGAGCTGCTCGGGCTGCACTTTGAGCGCGTCGCTGAGTTCCAGCACCAGCGACCGTTCCTTCGCGAGATAGCGGAACGCCTCGATGCCGACGAATGCCTCAACGCGCCGAACTCCTGATCCGACGCTCGACTCGCCGGTCATCGTGACCAGACCGATCTGGGAGGCGTGTTGAACGTGGGTCCCGCCGCACAGCTCCCGGGACCAGGGACCTCCCATCTCGACGACCCGCACGTTCTCGTCGTAGGTCTCGCCGAAGAGGGCAAGCGCACCGATCTCACGAGCCTTGGCCAACGGCATGATCGTCGCGGAGACGTTCAAGTCCTTCCGGATCGCCTGGTTGGCCGCCTCCTCGACATCGGCCCGCACCTGCTTGCTGAGCCCGCTCTGCCACGCAAAGTCGAGGCGGAGATAGCCAGGCTTGTTGTACGAGCCGCTCTGCAGCGCCGTCGGCCCTAGCACCTGCCGCAACGCGGCGTGCATGACGTGGGTGCCTGAATGCGCCTGGCAGGCACCAATCCGCCATTCACCATCGACCGATGCCAACACCTGAGCGCCGCTCAGCAGCTCGCCCTGTTTGACCCGAACGCGATGCACAATCAGGCCTTTCACCGGACGCTGGACGTCGACGACCTCGAGTTCCACACCATCCCCGACGATCCGGCCCGCGTCAGAATCTTGGCCGCCGGATTCGGCGTAGAACGGCGTCTGCTCCAGCACAACTTCGACGAGATCGCCCTCCTCGGCAGCCTCGGAAGGCATCCCGTCTACGACGATGCCGCGGACCTTCGATTCCGTGGCGAGCTCGGTGTATCCGGTGAATGGAGTCGGTCCGAGGGCTCGCAACTCCCGGTAGATTTCCACCGCCTGAGCGCCTGCCTTCTTGGACTTGGCGTCGGCCTTGGCACGGTCCTTCTGCTCCTGCATCAACCGTCGGAAGCCTGCTTCGTCGACGCTCAACCCTTGCTCGGCCGCCATCTCCAGAGTGAGATCGATCGGAAAACCATAAGTGTCGTGCAGCTGGAATGCGCGGTCGCTGCTGAGCACCGCCTGATGCTGCTGCTTGGCGTCGGCAACCGCGAGATCAAAGATCTGAGTACCGGTGGCGAGGGTGCGCCGGAACGCATCCTCCTCGGCGTAGGCAATCTGGGAGATGCGTGCCCAGTCAGAGGCGACTTCGGGGTAGGACTCAGCCATCAAGTCCCGGCTGATCGGCAACAGCTCGGGTAACACTGGCTCGGCTACGCCCAGCAGCCGCATGGCACGCACCACCCGACGAAGTAACCGGCGGAGCACATAACCTCTGGCCTCATTGCCTGGCGTAACTCCGTCGGCGATCAACATCAGTCCAGACCGGATGTGGTCGCCGACCACCCGGAGCCGTACGTCGTCCTCGTGCCGGCCGCCGTAGCGCTTGCCCGCCAGCTGAGCGGCGTGGTCAATAACCGGGTAGACCTGATCGATCTCGTAGAGGTTGTCCACCTCCTGCAGCAGGTACGCGACGCGCTCAAGGCCCATCCCCGTGTCAATGTTCTTGCGTGGAAGGTCGCGCGCGACGTCGAAGTCGTCCTTCTTCCGTACCGCGGACAGCTCTTCCTGCATGAAGACCAAATTCCAGATCTCCAGGAAGCGATCCTCGTCCACGATGGGCCCACCATCCGGGCCGTATTCGGGGCCGCGGTCGATGTAGATCTCGCTGCAAGGCCCGCCCGGTCCCGGCACGCCCATGTGCCAGTAGTTGTCGAGCACCCCGCGCCGCTGAATCCGGTCCGATGGCAGGTCTGCAATGTTCTCCCAGAGCGCCGCGGCCTCATCGTCAGAGGTCAACACGGTCACCCAGATCCTGTCTGGGTCAAACCCGTATCCACCGCCGGCCTGCGAACCGGTGACCAGCTCCCAGGCGTACCGAATGGCCTCCGCTTTGAAGTAGTCGCCGAAGGAGAAGTTTCCGTTCATCTGGAAGAAGGTGGCATGGCGGGTGGTCTTGCCGACCTCGTCAATGTCGAGCGTTCGGACGCATTTTTGGACACTCGCAGCACGGTCGAAGGGCGGTGTCTCGGCACCGGTGAAATACCGCTTGAAGGGAACCATGCCGGCATTGACGAACAGCAGCGTCGGATCGTTGTACAGCAGCGGCGCCGACGGCACGACTTCGTGATCACGCGCTGCGAAGAAATCCAAGAAGCGGCGCCGAATCTCGGCGGTTTTCATGACGATGTTCCTTGTGTGGTGAAATCGAGAACGGCTAGCGGGGAGGTTGACTGTCGGGCAGGTTTAGCGTCTCGCGGAGCTCGGTTTCGCGCTCCTCCATTCCGGCTCGTACCCGGTGAACGAAGCCGCGGGCTGATTCACTGATGCCACTCGCGCCATCAGCAACGCGTTGACCGATCGCGTCCGGCGACGCCTTTTTCATGTACTGGCGGAGCTTGGTGTAAACAAAGACCGCTACGCCCGCACCGATGACGAACCAGAACAAGCGCCGGAACATCACGCGCTCCGCTTCGCCTTGCGGCCTGAACCGTTGCCCTTGATCGCCTTCCGAATTCCGTAGCTGAACGCTGCTGTCTTGACCAGAGGTCCGCCGAGAGTGGCGGAGAAGAGCTGGGTCATCTGTGCAGCGTTCTCGCTGACCACTGTCGCGTTACGGCTGACCTTGGCCGCATCCTCGGTCACCATGCTGAGCTTGCCCAGTTCATCATTCGTTGCGCGTACCGTCCCTTGCAACTCAGTGAGAATGGGCACTGACTCGTGGCCGATGTCACGTACCGCCAGCCGGACCTCCTCCAACACGCGCCCGAGCTTGAGCAGCGGCACCGCCGTGAATGCCACCAATGCAACGAAGGCGACAGCGGCGATCAGTCCTGCGATCTCCCCTCCGGACATGGGATTTCCTTCTCGTTGTGGACAGTCGAAAGCGCGCCAAGCGGCGTGACTATGCGACCTTACCCTGCCGGCTACCGAGGTGATGCTTGGATTCCGCGCCAGCAAAATGTGCATTGATCTGTCGAAGGACACCAGCTCGCGCTTCGACGAGCTCAGCGCGCATGAGTGTGCCAACACCGGCGTTCATTCATCGAGGCGACCAAGCAGTTCCTCGATGCGCGCCAGCCTGCTCACCAGAGCCGCCTCGGCGCCGTACTCGCTGGGAACGTAGTAGCGGGCATCTGCCAGCTCATCCGGCAGATACTGCTGGGCCGCGATCGCATGCGGCTCGTCGTGTGCATAGGCGTAGTCCTGCCCATGGCCCAGCCGCTTGGCGCCCTGGTAGTGAGCATCCCGCAGATGCCGTGGCACTAATCCGATCCGGCCGGCGTTCACGTCGCCTAGCGCGGCGTCCACCGCCTTGATCACCGCGTTGGACTTCGGTGCCAGGGAGAGCGCGATAACAGCTTGGGCCAGGTTGATCCGCCCCTCAGGCATCCCAATGAACTCGACGGCCTGCGCCGCGGCGACTGCTGTTTGCAGAGCCGTTGGATCGGCTAGCCCGATGTCCTCCGAGGCCAAGATCACCAGCCGCCGGGCGATGAAACGCGGATCCTCTCCTGCGGCGATCATACGAGCGAGATAGTGCAGCGCCGCCTGAACATCGGAGCCTCGAATCGACTTGATGAACGCGCTGATCACGTCGTAGTGCTGATCACCGGCGCGGTCATAGCGAACGGCTGCCTTGTCCACGGCACGTTCGACCATGTCGGTGGTGATCATGGTCTGACCCACAGCCGCAGCGCCTGCTGCCGACTCCTCCAGAAAGGTCAGAGCCCGTCGCGCGTCAGCCCCGGCAAGACGCACGATCATCGCGCGAGCCTCAGCGTGCAGCTGGTATTCGCCAGCCAATCCACGATCTTCGCTCAGAGCACGATCCAGCAGAATCGAGATGTCTTCGTCGGTCAGTGGCTTGAGAGTGAGCAGCAGCGATCGCGAGAGGAGCGGCGAGATCACCGAAAAGCTCGGATTCTCGGTGGTCGCGGCGATCAGTGTCACCAGCCTGTTCTCTACTGCCGGCAGCAGCACGTCCTGCTGGGTCTTGGAGAAGCGATGCACCTCGTCGATGAACAGCACGGTCTCCCGAGCCGTACGGAGGTCCCGCCGTGCCTGGTCGAGCACCGCCCGAACCTCCTTCACCCCAGCAGTGACGGCGGAAAGCTCTACGAACCTCGAGTCGCTCTGGCGTGAGACGACTGCAGCTATCGTCGTCTTACCGGTGCCCGGCGGTCCCCAGAGGAAGACCGACATGGGCTCGCCAGCGGCAAGTCGCCGAAGCGGGGAGCCGGCCGCCATCAAGTGATCTTGACCGACGATCTCCTCCAGCGTGCGCGGTCGCATCCGTACGGCGAGCGGCAGGCCGTCACGGTCGGTGTCGGACAGGCTGCCACTCGGTGTCGCAGTCGGACCGCCGACGGTGCCGCCGAAGAGATCATCACTCATCGCCAGCGATCCTACGGAACGACCACGATGGCGAGGGCGAGGGCGGCACCGAGGACCTGAGTCGAGAACTCCAAGCGTCGCAGAGTCCTAACGCAGCCGACATTCACGTGCCCTGGGCTTGGACAAGGGCACATGCCTGGGCTTCGACAAGGGCCGTCCTGACCTTGTCGAAGGGCGCCGTCCTGAGCTTGTCGAAGGGCTCAGCCCGCATTCCTTCCTAACCGGTGACCGGATGGTTGGAGTGGAACAGGTTCTCGGGGTCGTAGCGCTGCTTCACCTGGCGGAGACGCTCGAGGACGTCTGGCGGGAATATTTGGGTGATGTCGAAGCTCTCCTCAACGAAGTTGAAATACCGCCCCGCGTCGTAAGGCTCGAGTGAGGCCTTGTACTTGGCGAGCCAAGCGCGGTTAGGCGCCATGGCCTCCGGGACAGGGACGAAGCCGACAGCGAAGGTGAGGAAGGTGCCCGGCAGAGTGGCGAGCGCTCCGGCGCCCTGCGGTGCGCGTGACAGCGCCCCGCCGCCGTGGCGCAATTCAATCGAGACCAGTTGCGAGCCCGAGCCTGGGCCAACCGCCTCGACCAGCGAATCGATTGCCGCCGCTGGCAGCTCGCGCGTCAGGAGCGACTCGCTCGTGTAGGGCACCGGTGCCGGCGGGTCCATGTGCAGCTCAGCGATCCCCGCGGGTGGCTGGATCGCCATGCTGTCGATGACCGCGTTGCCTAGCTCCCGCAACGGTGCTACCAGCCCTTCGCCGTCTGCTGGGTCCCCGCAGTAAATCGCCTCGAGTACGGCGAAAGACTCGCCGCGGAGGGGGTCTGGTATTTCCGGAACTGGCGGGAAGTTCATCAGCCGACCGACCGAGGTCATCTCCTCTGGCATCCCCGCCGACCACTCGCGCCACCCTTGCAGAACCTGGCTCGCTTCTTGCGCTGGGAACAGTAATGCGCCGGCGAAGATCTCAGGCAACGGCAGCAGATCGAACTCGAGCGCAGTGACGACACCGAAGCTTCCGCCGCCTCCGCGCAATGCCCAGAACAGATCAGGCTCATTCTCCGCATCAACGCGAATCTGCTCGCCACCAGCGATGACCAGCTCGATCGCAGTCACCCGGTTACAGGCGAGGCCGTGTCTGCGATGGTAGAAACTGACACCGCCGCCAAGTGTGTAACCGGCGATGCCAACATTCGGGCTTGAGCCGTGCAAGGCAGCGAGACCCAACTCGGACGCTCTAGGCAGGACGTCGCCCCAGAGCGTGCCGGCGCCGACTCGGGCGCTGCCAGCATCGGCATCGATCTCCACGCCTCCGAGTCCGGCCGTTCGCAAGAGCACGGTGTTGGCGAGTGAGCCGAGTGGCGCGGCGTTGTGCCCGGTGCACTGCGCAGCGACCCGCTTTCCGTCGGCGGCTGCGGAGCGGACCACATCGCTCACCTCGTCTGCGCTTCGCGGGCGTGCAACACCGGCTGGTCGCTGGTCGACGAGAATGTTGAAGGCCGCGCGCTCGAGGTCCCAGTTGACGTCCTCGGTGATCAACCACGGAGCAGCCATGCCTGCGCCTCCTTCACTCGAGTGGCCAAGAGGTGGCCTGGATAAATTTACTCGTCTGCGCTGGAAATGATGCTCCGAAAAGTGCTCAGAGAGGATCGGCAACCGCTAGACGTCCGGTTGGACGTCGATTCCTGCCTCCTTGCGCTGCTCCGGGGTGATCGGCGCCGGGGCGCCGGTTAATGGGTCCAGCCCGCCCCCAGTCTTCGGGAAGGCGATGACATCGCGAATCGAGTCGGTACCTGACAACAGCGCGCAGATCCGGTCCCAGCCGAACGCGATCCCACCATGCGGCGGCGGGCCGTAGTTGAATGCATCCAGTAGGAAGCCAAATCTCTCCTGCGCCTCCTCCTTCGGTAGCCCCATCACTGCGAACACCCGCTCCTGGATGTCTCGGCGATGGATACGTATCGAGCCGCCGCCGATCTCATTGCCGTTGCAGATGATGTCGTAGGCCCAGGCGAGCGCAGAACCGGGATCGGTGTCGAAGCTTTCCGGGTCCTGGGGCGCCGTAAAGGCATGGTGCACCGCTGTCCAGGCCCCGGCCCCGACCGTGACATCACCGGCGGCCATGGCGACACTCGCCGGTTCGAACAAGGGCGCATCGACTACCCAGCAAAACGCCCAGGCGCGCTCGTCAATCAGCCCTACTCGCCTACCCACCTCGAGCCGGGTGGCACCCAGCAGCGACTGTGCCAGGGTGCGCGGACCGGCCGCGAAGAATATGCAATCTCCGGGCGTGGCACCGACCTCATCAGCCAGGCCGGTGCGCTCTGACTCCGAGAGGTTCTTGGCTACCGGTCCACCGAGCTCGCCATCGTCGCCGATCAACACGTAGGCCAGACCGCGGTGTCCACGCTGCCGGGCGAACTCCTGCCAGGCATCCAGCTGCCTGCGCGGCTGACTGGCGCCACCCGGCATCACGACTGCGCCGACATAGTCGGCTTGGAACACCCGGAACGGTGTCTGAGCGAAGTAATCCGTCAGTTCGACCAGTTCCTGCCCGAACCGCAGGTCCGGCTTGTCGGTGCCAAAACGGTTCATCGCTTCGGCGTAGGTCAAGCGCAGCAGTGGGGTGTCAACGTCCACACCAATCAGCCGCCAGATGGCGATGATCAGTGCCTCGGTGAGCTCGATCACGTCATCTTGATCAACAAAGCTCATCTCGACATCGAGCTGGGTGAATTCTGGCTGCCGATCTGCCCGGAAGTCCTCGTCGCGGTAACACCTGGCGATCTGGTAGTAGCGCTCCATGCCGGCCACCATGAGCAGCTGCTTGAAGAGTTGCGGGCTCTGGGGCAGCGCGTACCAGCAGCCCGGCTTTAGTCGCGCCGGAACCAGGAAGTCGCGCGCCCCCTCGGGGGTGGAACGGGTCATAGTGGGCGTGTCGATCTCGATGAAGCCGCGCTCGCCGAGCAGCGTACGAGCCACTCGATTGACCTCGCTTCGCAACCGGATCGCCGCGGCCGGCGCAGGGCGCCGCAGGTCAAGGTAGCGGTACTTGAGCCTCGTCTCCTCGCCCACGCTCACACGCTCGTCAATCTGAAAGGGCAGCGGAGCCGCCGGGCTCAGCACTTCCAGCTCGGCCGCGACGACTTCGACCTGTCCCGTGGGGAGTTCAGGGTTGGCGTTGCCTTCAGGTCGCAGGTCGGCCTCACCGCTGACCAGGATGCAGTACTCGTTCCGCAGATCGTGAGCGCCTGATGCGACCAGCATCTCGTCACGCACCACCACCTGGACCAGACCAGAGGCATCCCGAAGATCAAGAAAAGCGACCCCACCATGATCGCGGCGGCGGGCTACCCACCCGGCCAGAGTCACAGTGGTTCCGGCATGCTCGGCACGAAGAGTGCCGGCGCCGTGCGTGCGCATCACAGAGTTGTGTCCTTTCCGATGAGTGGAGCGACATCCGATCCTATGAGGCCGGCCCTGTGTCAGTACCGAGTGGCAGAGTCGTATTCGTGCTGAAGCGGCTGCGCGCGAGGCCGGAGTGGCAGTTCTTTGCTGTACTGCCGAAAGCCGATCCGGTGCTGGCTACGGTCTGGTGGGCCCTGCTGATCCTCACCGGGACAATGCCCGCAATCTTCGCCGTCGCAACTGGCCTGACGGTCCGCGCGATCGAGCAGAGTCAGCCTGTCGGCGGTCCACTTGCACTCACCGGCATGGTGTTCGTGCTGATGCTGATCATGAGCCCGATCCAGACTGCGGTCAGTATGAACCTCGGCAACAAAGTGTCCGCGTGGCTGAACGAGGTGCTGATTCGCAGCTGCGTCGAGCCGCCGGGCATCGGTCACCTGGAGGACTCAGACTTGGCTGAGGATCTCACGACCGCGCGCGAGTTCGACCGAGGCATGACCGGGCCGCCGATGTATCTCAACGTCGACTTCATTGCCACAAGTCTGGTCAGCGCCCTAAGCGGGGTCGCCTCAGCAGTCGTCCTTTTCGGGTTCGCCTGGTGGGCGCCGCTGGTGCTCGTGTTGGCCTGGGGCTCGACGCACTGGCTGCTCCGCGAGAGCGGTGTCTGGAAGGACCGCAACACCCCGGAGGTACGGTCCGCGCAGCGTCATGCCGACTATGCGTACCGGCTCGCTGTTGATCCGCAGCCCGCAAAAGAGCTCCGGCTCTTTGGCCTAGCAGGTTGGACTGTCGACCGCTTCATCAGCCGACGTAAGCGGTTGTTCGAACTGCAGTACCGCGCAACGCGGCTGCGGGAGAAACCGGTGATCTGGTGCATGATCATCGTGATCGCGGCGAACGCGGCCGTGTTCGGAGCCCTCGGTTTCGATGCAGTCTCAGGAAGCATCCCGCTCGATCGGCTCGTGGTGTACGTCCAAGTGGCGCTCGGTGTGAGTCTGATCGCGTTCGGTGGTCTCAACTGGGCGCTGGATGGCGCCGCGGCGCCGGTCGCGGCCGTCGCTCGGCTCGGCCCTTCCATGGCGCGACTAGGCCGTTTGGTTATGGGTCAGGAGCCTGCGGCAGCGAGTCCGAGGCACGAGATCGCCTTCCGAGATGTGTCGTTCTCCTACCCCGGCAGCGAAGGCACTGTCCTGGCCGGACTCAACCTGGTCGTGCCCGCCGGCACCTCGTTGGCCATCGTCGGTCAGAACGGAGCCGGCAAGACAACGCTCGCCAAATTGCTCTGCCGGTTGTACGACCCGATCGACGGGGCTATCAGGGTGGACGGTGTCGACCTGCGCACTATCGAGTTGGCCAGTTGGCGTCGCCGCCTGGCCGCGGTCTTTCAGGACTTTGTCCGCTTCGAGTTGTCCCTGCGCGAAAATGTCGACCCCGCCGGGGAGGCCAGCGACGACGACATCCGGGCGGCCCTCCGCGCCGCAGGCGCCGAGCATCTCGCCGAACTCGATACGCCGCTGGCCAAGGGCTACTCGGGCGGCACCGATTTGTCGGGCGGGCAATGGCAGCGTGTCGCGTTGGCGCGGGCGCTGTGCGGTGTTCGACTCGGTGCCGGCCTGGTGCTGCTGGACGAGCCAACCGCACACCTCGACGTCCGAGGCGAGGCGGAAGTCTTCGACAGGGTGCTGCAGGCGACGCGCGAGGTCACCACGATCTTGATCTCGCACCGGTTTTCGACAGTGCGACATGCAGACCGTATTTGCGTCCTCGAGCACGGCCGGGTGATCGAGCTGGGTAGCCATGAGGAGCTCATGGCCCTGGGCGGGCGCTACAAAACGATGTTCGAACTTCAAGCCAAGAGGTTCGAGGCAACCATGGATGAAGAAGGCGCCGTCTTCGATGTCCTCTGACACAACAGCGAATCAGACCTCCAGGCCCTCGTCGCTGGTCGCGCCCGACAAGCTCCCGCCAGCGCTGTCATCGATGTGGCGGCTGTGCAAGCTCGGCTACACCCACGAGCCACGGCTGGTCGTCTTGGTGGTCACACTCACCGTGGTGCAGGCGGTGCCGGACGCCTTGTTCGCGCTGTGGTTGATGCTCATGGCCGATGCGCTCGAGGACGGCAATAACGCTCTGCTATTCGCAACGATGGCAGCTATGGCGGCATCGGCAACCTTGACCTGGCTGCTGCGGGTAATTGCGACGCGTCTGACCCGTCGATTCCGCGACCGGGTGACGATCGCGCTCGAGACGCACGTCGCCACATTGCAGGCAACCATGCCAGGACTCGAACTTCAGGAGCGGCACGACTACCTCGACCGCCTAGCGGTGCTCCGCAACCAGGTATTCGTGCTGGACCACATGTATGTGTCATTGCTGGACACGATCGGCTGGATCGTGCGGCTGACCATAACGATCGCACTGCTGACGAGCATTCACCCCGGTCTTGCGCTTCTTGTCGTCTTCGCGCTGCCCACTGTGGTCAGCTCCGCATGGCGCCCTGGTATCGAGCGGCAGGTGGAGGAGCGGTTCGCCCAGCACAACCGGCTTGCCGAGCACCTGTTTCTCACGGCGACCAGTGCGGCCGCCGCGAAGGAGGTGCGGGTCACCGGCATCGCCAGCGAGCTGGCAGCACGACGGCGTATGGAGTGGCAACGCTGGTTCGCGCCCGTCGCGCGGGCCCGCTGGGGCACAGCCATCTCGCACTCTGTTGCGTGGGCGATCTTCGGGTTGGGCTACGTCGGAGCAGTTGCATTCGTTGTCGTCGGCCTCGAAGCCCCGGTCGGCTCAGTGCTGCTCATCTTGGCCGCGGGCGCGAGGCTCTCGTCCTATGTCGCAGGCGCGATCGGTGAAATCGGCTTCTTGCGCGGCATCTGGCTCGACGGTTCGAGGCGGCTGGTTTGGCTTGAGAACTACACGAGCGCGCACACTGCCGACACCGACGTCATGGTGCCCGATCGACTGGTCGATGGCATCCGCCTCGAGCACATGTCGTTCGCGTACCCGGGCAGCGACCGCCTCGCATTGGAGGACATCACCCTGTACGTGCCTTCAGGCACCGTTGTCGCAGTGGTCGGAGAGAACGGTGCCGGGAAGTCCACGCTGGTGAAGCTGCTTGCCAAAATGTACGAGCCAAGCTCAGGCGAGATCTTGATCGACGGCAAGCCGCTGCGTCGGATGGCGGCGGCGGAGTGGCGAAGCCGGCTGACCGGCGCCTTCCAGGACTTCTTCCGTTTCGAGTTCAGCGCTCAGCACAGTATCGGTCTCGGGGACCTGCGCAGGCTAAACGATGAGACCGCTGTAGCCGACGCCGTGCGAAGGGCCGGTGCCGCCGATGTGGTCGAACGGCTGCCCGAAGGCCTGCAGAGCCAGTTGGGTCCGACCTGGCCGGGCGGTCAGGAGCTGAGTTTCGGCCAATGGCAGAAATTGGCACTCTCCCGCGGCTACATGCGGCCAGCTCCACTGCTGATGATGCTTGACGAGCCGACCGCGGCGCTCGACGCCGAGACCGAACACGCATTGTTCGAGCGCTACGCATCGGCGTCGCGTCGCGGCCGGTCAGCGAGCAGGGACGTCGGTGCCATCACGATCTTGGTCTCGCACCGGTTCAGCACGGTGCGAATGGCCGATCTGATCATCGTCCTCGACGGCTCCCGCCTCGTCGAGGTAGGCAGCCATGACGAGCTCATGCAGCGCAAAGGCCCATACGCCGACCTCTACGGGATCCAAGCGGCTGCGTACCAGCAGTGACCCACTCCGACACCTTGTAATCCGCTTTGGCGCCACCAAGACTGGCCAGGTGAGGAGGCTCCCACTCCGTCTGCTGGCCCTTGTGGCCTCCTTGCTGCTGGGCACCTGCCTTGCGATTGTCGATACCACGGAAGCGTTCGCCTGCAGTTGTGCCGGCATTTCCACAAATCGCGCTCTGCGCGAGGCTGATGCGATCTTCCGCGGCATGGTCAGCAGCAAAGAGCGGGTGGGCGGTTCGGGTGACGCTCGGGTCGACATCCGCTTCACGGTTGACCAGGTCTACAAGGGCACGGTCTACCGGCAGCAGGTCGTGGCCTCCTCGCTCGAGTCGGATGCATGTGGTCTCGATCCTGAGATCGGGAGCACCTGGGTGATCTTTGCCATAGATGGCATTGAGGGCGAGGGCGATCGGGCCGTGAGTCGGCTCATCACCACCTTGTGCAGCGGCAACCTGCCCACTGGCGTCGCACCCCCTGTGCTCCTCCGCAATCCCAGGCCTCCGCTGGATGGAGCGTCCGATCGGGAGGAGAGATCAACCAACACCGATCGGATCCTGACAAACGGGCTCGCCGTCGCGGGCATCGGGGCGCTTGCCGTTGTTGCCCTCGCCGTGATCGGCTTGGTTGTGATCTGGAGACCCGGCCGCTCGCAGTGAGGGCGAACACGACGGATCACGGGCGAAAGGCTGAGCCGGTTCGCTCCAGTGCACCCTCAACCACTGGAAGCGCTCCTCGACGCACCGCCTTTACAAGCTCTCCATGATCAGCTTCAGTCTGATCGGCGTAGGCTCGGGCGAACTTCGCCAGCGCCCGATCCAACTTGTCCGTACCCCCCGCGTAGCCGGCGATCATGGAGGCACCGCTGGTTCGAGCGTGGCCCTTGGCAAGCAGGTGACCGACGATGCCCGCGTAGTCGGTCAACGCCGCGGCGTCGATCGCGTCCAGCGGGATGGTTCCTTTCATATTGCGGAACTGCCGCACGTAGTACTGCAGTCCGCCGATCGTTGTCCAGCCGAGCAGCGGGTCGCTGACAGTCTGCAACGCCTGCTGGTACTCCACGACCCGCTGACCCTGGTGCGCGTGCCACGCTGAGTCGCCGTGTACATATCGCGCCAGCACTGAGCGACGTGCCTGCTTGAGCTGTAGGAAGACCACATCGTCATGGCTGCTCCCTTCCAGCAGCGCCACGTACGCCCGTAAGCCCACGCTGCCGACGCCAACGACCTTGTGCGCGACGTCGATCAGGGTGTAGCCACCAATGGCGCGCCGCCAGTGCGGTGCCAGAGTGGGCAGATACTCATCCAGCCCTTCCGCGATCGCGGCGTAGTCCTCCTCGCTCACCCTGGTGATCAACGGCGGATCCTCGCTGATCTGCCGCTTGCCGTCGCGCTCGGCGGTGAAGCGGGGCAGCGCCCGGTCGCTGGTGCGCGAACGGGCACGTTTGGCTGAACGCTCGATCTCGTCGCGCAGCGACTTTTCGGTGGCCGTCTCGCGCAACCGGCCGACATCGAGACGGTTGTAGCTCCGCATCAGCAGCGGCTGGTCAGCGAGGAAGCTCACCTCATTGCGGTAGGCCGCGACACAAGCCAGGACCGACGCGTGGCATTGGTCCTCCGACGACCCGTTCTCCCGGCCAGCCACCCAGATGCTGGCAGTCAGCCTTCGTAGATCCCATTCCCAGCTGCCCGGATGGGCCTCGTCGAAGTCGTTCAGGTCGATGACCAATTCGCCCTCAGGTGAGGCGTAGAAGCCGAAGTTGCCTAGGTGTGAGTCACCGCAGACAACCGGGTTGATACCGGTCGCGGGAAGCCGCGCGACATCATCAGCCATCACGATCGCGGTGCCGCGCAGAAAACCGTACGGCGAGATCACCATGCGGGCCACCCGCACCGGGACGCGATCGAGCAGCCGGCCTTGGCCGGCTCGTCCGGCGTGCCGGTGATCGACAGGAAGCCCGGACTCGCTCTGGATCAGCAGGTCGTAGGCCTTCTTGTCGCGATACGGGCCGTCGCGTCGCCGTAGCCGGAGATGTCGCAGACGATCAGCCGCGGATGCTCTGCGCGCAGCGCCTCGTAGCGACAGGCCCAGGCGCGCCGCGGCGCCGGGCGCGAGGTTCTGCACCAGCACGTCGGCGCTCGCCGAGCAGCTGCGCGCAGGATCGGCGCGCGCCTCGGCGTGCTTGACGTCGAGCGTCAGGCTTTCCTTGGAGCGGTTGGTCCAGACGAAGTGCGAGGCCAGGCCGCGCACGCGCTCGTCGTAGGCGCGCGCGAAGTCGCCGACTGCCGGGCCGCTCGACCTTGATCACGCGCGCGCCCAGGTCGGCGAGCTGGCGCGTGCAGAACGGCGCCGCGATCGCGTGCTCCAGCGTGACGACGGTGATGCCGTCGAGCGGGCGCATGGCGCGTCCTCAGAAGGACCGCGGCAGGCCGAGCACGTGCTCGGCCACGTAGGACAGGATCAGGTTGGTCGAGATCGGCGCCACCTGGTACAGGCGCGTCTCGCGGAACTTGCGCTCGACGTCGTACTCGCCGGCGAAGCCGAAGCCGCCGTGGAACTGCAGGCAGGCGTTGGCCGCCTCCCAGCGACGCCTTGGCGGCGAGGTACTTGGCCATGTTGGCCTCGGCGCCGCAGGGCTGGTGCGCGTCGAACAGCTCGCAGGCCTTGAAGCGCATCAGGTTGGCCGCCTCGACCTCGATGTAGCGCCTCGGCGATCGGGAACTGCACGCCCTGGTTCTGGCCGATCGGGCGGCCGAACACGACGCGCTCGTTCGCGTACTTCGTCGACGCGTGTCGATGAACCAGTAGCCGTCGCCGATGCACTCGGCGGCGATCAGCGTGCGCTCGGCGTTCAGGCCGTCGAGGATGTACTTGAAGCCCTTGCCCTTCCTCGCCGATCAGGTTCTCGGCCGGGATCTCGAGGTTGTCGAAGAACAGCTCGTTGGTCTCGTGGTTGACCATGTTGGGGATCGGCCGCACCGTCAGGCCCGTTGCCGATCGCCTCGCGCAGGTCGACGATGAAGATCGACATGCCTTCGGACTTCTTCTTCACCTCGGCCAGCGGCGTGGTGCGCGCCAGCAGGATCATCAGGTCGGAGTGCTGCACGCGCGAGATCCAGACCTTCTGGCCGTTGACGACGTAGCGGTCGCCCTTGCTGCACCGCGGTGGTCTTGATCTTGGTGGTGTCGGTGCCGGTGGTCGGCTCGGTCACGCCCATCGACTGCAGGCGCAGCTCGCCGCTCGCGATCTTCGGCAGGTACTTGCTGCTTCTGCGCCTCGCGAGCCGTGGCGCAGCAGCGTGCCCATGTTGTACATCTGGCCGTGGCAGGCGCCGGAGTTGCCGCCGCGAGCGGTTGATCTCCTCCATGATCACCGAGGCCTCGGTCAGGCCGAGGCCCGAGCCGCCGTACTCCTCCGGGATCAGCGCCGCCAGCCAGCCGGCCTTGGTCAGCGCGTCGACGAACGCCTCGGGATAGGCGCGCTGCTCGTCGATCTTGCGGTGGTACTCGTCGGGAAACTCGGCGCACAGCGCGCGCACCGCGTCGCGGATGTCCTGGTACTCGTCGGTCGTGGTCTTCAGCATGTTCCTTGCAGTCCATTACGTCGGATGGCGGCGCGCGCTCCTCGCTCTCTGCCGGCGCGCACTGGCGTGCCAGCGTGATCAACCGGGCCCTCGACTTCCACTCGTGCCGTTGAGCGGATGGAGCATGCTGCCGATGATACTGGAGCGGATCGAGGGCTCGCATCGCACCGCCCATGCAATTGGCGGTACCCTGTCGGTCCAGGCGAGAGCCGCGCTGCCGACGGTGCGGCGGCGCCCTGGCAGATCAGCAGGAGTCCAGCATGATCCGCGACCCCGACACGCTCACGCGCTGCTCGACACCGTGCGCCGCTTCGTGCGCGAGCGCCTGGTGCCCGCCGAGGACGATCGTCGCCGAGACCGACGAGATCCCCGACGACATCGTCGCCGAGATGAAGGCGCTGGGCCTGTTCGGCCTGACCATCCCCGAGGCGTACGGCGGCCTCGGCCTGACGATGGAGGAGGAGGCGCTGGTGATGTTCGAGCTGGGCCAGACCTCGCCGGCCTTCCGCTCGCTGTTCGGCACCAACGTCGGCATCGGCTCGCAGGGCATCCTGATCGACGGCACGCCGGAGCAGAAGGAGCAGTACCTGCCGCGGCTGGCCACCGGCGAGCTGATCGCCTCCTTCGCGCTGACCGAGCCCGAGGCCGGCTCCGACGCCGCGTCGCTGCGCACCACCGCGCGTGCGCGACGGCGACCACTACGTCCTCAACGGCACCAAGCGCTTCATCACCAACGCGCCGCAGGCCGGCCTCTTCACGCTGATGGCGCGCACCGACCCGGCAGACAAGGGCGCCGGCGGCGTCTCGGCCTTCATCGTCGAGCGCGGCACGCCGGGCCTCACGCTCGGCAAGCCCGACAAGAAGATGGGCCAGCGCGGCGCCCACACCTGCGACGTGATCTTCGACAACTGCCGCGTGCCGGCGGCCAACCTGATCGGCGGCGAGGAAGGCGAGGGCTTCAAGACCGCGATGAAGGTGCTGGACAAGGGCCGCCTGCACATCGCCGCGGTCTGCGTCGGCGTGGCCGAGCGCATGCTGCGACGACGCGCTGCGCTACGCGATGGAGCGCAAGCAGTTCGGCCAGCCGATCGCCGAGTTCCAGCTGGTCCAGGCGATGCTCGCCGACAGCCAGGACCGAGCTCTACGCCGCGCGCATGCATGGTGCTCGACGCCGCGCGCAGGCGCGACGACGGCGAGAACGTCGCGCACCGAGGCCGTCGTGCTGCAAGTTCTTCGCCTCCGAGATGTGCGGCCGCGTCGCCGACCGCGCGGTGCAGATCTTCGGCGGCGCCGGCTACGTCGCCGACTACGGCATCGAGCGCTTCTACCGCGACGTGCGCCTGTTCCGCATCTACGAAGGCACGAGCCAGATCCAGCAGCTCGTCATCGCCCGCAACATGATCCGCGCCGCCGGCTGAGCAGCGCCGCCGGATCCGCTCGCGGCGGACCCGCGAACGAACCGGATCAGCGGGCTGCCTAAGCTTCGCTTGGCCGGCCTGCGTGGTCGCGTGGCCGACCGGCCGGGTCTGCAAAAGGCGGGCTTCGGCGCCCTCAGTGTCCGGCAAGCGGTTGCGCTACTGCGGCTTCATCATCTCCGACTTCTCGCGTTCGGCCGCGGCCTTGCGCTCCGCCGCGCGCTCGGCGGGCTCGACGTCGGCGGCTTGTCCATCGAGCCGGCGGGCGTGCTTGTCTGCGAGCTTCATCATCTCGGAACTGGTGCGAGCCTCCCCGCGCGTGCTTGGCCTCGCTCTGGGGGCTGGGGGACACCATGCTCCGTTCCGGAGCGGTGGTCTGGGGTTTCATCATCTCCGAGCTGTTGCGCTGCTCCTCCGCCCGCTTGGCTGCATCCTGGGCTGACACGCTGCCTGCCGCCAGCATCACGCCGGCGGCAACTACCATGAGTTTCATCCTGTTCATTCGAGCCTCGCTTGGTTGACGTGACGACTGCAGCCCTCGGCAACGCGGCTGCAGAGGATTGGTCGAAGCTCGGAACGGATACTTACTGCGCCGGTGTTTTCCCTGCGGTTATTCCGGGGTGGGCTTTCCCAACTCGAACCAGGCTCAGGCGGGCACGGCAAAGGCGTCATACCTTTCCTGGCGGCGGAAGAACTCATCCACCGGCAGGGCCCTGCTGACCAGCCAACCTTGCGCCTGCGGGCAACCGACGTCCTCCAGGAACTGTCGCTGGGCGTCGGTCTCTACGCCTTCGGCAACGGTCGTGACCTCGAGCTGCGCCGCCATTGCGATGATTCCGGATGCGACCACCCGCGTGGCCGGGTCGTGCGGCAGGTGTTCGACGAATGATCGGTCGAGCTTGATCACGTCGACCGGCAAACGCGCCAGATAGGACAGGGACGAATAGCCGGCCCCGAAGTCGTCCAGCGCCAGCGAAAACCCGTCGTTGCGAAGTTCCGCGAGGAAGTTCCTGGCTGTGTCGACATTGCGGACCAGGCTGGTCTCCGTGAGCTCGAACTGGATGCAGGATGGCGGCAGACCGGCTTGGCCGCCGCACGAACCGAAGCCCTCGTCCTGCAGTTGGCAGGCGGACCAGGTCTGATCGAGACCTGCAGCGCGCCGTCCCGATGATGGCGCGCCGCCAGTGTCCGCACCACCTCGGCGACCATCCATCGCCCCAGGTCGAGGATGACCGGGTGGCGCTCGGCGATCGGTATGAACTCCTGCGGTGAAACGGCGCCGAGCCCGGGCAGTTCCAGCGCAGCAACGCCTCCGCGCCGATTGTCCGCCGGGTCCGGACGCACCACTTCGGTTGCAGTTGCAGGCTGAACTCATCGTCCAGGCGCGCAAGCAGCAAGCCGGCTTCGAGCGCGACTCGACGCGAGATGACGGCCGCCATGCGGGGCGGAAGCGGATCCTGCGAGGTCGTAGCAGCGGCCATTGCCCGATCGCGTTCGTGCAGACGGAACGCCCAAGGTGCCAGTGGAGGTTCATTCGGCGGCAAGCCGCGGGCTGCGAGCCGGGTCCCGTAGGGTGCCGCCGTCGCCGGCATGAGATAGCCAGCAGGCGCGCGGGAGACCGACACCTCCGCACGCCTCAACTGCCAGTAGAGCAGCCCCGCTGCGAGGAAAGCGAACACCAGTCGCGACGATGTCTGCACCAGGTGCTGTTGCTCCGGCTGCAGCGTCAGCGCAGCCGCGATCCGATTGGAGAATGCGATCCAGCAGATGGTGAATGCAAGGAACAGCAAGGTGCCCCGGCGCGCGAAGCGAGGCGAAAGATGAGGCATGGAAGGCGCTTTCCTGTAAACAGCCGATGCTAGCCTCTGGCCGGGCCGGTCCTGCGGCACTTCATGACGGATGCAAGCAACGGTATCGTGGGAGGTCTCTCGTTACCAATCCTTACTGCACGTGGCTGGGGGTTCACCAGCATCATGTGCCGCTGCCTTCGTCACCCGATCTCGCCTGCATGAGACGGCCTCAACAAGCCGCCGGCAGCGCCGCCCCGCCGGCGTCCTCATGCGGGCGCCGCCCGCGGCCTCAGGCAACTACCTTCGCCGCGCGCAGCGCCTGCACCTGTGCGTTCGAGTAGCCCAGTTCACGCAGCAGCTCGTCGGTGCTTGCACCGAGTCGCCGGCGGATCGGTCCGCAGCGGCAGCCGCTGCCGGTCCATCATCAGCGGCAGCAGCGGCGTCGCCACCTCGCGTGCCGTCGGGCAGGTGCATCGGCGCGAGGCCGCCGGTGGCCTTGCAGGTGCGGGTCGTCGAACAGGTCCTCCGGGCCGCGTGATCGGCGCGAAGCGGCAGGCCGTCCTGCTCGAACATGCGGGCGAGCTCGTCGGCCGGCTGATGCGGCCAGGCGCTCGCGCAGCTGCGGCATCATCCAGTCGCGCGCCGTGCACGCGGTCGTTGTTGGTCGCCAGGCGCGGGTCGGCCTTGCAGGTCGGCGAAGCCGAAGGCCTCGCAGAAGATGGCCCATTGCGTGTCGCTGACCGACCGCCAGGAAGATCTGCTCGCCGTCCTTCACGGTGAACACGTCGTACACGCCCCAGGCCGAGATGCGGCCGGCATCGGCGCGGCGGGCTGGCCGGTGACCGCGAACTGCATCATGTGCTGCGCGACCAGGAACACGTTGTTCTCGAACAGCGCGCTCTGCACCTCCTGCCCGCGCCCGGTCGTGCTCGCGCTGCGCGCAGCGCGGCCATCGCGCCGATGGCGCCGAACATGCCGCCCATGATGTCGTTGACGCTGGTGCCGGCGCGCAGCGGATCGCCCGGCGCGGCCGGTCATGTAGGCGAGGCCGCCCATCATCTGCACCACCTCGTCGAGCGCGGTGCGGTGCTCGTAGGGGCCGGGCAGGAAGCCCTTGTGGCTGCACGTAGATCAGGCGCGGGTTGAGCTTCGACAGCGCTGGCGTAGTCGAGGCCCAGCTTCTCCATCGTGCCGGGCCTGAAGTTCTCGCTCACGACGTCGGCGGTGGCGATCAGGCTGCAGCGCGGCCTCGCACGCCCTCGGGCTGCTGCAGGTCGAGCGCGATGCTCTTCTTGTTGCGGTTGAACATCGGGAAGAAGCCGGCGCCGGAGCCGAGCAGGCGTGCGCGTGTTGTCGCCGTCGATCGGCTCGACCTTGATCACTTCGGCGCCCAGGTCGGCCAGCACCATGCCGCAGGTCGGGCCCATCACCATGTGGGTGAACTCGACGACGCGGATGCCGGCGAGCGGCAAGGGTCGTTGTGCTTGCTCAGGCATGGGCGGCTCATGCACGAGCCTTGGACGAAACCCTTGGGCAGGCCGGCCTCCGGCGTCATGCCGTAGACCGGCTCGCCCGGCAGGCCCGCCTGCAGCGGCTCGCGCGCCGCCATCAGCTTGCCGAGGTCGATGCCGGTGCGCACGCCCATGGCCTCGAACATGAAGACCAGGTCTTCGGTGACCACGTTGCCCGAGGCGCCGGGCGCGTAGGGGCAGCCGCCGAGGCCGCCCGAGCGAGGCGTCGAAGGTGCGCACGCCGTCGTCGTAGGCGGCCAGGCAGTTGGCCAGGCCCAGGCCGCGCGTGTTGTGCATGTGGGCGGCGCCGGCCTGCGTCGCCGATCTCCGCGCGCAGCGCGCGTGAACAGGCGCCGCACCTGCGCCGGATTGGCGTAGCCGATGGTGTCGGACAGGCCCGATTCGTCGGCGCCGGCCGCCGACGCACTGCGCGGCCAGCCGGATCACCTCGTCCTCCGGCACCTCGCCCTGCAGCGTGCAGCCGAAGGCGGTCGAGATGCCGGCCTCGAGCCTCGACCTGCGGCGCGATCTCGCTGCGCAGGTCGACGATGGCGCGCACCTCCTCGACCATCTGCTCGCGCGTCTTGCGCACGTTGGCCAGCGAATGCGCCGCGCTGGCCGACACCGGGATGGTGAGCTTGTGCACGCCGGCCGCGAGCGCCGCCTGCGGCGCCGCGCAGGTTGGGCACCAGCGCCATCACGGTGAGGCCCGGCAGCGTGAGCGCATGCGCGCACCACCTCGGCGGCGTCGGCCATCTGCGGCAGCAGCTGCGGCCGGCACGAAGGAAGCCGACCTCGATCTCGCGCAGGCCGGCCGCGTGCAGCGCGTCGATCCAGCGCAGCTTGTCGGCGGTCGGCATGGTGGCCTTGACGCGATTGCAGGCCGTCGCGCGGGCCGACCTCGCTGACGAGTATCCGGTTGCTGGTGCTCTGGTTCATGTTGGTGCCGTGTTCCAGTGTCGAAAGAGTAGAGCCGTAGCGCTGGAAGGTCGGCGCCGAACCCCAGTCGACGCGGGCAGGCATCATGAGCCGCCCTCCCTGCTCGGCGGCGACACGCGACGACCGACGTTGCGGCCTGGGATTTCGGTAGATAGAATTGTGTTTGAACTAATGAAATTCTACCGCCGATGCCCAGGAAGTCGCAAACAGCCTCACTCGCCCAGGAAACGGCTGCGCCAGGCGGGACCGCCGCGGTCAGAT
>CAWILN010000039.1:0-21409 GCA_963836855.1 uncultured Actinomycetota bacterium | reverse complement strand
TCAACTACCTACCGGTAGCTCCCCGTGCACGAGCCTGAGTGCCAACTCGTCAATCATGTTGCGCTCGTACAGCTCGATGATGTCGATACTGAGCCCATCGATGCCTGCAATGGCGGGTCATCTGGGGTGAGGGCACACAAATAGTGACCAACCACCTCCTGATTGGCGTATGAAGTTCGCAGGCCAGGTCGCAGCTTTTCGGGTCATCGACCACATTCCAGCCAACTGTGAAGTACTCAAGCCACAGGGCCCGACGGTGCAGAGGGACGCGGCGATCCGCAGATACTTAGACTCCCCTTACTCGCAACTTGGTGGATTAGTGGGCGACCGTCGCGGCGTCGAGCACGGCCTCGAACTGATAGCTGCTACCGCTCGTGCCGCTGCTCACGGATCCGTCGGCGCACAGCATCGAGGGGCCGGCGTTCGACCTGGTGATCCCCTCGTTGCCCGGCTATGGCTTCTCGGAACGCCCGGCCCGCACCGGCGTCACGTACCGCGACACCGCTCGTCGATGGCACCGCCTGATGCGCGAGTTGGGGTACGACCGCTACGCCGCAGGCGGCAGCGACTTCGGCGCGGGCGTCGCCACGTACATGGCGCTTGAGGACCCGTCCCCGCTGATCGGCCTACACCTCAGCACACCCGAGGTAGCGCCCTACACCGGTCCGGGCTCCCGTCCCGTTAGCGAGGCGGAGCGCCTTTTCCGCGAGAGTTTGCCGCATGGATTGCTACCGAACACGGCTACCAAGCGATCCAGTCGACCAAGCCCCAGACGTTGGGCTACGGCCTCACTGACTCTCCCGCCGGCCTGGCCGCGTGGATCCTCGAGAAGTGGCGCTCCTGGTCCGACGACTTCGGCAGCATCGATCGCGAGCTGTTGCTCACCACGGTCACCCTGTACTGGGTGACAGGCGCCATCACGTCCTCGATGCGCGACTACTACGACAACCGGTGGTTCCGCACGCCGCTAAACCATGACGACTTCGTGGCCGTCCCAACTGGGTTCGCCAAGTTCAGCCACCAGCTGGCCGCCGAAGGCGACATTCCGCGGGGCTGGCTCGAGCGCCTCTACGACATCCAGCGCTGGACGCCCATGCCGCGGGGCGGCCACTTCGCGGCAGCCGAGGCGCCCGAGCTGTTGGCCGCCGACATAGCCGGGTTCTTCGGTGCGCTCCGATACGCGTGCCGCAAGCTGACCGACTTACGGAACGTCCCGTGCCGATCCCGAACTCGCGGGCCACATCGGCGATCGTGGGCTCTCCGAGGACCGATACAAATCAATCGCCCGAGCCTTGAACTGGGTATCGGCAGGAGGCGCATCCGGCCTCGACAGAAGCACAGCTGCTCTGAGAGCCGCCGCGGGGTCGAAGCCGAGACCTAAGATTACGAGGACCATGGACTGCTAATGCGAGTAGCACAAATGCAGTCTTGACTAGCTGGGGTTCGCTGTGGCAGTTGCTGAGCGACATATGCACTATGGCCGTGCGGCCGTGCTATCCCCGAGATATCTGCGTCCCCGCTCCCGGCGGATCGGGCCTCAAGTAAACGATCAGGCAACAAACACAAATTCCGAGTCCAACCACTGGATATTTCAGCGCTACAACCGCAGCCGCCCCGAAAAGGCACAAAGTCGTGATCGATCGGAAGTGCATGATCCTGCGTACCGTCGGTGAGACCTCATCAACTGGAGTTCGATCGATAAGCTCCCAAATCAAGCATATGTAAGTCGCGTTGACGAGGAAGAAAACGGCCGCATAGAAGGCAACAGGTTGGGGCGCCAAAGCGCTCACGGCCATCCAAGCGGTAGAGAACGGAAGCAGCGACATGGAAAACAGATGCGCAAAATTGAACCACAATAGACGAGGGGTCGCCTCCCTGGCATAGCGCATGAGATAATGGTGATTGGTCCAGACAATGGCGATGAATAGATAGCTCACGGCGTAACTTAGCCATGTTGGCCAAAGCAACAGGAGCGTTTTAAAGGTGGGAAGCTCCGGTGGCCGCAGCTCCAAAACCAACACTGTTATAAGGACAGCGAACACCCCGTCGGAGAACGCGCTCAGCCGCTCCGGCGTCGCCCTAGGGAGTACCGTCATATCATTTCCTGTGCATTGAGAACGAGCTGGTACTTGGCACAAGGGTGACAGGTTTTGGCTCGGTGTAAGACAAACACATCCTCCGACATTTTCCAGCGACGGCGCTGCGCGCGATCACGGGTGAGCGTGGGTAGGCGACCGGAAGTAGGTCTGGCGCGGTGTGCGGCCTCCGATCAGGGGCGGCGGTCCGCAAGGACGCAGAACTCGTTCCCCTCTGGGTCGGCAAGGACGACCCAGCTCTCATCGCCTTGGCCGACGTCGGCGTGTCGAGCACCTAGGTCGAGCAGGCGACGGACCTCTTCGTCTTGCTCCCTGTCGGTTGGGTTGACGTCGAGGTGGAGCCTATTCTTGACGGTCTTGCCCTCGGGCACGTGCGCGAATGTCAACGTCGGTGGCACTGGGCCAAGGTGATTCCTGCCTTCAGGCACCATAGGGGAGCCAATTGTGACAATTCCCTCGTCTTCGTCTTGCACCTCGTAGCCAAGGACCGAGCACCAGAACCGGGCGAGACCGTTGGGATCGGCACAGTCGATCGCAAGCTCGGTGAACTTACTGGTCATGTCAGGACCTCCCAGTCAAGTAGCGGGTCCGCCAAAGGCCACACGCTAATCGCAGTGTTCGACGGCGAGTAAGCCGCACGTGGTGTGCGTTCGTCGAGGGCCTGGTGGGGTCGCAGAGTGTTGTAGGTGTGGCGGAACAGGTTGACTTCGACGGCGAGGGCGTTGCCGTCGCCGATGGTGGCGCGGGTAGAGATGTTCGTACTTCGGTTTCCACCTCCGGCACGGTGGAAGCCGAGATCGCGGGGTGCTGCATTTCGGGGCCGGCTGGCCGCGACCGGAGCGCGATCGATTGGGCGAGAAGACGATGATGGGTTCGGTAAGCCACCTCCAGCATGACTCGGTGGGCAGAAGGTGCCGGCGATGGGGGAGGAATGAGTGACATCCGGATCGGGACGTCGGGATGGAGCTACGACCACTGGAACACGGTCTTGTACGAGCCCTCGCTGGCACCCACAGACCGGCTCCGCCGGTACACACAGGAGTTCGACACAGTCGAGCTGAACGCGAGCTTCTACCGATGGCCGCAGCAGCAGACGTTCCGAGGATGGAGCCATCGGCTACCCCGAGGATTCCGGATGAGCGTGAAGGCACCCCGCGGCCTCAGCCACGGCCGGCGTCTGTATCGGCCCGAGACATGGACCTCTCGGCTGGTGGAGTGTTGGCACGAGCTAGGGGAGCGACGCGGACTGTTGCTGGTCCAGCTGCCGCCCGACCAGGAACGTGATGACGACCGGCTCGACTACTTCCTGCGCGGCCTACCGGAATGGATGCGTGTCGCTGTCGAGCTGCGCCACCACAGCTGGGCCGTCGATCCGGTGTTCGAACTGCTGAGCCGCCACCACGCAACCTACGTGGTGATGAGTGGCGCCGGCCTGCCCTGTGTGCTGCGAGCCACCTCGACAACGGTTTACGTGCGGCTCCACGGCCCTGACCATGACCACCTCTACGCTGGCTCGTACGGCGAAGCCGATCTGTACTGGTGGGCCGACCGCATCCGCGAGTGGCACCGACAACACCTTGGCGTCTTCGCCTACTTCAACAACGACGGATACGGGCACGCGGTGACCAACGCACGTCGGCTACGCACCCTGACGAACTCGTAGACCGGACAGGTCAGGACCGAAGCGGCAAAAGAGAGGCCTGGCGTTTCCAATCGCTGGACCAGACCTCATCCAGGTCTCCCCCTAGTCATCCACGCTACGCCCAGGTCCTATCCGCTGTGCTCGCCGTAGAGACCCCTGCGCGGCCCGGGCGCCGGGGGCGATGATGCTGGAGATGAGTCGCTGGATGAAGGAAAAAGGCCTCCTGATCGCCAACCTCGCACTCTTCGCGGCGTTCCTCGTGGGCATGATCATCTGTGGCGTGCAGGTGTACAACGCCGATCAGGCGTGAGCACGGAGAGCCGTCCCGCACGCCTGACTGAGTACTTGACCAGTGGCGACTTCGTCGAGGCGGCTTTCGAGAACTGGGACAGTGAGTCCCTCCAGATGGGAATGTGCGTGGTGCTGACCGCGTACCTGTTTCAGAAGGGCTCGTCGGAGTCCAAGCCGATAGCGAGGCGACGTCAGCCGGCGGCTGAGAGGGGTCACACCACGAAGGGCTGCGGCGCTGTCGGCATTTGGTGTCTTGAGCTCGCTGCGGGCCTGCGGTGCCGTCCCGGGTCAATCGCACCATCGCCCGCAACTCACCTATCGCCGTCGCCGCACACGAGCGGATACTCGACCTTCAACTCGGCTGGAGCCCGCATGTGCCAGGCATCGGTGACCAGCTCGCGGAGCCGCGTGATGTCGATGGCCTCCAGCCGGACCATCACCAGCGGCGACCAATCGTAGGCGGAGGTAGTAAAGAACACCTCCGGCTCGCTCAGCAGAAACGCCTGCTTCTCCGCCTCGTCACCCACATATAGGACGGCGATGTCAGTGCGGATCACCCGCCGCTGACCCGGAACGTACTCCGGGTATGACCAGACGAACCCACGGTTGCCCACACGGAAGTCGAAACCGTCGCTGTCAATCTCCACCGTATGCGGAAGGCGCATCGCGATCCGCCGGACATCGTCGGCATCAACCACGCCAACCACCGTCGCGCATCGCTCGGGTCACCCAGATAATGCTAGGACGTCCACCGATGGGCCAACGGCACCGTACGCAAGTGGAACGCCTTGAGGCCAACCAGCGGTTAGGACCCCAGCCCGTAAGCCAGTGACCGTCTACCGGACACCGAGAACCGGCAGGTGGACCCACTTACGGAGCGTCTCGGTGCCGATCTCCAGCTCCCGGGCCACATCGGCGATCGTGCGGCCCTCTGAGGACCGATACAAATCGATCGCCCGGGCCCTAAACTCCGGCGCGAACTTGCTCGGTCTAATCACATCAGCTCCTCCCTTGGCCCAATCAGACCAAGATCGAGAGCCTCCAGAAAAGCGGGGGAACCTCACAGCGCTCGCCGGCGCCAGCCCGATCCCCGCCAGCAGCGGCCGCATCGTCCGTCACCGGCTCAACCGCGGCGGCGACCGCCACCTCAACCGCACCCTGCACGATATCCTCCTGACTCGCTGGCGCACGTGCCAGCAAACCCGGGCCTAAATCGCCCGGCGCCGCGCAGAAGGCAAGACCGATCCCGAAATCCGCCGCTGCCTCAAGCGCTACATCGCCCGGGAGCTCTACCGCAGCCTCAACACCGCGATGGCAGCTTGACATCACGTAGAAGCGTCATACGGTGCCTTCGCCAGGGTGTCTCGAGTGTCGGCCGTGCCTGCGAGCGCAAGTCGCACGATCTCATCAATGTGGCCGGTGCGACCACGGTTCACGGCGGCCTCGTACCGCTCATTTCCGAGTTCGGCGCGGGCCCGGGTGAGCGGATCGGGAATGCCGGCAAGTTCGATCGAGGGAGTCCCGCCCAGCTCCTCGTCCAAGCCTGCTGCGGCGGCAGCCAGGACTGCAGCCCGCTCCGGTTGGCCCTCAAGGAGAGCCAGATCTGCCAGAAGCCCTAGTGCCATGTTGATCCCTAGTTGGCGGCCTGCCTGATGTGACCGGCCGAGGACCTCGAAATAGCGTCGCCGCGCGCGGCTAGATCTCCCTGCAGCCGGGCCACCACGCCGAGCATGCCAATGGGAACGAAGTGGAAGTCGTCGGCGCCTGCTTCACGGAGGTGCTGTTCTGCCTCCTCAAGACTGCTGACCGCGTCCTCGAGGCGGCCGAGGCGCATCTGGACGACGCCCAGGCCGACGAGCGAGCCGCCGATCATCGGCGGGGATCCGGCCTGCTGGTACGCCTCGATGCTTTCTCGGAACAGCTCAAGTGCTGCCTGGGGGTCGGTCATGATGGCTCCGTAACCCAAGTTTCCGAGCTGATTCGCCATGCCCCTCGCGTCGCCCAACTCTCGATACCTGGCGAGGGCTTCTTCGGTCAGTGGACGCATCGTGGCGTAGTCGCCTTGCCAACCGGCGATCTCGGCCACCGCCTCGAGGCCGGCAGCGCGGGACGCCGAGGACATATTCTGCGTCGGCGACGCCAGCAGCTCCTCGAGGTACCCGCGGCCTTCTTTCGTGTGGCTGCGGGCGAGCCAGTACTGAGTGAGGGCGGCGGCCATCTGCAGCGCCGGTTCTGGTTCGCCAAAGTCGATGGCCCGTCGGATGACTGCGCGAATGTTGTCCAGCTCCCAATCCAGGGTGTTCAGCCAGGGCCGCTGATCCGGTCCGCGAAGGTGCTCGGCGGCCTGCTCGGCGAGATTCAGGAAGAACGCGGCGTGCCGAGCGGCCATCTCGGGCTTTTCACCGGAGGCTTCGAGCCGTTCTCGGGCGTACTCGTGAATGGTCTCGAGCATCGTCATGCGCAGCTCGCCGACGGTTTCGTCGCGGTGCAGCAGGCTTTTGTCGGCCAGTGAGGACAACCCATCGACGGCTTCCAGCCCCAGCTCGCCTGGCTGGCACACCGCTTCGACCGCCACAGGCGTGCAGCCGCCGATGAACACTGACAGCCGCCGGAACAGCGCCCGCTCCGCCTCCCCTAGAAGCTCGTGACTCCACTCGACGGCACCGCGCAATGTCCGTTGACGTTCCGGGCGGTCACGCCCGCCGGTCAGGAACGACAGACGCTGGTCCAGGTGGGCCAGCAGCTCATGCGGCTGGAACAGCCGGACTCGCGCGGCCGCCAGCTCAAGCGCCAGCGGGAGGCCGTCGAGCCGCACGCAGATTTCCGCCACAGCCGCGGCGTTGCTAGGCGTCAAGTCGAAGCCGGGGCGGACTGAGCGCGCTCGCTGCAGGAACAGCGCCACCGATTCCACTCCACGCAACTCTTCG
Organism: uncultured Actinomycetota bacterium; assembly: GCA_963836855.1. GTDB lineage: Bacteria > Actinomycetota > Actinomycetes > Propionibacteriales > Propionibacteriaceae > Microlunatus. Next base: position 14,453 of record CAWILN010000039.1, on the reverse strand, counting down.
ATCCCAAGGCGGGCGCTACCGTTCGGCAGCCGTAGCGGCGGGACGGGGAACTCCTGCTCACCAGCGATGCCAAGTGGCTCCCGACTGGTGACCAGCAACGTCAGCTGGGACGCCGCCGCCAGCAGCTCACCCACCACCGGGGCGGCGTCGATGATCTGCTCGAAATTGTCCAGGACAAGCAGCATGGTTCGCTGGCCGAGGTGGCCGATCAGCGCTTCGAAGACCGAGCGTGCCGGTCCCTCCCGGAGGTTGAACGTGGTCGCGATCGACGGGATCACCAAGTCGGGATTGGTGATCGTGGCCAGCGGGACAAAATGGACTCCGTCACCAAAGGCCGCGACGCACCCGGCGGCGACCTCGACCGCCAGCCGAGTCTTGCCCGTGCCGCCAGGTCCGGTGAGGGTCAACAGCCGGCAGGAGCGCAGCAGATCCACCAGCTGCTGCCGTTCCCGCGCGCGACCGACAAAGCCGGTGACCTGGGCCGGGAGATTGTGCGGGCGGCCAGGCACCGACCGCAACGGCGGGAACTGCGCCGGCAAATCCGGCGCCACGAGCTGGAACAAGTGCTCCACACGCTCCAGATCCTTGAGCCGATGCTCACCAAGATCACGCAGTGTGGCGCCCGGCGGCAGCGAGGCTTCACTCAACACCCGAGCAGCGTCGGATAACACCACCTGCCCCCCGTGGCCAGCCGCGGTGATCCGGGCCGTGCGATGCGCGTCCAAGCCCACGTAGTCTCCGCTCAGCAACCGCCCTTCGCCGCTGTGGATCCCCATCCGCACCCGCACCACCACATCGGCCGGCCACCGGTGCTCAAACAGCCGGCGTTGGGCGTCCAGTGCGGCTCGCACCGCAGACGGTGCGTCGGTGAACGCGTAGAACAGCGCATCTCCCTCCGACCCCACCTCCACACCGGCCGAGCCAAACGCCTCGCGCAACAGGCGGTAGTGCTCCGCGAGCAACTGCGGATACCGATCACCCAGCGCCTGAATCAGCCGCGTCGAACCCTCGATATCGGTCATGACAAACGTGACCGTCCCCGTCGGCAAGGCGGTAGTCGAGGCTGTCGCATCGACTGGATCAGACATCGGCATAGACGACCGTAACCACCCGCAGCCGGCCAGCGGAAGACCCACGTCAGCCGCCCGTCCGAGGCTATCTGTCGACCATGCGACGTTCCTGGGTCGCCAACCAGAGATCGGTATGCAAGATCCTTGCCAAACAGGAGGGCTAGCGAAGGTGATCATCGCGATACTTCATTTCCCTCGCGCGGGATGCTCGGCCGCTCCCGGCGGGTTCTCGGCCGCCAGCGCGCAGTCAGCCGAAGTGGAGGCGCGGCGGTCATTCGTCAATCTCCGATTAGGCGCTGCTCGGGCTACCTCACTTGACGTAGATCGCTGATGTTGACAGCCGGTTCACGCCGCCAGCGTCGCGCGAACGAGGCGAGTACGCGCTACTCAAACCTGAACAGTCGCTTACCGACGCAACAGTCGATTGAGTCGCGGCCCAGCGCGTCCGCGGCTGCGCAGGCCAGAGCGTGGCCGTTGAGACGGCGGGACGTTCGGCCCATGCAGCCGGGTTTGAACCTGCGACGGCGATTGGCTGTGACTGCCGCCGATCGCCGGCGCCCTCACAGTGCATGATCCGCTGGTGATCCGGCAGGGAGGTTTTCCGCGGGAGGCGAAGCGGTCAGGCGGTGTCCACGGTGGCTGGTTCAGGCTTGTGGTTGCTCGCTCGGATGAGATCGGCTGCTCGTTCAGCGATCATGACGGTCGCCGCGTGGGTATGGCCGCGGATGATCCGCGGCATCACCGACGCGTCCACCACACGCAACCCGTCCAGGCCGCGGACCCGTAGCTCACAGTCCACCACCGCGGCGTCGTCAGTGCCCATGCGGCAGGTGCCAACAGGGTGGTATGCCGTCTGGGCGTGTTCCCGAACGAGCGTGGCCAGCTTCGCATCATCGACCTTGCCTGGCCAGGGCGCCATGGGCGCGCCGACGTAGGGGCGCAGCGCGACGGTGTCGCACAGCCGCTCGGCGATGCGCAGGCCGGCGAGAAGACCGCGCAGGTCCGACTCGGCGGTTAGGTAGCCAGGGTCGATGACCGGCGGCTCCGCGGGGTCGGCGCTGGCAAGACGGATGTCACCCCGGCTGTCCGGTTGCAGGAACAGCACCGCCAAGGTCAGCCCATGAGCCGGTGCGGGTGTCAGGCCCTCGCCCAGGAACGGTACCGGGAGCCAGATGAGCTCAAGATCGGGGGCGGCCAGAGCTGGGTCGCTGCGGACGAAGGCGATCGCCTCGTCCACGCTGGAGGTGAGCATCCCGCGACGCGCGAGCAGGAACCGGACCAGTTGGGCCCGGGACCCAGCCCCGGCGAGTGTGACCGGCTTTGGGCAGTGAACGACGATCCCGGCGGCCAGGTGGTCCTGCAAGTTCGCACCGACGCCCACCAGCTCATGGCCCGGCTCCACGCCGGCAGCGCGCAGCTGGTCGGCATCGCCGATGCCAGAAAGCATGAGCAGCTGCGGTGAATTGACGGTGCCGGCGCTAAGGATCACCTCGCGGGAGGCGGTCACTCGCTGGGTCACACCGGCCGCATCCCGGTACTCCACGCCGGTGGCACGGGATCCCTCGAGCAGAATCCGCTGGGCGTACGCCCCGGTGAGGACGGTTAGGTTGCGTCGCCGCCTGGCTGGGCGCAAGTAGGCGTCTGCGGCGCTGTGCCGCAGCCCGCGGCGCTGGGTTACCGGGGTTGGTGCATATCCGGTGTTGTCCGGCTCGTTGAGTTCGCCGGGGCGGCGCAGGCCCAGCTCGGCGCACCCGGCCAGGAACGCCGCCGTGGTCGGGTTAGGGTCGCGCAGCTCGGAGATGAATTGCGGGCCCGAGGTGCCATACACCCCGCCAGCATTGCTGCCCACGCGGTGCTCGGCTCGCTGGAAGTACGGCAGCACCTCGTCATAAGACCAGCCCGGACAGCTTTGCGCCCAGCCGTCGTAGTCGACGCGGTGCCCACGTGTCCACGCCTGCCCGTTGATCGATGACGAACCGCCCAGGGTCTTGCCACGCGGCCAATAGATCTGCCGATCCGACAGCTGCGGCTGCTTGCTGGTGCGGAAGTTCCAGTCGTAGCCGGTCAGGAAGAATTTCGTAAACGCCACCGGAATGTGGATCTCCCGCGCCCGGTCCGGCCCGCCCGCCTCCAGCAGTGCAACCCGGCACATGGGATCCGCCGACAGCCGGTTAGCCAGTACACAACCCGCCGACCCGGCGCCCACGATGACATAGCCATAACTTCCGGCAACCATCCCAGCTCCTAACTTCGGCTCCAAGCACCAAGCAAGCCCAGCGGCGACGGGTGAGCCGCGCGACCCACGCCAGTAACCTCAATCCGGGCTCGAACCCTGATTCCTCGTTTTCGTGCAGCCCTTGGGTCATCTTCTCCTTGTCAAGAGAAGTTGATCAACACCAAACGCAGTTGAGATCAGCGCGCACCATCACACAAACTGCCGGCGGCCAAGTCAACGCATGTTCGCAAGACAGCTGCCCGTTCTAACACCAGCAGCGTTCGAACGGTCAAGCAGGCACCAGACAGCGACTCGAACGAGGCAAGGTGCCCAACAGCCGACCCTCGACCGGATTCCGCTCGTGGGTATGAACTTGTCCTTAGGGCCGACCGGCTTGCGAACTTGGATCGTCGCTGGCGTCCTGGTTGGTGTTGATGCCAAGATCGCAGACTGGCCGCCCTGATCTGGCCGGGCAGGTTCTCTGGCCCTCGGTGGCCGCACGTTCACAATCGGGGCCGCGCCTGCGTGATCAGTTAAGGTCATCCAGCGCGTGTCGGATACTTATTGTCGTCCCGAGCAGCACACAGACCATAGGGAGACCTGAACATGGCGAGTACGGGGCTTGTGCTGATCACCGGTGCAACGGGCCGGGTGGGGAGTGCCCTGCTCGGCAGGTTGAGCGATGCCGATGTCGCTCTGCGGGTGCTCAGCCACGATGAGTCGAAGGCGCAATCGCTCAGGAGCCGAGGCGTTGAGGTGATTCAAGGTGACTTCCTCAAGCCCGAGACCTTGGGTCCGGCGTTGGATCAGGTCACGGCGGTGTTCCTTGCGACTCCCATTCACCCTGAACAGATCACTCAAGCCACCAACGTCATCCAGGCGGTGAGAAATTCAGGCATGGCTCCGCGCATCGTGAGATTGTCGGTCCACCAGGCCTCTCACCAAGCCCCAACCAGAAACAGCAGGCAGCACGCCGTGATCGAGGACGCCTTGGCATCATCGGGGCTGCCTTACACCTTGCTGCGACCCCAGTCATTCATGCAGAACACTTTGATGGCTGCATCGACGGTTGCCACGCAAGGCAAGATCTATCAGCCGATGAAGGATGGCAGGTTGGGAATGATCGATGCCCGCGACATTGGCGCAGTTGCGGCGAGGGTTCTCACCGAAGATGGCCATGACGGCAAGACCTACACTTTGACCGGTCCGGCCGCTATCTCCTTCCATGATGTGGCACGCATATTGAGCGGAATCCTCGGGCGAGAAGTGAGCTATGTAAGCGTCTCTCTTGAGAAGGCGAAGGAAACCATGCTGGCGAGGGGTCTCAGCGAGTGGATGGCCGATACCTTGACTGAGTACGCGAACGCGCATAGCGCCGGCTACAGTGACTGGACGACCGATGATGTCGAACGGCTCACGGATCATCGCGCGACCCCTTATCAACAGTTCGCGAAGGACTTCGCAATGGTGTTCCGGGGAGACCGACCGCCGACAAAATAGGCCAACGCGCACGTGCGGACGCCTGTCACAGGCAAACAACATCTCCACCTAAGCCGGAAATGACGAGTCCCGGAAGCAGCACAGTGCGTCGCGACCGCCGACTCACTGGCGGTCAAGTGGTTGAGCCCATGAGGTTCTGGGCGACGTGCGTCGCGATGCCGGAGATGTCGTCGGTGGCGGTGTGCCGGCGGGCGTAGAAAGCGGTCGCGGAACAGCGAGGTGTGTAGCCGTTGGCGAGGCGGTGTGTCGCTCGACCAGCACCAGTACGTCTGTTGGTCGAGCACCTCGGCATAACGGCGCACGATCTTGATCAAGGTGGAGACGAGGGCCGGCTGACGACTCGTCGAGCAACAGCTTGATCTCAACTTCCACCTGCCAAGTGTGCTGCACTGGCGCGGATGGCTTGCCACAAGCCGACCGCCATACAGACTTCGGCGGTCCAAGCTCAGGTTGTGATGTGTACCGCTCCGGTAACCGCCAGCGACATACTTTCTAGGGTTGGGTCCGGCTTCCTTTCATCCCGCCTGCAAGCCCGGCCGTAGGGCCATCCGTGAAGCGTGCGCGGTGCACAAGATCGGTTTGTGGCGGCCATGACCGGCGTGCGACCACTCGCCACGTGCAAACCGCGTCTTTGTTTGCCGCTTCAGTGACGGGTCTCGACCGGCCCACTGTCGGCGCCCATTTCCTCCTCGCCCTGCCCAAGCCGGCGGTGGAACAGATCCAGCACGTGTCCAAGGCACTGGCGCGCGAGCTCGGGGTCGTAGCGGTGGCCCTCGTCACGGCCGAACGCATGCTGGCCGTTCACCTCCACCCACGAGAAGCGGGTTCCGGCGTCTTCAAGCGCGGCGTGGATGCGCTCGCGGCCCTCACGCGGGATATGCGGATCTTGGCGGCCCCACATCATCAACAACTCGCCGCGAATCTCCCCGACCCGGTCCAACGAATCATCATTCATACCCTGGCCGAGACCGCGCTTGTGGATATCGGTGGCGTAGAAGCAGGCCGCGGCCCGGACATCGGGATTGAAGGCGGCACGGAAGGAAAGATGGCCGCCGACACAGATCCCGATCGACCCGAGCTTGCCGGTGCACGAGGGGTGGTCGGCGAGAAAGTCCAGCACGGCTCGGGCGTCCGCGTCGTAGGAAGCAAGCTCTTTAGTGATCTTGTGGGAGTTGCCCCGGTCGGCGCCCGCCGTGTCGTAGGCGAGGACGACGCCAGGATCCTTCTCCAGCTCGTGGAAGATCTCCGGCACCGCAACGGTGTAGCCGTGGCCGGCGAGAAAGGCGGCGGTACGGCGGATGGGACCGGTCACCTGGAAGATCTCGGAGAACAGCACGAGCCCGGGGTAGCGTCCCGCGGCCGCCGGACTGAGGACGTAGGTGCGCATCGGGCCGTAGGGCGTCTTAAGGTCGACGTATTCCTCAGGGGCGATGATCATTCGCCAACCATAATTGATGTACCCCCGGGGACGCGCTAACCGGCTTGCGCTCCGCGCATCGCCGGGAGAGACGCCCGATTGCCTGCGTAGTTGCCGACTCCCGGCTGGCCGCAATGGTTGCGGCCTCAAGTGGTTGCGGCGAACGGCTTGCGGGACTTCACTGCGGGGCGGCGGATCGCCGATACCCCTCGCCGCTGCCACCAAAAGCTGCGCGGAACACCTGATAGACCACAGCGTCCGCCACCAGCCGCCATCGCCCACGGCGGCGAACCTACCGATCTTCGGGTACCAGAAGTCTGCAGCAGCTCGTCCCGTAGGCCGCGGCTTACGGACACTCGGTCAGATGCGGAATGGCAACCGGCCCAGTCCGGTCTAATAACCGGCGGCGGCGCAGATTTGCTCTGCGACGGTCGCAGGGCCGGCCCAGCCATCTTGATGCGGCTCGCCCTGACCAGTCGACGAGTCCCGCGACTACGCCGTTCGAGGGAGACGCATGCCGAAGAAGCTCACTCCGAGCGGTCAGCCGCCTGAGTCGATCTAGGATGAGGAGTCGCGCTGGGAAGGCAACCGTACGGCCAGCCAGCTCACCAGTTCGCTGCTGTTCCGCGTCTGCAGCCACAGCCGCCCGGGTCCGGTGAAGTCCGTCACCAGCCCTTCCCCACCCAGCAGCGTCGACTTCCAGCCCCCCGATTTACGGACGGCGTAGTGGATTGTGTCGTCGAAGGCCACCACGTGGCCGGTGTCGAGCGTCATCGTCTCGCCCTCATTTAGGGTGTAGCCGCGGATCGCGCCGTAACTGGCGATCAGGAGGTCGCCATGCCCGCTGCAGCGCAGCAGCAGAAGGCCCTCGCCGCTGAAGAACGACTTGCTGCCGCCCCAGGCCGAGTCGACCTCGACCGTGGGATCGGACGCCACCCAGGACCCGGACTGCACCAGGAGCGTCCCGCCGGTGAGAGGGATGTGCGTCATGTCACCGGGCAGCGGCGCAGCCACCGCCACGAGGCCGCCCGCCTGTGAGGTGAAGTCGTTGACGAAGAAGCTTTCACCGCCCAGTGAGCGCCGCAACCCTTTGAGGAAACCTCCTCGCGTGGACGTGGTCATCGCCACGTCGCCGCGGGTCATCGCCATCGCGCCGGCCTCGACGCGAACACTGCTGCCGGGGGCCAGGCTGATCTCACCGAAGGCGAATGCGGGGCCCGAACTGATCTCTGTCTGCATGCCGCCAGCCTAGGGACCAACCGCATGGGACGACACCAATCCTCCGGGCCCTCCTGACCGCCCTCGCTGTGTCGCTGGGCCTGATCATGAGGCTGCGGATCGTTGCTCGAGAGCACCACGCGGTCACAGGTGCTTGCAAGGTTTGGGTCCACACTGCTGGCGAGGACCAGCAACGCTGATGTGCGGTCGTCGTCCCCTAGCCGCCCCTCTACCGGGCCCGTCATCGTTCACGGCGCGACCGGTGAGTGTGTTCAGTTGAGCCGCTCGCCCTGGCTTATTCAGGCTACAGCTCCATGCTGCTAGTGCTGTTCATGCAGCACATGGTGCCGATCGATCCGCTCAAGCTGCGCTCGCCGGGCGGGTGGCGTCGGCCTGGAGAGGCATTGACCAGGACTCCCCCTAGTCGCCGACTACCTGATCGCCGAGCGCACTGGCAGCAGCCTCGAGATTCTCGGCACAGACCACGGCCAGAAACTCCTCCGCCGACACTCGAACCGGAAGGAGCAGATCAATGTTGACGCCAGCATCGGCGAGCTTCCGGAAAGCCTTCGCACCGGCCCCTGCCACGTTTTCCATGCGGATAGTGAGGGCGGGCCGCTCGTTGTACTCGATGTCGGCGCCCTCAAGCGCGTCCCTGGCACCCCTCTCGTCGTCCGCGATGAATGCAACCGTGCCCGTGCCGCCGTGTGCCGCACCACACACGACGATGTTCACGCCACGAGCAGCCATGGCCTCACAGAGACGGGCCAGCTCACCGGACCGGTTCTCGAACTCGACAGTGAACGCACTCATGTCGTCCTCCCACTCCGCGCCGGATGACCGGAATTAGCTTCCGGTCGAACGTACTCCCGAGATGTCGGCTGAGAACGAGCTAGCGCCAAGATCACTATCAGACGGGGTGGGCGGCGTCCAAGACCAACGAGATCTGAAAGTCCCGGGGATCAGCTCCGGGTATCGAGCCCTCCTGATTTGAGAGCTGCTCGAATCTGGCTGAACACTGTGTGCCCAGCTGACGCCCGTTTGGGAGTTGGTCGCCTCTATCCCAGCGCCACGTTGCGATCATCGCCAGCACGAGGATCTGGCACTCGCGCAGCAAGTGATGATTGACACCCGGATAGTGCCCGCTGACTTCTTCGGGCGCATGGGCGAGGTCGAACTCGACAGGTCCACGGCAACACGTCTCGAGATCTATGAACAGACTTCGTCCACGCCCGCGCCGGCTCCGGCGGCGGCGTTCCGCTCATCTTGACCAACGGCTGGCCGAGTACGTTCGCCGAGCTGCTACCGCTCGTGCCGCTGCTCACAGATCCGGCGGCGCACAGCATCGAGGGGCCGGCGTTCGACCTGGTGATCCCCTCGTTGCCCGGCTATGGCTTCTCGGAGCGCCCGGCCCGCACCGGCGTCACGTACCGCGACACCGCTCGTCGATGGCACCGCCTGATGCGCGAGTTGGGGTACGACCGCTACGCCGCAGGCGGCAGCGACTTCGGCGCGGGCGTCGCCACGTACATGGCGCTTGAGGACCCGTCCCCGCTGATCGGCCTACACCTCAGCACACCCGAGGTAGCGCCCTACACCGGTCCGGGCTCCCGTCCCGTTAGCGAGGCGGAGCACCTTTACCGCGAGAGTCTTGCCGCATGGATTGCTACCGAACACGGCTACCAAGCGATCCAGTCGACCAAGCCCCAGACGTTGGGCTACGGCCTCACTGACTCTCCCGCCGGCCTGGCCGCGTGGATCCTCGAGAAGTGGCGCTCCTGGTCCGACGACTTCGGCAGCATCGATCGCGAGCTGTTGCTCACCACGGTCACCCTGTACTGGGTGACAGGCACCATCACGTCCTCGATGCGCGACTACTACGACAACCGGTGGTTCCGCACGCCGCTAAACCATGACGACTTCGTGGCCGTCCCAACTGGGTTCGCCAAGTTCAGCCACCAGCTGGCCGCCGAAGGCGACATTCCGCGGGGCTGGCTCGAGCGCCTCTACGACATCCAGCGCTGGACGCCCATGCCGCGGGGCGGCCACTTCGCGGCAGCCGAGGCGCCCGAGCTGTTGGCCGCCGACATAGCCGGGTTCTTCGGTGCGCTCTGATACGCGTGCCGCAAGCTGACCGGTTTGCGGACACTTGGCTCGGTAGATGCGGAACCGCCAGCGACATAGTTTCTATGGTTGGGTCTGGCCTTTCATCCCCTCTGAGAGCCCGGCGGTAGGGGCCATTCCGTGGTGCCAGATCGGTGTGCGACCACTCCCCGAGCTTCGGATCAGATCTGCTCTTTTGAGTGGACCTGCGGTGGGCCGCGGGGCAATTCCTTGTGTGCTGGGGCGGCTCCTTATTTGCTGGGGCGGCGGAAAGTTATGGTTGCTAGCCGCGATCGGCGCTAAAGGAGGAGTGGGTGGTGAAGGACGCCGACTGGGGTTCCGCGGCCGGAGAGGATGCGGCAGCAGTCGATGGCGTCCATGTCGATGCGGTCGCCCGCGGGCGCAGGGTCTCGACTATAGATTCCGCCGGCGGGTCCAGTGAGGTTGAGGGTGAAGGGGTCTTTGTGGGTGGTGGCCCATTCGGCGATGATGTCGGCGACAATCCGCCCGTCATGGGTAGCCGTAGCGTGGAAGGTGCGGCCGATGGCGCGGCTGAGGTCGACTCGGTGCATCCACACGTCACGGGTAAAGCCAATGTCGTAGAGGTAGCCGAGCGGCTTCCAGTACTTCGGTGCCAGTCTGAGGAGCGGCAGCGCCCGGATCGGTCTGGGCATTCGACGCCGGGCACGCAGCGCCTTCGCGGCGACTGAGCTCCAGAGCTCGGGAAGTTCGTCGGGAGTGAGGTGGCGCCTGGCGCGCAGGCCCGCTTCGTTCAATCCGTCAACCGGGTAGATCCCGCCGATTTGCTTGGTCAGCCGCGATCCGACCACCGCCTGACGAACGAACTCGATGGCCGATGCCTGCGCCTCCGCGCTTGCGATGAGGTGTACGGCGATGGCGCGAACATCCCAACGGGTGCAGTCGGTCGGCAGAGACCACTGGTCGGGCTTGATTTCAACCAGGAGCTCCCCGAGCCGACGGTTTTCCTCCGCGGTGATGGCCATGGCCTCGTCATGTTGAATGCGCGGGATAGTCCCCGTCTGAATGACAGTCTCTGCGCTCACGGGTGGGCTCCTTCGCGTCGGCCGGCGGGTTGCGGCGCGCCTGTTGCGATTAATGCGAGCCGCGGCTTGCTTGCTCCGGACGCCGCAGTCTCATGCGGCGGAGACGGCAATGGAGGTTGGATTCGACGGTCGACGTGGGCGAAGAACATCTCAAGCACGGCGTCTAGGTGCTGGATCCACCGATCGCCACCTGGCTCATTGGTTTGCTGTTGGGCGAACAGACCGCCCAGGATCGCGGTGAAGATGTCGACGTCGGCTGGATCGGCGACGCCCGCGGCTACCAGCAACTCCGTATCGAACGCCAGGAATTCCTGCGCGAACGCGTACGAGGAGGGGCTGGGTTCAAATCCCGGAATGGTCCGCTCGAACAGCAACTGACCCGCGGCTGGATTGTGACTGACGAAGTCCCACAGCGCCAAGCACCCATCCCGCACCGCCTGCCGAGGGTCACCGGAATAGGACCAGGACTTCGCATGCGCGAGCAAGGACCTGCCAGCCTGGGCGAACATCGCATCGTAGAGGGCCGACTTGGAATCGATGTAGGCGTACAGGGAGGGTTCGCGCAACCCGACCCGCCGTGCCACCGCGCGCAACGAGACACCGGCCAAACCCTGCTCGTCGGCGATGCTCCACGCAGCCGAAAGAATGTTTTCGAACCTGGCTGCTCGGCGCCCCGGCCGCGGATCTGCCGACGCTGATGTCCCCCTGGGCGGTGGCTGTTCGAGAGCCATGGCTCATGCTATCACCGATAGATTATCTATCACAATTAGATTCCCTGCGAATTTAGTCCTCACTGCTAGACGGCAGGGGCGGCAAACCCGGCATTCCGATAAGCTTCACGCTGACTGGCCGGCGCGCACACGCCCAAGGCAGCCTCGCCGATAACTGGGTTCAGCCGCGGCATTGACCGGCCTATCAGCATCGAGTCCACAAGAGGACCGACCTACGGAACGATCCGCCGGCATGGCGTCGACCGCAAATGTGCGCTCAGCTCGACGAACGACATAGGGGACCCAAACCGCCGAGCGTTCCGACGGTCCACTCGGGGGAATCTCACCCGTCATGGGGCTTCCCTCGGAAGTCGAACGGCGATGATCACCGCGGCAACGGTGAGGAGCAAACCGGCGAGTGCTTGTTGCAGCGAATGAGGTCGACCTGACCACTCCAGATGAAGAGCGGAGCGCTCAGGGCGTAAAGGATGCCCGGCACTCGCAATCGAGGTGATGTCCGAACCAGGGCGACGACCAAAAACACGTCCGATGAGCCAAACAAGACCGCGAAACCGGCGGTAGCCATGAAGGCGGGACCATACGCGGTATCGGCGTTCAGCGCCTGTGCCGCCGCCGTCTCACCCCGCAAGTAGGCACGTCCCATGCCCGGCTGAACGAAAGCCGCGCTACCAAAAGCCGACGCCAGATACACCTGCGCTATGACCGTGATGATCGTCCCGATCAACGGGGCACGGCGGAAACGACCGCCGGCTAACAAAACAAACACCGAGCACACGCCAAGAATCGCCAGCGCTGCTCCGCCGATGCTGGCGACCAGGTGACTGACAAGGAACTCACCGGTAGTGACAAAGCGTGCGTAGCCCTCGAAGTCGGTCTGGACCGGCGGCTGCTGCCTAATCGTGCTGAAGGCCAGGAGTAGACCAAAAGCGTGCAGCAGCCAAACCCCTTGCACGCGACCCGCGTTAGATAGATATGTCCCGCGTTCCTGCTGTTGCAGTTGAGAACTCACACCAAGCCTCCGAGGGCGTCTGTCAGATCCTCATCCTGACGGATACCGCCACGGCCGTCGCGCGGCCCTAACTAACCGGCTCGACAAGCCGTAACTCAATCACGCAACTATGTAGAAATCTCGTCCGTTAGCCGACCTTCCAGCGGTCGTCCACAGGGAACGGCCTGCGGGGCGCCGAGGCCAGGGGTCAGCCGCTCTTCCCGGCCTGTAGGCCCGGGTCCGGGAGCCGGCTCGCGTGCCTCGGTGATGTTCGCTCACGTCCCATCCGGCGCCGGAATGGTTGTCCTGAGCGCGGATGATGCGGTTCGCTATGCTCCGTTGACCGGGCCCAGGGACGGGTGAGGCGTCCTCGGCATCATCAAGGGAGCTCGCACCCCGATGGCAGACAAGTCCCTCAACCGCGATGCCTCGAAGCTCGACCCCACGACCTGGGACCACGGTTGGGGCTACCGAGACACCAGGCTCGTCGTGCAGTCCGATGAGTGCGTCATGATGACCGGCTCGCGCTACAACCTGTGCGGTTACCCGATGCCCTACCTGATCCCGTTCATCCGGGAGGAGCTGGCCTTCAACATCGACTTCCGCACCACCCGGCCGCGTACCGCCGTGCCCTACGTCTCTCCGGTCAACCGCAACGAGGGCTTCCTCGCAGCACTGCCGGCCGCGTTGCGGGCCGACCAGTTGAGCACCGACGACCGCGAGCGGCTGATCCACAGCCACGGCCAGACCACGACCGACGAGGTGTCGCGGGTGCTTTACGGCAACCTCCACCGCGCGGTGGATTTGGTGGTGTGGCCGGAGTCGGAGGACGACTGCGTCGCCGTGGTGAACCTGGCGCGCGAGCACGACGTCTGCCTCATCCCGTATGGGGGCGGGACGAACGTGACCGACGCGCTGCAGGTTCCGGAGGAGGAGGCTCGGATGGTGGTCTCGCTCGACATGCGGCGGCTGAATGCGATCGAGTGGATCGACGCCGAGAACCAGACGGCGTGCGTCCAGGCGGGAATCCTCGGCGGCCGGCTGCAGGAACTGCTGGCCGAGCAGGGATTCACCAGCGGTCACGAGCCGGACAGCATGGAGCTGTCCACGCTCGGTGGTTGGGTCGCCACCAACGCCTCCGGGATGAAGCGCAACCGGTACGGCAACATCGAGGACATCGTGGAGAACGTCACGCTGGTGACGCCGTCCGGCGTTGTCGAGAACCTGTACGCCACGCCGCGCCAGTCCGCCGGTGTGCAGGCGTACAAGGCGGCGTTCGGCAGCGAGGGGAACCTGGGGCTGGTCACCAAGGCGGTGCTGCGGATTCACCGGCTGCCCGAGGCGAAGCGCTACGGCTCGATGATCTTCGCCGACTGGGGGACTGGCGTCGCGTTCATGGCGGCCCTGAATCAGACCGGCGCGAAACCGGCGAGTATCCGGCTGGTCGACAACGTCCAGTTCCGGCTGGGCCAGGCGCTGAAGCCGGCGCCGACCGACCGAAGGAAGGTGCTCACCAGCCAGTTGGAGAAGCTCATCGTCACCCGGGTGAAGGGGTTCGACCCGCACCAGATGGTGGCTGCGACGATGGTGCTCGAGGGCAGTAAGGACGAGGTGGAGTACCAGTACAGGGTGGTGCTTGAGACGGCGAAGAAGTTCGGCGGCATCTCCGGCGGTGCCGGCAACGGCGAGCGGGGCTACATGCTGACCTATGCGATCGCCTACATCCGCGACCTGCTGGCTGACTACTACATTGTCGGGGAGACCTACGAGACCACCGTGCCGTGGAGCCGGATCCATGACGTCTGCGATGCGGTGAAGCGCGTGGCGGCGTCCGAGCACGAGCGCCTCGGATTCCCTGGCAAGCCGTTCACCTCACCGCGGGTGACGCAGATGTACCACACCGGGGTCTGCATCTACTTCACCCACGGGCTGCTCCACAAGGGCATCGAGGACGGCGACGAGCGGTTCGCCGAGTTGGAGAAGAACATGCGGGAGGCGATCATGGCCGCCGGCGGTTCGATCTCCCACCACCACGGCATCGGCAAACTGCGCCGCCGCTTCGTCGACAAGGTTGCCTCCCCGGAGAGCCTGGACGCCGTCCGCGCCCTCAAGCAAGGCGTAGACCCGCAGAACGTTTTCGGCGTCCG
>CAWILN010000038.1:0-161939 GCA_963836855.1 uncultured Actinomycetota bacterium | reverse complement strand
GTGAAGCAGCCTGCGGCACGAGCTGCCTCTAGGCCCTTGGCAGCGTCTTCGACTACCAAGCAGCGCCCGGGGTCGACGCCGAGCCGAAGGGCTGCTTGCAGGAACGGTTCGGGGTGCGGCTTGCCGTGCGTGACGTCATCGGCAGTCACCAGAACCGAGGGCGGCACCAGCTTCGCGGCGGCGATGCGTGCTTCGGCAAGTTGCACCGTGCACGAGGTGGCGATCGCATTCCTGGCACCCTCCAGGGATGTCAACGCCGCGACGGCACCGGGGAGTACCACGATGTCGTGAAGGTCGGCCAGCTCAAGTTCAGTGATTCGCCGGATGGCGGCCTCGTGCAGAGGTTCTGGCATCACGGCGCGCACGGTGGACGCTGAGGGAGTGCCGTGATACCTCTGCAAATCCAGCGGGGCAAGCCCATACTCGCTGGTCCACGTGGCCCACGCCCGCACCACTGCCGGAGTGGAATCAATGAGCGTTCCATCCAAGTCGAAGATGACAGCCTCGAAAAACTGATCGGCCAACCGACCCAAACCCACGCTTACTCCTCCTACAGTTGACGAGCACACCTATTGCCTAACTACCGGACCCGCCCGGATAGTCCAGCTTGATGCGGACGCTTTGACAAGGGCCTGAGCTTATGGAGGGCCGGACACAAAGATCTTGACGAAATTGCTTGTTGAGTGAGCGCTCACTCATTAGGCTGGCCGGGTGACTCGTGCTGCGCCTTTGCCCCTCGATGAGCGCCGCGCTGCGCTCATCGCGGCGACCGAGCCACTGCTGGAGCGATTTGGCCGGGATGTGAGCACCCGGCAGATCGCCGAGGCGGCGGGCGTTGCGGAGGGCACTATCTTTCGTGCCTTTGCCACCAAGGAGGAGTTGATTGACGCCGTCATCGAAGATGCATTCGACGCCCAGCGCACATGTGACGAGCTCGCGCAAGTCGATCCGGGCTTAAACCTCGAGGAGCGGTTGACTGTTGCGGTGACTATCCTGCAGGAACGGCTGCGGCGGATTTTCGCGCTTTTTGGATCGCTACGGCTTCGTAAGGAGCCGCATGACCATGACAGCTTCCGAGCCAAGCAGCAGGCGGACTACGAACTGATCAACCATGCCATTGCGTCGCTGATCAAGCCCGACCAAGATCGGCTCCGACTGGATGTGAGGGATGCAGCCAGCGCGCTACGCACCATTACGTTTTCGATCACTCATCCCATGCTCGGCGACCCGCGTCTCATCGAGTCGCAGCAAATTGTTGATCTTGTTCTATACGGCATCTGTCGGCAACCGCAGAGAGAACGCACACCATGCTGATCCGCCTGCTCCGGAGCCACCTGGCTCCGTATAAGCGCCCGATCACTGGTTTGCTGATCTTGTCGCTGGCTGGAACTATGGCCGCGCTCCTCCTGCCCAGTCTGAATGCGGCGATCATTGACAACGGCGTCGCCAGGGGCGACACGGCCTATATCTGGCGCACGGGCGGCAAGATGCTAGCGGTCAGCTTGCTACAGGTCGGTTGCTCGATCTGGGCTACATATCTGGGTGCCAAGACGGCGATGAGCTTCGGTCGTGACGTACGTGGGTCGATCTTTGAGCGGGTGCTCTCCTTCTCTTCTCGTGAGCTCAACCACTTCGGTGCGCCGTCGTTGATCACTCGCAATACCAATGACGTTCAGCAGGTCCAGACGCTTGTGTTGCTGGGCAGCACGATGTTCGTGGCAGCGCCGATCACCATGATCGGCGGCATCATCATGGCGCTCCGCACTGACGTTGGGCTGTCCTGGCTCGTCGCGGTGTCGATGCCGGTGCTGGCGATCTCGATCTTCCTGGTCATCCGCAAGATGAGCCCTCTGTTCCGGGTGCAGCAGACCCGAATCGATACCGTCAACCGCGTCCTGCGCGAGCAGATCAGCGGCATCCGCGTGGTTCGCGCCTTCGTCCGCGAGCCGTACGAGACGGCGCGCTTCGCACGGGCCAACGCCGAGCTCACCGACACCGCCACGTCAGTGGGACGGTACGTGGCGACAATCTTTCCGATCGTGATGTTCATCCTGAACGTTTCCAGCGTCGCGGTGCTGTGGTTTGGAGCCCAGCGCGTCGATGCAGGTGAGATGCAGATCGGGGCGCTGACAGCCTTCTTGACCTACCTGGTCCAGATTTTGATGTCAGTCATGATGGCGACGTTCTTGCTCATCATCGCGCCGCGCGCCGCAGTCTGCGCTGAGCGGATCCAAGAGGTGCTGGCTACCGACTCCTCGGTCGTGCCCCCGATGCATCCGGTCACCACACTGCGAGCGTCCGGGCTGGTGGCATTCGAAAACACGGAGTTTACCTATCCGGGAGCGGACTCCCCGGTGCTGCGGAACATCAGCTTCACCGCTGAGCCGGGCCAGACAACGGCGATCATCGGCTCGACCGGTGCGGGCAAGTCCACCATGATCTCGCTGATTCCACGGCTCTTTGATGCCACCGGCGGGTCAGTCACGGTAGACGGTGTCGAGGTGCGCGAATGCGATCCTGAGTTGCTCTGGAGCCGGATCGGGCTAGTACCGCAGAAGGCGCTTCTCTTCTCAGGCACTGTCGCCAGCAACCTTCGGTACGGCAAGCCAGACGCTACCGACGAGGAGCTCTGGCGCGCGCTTCGGGTGGCTCAGGCGGAGGACTTCGTACGCGAGATGCCCGGCGAACTGGACGCACCGATCGGCCAGGGTGGTATCAATGTCTCCGGTGGTCAGCGACAGCGGCTATCCATCGCGCGGGCCCTGGTGAAGCGACCGGAGATCTACATCTTCGATGACTCCTTCTCGGCGCTTGATGTTGCCACGGACGCGCGCCTTCGTGCCGCGTTGAAGCCGGAGACAGCCCAAGCTGCGGTGATCATCGTTGGGCAACGGGTGGCGACCATAGCCGACGCGGACAAGATCGTTGTGCTGGAGCATGGCGAAATCGTCGGGACCGGCACACACGAGGAGCTTCTCACCGATTGTCCGACGTACGCGGAGATCGTCGATTCCCAGCTCAGCGCCGAAGAGGCTGCGGCATGAGTAGTAACGGGCAAGATCGCGTCCGACCTGAGCCCGGACCACCGCCTGCTGAGCCCGTCGAAGCGCACGGCCCAGGGGCTTCGACAAGCTCAGCCCGCATCTCGGGCAACGGGCAACCGGTGCGTAAGGCGCCTGAACGGCCCAAATATGGCCCACCTGCTGGCGGCGGCGGTCGCATGTGGGGACAAGCGCGGCCGGTGGAGAAGTCGCTGAACTTCTTCCCTTCGCTCAAACGCCTGCTCGGACATCTGGCGCCAGAGCGGATGATCTTGATCCTGGTCGTGTTGCTGGCAGTCGCCGGCATTGTGATGAATGTGCTCGGGCCCAAGATCTTGGGCACGGCCACGGACGTGATCTTCACCGGGATCATCGGCAAGAACCTGCCCGGCGGCGCAACCAAAGAGCAGGTCGTCGCTGAGCTACGGGAGCAGGGCAATTACACCTTCGCCGACATGGTGGAGCGGTTGAACGTCGTGCCCGGGCAGGGCATTGATTTCACCCTGCTCAGCCAGTTACTGCTCCTGGCGCTCGTTCTGTACCTGGTTGCATCGCTGTTCTTGTGGCTGCAGGGGTATCTGCTGAACGGCGCTGTGCAGCGATCGATCTACACCTTGCGTAGCCAGGTCGAGGAGAAGATCAACCGGCTGCCGCTCAGCTACTTTGACAAGCAGACGCGCGGCGAGCTGCTGAGCCGCGTGACCAATGACATCGACAACATTTCGCAGGCGCTGCAGCAAACGCTGAGCCAGTTCCTCACCTCGGTGCTCACCATCATCGGCGTTACCGTGATGATGTTCGTCATCTCTCCGGTGCTGGCGCTCATCGCGCTGGTGACGATTCCGGTGTCGATCTTGGTGACGGCGGTGATCGGCAAACGCTCTCAAAGGCTCTTCATCGAGCAGTGGAAGTCCACAGGAGAGCTCAATGGCCATATCGAGGAGGCGTTCACCGGCCAATCGCTGGTCAAGGTGTTCGGTCGGCAGCGGGAGGTCGAGGCGGTTTTCGCGGAGCGGAACAGTGTGCTGTTCAGGTCCAGCTTCGGCGCCCAGTTCGTCTCGGGTTTGATCCTGCCGACGATGCTCTTCATTGGGAACCTCAACTACGTGGCGATTGCCGTGGTTGGAGGACTCCGAGTCGCCAGCGGCACGATGAATCTCGGTGATGTGCAGGCATTCATTCAGTACACCCGGATGTTTACCCAGCCGCTCACTCAGCTCGCCTCGATGGCTAACCTGCTGCAGTCCGGTGTCGCATCGGCAGAGCGGGTCTTTGAGGTGCTCGACGAAGAGGAGCAGGTGCCGGAGAAAGCCAGCGCGCTCAATCCGACCTGTGGGCGGGTGGCGTTCGAGCACATATCGTTTTCCTACGACAAGGCGCAGCCACTGATCACCGACCTGTCCCTGGTAGCTGAACCAGGCAGCACGGTGGCCATCGTTGGCCCGACGGGTGCCGGCAAGACCACACTCGTGAACTTGATCATGAGGTTCTACGAGCTGGACAGTGGCCGCATCACCCTTGATGGAGTGGACATTGCCACCGTGCCCCGGTCGGCGTTGCGGTCCGATATCGGGATGGTGCTGCAAGATACGTGGCTGTTCCACGGCACTATTCGAGAGAACATCGCCTATGGTCGGCCGACTGCGACCGAAGAAGAAATCCATGCCGCGTCGGAAGCCACCTATGTTGATCGCTTCGTGCATGCATTGCCGGACGGTTATGACACGGTCCTTGATGAGGAAGCGAGCAATATCAGCGCAGGCGAGAAGCAGCTGATCACCATCGCCCGAGCTTTCCTGGCCGACCCGGCACTGCTGATCTTGGACGAGGCGACGAGCTCGGTCGATACCCGGACCGAGGTGCTGGTGCAGCGGGCCATGGCGGCGTTGCGGACCGACCGGACCAGCTTCGTGATCGCTCATCGGCTCTCCACAATCCGTGACGCCGACGTCATCTTGGTAATGGAGGACGGACAGATCGTTGAGCAGGGCACGCACCGTGAGCTGCTCGATGCCCGCGGGCACTACTTCGATCTCTACAACTCGCAGTTCACTGCGGCAATCGAGGAGCCGGAGGAGGAACGACCCGCTGTCCCCGTGGGTGCAGGGCGGGGAGCCGGGCCAAAGCCGTTCTGAGTCCGTTCAGGATTCCTAGCCCTCAGTATCTCGATTGCCTCGCGCACCATGGCGATGACCTTCTCAGGGTGTTCAACGATCATCGCGCGTTTTGGGCCGAAAGACTCGGAAAGTCAGGTTCATTCGAGGCCCGACCGGCTGCGAGACCTTGGGTACCGCGTGCGCATACTCACTCTGCGATTCATTCCGCATGACCAGCAGGTCACCCTGGCCGAGATCCCAGCTCCATCGTTCGCGTGTCACCCGATGCCGGAGCACGAACCGTCGCCGATCTCCAAGGCTGACGGAGGCTATGAGGGGTCGTGGGCCCAGCTCTGGCTCGTTGTCACTGTGGTAGCCCATGGAGTCGGTGCCATTCCGATAGAGATTGGCCAAGCAGGAGTTCAAGGTCACACCCAACTCGCGGCGAAGGCGGTCCCGCAACTCAGCCAGGGGTTCCAGCCACGGTGCTGGCTCGTGCACGATGCCGGAGTAGCGGTAAGCGCTGTCCCCGATCCACGCGCTGAGCCGCGGTGCGGGCATGGTGCGGCCGTAGAGCGTGACGGCGTGCTGCTCCCAGATGATCTGATCCTGGAGCACCTCGAACAGCCTGCCGGCATCGTCAACCCAGCATGGGTAATAGTCGACGCACCCTGGCGCTGCAACCATGATCAGTATGTGAAGCCGGCCGCCACGAGCCGGTTGAGCCGCCGTTGCCGGTGGGTGTAGAACACTAGAGCGAAGAGCCAGGCGGGCACAGTCAACGGGCCTCCATGAATCTCAATCTCGTCTGTGTATCGGGTCATTCCAAGAAAGTCTTCGAGCACGACCTGGTGGTCCCACACCCTGATCAAGTCGCTGTAACCCGCATCGTGCCAGACCACGACCTTCCCCTCGGCCGCCTCGGCGTCCTGCCGTGTGCGTTGCAGGTTGACGACATGCTCGCCAATCGGGAGTCGTCCGCCAAGCAGCAGCCGGAAGCGGTATGTCCCTGGGAACCAGCGCACGATGGCATCCGCCGGCTCGACAGCATCGAATACCAACATCGGATGCGCCAGATAGTGGAACAGCGCAGGTCGCCCAAGCTCGCTGGCCAGTCGGTCTATTGAGCAGGGCAGCAGGCCGCCGCGGCGAAGGCGCATGGCGCCAACCTACTGAGCTGCGAGCGTCGCTAATCGCGCGCCCGCCGTGCTGAGGAGGAGGGAGCAGAGGTGCTTTTCCTCTGCGAGCGACGACGAAGTAGGTGGGTCCAAGCGCGCGATGCGCGAGCAGCTCCTAGAAGGGGGAGCTGCGAGCGTCGCTAATCGCGCGCCCGCCGTGCTGAGGAGGAGGGAGCAGAGGTGCTTTTCCTCTGCGAGCGACGACGAAGTAGGTGGGTCCAAGCGCGCGATGCGCGAGCAGCTCCTGAGAAGGGGGAGCTGCGAGCGGCCCGAATAGCGAGCAGCTCCCAGAAAGGAGAGCTGCGAGCGCCGCCAATCGCGGGTGGAAGCGCGCGATGCGCGAGCAGGTCCCAGAAAGGGTGAGTGATGCGTAACCGAACAACGTTGTCCGACGACCTGCACAAGCGGAGGATGGTGAGGTGCACAGGCGCGACGAGCGGGACGTGGCACGCGCCACCCGATGGTGGGCGCGGCTCGGTGGAGTCGTCGCCGGACTGGCCGGTCTCGGAATAGCCGGACTTGCGGCCTGGATAGTCGCGCCGGCCGGCTTTCCGGTGCCCGCCGTCGGCGAGCTGATCATCAGCCTGCTGCCCGCTTCCATCGTCAACTTCGGCAAGGAGGTTCTTGGCTTCGCCGACAAACCCGTACTGCTGGCCATCATTATTGCCGCGGTCTTGATCATCTGTGGGTTGGCGGGCGAGCTCGAGTGGCGTCGCCGCTTTGCAGGTGCCGCCGTGTTCGCCGGGGTGGCAGCGCTCGGCTTGATTGGTATCGGCGCACAACCGGACGTCAGCTTCGCCGCGTACGTGCCGACGATCGTGGGGCTCCTGCTGGGCTACATGATCTTGAGCGCTTTGATCGGCCAGCTGCAGCAGTGGAGGTCGCCACGGGCGGCGGCGGAGAACGGTGAGGCCCAATCTGCGGCGCGACGTCGCTTCCTCGGGTGGACGATTGTCGTTGGAGCTGCTGCGGCGGCGGCTGCCATCACCGGACAGCTACTTGTCAGCGCGTCGACCGCCGTGAACTCAGCACGCGATAAGCTGAGGTTGCCGACTCCGGCAAAACCTACGCCCGTGCCGCCACCGGGTGCCGATCTGAAGATCCAGGGTCTGACACCGTACGTGACTGCCAATGACGATTTCTACCGAATCGACACTGCACTGCAGGTGCCCGTGATCGATCCCCCATCCTGGAGCCTCCGGATCACCGGGATGGTGCAGAACCCGATCGAGATCAACTACGCCGAATTGATTGCCAAGCCGCTTGTGGAGCACATGACCACGCTGACCTGCGTCTCCAACGAGGTCGGCGGTGATCTGGCTGGCAACGCGCTGTGGCTCGGATATCCGATCCGCGAGCTGCTGGCCGAGGCGAAGCCGCTCGAGGGTGCCGACATGGTGCTGTCGAAGAGCCACGATGGCTGGACCGCAAGTACGCCGCTGTCGGCCCTCACCGATCCAAACCGTGAGGCCATGCTTGCGATTGGCATGAATGGCGAGCCCTTGCCCATCGAGCATGGATTCCCTGTCCGCATGGTCGTCCCGGGCCTGTACGGGTACGTGTCCGCGACGAAATGGGTGACCTCGCTGAGGGTCACCACCTACGCCGAAGAGCAGGCCTATTGGACGCCCCTCGGCTGGTCGCCGCGCGCGCCGATCAAATTGGCCTCACGGATAGACGTCCCACGCAAATCGACCGTCGATCCCGGGACGGTTGTCGTCGCCGGAGTCGCCTGGGCCCAGCACACGGGGATATCGGCTGTCGAGGTGCAGGTCGACCAGGGCGCCTGGCAGCCGGCCGAGATGGCAGAGACCATCGGGCCTGACACCTGGCGGCAGTGGAAATTCGACTGGCAGGCCACCTCCGGAACGCACACCCTTGCTGTTCGCGCCACCGATGCGAACGGGAAGCTCCAGACGGCCGAAGTCGCGCCACCAATGCCGAACGGCGCAACTGGATTCCACTCCATCAAGGTCAAAGTCCGCTGACCCATGCCGACTTGCCTCAATCCTGTCGTGTTATAGCGCGACTGGATTCTGACAAGTCGGCGTGCATTAGGTTCGTGATGTGCGCATCGCGGTAGCCCGGGAACTGGTTCCCGGCGAGGCTCGCGTTGCGATGGTTCCCGAGCTGATGGGCAAGCTACGCGCCGCCGGTTACGAGGTCGCCGTGCAAGCCGGAGCGGGCGCTGGGGCCTTCCTGACCGACACTGCGTACGAGGCGGCCGGTGCCCTGGTCACCGAGCACCCCTTCGACCAAGCGGACTTGGTGCTGAGCGTGCAACCGCTTGACGCCGACCGTTTGGCGCCGTTGCCATCTGGAGCGGCGACAATCTCGTTCTTTCCGCTGGCTGGGCGGCCCGCCGACATCGCCCTACGCCGCGACCGGAAGATCACAACCTTCGGGATGGAGTACGTCCCGCGGATCTCGCGCGCTCAATCCATGGATGCGCTGAGCTCTCAGGCCATGGTGGCTGGCTATCGCGGAGCAATAGTCGCAGCCGAGATGCTGGGTCAGTTCTTCCCGCTCAGCATGACGGCCGCAGGCACCGTGCCACCGGCCCAGGTCGTCGTGCTCGGTGCCGGCGTCGCAGGACTCCAGGCGATCGCAACGTGCCGACGCTTGGGTGCGGTGGTCAAGGGCTACGACGTACGCGCCGCCGCCGCTGAAGAGATTCGATCGATGGGCGCGCAGGCGATCGAGCTGCAGCTGCCGACACTCGAGGGCGCTGGCGGCTATGCCCGAGAGATGACAGAGGATCGCTCTCAGCGGCAACGTGAGCTGCTCGCAAGCTACGTGGCCGCTGCCGACGCCTTGATCACCACGGCTGCCGTGCCGGGACGACGCGCACCCCTCCTGGTGACCACCGAGATGGTCCTGGGGATGGAGCCGGGATCGGTTGTCGTCGACCTCGCGGCCGAGGCTGGAGGTAACGTCGAGGGCGTGGTGGTCGGCAGCGTGGTGCGAGTGGGTTCGGTGCAGCTGTGGGGTGGCGCGAACCTACCCAGCCAGATGCCCGCACCAGCCAGCCGGCTTTACGCCCAGAACCTGCTGAATGTGATCATGCTGATGACTCGTGACGGCCGTTTTGCACCCGATTTTGACGACGAGATCGTCTCTGCAATGTGCATTACCCACGATGGACAGGTGTTCGACGGAACTAAACATGGAGTGGCCAATTGAGTCCCGGATCGCGCTGCCGTCCCGACGACGAGGAGCGAATGATTGAACACCGGCACTGAACCCATTATCTGGCTGACGATCTTCGTGCTGGCCGTCTTTGTTGGTGTGGAGGTTATCTCCAAGGTCTCCTCGACACTGCATACTCCGTTGATGTCGGGCGCCAACGCGATCCACGGCGTGATCTTGATCGGTGCGATTCTGGTGGCTGGTACCGCTACGTCGACGCCGATTCTGGTCTTGGGTCTGGTTGCCGTGGTCTTGGCATCGATCAATATGGTCGGCGGTTTCGTGGTCACTGACCGAATGTTGATCATGTTCTCGCGTCCCCGCAAAGCGTTGGAGAAACAGGGACGCCGGGAGCTTGACCGGTGACACCAGCGTGGGCCCAACTCGGCTACCTCGCGGCCGCGGTCTGCTTCATCGTCGCGCTCAAGGGATTGTCTTCACCAAAGACGGCCCGCCGCGGCAACCTGATCGGCGCGGCCGGCGCGGTGCTGGCGTGCGTGATCGTTTTTGTGGTTTCCGACATCAACCATCTGATACCGATCTTGGCGGCCATCGCAGCTGGCACGGCGATCGGCGTTCTCGGCGCTTACCGGGTTCAGATGACTCAGATGCCCCAACTCGTAGCGCTGTTCAATGGTGTGGGGGGCGGAGCCGCAGCCATTGTGGCGCTCATCGAGCTGGCTGAGTTCGCCGAAGGCCCAGCGCCGGCTTTCTACTTGATCGCCACAGCCTTCACAATCGTGGTCGGTTCAGTGAGTTTCGCGGGTTCGGTCGTCACTTTTCTCAAGCTCCAAGAGCTGATGACGACCCGGCCTATCGTGTTCGCCGGGTACCCGATCTTGTACGGGCTGGGCCTGCTGGCCGCGGTCGGTTTCAGCGTTGGCCTGGTCCTCGCCCCGAGCCTGCTGTTCGCTGTGTTGCTGGCGGCTGTCGGGGCGGGCCTGGGCGTGTTGCTTGTGTTGCCCGTCGGCGGCGCTGACGTACCGATCGTGATCTCCCTGCTGAACGCGTTCACCGGACTAACCGTCGCCGCCAGCGGCTACCTGCTCGGGAACGTCCTGCTCCTAGTGGCCGGCACTCTAGTGGGCTCCGCCGGCACGTTGCTCACCCGCTTGATGGCGGTCGCTATGGGCCGGTCCGTGATCAACATTCTCTTCGGTGCCCTGAAGGGTGGTTCGACTCTCGGCGCCACCACGGTCAGTGATCGCCCGGTGAAGTCGGCCGGACCGACCGACGTCGCGATCCTCCTGGCGTACGCCCAACGCGTGATCATCGTGCCCGGCTACGGGCTCGCGGTCGCGCAGGCGCAGCACACGCTGCGGCAGCTGGTCGACCTGTTGATCGAACGTGGGATTGAAGTCGATTACGCCATCCATCCAGTCGCTGGGCGGATGCCCGGTCATATGAACGTGCTGCTCGCCGAGGCTCGGGTGCCGTACGAGCAGCTCAAAGAGATGGACGAGATCGATCCTGAGTTCAAACAGGCCGACGTGGCTCTGGTGGTTGGCGCGAACGATGTCGTGAACCCCGCGGCCGAGACGACGCCTGGTGCCCCGATCTACGGCATGCCGATTCTGCATGCCAACCAGGCGCGCCAAGTGGTCTTCATGAAGCGTTCGATGCGCCCCGGCTTCGCCGGCATTGAGAACGAGCTGCTGTACGCGCCGACAACGACGCTGCTCTTCGGTGACGCCAAGGACACCATGAGCAAGCTGCTTGCCGAGCTCAAGGCCCTTACCGTTTGACCTGTTCATGACCCCAGGAATTCGCGGAATGATGAGCCTCCGATCTTGGTATCACCATCGGGAAGGTTGGCTCCGGCCTCGAATGCCCGGAGCGTGCCACCCACAGCGGGAAACGTGATCAACCGGGGTGACCCCTTCCCTTCCTTGGCGCGAATCAATTCCACCGCGTCGGCGAGGCTGAGGCGCTCGGGCCCGGCCCGATCAACAGCGCGGTCATAGCCTGGCGGTGCCGTGCCGAGTGCGATGTCGGCGAGCTCCGTGGCGACCCAGCGATGGTCGCATGGCTGGAATGACATGCCCCTAGGTACGAATGCGACTGGTCCGGGTGTTGCAGCCCGAGCAACTGCCGCCACCAGGGTGTGAAACTGCGTGGCGCGCACCACCGTCACCGGCAGTTGGCTGCGCTCCAACACCAGTTCGGAGGCGTACTTCGCGCGATAGTAGTGAAGGGGGCTGTGGTCACAGCCGACAATCGAGACGTAGATGAGGTGCGGCGGTGTGGACCGACTGGCCAAGATCTTGATGATGCGTCGGGTGCCGTCCAGGTCGACTCTGCGATGCCGCAGCCGGTGGGTTGCCGCATGAACGACGCAGTCGGCGGCGTGGAACGCCGCCTCGAGCCCTTTTCCGGTGGCAAGATCAACACCGGTACGCCGGCTCGCCGAGGTGACCGTAGCGCCGCGAGCCTCCAACCTGCGTACTATCTCGGTGCCGAGCATGCCTCTGCCTCCGGTCACCACGATCCTCATTTGGTGAGAATAGTGGTCGGGATCCTGCCCGCATTGGCAAGGAGGTCACCATGGCGGTTGCGAGTCGAGGAGCGGCGCTGAACGCGTTCCGGAAGTTGATCAGCGATGACCCCGTCGAGGCTGAAACGATCTTGCGTCGACCCTATCTCCCCACCGGTCTGGAGTCGTCAGACGATCCGGTCCGGATGGGTCCCTCGACACTGATCGGAGGGTACGCGAACGAAGCGCGCTACACGCTTGGCGCCCCGGACCCGGCGACCATGCTTGCCATTGCTGGCGCGCCCTCGGATGTCCTGTCAGGCCGCCCCTCGATCTCCAGCGAGACTGTCACCGCATACGCCAAAGCCAGCCTTGATCTCACCATGGAGGGTGGCACCACATCCGGCGTCGTCTACCCACTGGCTGTGTGCGAATTGGCCACCAGTTTCCGATTCCGCAATGTCGGCGGTGCTTCGGCCGGCGCGATCGCTGCCGCGTTCACTGCGGCGGCTGAGCTTGGTCGCAGTAGCCGGGTGCTGGGCTCGGCAGGCTCGGCTCAGCAAGCTGCCGAGCAGCGAAGAGATTCCTCAGCGGCCCCGAATGTCGACCAGATACGCCCCGGCTTCACCGGCATCACCGACATCATCAGCTGGCTCACCCAAACTCGCCCTGGCGACTCGGAGAGGGATGAGTACCGGCTCGCCCAGCTCTTCCGACCCGGCCGGGCCACCGCCGCCATCTTCCGGGTGGCAGTCGCGGTCATGCGCGGCCAGAGCTGGCCATTGCCCCTGCTCGCACTGTCTGCGTTTGGATGGCTCCCTCGCCTGTTCACCCTCGCGCTGATCTCTGGCGCCGTCGTGCTCACCGGCTACATGGAATGGCGGTTCACCGGAGCGCCCCGCACGGTGCCGGAGATGATCGGACTGGGTGCGCTCGGGGTCCTGGCGTTCATTGCCACCGTCGTGGGTCTGGTTCTCATCCTTCAGGGAATGGTTTCCGGACTCCGCAAGCCATCAGATGCAGATGGCCCAACCGAGGGGCGGCTTGCGGAGCTGCTCCGCCACACGAGTGCGTACGCCACGCCCCGCTCCACGACAGTCAGGCAGTTGGTCATTGGCCTCGCCCTGATCATTCCGGTGGGCCTGTTCGCGGTTCTCCGGCCAGCGCTTTATGCCAGTGCTGTCCTGGTGGGACTGGCCGGGAGCATCGTCATCGCAGTCGGGCTGCTGAGCTCGATCCTGGTCTATCTCGGCCGGCTGCGGTCGCGCGCATTCGGCTTCGTGCCGGGTACTACGCCGCAGCGGCAACGCAACCTTCTGGATGTCATCGCTGGCGTGCCCAGGCCCACCGTCGAGCTGTCGCTGGTGCCCTGGCTGAACGACTGCCTCAACGCTCTGGCCGGTCTGCCCAATGATCAAGTGCTGCGGTTCGGGCACCTGTGGTCTGGGCTTGACTATCACGAGCGGCGTCTTTCCCGGACGTCTGACGACCTCGCGATGTGGCGACTGATGTCGGAGCAACCTGATCATCGATTGGTCAATCTGGAACTCATGACGACCGACCTCACCAGGCAGCGTCCCTTCCGTTTTCCGCTGGACGCGAACACCGATGACGACCCCGAGCAGCTGTGGGTCTGCGTTGATCAACTTCGCGATGGTGAGTCGCAGATTTTTCCCGAGTCAGTCATGCAAGCGCTCTCAGAAACCGAGAGCCGCGAGGTCCATGATCGTCATGGGGTCGTTCGTAAGCTCAACAAACTGCCCCAGCCTTGGGACCTTCCGGTGATCTTCGCGGTCCGGATCAGCATGTCGCTGCCCGCCCTCTTCCAAGCTGTGCGCCTGTACCGGATCCGCCGGCCCGCACCGATCCAAGACGACTTCGGCCGCACGCTGATAGATCATGGACAACCGCTGACGCTGCTCAGCCCACTCGATTCCGCCCAGGAGCTGTGGTTCTCTGACGGCGGTATCACCTCCAACTTCCCGGTGCACTTCTTCGATGACGCCTTGCCACGCTGGCCGACGGTCTCGCTCAACCTAGGTATCCATCCCCACGAGGCACCTCACCAAGACATCTGGCTTCCGCAGGACTGGGATGATCTCAACATTCCCGTCAAGACACTCGGCGGCTCGGGCCTCGGGTTCGGCAAAGCGATCTTCAATACCGCGATGTCGTGGCGCGACAACCTGCAATCGGCGCTGCCGGGCTATCGGAACCGGATCGCTCAGGTTCGGACGAGTCCCGGTGAGGGTGGCACGAATCTGTTCATGCCCCGGGAGATCATCGCTTCCATGGCACTGAGAGGTGCCTTGGCCGGCGCAAGGCTGCGTACCCGGTTCGTGGACGAGGGTCAGTGGAATAGGTTCCGTTGGCTGCGGCTACGCACCGCCGTGAGCAACATTGAGAAATTGCGTGCCAATACCCACGAGCGACGCGGGTTCTACGACGACGCGTTCTCCGGGGAGTCCTGGGTCGACATCCAAGAGGCTGACTTCTCCGACAAGCCAGAGAGTATGGCGATCTCCTGGTATCGCCCCTACTCCGGATTCTGGCCGAGAGCCGCCCGGCTGCTGAACACCTTCGCGGATGGATACCAGGCTGCCGAGGACATAGAGAACGTGATGACGTACGGGACGCCAAGGCCGCAGCCGGTCATCCGCCAGGTCCCTCGCGAGTAGCTGAGCGTCTGGGTCAGTGGTCGCCCGGGCGACCGCGCGCTCTGACAGCGTCGGCACACTAATGTGGCAGACGTGGAGGTTGTACTAGGGATAGACATCGGCACCTCCAGCACGAAGGGACTGCTGGTTACCCCTGATGGTCAGGTAATCGAGTCAGCCCAGCAGGCGCACCAGATCTCATTACCACGGCCGGGATGGGCCGAAGCGGATGCTGAGGCTACATGGTGGGGCGAGGTACGAGGGATTTGTAACGTCCTGACGAGCTCAGCACCGGGACCGATCGTCGGCATCTGCGTCGATGGAGTGGGTCCCAGCCTCGTGCTCTGCGATGCGGATCTTGAGCCCCTCAGGCCGGCCATTCTCTATGGCATCGACACACGAGCGACTGACGAGATAGATCTGCTCAATCGTCGCTACAGCCAGGACAGGATTCTGGCCAATGCTGGGAAGTGCCTCAGCAGCCAGGCGCTGGGGCCCAAGCTGGAGTGGGTACGCCGTAACGAGCCGGATGTATGGCGGGCCGCTCGCGGCTGGTACGGCTGTCACTCCTTCGTCGTCGCCAAGCTGACTGGGGAATACGTTCTTGATCATCACACCGCCAGCCAGTGTGACCCGCTCTACCGAGTGCCGGACTTCGGCTGGCACTCCGACTGGGCGGAAGAGATCTGTGAGCCGCTGCCGCTGCCACGCCTGGCTTGGCCGGGGGAGATCATCGGCACGGTCAATCCGCAGGCTGCCCGGGAAACAGGGCTGGCGGTCGGCACTCCGGTGGTCGCCGGAACCATAGACGCCTTCGCGGAAGCGTTGAGCGTTGGGGTTCGTGATCCCGGAGATCTCATGATCATGTACGGATCCACGATGTTCCTGATCCAAGTGCTTGCTGACTACTACCTACATCCGGCGCTGTGGACTACCGCTGGAGTCGAGCCACAGACCCACATGTTGACGGCTGGCACGTCCACTGCTGGCAGCTTGACGAACTGGTTGCGCGACTTGATGGGCGGCGTCGACTTCGACACCTTGAAGGCAGAGGCAGCCGATGTGCCGCTGGGGGCCGAGGGCTTGCTCGTGTTGCCCTACCTCGCCGGTGAGCGTACGCCGGTGTTCGATCCCGAGGCCCGCGGGTTGGTGGCTGGGCTCACCCTACGGCACAGCCGTGCACATCTGTTCCGTGCGGCGTACGAGGGAATTGCCTTCGGAATCCGGCATATCTTCGACCTGTTCGACGAGTCGGCGACGCCCGTGACCCGCACGGTGGCGGTGGGCGGTGGCGTGAACTCGCCGCTGTGGACTTCCATCGTCAGTGATGTCACTGGTCGCACTCAGCTAATTCCACGAGAGACCGTTGGCGCGTGTTATGGCGGCGCGCTTTTGGCCGCGATCGGTGTTGGGATTGTCGAGCCGAAGACCGATTGGACGGTGATCGACCGTAAGGCGGAGCCCGACCCGGTTCGGATGGCCCGCTATGACGAGCTCTATCACTTGTGGCGTGAGCTGTATCCCGCAACCCGCGATCAGATGCATCGCCTCGGCGCCTTTGCCAAGCACTGACAAGTTATGTGCCCTGAGCCTGTTGAGATGTGCCCTGAGCCTGTCGAAGGGCACGCAGATCGCGCTTCGACATGCTCAGCGCGCATCGGATCAAGCCCGGGCCAGGATGCTTTCCGCAGTGCGCGGGTCGGTGACCAGCTGGCTGAAGAGCTTGGCTCGTGCCGCGGCGATGATCGGCGCTACCTTGGTGGATCCGGCAGCTACCGCGATAACCGTGGGAATGCTCTTCAGCGTCTCCAGGTCCACAGCGATCAGCCGCTCACCGCCGGCGAACGGCACGGGGTGACCGGCCCGGTTGAAGAAGCGCGAGCACACGTCGCCGACCGCCTCGATGAGATCCGGCGAGGTGGCCATGTTCACGAATTGCGGCGCGTCGGTCCGCAGCAGCGGCGGCGCTCCGACACCGGTGAGGACGCAACGAGCATGTGGCCAGAGGTTCAGCACCCGATGGATGCCGGGGTCATTCTGCAGCGTCTGAAACAAGTCAGCACCTGGCAAGGCCGGAGCATACAAGAACGCCGGCCGGCCGCCGATCCGCGCCGCGACCATACGAGTGATCTCGTTGGTCTGGTACCACGCCTCCGGCTGGTCGGTGCCGCCCACCGTGGGTGCAACGATGACCCCCGGTAGCCTCGGCAGCTCGAACCGAGCAACCTCATAAACCGTGCGCCCGGACGACACCAGCAGGACGTCGCCAACGTCGAGACCCACCGCTACGATGGCCCGCCCCACCGCTATCGCTAACACGCTGCCCATCAGGTCTTCGATGGTCTCGCTCCGCCATGGAACAGGCAACGGCTCCGAGATGTAGACCGCGGTCAATCCGAGTACGGCGGCGACACGGTCGCCGAGATCACGTGCAGTTTCATTGTCGGCGGGAATCACCTCAATGCGTACGATGCCCTGCCGCCGAGCCTCGCGCAGCAATCGCGATACGGTCGCCCGACTGGTCCGAAGCTGATCGGCAACCTCGGCCTGAGTCGCTCCATCTGTGTAGTACATCTTGGCGGCCGCATACAGCAGCGAGGATGCAAAATGGCTGCTCCCGTTTGTGCCGGCAGTGCGTGCTCCGCCAGCCAAATGTCGTCGCCTCTCCACCACCATGGCCAAAGTATTCCAGCGCTTGTCTACAGATCGGATGAACATTTGTTCACGGGTTATCACACTCTGAACAAATGATTGCACATATGTCCACTATGCCGCTAGGGTGCTGACCAACGCCCGTCGGGGAGGCGCCGATAGCGAAACGGACGCAGTTTTGTTACGTCGCGACAGGGTAGGAGCCTCACATGTCCCAATCCCCGGCCGATTTGGTCAATGAAATTCCTGAGAAGATGCAGGCCGTTATCTGTCACGGGCCTGAGAACTACCAACTAGAAGAGGTCGCCGTTCCGCAGCCCGGACCAGGTGAGGCCTTGATCGAAGTCGAGGCGACCGGCATCTGCGCCAGCGATCTGAAGTGTTACCACGGTGCAGCAAAGTTCTGGGGGGACGCCAATCGTCCAGCCTGGGCTGAAACCGAGGTCATCCCCGGACACGAGTTCGTCGGAAAAGTTGTTCAGCTGGATGACGTGGCGGCAGAGCGCTGGGGGATCGCGGTTGGCGACAGGGTTGTCGCTGAGCAGATCGTGCCGTGCTGGAAGTGTCGCTACTGCCTGAACGGCCAATACTGGATGTGCGCTCCGCATGACATGTTCGGCTTCAAACGCCGTACGCCGGGCGGCATGGCGGAGTACATGGTCTACAACAAAGACGCGCTCGTATACAAGATCTCGCCCGATCTGCCCCCTGCACACGCCGCCTTCACCGAGCCGCTCTCCTGCGCGCTTCATGCCGTCGAGCGGGGCGAGATCAAGTTTGAGGACACAGTTGTCGTCGCGGGCTGCGGACCCATTGGCCTCGGCATGATCGCAGGCGCGAAGTCCAAGAACCCGAAGGTGGTCGTCGCCCTCGACATGGCCCAGGACAAGCTGGACCTGGCCAAGGACTGCGGTGCCGATGTGATCATCAACATTGGTCAGGAGGATGCCGTAGCGACGGTCAAGGACATGACCGACGGCTACGGGGCTGATGTCTATCTGGAGGGAACCGGCCATCCGTCCGCAGTCGGCCAAGGCCTGAACATTCTCCGCAAGCTGGGCACCTACGTGGAATACAGCGTCTTCGGCAGCGATGTGAGTGTCGACTGGTCGATCATCAGCGACGACAAGGAACTCGATGTGCGCGGCGCTCACCTTGGCCCGGACTGCTGGCCTGCCGCCATCCGCATGCTCGAGTCCGGTCGGCTGCCGATGGACAGGATCTGCACTCACCAGTTGCCGCTAGCTGACTTCCAGAAAGGTCTGGACATGGTGGCCAGCGGCAAGGGATCGATCAAGGTGTCGCTCATCCCGTGATCAGGAGGGTGTTTCGAGAACCGATTGAGCTGTCATGACGTCGCCGAAGAGTCGCCAACTGTGGATTGGCACCAGCTGGAAGATGAACAAAACGCTGGCCGAGGCCGACAGCTTCGTCGACGAACTGCTGACCTTCCGTCTTCCAAGCGATATCCAGCCGTTTGTGCTGCCGCCACACACGGCGCTGGCCAGGGTCCGCGATCGCCTGCCTGCTGACTCACCCGTTCTGCTCGGCGCCCAGAACGCGCACTGGGCGGCCGAGGGGTCGTGGACCGGCGAGATCTCCATGAGGATGGCAAAGGATGCTGGCGCGACCTTGATCGAGGTCGGCCACTCGGAGCGTCGGGAATATTTCGGCGAAACTGACCGTACGGTGGCTCTGAAGGCGGCGGCTGCGGTTGCACATGGCCTCATCCCGCTAATCTGCGTAGGCGAGCCGATGTCGGTTCGTCAGGTCGGTGGCGCGGAGGATTTCGTACGCGTCCAGTTGCAGACAGCACTCTCGGATCTGGCACCCGACGAGATCAGCCAGGTGATCATCGCATACGAACCCATCTGGGCCATCGGCGAACGAGGCATTCCGGCGACCCTCGATCAGGTTGCGCCCGTGCTGGCATTGATCAATGAGGTCTTGAGCTCGGCGGGTGGTGCGCATGCCGTCCTGTACGGCGGCAGTGTCAACAAGCAGAACGCTATCGAGCTACTAGGCGATCCGAATACGCATGGCCTGTTCGTTGGCCGTGCGGCCTGGGAAGCATCGGGCTTCATCCAGATACTCCGGCTTTGCGCGGCCCGCACCGGGGCGGGAGCAGGTCACTCAACCATCGACAGCCGAACCCTGCCGTGGACCGCCACGGCAGCTCTTCTCTGAGGAGCAATGATGCTGATGCCAGCGAAAAAGAAATCCAGACGCAACCTCTTCATCGTCCTTGGACTGGTTGTCGTTCTTCTTGTTGCCATGGTGCTGAGTACCAAGTTCCTCACCCCCGAGGAGCTCGCCGCTGTGGGACCCAAGAAGTTCGATCCAGCGCAGACAGCAAATGAACTCTGGACAAAGGCACAGGCAGAGATCCCGGCCAACGCTCAGCCGCTCGGCCAGGTCGTGCCGGCCATGCAGAAGGACCTGGAGGCCGCAGCGTCTGAGTACAAAGCGGCGTCACCGACTGAGGGGACGTACGCCTTTGCGGTCAAATTTGATGGCACGGTGACGGAGGCGTCCGCCGATAACTTGCGGATAAAGGTGCCGGGCGTGCCAAAGCAGACTGCAGTAATCATTCCGCTCACTACGGCGATCAACGGCACCGCGGTCCGGGATGCCATGGGTTTCAAGTTCGCGGATGCCCCTGGCCAGACCGAGTACCAGTACGTCGGGGATGAGCTCAAGAAGCTTATGCAGCAGCAAGTCAAGTCCGATGTCAGCGACCCGGCCTCGCTGAAGGGGAAGAAGGTTAGCGGCTCGGGTGTCGTGGTTGTTGTGTCCCCTAGCGGCGCGCCGCCGCCGCCGGCCAAGCCCGTGAACGTGCAACCTGTCACGATCGAGGCCGGGACATGAGCGAGCGCGCTGTGCTCGATCAACACGCCGTAGCGCCAGACGATGGGGCCGTCGTTTTGCAGGCGATCGACATCGCAAAAACCTACGGCGTAACCCGGGCTTTGAAGGGTGTCAACTTCGAAGTACGTCGCGGCAAGGTCACCGTCTTGTTCGGGGAGAACGGCGCCGGGAAGTCGACATTGATGAAGATCCTGTCGGGTGTTGAGAAACCAACCGCTGGCCAACTGATTCTTGACCGCGAGCCAATCAGTCTGGAATCGACCAATGATGCGGTGGAGCGCGGTATCTCGATCATCCACCAGGAGCTCAACTTGGCTTCCAACCTCAGTGTCCGGGACAACATCTTCATAGGCCGGGAAATCCGCACTCGTACCGGCGCGATCGACTACGGCAGAGAGCGAGAGATCACCGAACAGGTGATGGCGCGGC
This sequence comes from uncultured Actinomycetota bacterium, assembly GCA_963836855.1. Taxonomy (GTDB): domain Bacteria; phylum Actinomycetota; class Actinomycetes; order Propionibacteriales; family Propionibacteriaceae; genus Microlunatus. The sequence continues at coordinate 141,356 of CAWILN010000038.1, read as the reverse complement.
TCGAGGAAGACATCCCGCCGAACACGCTCGTCCAAGATCTCCGGGTTGGTCAGCAGCAGGTCGTCGAAATTGCTCGAGCGCTGGCGGCCGACGCCCGCATCTTGATCATGGACGAGCCGACGTCGGCCCTGAGTGCGCCCGAGGTGGAGGTGCTGTTCAAAGTCATCCGTGAGCTGACAAGCCACGGCGTAGCGATTGTCTACATCTCGCACCATCTGGAGGAGGCACTTGCGATCGCTGACTACGCGGTCGTCTTCCGCGACGGCGAGTTGGTCGCCACTGAGGAGGCGGCCAATATCGATCTCGGCTGGGTGGTTAGGCAAATGGTGGGCCGAGAGGCGGACTACGACTTCCGCGACGAGCCGCGGGACTTCGGTGACGTCGCGTTGTCGATCCAAGGGGTCACCGTCGCAGAGCCGGACACCGGTCGGGTGGTGGTCAACAACGTGTCGCTGGATGTACGCGAGGGTGAGATCGTATGCCTGTACGGCCTGATGGGTGCCGGGCGGACCGAGCTAATGGAGGCCCTAGCCGGTCGCGACCCGATTTCCGGCGGCCGGGTACTGCTGGGCGATCAAGACATCAAGGACCTGAACATCCAAGGACGCATTGCCATCGGGATGGGTTTGGTCCCCGAGGACAGGCAACGCGACGGGCTCGTCCAGATGATGACCGTCGGCAAGAACATGTCGCTCGCCAGCCTGCTGCAAACGGTCAAGAACCTCTTCATCGCTCGCAAGACCGAACGAGAGAACGTCGACCGCCAGATCAAGGACGTGAAGGTCAAGACCACCGGGCAGGACGCGTTGATCACCTCGCTTTCCGGCGGCAATCAGCAGAAGGTCGTCATTGGGAAGATCTTGCTGACTAATCCAAAGGTCATTCTGCTCGACGAGCCCACCCGGGGGATCGATGTGGGAGCAAAGGGAGAGATCTTCGCCCTGCTCTTCCGCGAGGCGAAGAAGGGCCTGGCCGTCCTCTACGTCACATCGGAGGTCGGGGAGGCGATTACCGCCTCACATCGGCTGATTGTGATGGGCAAGGGCCGGCTTATTCGGGAATTCGATCCGCGTGCTGCCACTCGCGACGACATCATGGCTGCCTCTGGTGAGCACGACACCCGCTATGAGCACGACGCGGAAGAAGGAGCGCAAGAAGAAGCGGCAGAAGCAGTAGAAGGAGCCCGCCAGTGAGTACGACGACTACGACTCCAGCGCCACCCGCCGGCGCCCCGGCAGCGGAGGAGAAGAAGGGACTCGGCAGCCGGTTCAACCTGAACACGCTTCTCGTCGAAGGCCGTGCCCTGATCGCTTTGGTGATCATCATTGCAATCTTCGCCATCATGAGCGACAACTACCTGACAGCGGGCAACCTGACGACGATCACCAAGCAGGTCGCCTTCAATGCGATCGTTGCTCTGGGGATGCTGCTGGTGATCCTCAACGGTGGAATCGATCTTTCGGTCGGGTCGATCGTCGGCTTTACAGCGGCTGTCGCAGGAAATCTCTTCCGCGGCGTCCCGGTGCCGGGCACCGACGTGACCATGTTCCCGTCGCTGTGGGTGATCATCGTTATCTCGATCGCGGTTGGCATGCTCGTGGGGTGGGTCAATGGGCTGTTGATAGCCCGGCTCAATCTGGCTCCGTTCATCGTGACCTTGGGCATGCTCTATGTGGCACGTGGTCTGACTGAGGTGTTGCTCAACGGCCAGAACATCACCAACGAGCTCAGGGGCCAGGAGGGCCTAAACAACTCGGGCTTCTTTGAGATCTTCGCGAGCAGACCGCTCGGACTGCCGCTCGCCGCCTGGGTGATGATCATCCTTGCGATCATCTTCTCAATCGTGCTCAACCGCACGCCGTTTGGACGCTGGCTGTATGCCACAGGCAGCAATGAGCGCGCTGCTCAGCTCTCAGGTGTGCCCGTCAGGTCAGTGAAGACCCAGATCTACGTCCTGTCCGGCCTCTGCGCCGGGATCGTCGGGATCCTCCAAATGGCCAACATCAGCTCCGCGACCGCCGACCTTGGGACGTTCTATGAGTTGAACGCTATTGCTGCGGTGGTCATCGGTGGCGCGGCACTCTCTGGCGGCCGTGGCACCGTCCGTGGCACGATCATCGGCGCCTTCGTGATCGGATTCCTCGCTAACGGCCTGGTTATTGTTGGTGTGTCGCCGTTCTGGCAGAAGGTCATCACCGGCGCAGTGATCATTCTCGCTGTCGCGGTCGACCAGATTCAGCAGATCGTGCAGCGGCGTCGCAGCGCTGCCAAAGCAGTCGCGAGCGCGAAGGCCGCTGCGGCCAGCCGCGCGGCTTCGAATGAACCCGGGTCCAGTTCTTGATCAGGCGTGCGGCCCGCCCGTACGCGCAATCCACCCGCCAGATTTCTACCAATTGGAAGGAAAGCGATGTTCAATCGAATCGCATTACGATCGCTCCTGGCAGGCGCGGTCCTACTCAGTTTGGCCGCCTGCGGTGGCGGTGGCGACGATGCGGGCGGTGAGGCCGCACCCTCAGGTTCAGCCGGTGGCGGCGAAGCCGGCGGCCCCATCGCCGTGATCACGGTCGACCCGTCCAACCCATACTGGAAGGCCGAGATCGATACCGCCATGTCCGAGTTCCAGAAGCTTGGCTATCAGCCGACCACGTCGGCTCACGAGAATGACCCGGACACCCAGAACCAACTGATCGAGACGGCCATCAATGACAAGGTCAAGGGCGTCTTGCTCGACCCGGCCGGTGCGGATGAAAGCGTAGCCGCAGTGCAGAAGCTGGTCGATGCGAACATCCCGGTGGTAATGATCAACGCCGAGATCAGCCAGACAGGCCTGGCCAAGGCACAGATCGTGTCCAACAACGCTCAGGGTGCGACAGTCGGCGCCGAGGAATGGGCCAAGGCCATGGACTACAAGGGCACCTATGTCGAACTGCTCGGGAAGCCCAGCGACAACAATGCACAGGTTCGTTCCGACGGCTACAAGGCAGTTATCTCGCAGTACCCGGATTTGAAGCAAGTTGGCAAGGAGATCGCTAACTGGGACCGCCAGGAAGGCCAGGAGAAGATGGAGTCCTTGCTCTCCAAGAATCCAGATGTCCAGGGCGTTATCGCTGGCAACGACGAGATGGCCTTGGGCGCGATCAACGCCTTGAAGGAAAAGGGCAAGCTCGACCAGGTCAAGGTGCTCGGCTTTGACGGGAACAATGACGCCGTTGCTGCGGTCGAGAAGGGCGAGATGGTCGCTTCAGTGCTGCAGCCGATCGTCGAGGGCACCCAGAAGGCGGCCGCCCAGCTCGATAGTGTGATCAAGACCGGACAGACTGGCGCGGCTGAGGAGAAGCAGGCGCTCGACTGCACGCTGATCACCAAGGAGAACACTGCCGACGTGAGCAACTTCGTCCTCAGCGGGCAGTAGGTCAACGACGTTTTCTGAGCCTGTCGCACGGGGAATCGACAGGCTCAGAGAACTCCCGTCAGGCCTTAGCTAGGCCATTCACCGTCCGCATCGACACACTCCGTGGAGGCTTCTATGACACATATCTACAACGACCCCGCCGAATTCCCGAATGACGTGATCAAGGGCTTCGCCGCGGCGTACCCGCAGCACGTGCAACGTGTCGAAGGTGCTTCTGGCTTCGTACGCGCGGGCGGGGCGCTGGAGGGCAAGGTCAGCCTGGTCATCGGCGGCGGTTCCGGCCACTACCCGTCATACAACGGTGTTGTGGGCACAGGGTTTGCCGACGGAGCGGTGCTTGGTGGTGTGTTCGCGTCGCCCTCTGCGGAGCAGGTCTATCGAGTGGCGAGGGCGGCAGACGGAGGCGCCGGCGTGGTGCTGGGGTTCGGCAACTACGCGGGTGACCGGCTGAACTTCGGGGTTGCTGCCGAGCGCCTCAGCAACGAGGGAATAGACACCCGGATCGTGTACGTGACTGACGATGTTGCCTCAGCAAGTCCGGAGGAGCAGCAAAAGCGGCGAGGCATTGCGGGCACTTTCACGGTGTACAAGATCGCCGCGGCGGCAGCAGAGGACGGTGCGAACCTCGATGAGGTCGAGCGCGTTATGCGCGGGGCCAATGCCGCGACGTACTCGTTCGGTGTCGCCTTCCATGGCTGCACACTCCCCGGCGCAGACCAGCCGCTGTTTAGCGTCGATGAGGGACACATGGACTTCGGGCTGGGCATCCACGGTGAGCCCGGAATCAGCTCGGCTCCGTGGATGTCTGCCATGGACCTCGCAGCCAAGCTCGTCGAAACGGTACTGACTGAGCGTCCCGAAAGTGCCAGTGGACGGGCTGCAGTGCTCCTCAATGGGCTCGGCGCAACCAAGTACGAGGAGCTGTTCGCGTTGTACGGCCACGTCAACGAACTCCTCGGAGCGGAGGGAGTCGTCCAGGTGTTGCCAGAGGTGGGCGAGCTCGTCACCAGCCTCGACATGGCCGGCTGCTCCCTGTCAGTCACCTGGCTCGACGACGAGCTCGAGGGCTACTGGGTCGCGCCTGCGGACACCCCGGCTTTCCGGCGCGGCATTGCAGTGGCGAGCGAGAAGTTCACCACCCGGCGCGCCAGCGCGGACCATGTGGCCGAGAACGTGACCGCAGATGCCAGTGAGGAGTCGATCGCAGCGTCTGTGGTTGCTCGTAAGGCAGTCGACGCGATTTACGCAACGGTGGAGGAGAACAAGGAGTATCTGGGTCGTCTCGACGCGATTGCGGGCGACGGTGATCACGGAATCGGTATGTCCCGCGGCTCAAAGGCGGCCGCCGAGGCCGCCAATGAGACCGGAGGCGGCGTCGAGACGGTACTGGGCGCGGCCGGGCACGCCTTTGGCGACAAGGCCGGTGGCACCAGCGGCATCCTGTGGGGTCTGCTCCTGGAGGGCGTTGGCAAGGGACTCGGCAACACCGAGGAGGTAACGGCGAAGCGTTTGGCTGATGCCGTTCAGGGATCGGCTCAGCACTTGCAGGACTTCAGCAAGGCCGAGCTCGGCGACAAGACCATGCTGGACGCGTTGTTCCCGTTCGTCGATATGCTGATCGAACAGGTCGATGCCGGATCCTCAATCTCCGAGGCGTGGCGGTCTGCAGCGGACGCCTGCAGGAGCGCCGCGGAGGCAACCGCATCGCTTGTGCCGAAAATTGGGCGGGCACGGCCGCTGGCAGAGCGCAGCGTGGGTACTCCAGATCCAGGAGCAATATCGCTAGCCCTGATTGTTACGGCGATCGGCGATGTGCTCGGGGACCAAGAGGCTGCCGAGCCCGGAGCGGCAGCGTCCAAAGACAAGGAAGGACAGAACCTATGAGCGCTCCCATTCGATTGTTGGTTGGAAGCGATAGCGCGGGCTTCGACTACAAGGATCGGATCCTGGCTGATATGCAAGCCGACGACCGGGTCGAAGTTGTTGATCTTGGGGTCTTCCAGGGAGATCTCGGTGGGGCCTCCTACCCCTCGGTGGCGATTGCCGCAGGAAAGAAGATCGCGGCCGGCGAAGCGGATCGGGCGATCCTGGTCTGTGGCACGGGAATCGGAGTAGCCATCGCGGCCAACAAGGTGCCTGGCATCCGTGCCACGGTCGCGCACGACTCTTTCAGCGTCGAGCGGTCCATCCTGTCTAACGACTGCCAAGTACTGACTCTCGGCCAGCGCGTGATCGGCCTCCAGCTCGCTCGCAGGCTGGCTCGGGAGTGGCTCGACTACGTCTTCGACCCGAGCACGCCGTCCGGGGCGAAGGTCGCCGAAATCAGCGACTACGAGGACTCCGTCACCGGCTGATCCGAGCCGACTTGTCAGAATCCAGCAGCGCTATGACACTGCTGGATACTGACAAGTCTGCGTGGTGGTTGAGTACCGCGGCCTGTGTTTGTCTCCTCGCGCATCGGCGCCGAGGAGCTGCTGCCGTCGTCGATCTTCGCGAACCAGAAGCATGTTCGCTCATCACTCCTCCGATCAGCAGCGCGCCGATTACCGACGCTCGGAGACTGGAACCCGTACGGCAGAATCTCAGGGTGATCGAGTATCGGACGCCGGCCGAGATTGAGCAAATGAGACCGGCCGGGCGGTTCGTCGCCGACGTGTTGAGCGCGCTCATCGCTCGGGCCGATGTCGGAGTGAACCTTCTGGAACTCGACGAGTTGGCGCACCAGATGATTCGGGATCGCGGCGCGGAGTCGTGTTACATCAACTATCACCCCTCGTTCGGCGCCAGCCCGTTTGGCAAGGTGCTCTGCACGTCAGTCAACGATGCGGTACTGCACGGGCTGCCTCACGACTATGAGCTTCTCGACGGAGACCTGATCAGTCTCGACTTCGCGGCATCGGTGAATGGTTGGGTATCGGATTCAGCGATCAGCTTGATCGTCGGGTCGCCGCGGGAACAAGATCAGCAATTGATCGCCACTGCCGAAGGGGCACTTGCCGCCGGCATTGAAGCAGCCTTGCCCGGGAACAAGCTCGGCGACGTCTCGTTCGCGATCGCACGTGTTGGCTCCTCAGGCCGGTTACAAGATCAACACTGAGTTCGGCGGGCATGGCGTGGGCCGTACCATGCACGGCGACCCCCACGTACCCAACAACGGCCGGCGTGGCCGAGGGCTGCTGCTCCGACCCGGCCTGGTGATTGCGATAGAACCTTGGTTCCTCGCAGGTACCGACAAGATCTACACCGATCCCGACGGATGGACATTGCGGAGCCGTGACGGCTCACGAGGCGCACACGCCGAGCACACCGTTGCGATTACTTCTGATGGACCGCTGATCCTAACTGCCCGTTAGATCGCTTACCACGAGCGCGGCAAGGAGCAACTGTGTGGCGATCATCGCCTTCGCGCCCCGCCGCGCCCATGGGTCTCTCCTTCGACAGCGTTGACGGTGATCGGCCCGGACGCGGGTCTGACGTTGTCCGCGTCCAACTGGTACCACCAGTCTCAGCAGTCTCACCTTAATCGACGGCAGGGCTCCGGGTACACCCCGTTTTTGCAAGGATGCCTGAGTGTTACGGCTGCCGCTTCTGCATCGCGAAGCGGAACACCTCGTGATCGGCTCGTGATCGAGCACGCAGAGAGGGTCGTCAGCGGCGAGACCTGGCGGCCTCTTGGACCTTGCGGAGGCCTTCCCTGATCTTCTGCTGGTTCTCCGGCTTGGACAGTTCTTGCTGGGCGACCTGAATCAGCTTGGCCGCGATCGCGGTCTTGAGGAGGCCCTTGATGAGGCTCATGAATTCTCCAAAGTCAAGGTGGGACAGTGAAATCGACGATACCGACTATCTCCAACTGAGGGTCGAGCTAAACCGGCTGCGGCGTCTGACCGCTGCTAGTCCCCGCACTATTTCTGATGCGCCGACACGTCGAGTGTTATCTAACGAAATCTAAGGAATGCGCTAGACGCGCTGATACTTTCCGAGACATGGATCCGGTCCGCAATCCGTACGCACCCGGAGCTGGCCAGCGCCCACCGGAGCTCGCCGGTCGGGACGCAGAGCTGACTGCATTCGACGTCGCTCTGGAACGCGTGGAGCGCGGCCGGCCCGAACGCAGCCTCATCCTCACGGGGCTGCGCGGAGTGGGCAAGACAGTGCTGCTCAACGCACTGCGATCCAAAGCGCTGGACCGCGGCTGGGGGACCGGCAAGGTGGAGGCTCGGCCTGACACCAGCCTCCGACGGCCGCTCACTAGTGCACTGCACGCAGCCGTACGCGAGCTCTCGGTGCGCCATCGAGCACCGGATCGGGTGCGTGAGGTGCTGGCCACGCTGAAGGCATTCGGGCTGCGCACCAACCCGCGCGGCGGGAAGCTCATCGAGCGCTGGACGCCTGCGATTGATGGCCCGCCAAGCATCGGCCGAGCGGACTCCGGTGACATCGAGATCGACCTGCTGGAGTTGCTCACCGATGTGGCCGGCCTGGCCGCCGACGTGGGCGTTGGTGTGGCCGTGTTCGTCGACGAGATGCAGGATCTGACGCCCGAGGACGTCTCGGCGCTCTGCGCGAGCTGCCATGAGCTGTCCCAGACCGGCGCACCGCTGATGGTTGTTGGCGCCGGGCTACCGCATCTGCCCAGCGTGCTGTCAGCATCGAAGTCGTACTCCGAGCGGCTGTTCCGCTACGTCCGAATTGACCGGCTGGACTCCGCCGGGGTGGAGCGGGCACTGCTGGCGCCGGCTGAACGCGAGGGTGCGACGTGGTCGTCAGATGCGCTTGGCGCGATGGGGGCAACGTCAGGCGGATACCCCTATTTCGTGCAGGCCTACGGGAAGGCCGCTTGGGATCACGCGCCCGACTCGCCCATCACCGCAGCCGACGTCGCGGTGGCCGCACCGGAGGCGGAGGCTGAGCTAGCCGTCGGGTTCTTCGGGTCCCGGTACGAGCGGGCGACGCCCGCCGAGCGCGACTACCTGCGGGCTATGGCAGGCCTGACCACCGAGCTGGCGCCCGACGCAGCCGTCTCCACCACTGACGTTGCGGAGGTCCTTGGCCGCAAGCCGTCCTCGCTGTCACCCGCTCGGGATGCGCTGCTGAAGAAGGGCCTGGTCTATTCCGCGGAGCGCGGCACCTTGGCCTTTACCGTTCCACACTTTGCGCGTTGGTTGCGGACCCACCCGCCTGCATGACGGGGAAGCGCTTCCGCAACGTGCGGTGTACGTCGTCTGGTTGCGGTTCCGCCACTGTGATCGCCTCCTCCACCATGCGAAGAGCCGCATCCGGACCAGCGCCAAGGACAGACTTTGTTGGTCTCACTCGGAGCAGGTCGCGAGCGAGCATGAGTTCGATAGCCAATAGGTCCTCGCGGATCTGCTCCTCGGTCAGCCGGGTGTCCTTGCCATGGCCGACCTGTGTGGTCAGGCCGTATACGGCATCGTTGCGGCTCAGGGCCCGGTCGACGACGGCCCGGCTGGCTGCGATCATCGCCCGCGCGCTGTCCGCGAGCTCCACCCTCGCGCCGTCGATGACGGCAAGCAGATCCTCCAGGGCAAGCGGTTCTTCGGTAATCGTGACGATGCTCATGGGGAGTCACTCAATCAGAGATACTGAACGTCCATGATCCTGCCTGTCTCTGGAGGGTGATCATGCTCGAAACGGAGCTGCTGGAGCGTGATCGCTGGAGCCGGGACGACCTTCTTGCTCACCGGCGAGACGCTGTACGGAAGCTCGTCGCGCGTGCGGTCGCTCGATCGCCTCACTACAGGGAAGCGCTCGGCACTGATGCAGCAGACCGGCCGCTTCTCCGGAGCGGGAGATCGCTGAGGACGTCGTGGTGATCGAGATCGTGGCTGAGGATGGCAGGCCGGTCCCGCCCGGTCGGCCGGGCGCCAATGTGCTGCTCACCAACTTGATCAACTACGCCCAGCCGCTGATCCGCTATGCGCTGACCGACGTTCAGCCGGTCTCCATTTTGGCACGTGAGCCAGGCGGGAAGCTGCGCCTGGTTCGATCGGTCTGATGCAGAGTCAAAGCCATCGCGAGCCAAAGCATGATCAATTTCGAGCGGCGTCCCGGTCCGCTGCGTCGCCTTGTCCGGAAGGTCGTGGTGATCGTCCCGATGTCATGGATACACCCGCGAGTAGTAGTCGGCCTCGACCGCGGGGTATTCCGGCTCACCCGCGGGCGTACCACATTATCTGCTTGGGTTTCCGGTCTTCCGATCATCATGCTGACGACGACTGGTGCGCGGACCGGCCAGCCGCGCACGCTGCCGGTACTCGCGCTGCCAGACGGTGATCATCTGGTCGTGATCGCGTCCAACTTCGGCAAGCCGTCCAACCCCGGCTGGTACCACAACCTGCGCGCACACCCGTACGCGATGATCACTTGGAAAGGCGCCGCAGTCGAGATGCATGCGCGGGAGCTGCGGGGCGCCGAGCGCCAGCGGTACGTCGACCTCGGTCTTCAGGCCTATCCGTGGTGGGAGCCGTATCACCACCTCGCTGCGCCCCGGCAAATCCCGGTGATCATGCTCGAGCGGCACTGACTCACAGGCAGTCCTCCGGACAAAGTCACAAAGTGCGCCGAATGCTCCTTCTTTCGGTCGCATTCGTGGCACTTGCGGAGAAAGTCGGCGGAACGGTTCGCTCGCTGCGGAGTGGGAGTATGCGACGCGTGTCATCATCCAACGATGAGCAGCAAAGTGGGCGCAATCGTCGTCGCACGTCCTGATTCGCCTGAGCTGGGTCGGTACGCGGCAGCAGCCCTGGTCTTCGGCGCATCGGCCAGCGTGCTTGTCGTCGAGGTGGTGGCGCTGCGGCTGCTCGCTCCGTATCTGGGTCTCACTCTCGAAACGAGCACTCTGGTCATCGGCCTCGCGTTGGCTGCCATCGCCGTGGGCTCCTGGGCTGGCGGCCGGGTAGCCGACCTGATGCCGCCACGCCGGGCGCTGGGTCCGCTGCTGGCGGTGTCCGGGGTTGCAGTTGCGGCAACCCCATTTGCCGTGCGTGCGGCGGGCGCGTTCGATCGCGGCGCACTGCTGATGCTCGTCTCCACGTTCGCGATCATCGTGCCTGGCACATTCCTCTCAGCTGTGACGCCAATGGTCACAAAGCTGAGGCTGACCAGCCTTAACCAGACCGGAACGGTCGTCGGAAGACTTTCGGCCATCGGTACCGCGGGGGCCATCGTCGGCACCGTCGTGACTGGTTTCGTGCTGATCTCACGGCTGCCGGTCAGCGGGATCATGGTCGGTCTCGGGGCAGTGCTTGTCCTCGCCGCGGCGGTGGTCGAGTTCCGAGTACGCGGATGGCGGTCGGCGATCGCTCCCGCGGTACTCGTAGTGCTCGGTGGGGGTGCCGCCGCGATCGCACCAGGCGGGTGCGACGTGGAGACGATCTATCACTGCGCTGTGGTCGTGGCCGACCCGGAACGACCGTCCGGAAGAGTGCTCTTGCTCGATGGCGCACCACATTCCTACGTCGACCTCGAGGACCCGACCTATCTTGACTGGGACTATGCCAAAGCCGTCGCGTCGGTGACCGACATCGCATACCCCAAAGGGCAGCCGCTGCGGGTGTATCACATCGGTGGCGGCGGGCTGACTTTGCCGCGCTACCTCGAGCAAGTACGCCCAGGGACGTCTAGCTTGGTGTCCGAGATCGATCCCGGCGTTGTCGAGATCGACACCGAGCGGCTCGGACTCGCGAGCGGCAATGGGATCCAGATCCGCGTCGAAGATGCACGGTTGGGTTTGGGCCGGCTTGCCGATGACAGCCGCGACCTGGTGCTAGGTGATGCCTTCGGCGGCGTCAGCGTGCCGTGGCACCTCACCACTCGCGAAGCGGTGCGCGAGATAGAGCGCGTGCTCACCGAGGACGGGATCTATGTGATCAATCTTCTTGACTACGGTCCGCTCGCGTTCGCGCGTGCTGAGGTCGCGACGCTGGCCGACACATTTGATCATGTGGCGCTCGCTACCGAGACCGATACTTTGACTCACGGAGAGAAGGCTGGCGGCAATCTGGTCGTGATCGCGTCCAACGCCCCCTTCGATGTCGCGCCGATCGCCACCACCATCTCAGAGCGGGGAGCCGACTGGGATGTGATCGCCGGGGCCGAACTAGCCGAGTGGACCGGCGATGCCGCGGTGCTGGCCGACGACTATGCTCCCGTCGACCAGCTCCTCACCCCGTACGCCACCTCCTGAGTCCAAGCCGGGTCGGGTCGTCGGGTCAGCCTTGCTCGACAACCCTCTTAAGCCCGTCCAGCATCATCTGCCAGTTGGCGCCGGAGTGTTCAGCCTCCTCGGCGCTGCCGCTGTTGTCCTGGGTTAGCCGTAATGAGGTGCCACCGTTAGCGGGTTGGAGGTCGTACTGGACGCGGTGGTAGTTTTCCGGCCGGTCTTCCTGGCCGGTCAGCGGACTGAAGTGGGTGACCTCCAACCGCCGACCTGGATCGACGGCGATGATCTCCCCTTTGTCCTCGTACGCGCGACCCTCGAACTCGCCTTTCCACGTGATCGGACTGCCCGGCTGCCAGTCAGTGTTCACCTCGGAGCCGAACATGTACTTCTTGATGAGCTCGGGGTCGGTGAGTGCCCGCCACACCTGCTCAGGTGGAGCAGCGATCTCGCACTGCGCAGTCGCAACATATTCCGACATCACAGTTCTCCTTCGTGCCTCAAAATGCCTCTGCATTACCTGTTCAGAGGTGACTTTACCGTCGGGGTCCAGCGGTAATCCCCGCGTAGGCGGTGGAGCCCCGGGTCTCGGCTCAGCGCCTCGGCGGCCTGCGCACGACTAGCGTGTTTCGGTCGCGAGTCGGACACCCAAGGCGACCAGAACAGTCCCCGTCACTGCATCAAGCGTGCGACGCACCCGTGACCGTTGAAGGAAAACACCCACTCGATTGAGCACGACGGCGTAGAGCGAGAGCCAGCCGAATGTCATGAGGCAGAACACCAAACCGAATGGAAGGAGTGCAGCGATACGTCCTGACGCGATTGGCACGAACTGAGGAAGCAAGCTGAGGAAGAAAGCCGCCATTTTGGGATTGGCGAGATTGCTGATGAATCCTTGGCGCATTGCTCGTCGGGGTGGTAGTTCAGGCACGTCGATTCGGCGCTCGAGCCTGCCATGGCGTCCGCGAATCGCTCCCAAGATCGACTGCACCCCGAGGAAGATCAAGTACGCTGCGCCAGCGATCTTGAGCGCTGTGAAGGCGGGCTGAGATGCCTGCAACAGGCCAGCGATACCCAAGCTCGCTGCGACGGTCCACACCAACTGCCCGGCAGCAATACCCGCTGCAGTGAATACGCCGGCGCGGCGTCCGCCGACAATCGAGTTACGGACGGTTAGTGCGGTATCGGGTCCCGGCGTGCAGATCACCAGGACGGATACGCCGAGAAAGGCCAAGAGCCCAGCCATCATTCCGAGAGCCTCTCACAAGTCTCAGGCGTGCCCTCCGACGCTCACCGTCCCGATGGTGAGCCGAGCACTCCCCTCGAGTATCTGGCCAATTCGGTCGACTTGAGCCTCCAGAGCCCCGTGCTGACCGGCGGTAAGCCGGATGAGCGGCTCGACCATGACCTCAATCTGCCTGCCGGAGCGACGTTGGTGCCAGACACCAGCCACCACACCGTCCACGAGCAGCGCCGGATAGTTGCCAGCTTGGCCAGATGGGGCCAGCGCACGCGTAGATGCCTTTCCCGGGAAGAGCCGGTTCCGCGGGTGGCTTCCCACGACGTACGCGTCGAAGTAGGGCAGCAGCAAGACGCTGCCCTTGACGTCCTTTTCGGCGGGTACTTCGGTGTCCCTGCCCGCCACCCACGCCGGTGTGCCGTCGAGATTGATCTTGGTCAATTTTTCGATATGTCGATCGAACTGCTCACTCGCCCATCCGGGTGGAGCGCCGAACCACTGGCCGAACTGTTGCGGCGTCGCCGGCCCGTACGCGTGCAAATAACGTGTCATCACCGTGGCGATAGCTTCGTCCTCCGGCGCCGGCCGGAATCCCGCGAGCCAGCGGCGCGGATTTGTGTAAGTCACCCGGCGCCCCCGGTTAGGGCCGAAGCAGAGTACGCCTCGGTGACCCGCCATGCCGACCGCCTGGCGCCATCGCGGCCACAGGTCCTGGAACGCAGGCATGACACGATCGCCCGCCCAAGTTCCCACCAGGTCGACAACTGCGCGATCCAGCTCATCGATGGTCAGTTCGGCATTGTCGAGCGCGCGGCCGATGGCATCGACGATCAGTTCCGCCTGCGCCGGAGTCAGCCGGACGTCCTGAGGAAAGGGAGAATGCGACGGGATGGCGGAGAGGGCGGCCGACCACATCGGGAGATCGGCCGTAGCGAGCAGATGCACAGTGCTTCGTGGACCGTGCGTTTTGATCAACGTGTGGTCATCCCACAAAGCACGCCGGATGGTGGTCCGGGTGGCCCCCTGAATGCGCAGCGCCAGCGACATCTCGGCCGCTGACAGCACTTGGGCATGAGCGCCGCAGATGGCCGCAGCGATCGCAGCGGGATCGGTGCCTGACAGTGCGGGAGGATGCAGCGCCTGGCGCTGCAAGCGTCTGACGTTGGCGGCTGGCCAGGAAATCTCACCCATCATGGGACTTCACTGCCTAGAACTGCATATCGCTGAAACGGGAGTAGTGCCCCTGGAAAGCGACAGTGATCATCTTTGTCGGGCCGTTGCGATGCTTGGCCACGTCGAAATCAGCCTCGCCGGCTCGATCAGAGTCCCTGTCGTACAGATCAGGTCGATTGAGCAAGATCACTACATCGGCGTCCTGCTCGAGGCTTCCGCTCTCGCGAAGATCCGAGAGCATCGGCTTTTTGTCAGTCCGCTGTTCCGGGCCGCGATTGAGCTGCGACAAAGCGACGACCGGAACGTCGAGCTCCTTGGCCAACAGCTTGAGCTGACGCGAGAACTCCGAGACTTCGAGTTGGCGAGATTCCACCTTCTTGCCGGAGGTCATCAGCTGGATGTAGTCGATGATGACCAGCTTGAGGTCGTGCCGCTGCTTGAGTCGGCGCGCCTTCGCTCGAATCTCCATCATCGTCAGGTTCGGGGAGTCGTCGATGAACATCGGGGCTTCGGAGACCTGGCCCATCTTCGCCGACACCCGGTTCCAGTCCTGATCGCTCATGCGCCCGCCACGAATGTGTGACAGCGGGATGCTCGCCTCGGCTGACAGCAGGCGCATGGTGATCTCGAGCTGGCTCATCTCCAGACTGAAAATCACCGAGGTAAGGCGGTTCCGGATTGAGGCTGCGCGCGCAAAGTCCAAAGCCAGCGTCGACTTTCCGACCGCAGGTCGAGCTGCAATGATGATCATCTGCCCGGGATGTAAACCGTTGGTCAGCTCGTCGAGATCAGCGAACCCGGTAGGCACACCCGACAGCCCTGCTCCTCGAGACTCAATGGCCTCCATCTCGTCGAGAGTCGGTTGCATTAGCTCCGACAGCGGTTTGTAGTCCTCCGACGCCCGCCGCTCGCTGACGGAGTAGACCTCGGCCTGGGCGCGGTCCACGATGTCATCGACGTCGCCCTCGGCGGCGTACGACATCTGCCCAATCCGGACCGAGGCTTCGACGAGTCGGCGCAGGACCGCCTTTTCGTGCACGATCTGCGCGTAGTAGCCGGCGTTGGCGGCCACCGGGACGCTCGCCAGCAGCGTATGGAGGTACGGCGCGCCACCGATCCGCAGGAGCTCGCCGCGCTTGCCCAGCTCGTCGGAGACGGTGATGGCGTCAGCTGGCTCGCCGCGACCGTAGAGATCGATGATGGCGTTGTATACCTGCTCATGCGCCGGCCGGTAGAAGTCCGCACCGCGCAGCGCCTCGACGACGTCGGCTATCGCGTCCTTGCTCATCAGCATGGCGCCCAGCACGCACTGCTCGGCTTCCATGTCCTGCGGTGGCGTACGGTCGGACAGTCGAGGCGCGTCGCCGCTGTAAGGCGGCATCACCTCGGCAACACTCACCCTTACTCCTCACACATCCGCTGGACGCTGCCCCCAAGCCCGTCGGACACCCGCCTCAGCACCAATCGAATACGTGTTCGGAAACACTATTGACAGGCACTGACACGTACGCACGCGTGATGCTGCGACAGGTCAATGCGGGAACCGTACGCTGCTTGCAGCGGTCTGAACAGCCCGTTATCCACAGGGCCTGTGGACAACAAATTCCGCCCTGTGGGGGACACGCGATGCGCCTGTGCAGACCCTGGGTACCGGCCTGGGGACTCGCATCATCCTGCGATCGGTGAGTGGCGGCTGACTAGGGGAAATGTGTCAATCCGGGGCGTGGATGGAAGTTCTTTTTGGACCATCTCACGACTCGGATGCGGCCTGCCGAACGATGGTCTGATTTTCCCCGGCGGAACGTATTACCCACAGGTTCATCCGCAAGCTGTTGAAAAGCAACTGCAACAATTGAGGAGCTTTGATCGGACATCCTCACATGGGCTTCATTGCTCATCGATTTGACGCTCGATATACCCTTAGGGGGTACCTGAGAGTTCAAGGAAGGGCCAATGCCAGATCACGTCAGTCATCACGGCTACATTGCCAACAAGGACGACTACCTCAAACGATTACGTCGAATTGAGGGGCAGGCGCGTGGTCTGCAGAAGATGATCGAGGAGGAGCAGTACTGCATCGATATCCTCACCCAGGTATCAGCGATGACCCGCGCCCTTCAGTCGGTGGCTCTCGGCCTTCTCGGGGAACACCTTAGCCATTGTGTGGTGCGCGCCGCTGCCGAAGGAGGACCAGAGGCCGATAGCAAGATCGAAGAAGCGTCCAGCGCCATCGCCCGTCTCGTCCGGTCCTAGTTCTCGCTCTTTATGCCTAGCAGAAGGAAATTTCTATGTCTGTCACCGGTGAGTACCTTGTCTCCGGGATGCACTGCCAGCACTGCGTGAACTCGGTGACTGAGGAAGTCACGGCTGTCAGTGGAGTAACCGACGTCAAGGTCGATCTGGATAGCGGCCAGCTAATCGTGACGAGTGATGCCGAGATCCCGTTCGAGAGCATTGAGGCTGCAGTGGACGAGGCAGGCTACAGCGTGGCCGCGGACTAGCTGACGCCCCAGTACAACGATCTGACCATGAACCCACCTGCCAAGCTGGTCGCCTTCCTGGCCTTGCTGGCGGCCGTGTTCGGTATCTCCTATGTGACGGGCACTCAGTCACGAGCGCTGCTGGCGCAAGTGCCGACGCACAGCTCCGAAATGGTTGCACCTGCAGGCACCGTAGAGGGCTACGCGCTGCGCGCTGTAGATCGCACCCAGAAGCCTGGCAAGGATGTCGTGGTCGAGTTCGCCGTGACAGCGCCAGGAGGCGGAGTGCTTTCAGAGCTCGATCATGATGCCGGCGAGCATATGCATCTGATCGCGTTTCGGCGTGACCTCACTGGATACCAGCACATCACCGCGCAGCAGGGCGAGGAGACGTCGTGGTGGGGAATTCTCAACCTGACGCCAGGCCCATGGCACGTGATCATCCATTTCGAGTCGAAGGCGCTCGGTCGGGAGATCGCCCTGGCAACCGACTTCACCGTCAGCGGCAGTTATCGCCCCGAGCCGCTTCCGCCGGCTGCTGATCAGGTCCAGGTCAAGGGGTTGACGGTGACGCGCAGTGGCGAGCTCAGCACCGGCGCCACTAGCAGCAGCGCGATCACAGTGACCGACAAAGGTCAGCCGGTGACCGATCTGGAGCCCGCCCACGGCGAGATGGGTCACAGTGTGTTGATTCGACCGGCCGACCTGGGCTATCTGCACATGCACCCCGACTCAACGGGCACTGGGCCACGGCTGGACTTCCTCGGGGCGGCGCCCGATCAAGGCAGCTACCGACAGTTTGTCGAGTTCTACCGGGGCGACAAGCTCTATCTGGCCCCATTCACTGTGCAGGTGACCCAATGACTCAGCTAGATGTCGCAGTGCAGACCATCCAGCTTGACGTCCAGGGCATGACGTGCGCGTCATGCGCAGCTCGGATTGAGAAGAAGCTCAATCGGCTCGAGGGCGTCAACGCGACCGTCAACTACGCGACGGAGAAGGCCACGATTCATGCAGGTAGAGGCGCCACGTCGCAGAGCTTGATCGACACCATCGAGCAGACCGGCTATCACGCCACCCTGCCAACCGAGAGCCCGCGTGACCCTGACCTGGAATTGCGGCAACTGCGCCGTCGGTTGATCATCTGCGCGGCGCTGAGCCTACCGGTGATCATGCTCGCGATGGTTCCGGCCTGGCAGTTTCCGTGGTGGCAATGGGTGTCATTCGTTCTTGCCGGGGTGGTGGTCACCTGGGGCGCCTGGCCGTTCCACCGCGCGACATTGCTGAACCTGCAGCACGGCAACGCGACCATGGACACGTTGATCTCGATCGGCACTTTGGCGGCCTTCGGATGGTCGGCGTACGCGCTGCTGTTCGGCGCGGCAGGTGAGATCGGCTTCACCCATCCATTCGAGTTCAGGTTGGTCCGGCACGCCCCAACGGCCAACCTTTACCTCGAGGCCACCGTCGGGATCACCACCTTCATCCTCCTCGGACGCTACTTGGAGGCACAGGCCAAGCGCCGATCCGGATCCGCTGTTCGGGCACTGCTCGAGCTGGCTCCGTCGGAGGTCGCGCTGCTCACAGCGAACGGCGAGACGGTCGTGGACATCGCACAACTGCACGTAGGCGACCAGTTCGTGGTACGACCCGGCGAGCGGGTGGCAACGGATGGGGTGATCATTTCTGGACATAGTGCTCTGGACGCCTCCACTGTGACGGGCGAGTCGGTCCCCGTCGAGGTTGGACCGGGGGATGCCGTAGTCGGGGCAACGGTCAACACCCACGGCAGGCTCGTCGTCCAGGCGGCCCGAGTAGGCGCCGACACGCAACTCGCACAAGTCGTGCGGATGGTCGAGGCAGCGCAGAGCGGCAAGGCTGCAGTGCAGCGACTTGCCGATCGGGTCTCCGCTGTGTTCGTGCCGATCGTCATCGCGCTCGCGGTGGCCACTCTTGGTTTCTGGCTTGGTCAGGGATCAGGCCTGTCGTTCGCGTTCACATCTGCGGTGGCGGTACTGATCATCGCCTGCCCGTGCGCGCTTGGGCTGGCCACGCCGACCGCGTTGCTGGTCGGCACTGGGCGGGGAGCGCAGCTGGGCATCCTGATCAGGGGTCCTGAGGTGCTGGAGTCGGCCCGGCATATCGACACCATCGTTCTGGACAAGACCGGAACAGTCACCGAGGGTCGCATGGCCGTCGTTGCCGTGACTGCCGGCGCTGGGGCCACCACTGCAGAGGTAATCACGGCAGCAGGCTCCGCCGAGGCCGGCTCAAATCACCCAATTGCCAAGGCGATTGCCGACCATGCGCGTGACCGGGGTGCACTGGACTCCATAGTCAAGCTCCAGGACCGCCCCGGCCTCGGCGTCCTCGCCGAGTTGTCAGCGCCGGTGGCTGCTGGGGAGACCACTGACGCTGCCAAGTCGGTCGTTGTCGGGCGCCTTGGGCTGCTGGAAGCGGACGGCATGCCGGTTGCCGGCGAGCTGCGGGAGGCGTACGCGGCTGAGCAGGCTAAGGGGCGTACGGCCGTGCTAGTTGGCTGGGGCGGCGAAGCACGGGGTGTGATAGCGGTCGCTGACGTCGTCAAGCCGACTTCAGCCCAAGCCGTAGACGACCTGCGATGGCTAGGGCTGCACCCAGTGCTGCTCACTGGGGATCATGAGGCCACGGCCCGAACGGTTGCCGCTGAGGTCGGCATTGACGATGTGATCGCTGACGTTATGCCGCAACAAAAGGTTGCCGAAGTTGTCCGGCTGCAGGAGGCTGGGCATCGGGTGGCCATGGTTGGGGACGGGGTTAACGACGCGGCCGCGCTGGCGCAGTCTGATCTTGGTATCGCGCTCGGCACTGGTAGCGATGCGGCAATCCACGCCAGCGACCTGACCTTGATCAGCGGTGACCTGCGAGTAGCGGCTGACGGCATCCGGCTTTCCCAGGCGACGCTGCGAACCATCCATGGCAACCTCTGGTGGGCGTTCGGCTACAACGTCGTAGCACTGCCACTGGCTGCGGTCGGCCTCCTCAACCCCATGATCGCCGCTGCCGCAATGGCCCTCAGTTCGGTCTTTGTGGTGACCAACAGCATGCGCCTACTCCGGTTCCGCTAGGTTGCGCACGGCGTAGCGCAGCATCACGAAATCCGCCCCGTACTGGGTTACACCGATGAGTTGCAAAGGCGGCGTCACGATCCTCCGCGGCAGCAACGGAGCACCCGAGCCGAGGGTCACTGATGCCATACCGATGATGACCTCATCCAGCAGGCCTTGATCATGGAACTGTCCGACCAGGTCACCTCCGCCCACCAGCCAGATGTTTCGGCCTTCAGCGACCTGCA
Organism: uncultured Actinomycetota bacterium; assembly: GCA_963836855.1. Lineage (GTDB taxonomy): Bacteria > Actinomycetota > Actinomycetes > Propionibacteriales > Propionibacteriaceae > Microlunatus. The sequence goes on along the minus strand of CAWILN010000038.1, from coordinate 121,538 downwards.
CCATCTCTTGGTGGACCGGTGCGACGTCGCCTGAGACGAAGCGAATGTCCAAGCCCTCGGCGCGAGGCAGGTCGCGGCTGCTGAACACCCATGTTGGGACGGCGTACTCCCACTTGCTGGGCTCACTGAGAAAGCCGGTGTAGTCTGCGATCCACTCATACGTCGTGGAGCCCATCGCGATTGCGCCGACAGTCGCGATGAACCGCGGAAACTCATCCTCCATCCCGCTCGGCTCGCTGAACTGGAAAAGCCAGCTCAGCGAGTTGTCTGAATCGGCGATGAAGCCGTCGATGCTGCTGGCGGTGTAGTACTGCGTAGACATGGAACCAGCCTCGCATCGGCGACTGACCATTTCTTCGGAGCTGCTCGCGCATCGCGCTCTGTGAATCGCTCGCCGTCGTCGTCGTTCGCAGAGGAAAGTGCGCCTCCGCTCGCTTCTCCTCCGTGCGGCGGCGCGCGATTTCCGACGCTCCGCAGCTCTGCCTCAGAGCTGCTCGCGCATCGCGCGGAATCCGCCGCCGTCGTCGTCGTTCGCAGAGGAAAGAGCGCCTCCGCTCGCTTCTCCTCCGTGCGGCGGCGCGCGATTTCCGACGCTCGCAGCAGTTTGTTCGATGCGCTCTGAGCTCATTGAGGGGCGGCCCGTAGGCTTCGACAAGCTCAGCCCACATCAGGCGTGATGGGCTGCCTCGTGCTCTTGGTGGCCCACCGGCTCGAGCTGGAAAGTGCAGTGCGAGACGTCGAAGTGGCCACCAAGACATTCGCCTAGCCGATCGAGCACCTCACCGGAGCGGCCCTCGTTGATGCAGGCATTGTCCACGATGACGTGCGCCGACAGGACCGGTACGCCGCTGGTGATCGTCCAGGCGTGTAGGTCGTGGACGTCGACCACCCCGCGTACTTGCTTGATGTGCTCACGTACTTCGGCGAGGTCCACGCCGTGAGGTGTAGCTTCCAGAAGTACGTCCACGACCTCACGGAGCAGTGACCAGGCACGCGGGATGATCACTACCACGATGAGAAGCGAGGCGATCGCGTCGATAGGCGTCCAGCCCGTAATCAAGATCAGCACAGCGGCGGCGACGACAGCCAAGGAGCCGATGAGGTCACCGAGTACCTCGAGATAGGCGCCACGTATGTTCAGGCTATTGGCCTGTGCGGGACGGAGTACCAGCAGCCCGGCCAGGTTTGCCAGCACGCCGACGACAGCGACGACGAACATCAGGCCGCCGTCGATCTCGACAGGATGCTGCAGTCGATCGACCGCTTGGATCAGCACCCAAACGGCAACCCCAACCAGCAGCAGCGCATTGCCCAGGGCCGCCAGCACCTCGGCGCGCTGCAATCCGAAGGTGCGTCTCACCGTGGCAGCCCGAGTCGCCAGGGATGCCGCGATCAGTGCCAAGATCAGCCCGGTCGAGTCCGTCAACATATGGCCGGCATCGGCGAGCAGGGCGAGTGAACCAGCGACGAGGCCGCCGATCACCTCGACGATCAGCACCACGCTGGTGATCACGAGTACCACGATGAGCCGATTCCGGTGCTCGCCGGTCGCTGTCACCTCATGGCCGTGTCCGTCGCCCATCCGCCGCACCTCCGCCCGAGCGCGCTATAGCCTGCTTAGAGTCTGACAAGTCGGCGAAGGGCCGTCACTAGTTGGTCGGTCGTTTCGGGTTCGCGTACGGCGATCCGGACCCAGTCAGGCCCAAGGCCGGGAAAGGTCTCGCCACGGCGTACGGCCAAACCGTGGTCGTGCAATCTGATGCGGACCCAGCCGGGTTCGCGATCTCCTCGTACGCCGCTGGTGTCGACCAGCACGAATGGGGCGCGCGGCTGGCCTGCGACCTCGAGGCCCACATCGGCGAGCTGCTCGACCAAGTAGGCCCGCTGGACGGCTAACTCCTGAGCCGCGGCAGCGGCAACGCTGCGAGCATGAGGAGTCAGGCAGGCGACCATGGCAGCCAATGCTGGGGTGGACACCGACCACGGCGGCTGTTGATGCCGCATAGCCGCGATCAGCTGCGGTTCGCCGATCACATAGCCGGCGCGCAGCCCGGCCAGGCCCCAGGTCTTGGTCAGCGAGCGAAGTACGACCAAACCCGTCAAATCGTCACGAATCATGGTCTCTGTTTCTCCAGGCACCGCGTCCATGAACGCTTCGTCCACGGCGACAAGCCGTCCCGGGCGACGTAAGGAGTCGATCAACGCTGCAGGATGCAGCACGCTCGTTGGGTTGGTTGGATTGCCGAGCATGATGAGATCCGCACCGACGGGCACCTGATCTGCCTCGAGTCGGAAGCCGGTTGCTCGCGAAAGGATCAGCCGTTTCGGTTGATGCCCGGCCGCAACAAGCGCGGCCTCGGGTTCGGTGAACTGCGGATGGACGATCAGCGGCCGCTCGGAGCGGAAGGCCCGAGCCAGCAGAGTGAAGGCTTCAGCGCCGCCAGCCGTAGGGAGTACCTGATCAGCGCTGAGGCCATGGGCCGCGGCGATGGCTTTGGTGGCTGCGTCGGCGTTGGGATACGCAGCGAGATGCTGTGTTGTGTCGTTGATGATCGCGCTGAGCCAATCTGGGGGAGCGGACAGTCGTACATTGACCGCCAAATCCACCATGCCCTCGGCGACGTCGCGATCTCCGTGATGGTGGAGATCGTGAACGTTCGCGGATTGCGGTGCGAGCTGTGCTTCGACCGGCTCAGCGCACTCGGCACGCGCGTGATCATGAACCGCGTCGGCGAACCGCTGCGCTAGCTTCGGGTGTCCAGCCCAATGCACATGCAGATAGCTCGCATGCAGAGTCTCGCGGCCAATCCCGGCAGGGTCCCCCGAAAAGCCAACTGGTTCAGCATCCAGCATCCAGGCGGCGGCGTGGACAGAGCACCGCTCGACCGCGGTGCGGTGAAACTCGTGGCCCGTCACGCGAGTTCCGGCCCGTGCCAACAGTTGATCATGATCCGCGATCATGGTCCGGTAGCGCAGCATGAGTCGCTCCGTCATGATTGCGTCGGCTTCAATCGCGCCAATCATGGGTTGGCCATCCACACGGCGACATAGATAGAGCAGCCCGGCGCACTCGGCGACTGTCGGCATACCGGCGTCGACCGCAGCTCGGATATCGCGTCGCAGGCCTTCGTTTGCGGCCAGCTCGGCTGCATGTACCTCCGGAAATCCACCACCTAGGTAAAGCCCAGCTGTCCCATCGGGAAGCCGCTTATCTGAGGTGGGATCGAAAACAACTGGCTCACATCCGGCAGCGCGTAGCAACTCGTCCGTCTCGGCGTAGCGGAATGTGAAGGCCCTGCCAGCCGCAATCGCCACCACGGGACGAGCGTCAGATAGCGGTCGTACCTGGTCGGCTGGTGACCACGGCTTCACTTCGAGAGTCGGTGCCGACCGTGCGATGGTGATGATCGATTCAAGCGAGACGTGATCACTTATCCGGCGGGCCAGCTGTGCCACTGCCTCAGCGGCCTCCTCACGCTCTGCCGCTGGCACCAGACCGAGATGCCGCGACGGGATCTCGATGCCGGCATCGCGCGGCAATATGCCAAGTACTTCAAGGCCGATCGCCTCGATCGACTCGACGATCTCGAGCGCATGCCGTTCCGATCCGGACTTGTTGATGATCACTCCGCTCAACCGGACGTCAGGGTCGAAGGTGTTGAGACCGTGCATGATCGCGGCCGCGGTACGCGAAGTGTGTGAGATGTCGATCACCATGATCACGGGCGCCTGTATCAGATTGGCCACGTGGGCTGTGGAGGCAAATCCCTCGCTACCGATCTGCCCGTCGAAAAGCCCCATAACGCCTTCGATGATTGCGATATCGGCAGGTTCGGGAGTCTGCGCACCGTGCAGTAGCAGCGGCGCCATCTGTTCCTCGCCACAGAGAAAAGGATCGAGGTTGCGTCCCACTCGGCCGGTAGCCAGCGTGTGGTAGCCAGGGTCGATGTAGTCCGGGCCGACCTTGAAGCCCGCGACCTTCAGACCCGTCGCCATCAGTGCACCCATCAGTCCGGTGGCAACCGTGGTCTTGCCATGGCCGGAGCCGGGGGCAGCAATCACCAGGCGGGGGAGGTCGTGCGCAGATTCAGCCGGTGTCGGATCGATCACCACTCGATGCCTCGCTGACCCTTCTGGCCGTCATCGAATGGATGTTTGATCTTCGTCATCTCAGTGACGAGCTGGGCTGCGTTGACCAGTCTCTGGTCAGCTCGTCGACCAGTAACGATCACATGCTGGTAGCCGGATCTACTCGTCAGCGTGTCGATCACATCGTCAAGATCGATCCAGCCCCAGTTGATCGGATAAGTGAACTCGTCCAGCACGTAAAGGCTGTGCCTCTCTTCGGCGAGCCGTCGCTTGATCTCCTGCCAGCCCTCCAGCGCGGCTGCGGCATGATCATCGCCAGTTCCCGTCTTGCGGCTCCACGACCATCCGGCACCCATCTTGTGCCACTCGATCAAGCCACCGCGGCCGGTCGTGTTGTGCAGTTCTCCCAGCGACTCGAACGCAGCCTGCTCCCCAATCCGCCATCTGGCGGACTTGACGAACTGAAAGATTCCGACCGACCACCCCTGGTTCCAGCCACGCAGTGCCAGACCGAACGCTGCGGTTGATTTGCCCTTCCCATCGCCGGTATGGATGATCAACAACGGTCGCTGGCGTCGTTGCCGGGTCGTCAGCCCGTCGGCTGGGACCAGCTCTGGAACTCCGGCCGGCATCAGGCAGCCCGACCTTGGCGTACGGCGCGCACCAGCTGATCGGCGCCAACCTCATCCACGGTCACGTATTGTGCGCCGAGGTGGACGCTCAGCGTCCGCGCCAGACCGAGCGAGATCCGGCCGGATTCGCAGTCGATCACCAGTGAGGCGACCCCGGCGCGACGCAGCTGGTCAGCCACCTGCCGCGAGCGCTCGACCGCCTCCGCGCCATGGGTAGCGCGACCGTCGGTGACGAGCACCAGCAGTGGGCGGCGGCGCGGGTCGCGGATCCGTTCCAGTCGTAGCGTTTCCGCGGCGCAGAGCAGTCCCTCGGCCAGCGGCGTGCGTCCGCCACTGGGCAGGTCCTTCAACCGGCGCGCAGCGGTGTCGACAGAGGATGTCGGCGGCAGCGCGAGCGTCGACCCGGCGCCTCGGAAGGTGATCAAGCCAACCTTGTCTCTGCGCTGGTACGCGTCCAGCAGGAGGGAGAGCACGGCTGCCTTGGCTGCCTCCATGCGGCGCCGAGCGGCCATTGACCCAGATGCATCGACCACCAAGAGCACCAGGTTGGACTCGCGTCCCTCCGTCACGCTGAGGCGTAGGTCCGGACCGGCAAGCCGCAGCCGCCCGTCCGGGATCCGACCGCGGTCAACCTGATGCGGCGCAGCTGCGCGGATAGTGGCTGTGAGGTGCAGCCGGCCACTGCCGAGGTCGGCGGTGACCGCGCGTACTGTCCGGCCGGCCGACGTCACTGCGCGGCTGCGACGGCCCGCTTCGCCGTTGCCGATTCCGGCCGCTGTGAACAACCGCGCGCGGTACGGATCGCCGGCGGACACGATGCGCCCGGACCCTTTCGAAGGCGTGTCAAGGTCCCCTGAGCTCGTCGAAGGATTGTTGACCTGGGCATGGGCGAGCCCTTCGACAGGCTCAGGCTGCAATCCTTTGTGCCCATTGATGTGCGCAGACTCGTTGCGCCCTGGGCTTGTCGAAGGGCCATTCGGAGGGCTGCCGCCCGGTGGGGTCGGCTCAGGATCCAGCTCCTCGCCGAGGAGTTGATCAAGGAGATCCTCATCCAGCCCGGGAGCGTCGAAGGGATTGCGGCGCCGCCGGTGCGGCAGCGCGAGCCTTGCCGCCGCGCGGATATCGGACTTGGTGACCTCGCGCCGACCATGCCAGGCGGCATGAGCAGCTGACGCGCGAGCGGTCACGATGTCTGCCCGCATACCGTCGACCTCGAACCCGCCACACACCCTGGCAATGGTTGCCAGCTGCTGATCGCCCAGATGCACCGACGGCAGCAGCGCCCGGGCCGTAGCGATCCTGACCCGCAGCTGATGTTCCTCGGCTGCGTACGCCGCGACGAAGGCGGCTGGCTCGCGGTCGAAAGCCATCCGCCGGCGGACCACCTCTGCCCGTAGCTCAGGGTCGCGCGGGGCAGTGATCTCGACCGTCAGCCCAAAGCGGTCCAGAAGCTGCGGTCTCAGCTCACCTTCCTCGGGGTTCATGGTTCCGATCAAGATCAACCGGGCACCGTGTGCAACCGAGACTCCGTCCCGCTCAACACTCGACCGGCCCATCGCAGCCGCATCCAGCAGGAGATCGACTAAATGATCATGAAGCAGATTCACTTCGTCCACGTAGAGAATGCCGCGATGAGCCGCGGCCAGCAGGCCGGGTTCGTACACCACCTGGCCGACGCCCAGAGCTTGCCGCAGATCAAGCGAGCCGATCACTCGATCTTCGGTGGCACCCACTGGAAGTTCAACCAACCTCGCGGGGCGCGACCGCACCACAGGATGATCATGGGGCCCGTCCGGGCACGTCTGATCAATGTCCAGCGGATCACAACTGAAGCGGCAGCCCTCGACCACGTCAATGTTGGGCAGTACCTGTGCCAAAGCGCGCACCATGGTGGTCTTCGCTGTGCCCTTCTCGCCGCGTACCAGAACGCCGCCCACTTCAGCAGAGACGGTGGTCAGGATCAACGCGAGTGCCATGTCTTCGGAACCGACGACTGCGGAGAACGGAAACGTCCGCACCTCATACCCTTCCTGCGGGTGTCCACGCCCGCGGCATGTCTGGGTCGGGTCGGCGTACGCGGGACGCGACGACGACCGGCGGAGGCAGACGTCCTGACTTCCCGATCCTGGCTGATGACGGGTCACAGTGGCGGGACCGCTCCGGACTCGCACCGGATTCCTCTACCGTCGCCGCCTCGATGATGTCACATTCAGAGCTGCGAGCGTCGGGAATCGCGCGCCGCCGCACGGAGGAGGAGTGAGCGGAGGCGTTCTTCCTCGGCGAGCGACGACGACGGCGGCGGACCCCAAGCGCGATGCGCGAGCAGCTCCAAGATAGAGCTGCGAGATACGTCGGCTACAAGGGCTCAGCGCAGCCCGCCGCACGGAGGAGGAGTGAGCGGAGGCGTTCTTCCTCGGCGAGCGACGACGACGGCGGCGGACCCCAGCGCGATGCGCGAGCAGCTCTAAGACAGAGCTGCGAGCGCGGGAATCGCGCGCCGCCGCACGGAGGAGGAGTGAGCAGAGGCTCTTCCTCGGCGAGCGACGAGGACGGCGGCGGATCCGAGGCGGTGCGCGAGCAGCTCCAAATTCGCCTGCGGATGAGTCGGCTACAAGGGCTCAACGCGCAGACCCTCAATCGCCGACATCGTCACCGAGCTGCAGTTGACCGAGGCGATTGTCAGCAACCGCGTTGGGCCTCCTGCATCGGCGGCGCCGCCCAGCGGGACTCCTATCGGCAAGCGATCGAGGCCGCCGGCATGCGCGTCGAAATGATCCGCCGAAACCGCTACAGTTCGTCTCGGCGAGCCGGCCACCGGGCCGCAGCACCCGAGCCACCTCGGCGAATACCCGCTCCTTGTCGGGAGAGAGGTTGATGACGCCGTTCGACCCGGAAAACTTCACTCCAGCCGCAGCCAACAACTCGGCAAGCGTTCATGTCGCCGTTGAGGACGCTCGCGTCGACATCGTCGAATCCGCGGAGTGATCGCAGCATAGGCCTGTTCGCGGCTAAGACGCGGGGCGTTGCAGATGTCCGACACTGCAATAACGATGTACTCCGGGGACGTCCAAGAAAGTGTGGGACTCGTGGGTGCAGCACCGGCGACAGCGGTCGTGAACACTCGGTCGAATATCCAAGCGCTCAGCTTTCGTGCTCTGGCACGCGAGCAGTTACCCCAGCTGCTCTCGCTGGCCCGACGTCTGGTTGGCGAGGATGCCGAGGACAGGCTTTTCCCTGGGCTTCAAACGACGAGTCCCCTTGGCAGGCGCTGTTTTGGGCGAATGGGCGTACCGGCCTCCCCGACAAGGAGCGTCTGGGCCGGACTGGGCCTGGCATTGCGCGCCCCCTGGAGGAGTGGGATGGCTCGGTCCCGCACGACGATGCGAACCCACCCGACCACTACGAATGGGACCAGGACGCTCGATGCAGGAGTCCATCATGGTGAGGGACGTGCCGGCTTTTGGGAACCGTTATGACCATCAGTAGAAGTGCAGTCGAGGCGCTGACCGCCTACTACTCCTCGGCCGCCGCGGCGTACGAGCAGCAATGGGCATCGGCGTTGCACCCCGCTGCCAACCAATTGCTGGACCGACTGCCGCTCGCCGCGGCCCGTCGGGTGCTCGATCTCGGAGCTGGCGTAGGAACCCTGCTGCCAGCCATTCGCCGTTCCGCACCGACGGCGCTGGTCGTCGCCGCCGACAGAGCCGAGGGCATGCTCCGCCGCGCACCGAACGGATACGCGCGCGTCGTCACCGACGCGGCGCAACTGCCGTTCGCTGGAGGTTCGTACGACGTGGTCGTGATGGCTTTCATGCTGTTCCATGTGCCGCAGCCCGAGGCGGCACTGCGCGATGTCCGCCGCGTCCTCCATCTCAGCGGCGCGGTCGGCCTGATCACCTGGGGCCGAGGCGCGATCGTCCCGGCGTTGGAGGTCTGGAACGACGAGCTCGACCGGCATGGCGCACCGCCGGCAAGCCCTTTCATCGCCCGACACGAACTCATGGACACCCCGGACAAGCTGCGCGCCCTGCTCGGCGACACGGGGTACCGCGAGGTTTGGGCTGAGGTCGTTCCCTGGTCGCACCGTCCGAGTCCGGCGCATTTCATCGCACGACACAGTGCTCTCGGTACGACAGGCAGGCGCCTGGCCGCCCTGGACCCCGCCACCCAGACCGCCTTTCTGCGCCGTGTGCGGTCTCGGCTTGAGAAACTGGCCGCCGAGGACTTCTTCGACGAGAGTGAGGTTATTGCCGCGACGGCGATCGCGCCGTGAGAGGTAACCATGTCGAGCACAGGTAGTCCGCCATCTCGCCTGTCCGAACTGATCGCTGCGCTCTCCCGCACCTGGCCTCGGCGAGCCGATGGAGCACGTGCTGCGATCCTGCTTGATCTCGATGCGTTTTGGCGACCGAATCGGACTGAACACTGCCGAGCGCGCGACGAGCTCACGCCGTAAAAGCTGAGGGTCGCGGTGTGGAGGTGGAGGCACACTGCGGCGTCGGTCGGCATACAGTCTGAGGCGTGATCGAGGTGATCGGCCTGAGCGCTCGGGGGTGGGTCGACCTTCCACAGGGACCACGCGACCTCATCCGGTACGCCGATGTGCTGCTCGGAAGTCCTCGGCACCTCGATCTGATCCCGCAGTTTTCAGGGCAGCAGCGGCTGCCCTATCCGAGTCCGCTGCGGGAGGGGCTGCCAACGCTGCTCAGCGAGGTTTCCGGGCGCCGCGTCATAGCGCTTGCCTCCGGTGATCCGCTACTCGCCGGAATCGGCAGCACGCTCATCGAGATGCTCGGCAGTGCAGCCGTGCGCGTACACCCGGCGGTGTCCTCTGCGACGCTCGCGCGCGCTCGGATGGGCTGGTCGGAGGAGTCGACGCAGCTGGTGCGGCTGCGCGGTGGTGACCTCGATATGGTGCGGCGTTTCCTGTTCCCACAGCGCCGCTTGATCATTCTGTCTCGGGACGCGGACAGTCCGGCTGCGGTCGCAAGGCTACTCATCGGGGAGGGCTACGGCGACAGCATGATGACGGTATTGGGTGATCTTGGTGCAAGCAACGAGTCGCGGACTGAGTCAATCGCCCGCGACTGGCAGGGTGAGTCGCCCACTCTGAATGTGGTTTGCGTGGATTGTGTCGGTATAGGCCAGGCTGCTTCATTGGCACCAGGGTTGCCGGACGCGGCATTTGATCATGACGGCCAGCTCACCAAGCGTGATCTCCGTGCGTCAGCGCTGGCCCGTCTGATGCCGCGCCCAGGTGAGCTGCTGTGGGATGTCGGAGCGGGCGCAGGGTCGATCGCCATTGAGTGGCTACGCTCCGATCCCGGATGCCGGGCGATCGCGATAGAACAGAACCTCGAACGGGTCAAGCGAATCCGCGGCAACGCCGAAGTGCTTGGCGTGCCCAGACTCGACGTGCTGCATGCGGCGGTCCCACACGCTTTGGCCTCACTACCGCGGCCAGATGCGATCTTCGTTGGTGGCGGAGTGACACAGGAGACGCTCGAACTGTCGTGGTCCGCATTGCGGCTCGGCGGCCGGCTGGTGGTTCATGCTGTGACTCTCGACACCGAGATGATCATGATCGAGTGCTGGCAGCGCCACGGCGGCGAGCTGTCCCGGCTTTCTGTGGAACGCCTCGAGCCGATCGGGCGCTACCGCGGCTGGCGCCCGGCCCGAGCGGTCGTGCAGTGGAGCGCTGTGAAGGACCGCGAGTGACGGTTCATTTCATTGGGGCCGGGCCTGGAGCTGCAGACCTGCTTACGGTCCGTGCGGTACGGCTGATCGAGTCGTGCCCGGTCTGTGTCTACGCCGGCACGTACGTTGATGATCAGATCTTGGCTCATTGCCCACCGGGGGCCACCTTGGTTGATAGTCAACATCTTGATCTTGACCAGATCACCGACGAGCTGATCGCCGCCCATCAGCGTGGCCATGATGTGGCCCGGCTCTGTTCTGGCGATCCCTCGATCTATTCGGCGGTGGCTGAGCAGACCCGGCGTCTTGATGCGGCGGGCGTGAGCTGGGATGTGACACCAGGCGTGCCTGCGTACGCGGCCGCTGCCGCGATCATTGGGCGTGAGCTCACTGTGCCCGAGCTAGCACAGACCGTCATCCTGACCCGCACTCAGGCTGCGTCCACGGCGATGCCCGAGACGGAGTCGCTGACCTATCTGGCTCAGACCCGGGCCACCATGATCATTCACCTGGCGATCCGGCGGATTCGTACGATCTGTGCCGAACTGACGCCCGTCTACGGGCCGGATTGTCCGGTCGCGGTGGTCGCCAACGCCAGCCAGCCCAGTGAGCGCGTCCTCCGCGCCACGCTTGCCACGATCGCTGATCAAGTCGAGGATGTCGGCCTGCGGCAGGCCGCTGTGATCATGGTGGGGGATGCCTTGCATGCAGAGGACTTCGCGGAGTCGCACCTTTACAGCAAGCGCCGTCGCTAGCCGTCGTTGATCAAGAGGTATGAGAACGGCTGGTCCACACCGTTGCGCCGTGGCCGAGTCGGGTCTGGCTCGAGCCAATGATCAACAGGCAGCTCATGTCGATGCTGTCGGGCTCGAAGACTTCCAGAGTGGTGACGCTCAGTTCCTCATCGTCGCGGCCGACCCGGCGGCCTATGACGACCGGCGTGTCCGGCGGGCGTAGCTCGAGTAGCAGTTCGCGCGTCCGGACGATCTGCTCCCGTCGCGTACGCGAAGCCGGGTTGTAGATGGCAAGCACGAGATCAGCCTCAGCCACGGCACGCAACCGCCGCTCGACCACCGACCATGGCTTGAGCCGATCCGACAGTGACACGACGGCGTAGTCTCCGCCAAGTGGGGCGCCCGCGCGGGCAGCAACTGCCTGTGCCGCCGTCACTCCTGGGAGCACGGTGATCTTGACCGCGGCGTAGCAATCCTCTTCGGCCGCCTCGAAGACCGCTGAGGCCATCCCGAAGATTCCCGCATCGCCACCGGAGACCACCGCAACGCGCTCGCCGGCCAGAGCAAGGTCAAGGGCGTAGCGGGCTCGTTCCACCTCGACAGTGTTGCCCGAAGGGTGGCGCCGGAGGTCTGGTCGTGTGCGTAGCCGGTCGAGATATGGCCCATAGCCCACGACATGATCAACCTCGTCGAGCGCCGCCGCCACCTCCGCGGTCATCCAGCTATCCGGTCCAGGGCCCAGACCAACGACCAACAGCTCTGGTTCGCTGCCATGATCAGCACCCACGGTCGGCCGAAGCACTGCAGATCGGCCCGCCGAGTCGCTACGTCGATCCCGACCTGGCAGAACGATCATGGAGAAGTACGGCACGGCGGCCGCATCCACATCGGTCACCGGCATGACGCGCTGTTCACCGGTGGTCGCTCGCTCCACGTAAAGTGCATCGGAGAGGCGTCCGGCCTGCCGCAATGCCTCGCATACGCCAGTGAAGGTCCGGCCCAGTTTCATGATCGCCGCCGCGTCGGTATCGGCCAACTGGCGTGCGAGCTCCGGCACGGGCAGCGTGCCGGGCAGCACGGTCAAGATGTCCTCGTGCCGCGCAAGCGGCGTCTGCAGCGCAGTGGCCGCGGCTGTTAGCGAGGTGACTCCGGGCACGATCTCGCTCGGAAAACGGGGCGACAGCCGGTCGTGCAAGTACATGTACGAGCTGTAGAACAGCGGGTCACCCTCGGCCAACACGACGACAGTCCGGCCGACGTCCAGATGCTTGCCTAGCCGCTCAGCGGACTCGTCGTAGAAATCATCCACTGCGCCGTAATAGCCCAGCTGATGATCAGTCGGACCTGTAGTTACGGGATAGATCAACAATTCCTCGATCACGTTCTCGCTGATGAGCGTGGCGGCAATGGTACGAGCGATCGACCGACCGGCGGTACCTGAGTGATACGCGATGACATCCGCGTTCTCGATCAGCCGAGCTGCCTTCAGAGTGATCAATTCTGGATCGCCCGGCCCAACTCCGACTCCGTAAAGGCGACCGGTCATGAGATCTCCGACTCACGAGCCAGTGCGTTGATCGCGGCCGCGCACAAAGCGGACCCACCACGGCGTCCGTGCACTACGAGCCAGGGAATATCCCAGGGGTTGCCTGCGAGCGCCATCTTGGATTCAGCTGAGCCGACGAACCCGACCGGGATCCCAATGATCGCAGCAGGTTGCGGCCCGCCGTCGGCGATCAGTTCCAGCAGATGGAAGAGCGCAGTGGGGGCATTGCCAATCGCCACCACCGCACCCGCTAACTGATCACCCCAAAGTGAGACAGCGGCGGCCGATCGCGTGGTCCCCCATTGTTCTGCCAGCTCGGCAGCCCGGGGGTCATTCAGCCGGCAACTGACCTCGTTGTCCGCCGGGAGACGCATTCGAGTGACTCCAGCGGCGAGCATATGCGTGTCAGTGAAGATCACTGCCCGCGCCTCGAGCGCCGCACGGGCGGCGGATACCAGCCGGGGATGGAAGGCAAGATCATTGACCAGACCGACGTCACCACAGGCGTGGATCATCCTTACTGCGACCGTGCGCGCGTCCTCAGGCAGCGTCGAGAGGTCCGCCTCGGCTCGGATGGTCGCAAACGATCGCCGGTAGATCTCGGTTGGCGCAGTCAGATAGTCGTAGCGCCGCGCTGGCGCGAACATCATCACTGAGCCTTCCCGACAAGCGCCAGCAGGCTGGCCTCGCTCGGCGCCACAAGATCACGATGAACACCAGCAGGCGCCCCGCAGCGGCGTTCGCAACCGCTGATGTGAGTCCGAGGGACTGGCAACCCAGATTGAGCCAGGGCCGTCGCGCCCGCGCGGGTGTTGATCAAAGCCTTCCCGCAGGAAGGCGCTCCGACACACGCCGAGATGGCAGACCAGGGTGAGGTGGGATCCTCGACCAAGCCGGCGGCAACGAGCGCTGGCAAGTGCCGGGCCGCTCCCGGCAGCACCAGCCCTCGCGATGGGGTGATCACGACTGGCCCGGTGGCGTAGGCCTCAACCAGCGCCGCCTGGGCGGGCGTCAAGAGGGCCAGCGGCACCTGGACGGATGCGGCGCCGCCGATCGCGCCGAGAGGCGTGTAAGTCGTTTCACCGGGTGGGTCGATGGCATGCACGCCAGGGATGGTCAGCGGCCACTCCGGAAGATCGCGCACATGCCAGACGTTGCTTGATCCCTGAGCGGCTGTCAGGAACCGGTGCGCCAGCTCGAGCAACATCGGGACGGCATCGGCCGCCGCAGCCAGCACTCCCCAATGGCCGCTGCCGACAAGCACCCATCCATGATCATGATCAAGAGCGCGGTATCCCAGATCGAACGAAGCTCCACTGACGTCACCACGCCCATCGTCCACGGCAAACAGGAACCGACTGGGAAGACCGGCGAGCCGTGGGTCCGAGCAGAGCCCGGCGTCCAGAGTCGCCACACGAGCTCTGACGTCCGTGGCTCCGCCGCTGATACCGGTCAGCGGCGATGCCACGATGTTTCGGACGCGCTCGTGAGTATTGGACGGCAGAAACCCTGCGTCGCGCACTGCATGGATGAAGTCGGCTGGCAGCGGATCTGGCAGGCCGCGAAGTTGCAAGCCGGCGCGTGAGGTGAGCTGGAGATCACCGCTGCCGAACTGTTGAGCGATCCGGCTCAGCCGGCCAAGCGCGCGGCTGGTCGTCTGCCCTCCCGGGACCCGAATCCGCACAACGGCGCCATCTTGTGCCAGATGAGGCCGCAGTACCCCCGGGCACCGGTCTGCGCGCGTCACGCCCGCCATCGTAAGTGACCTCAGCCGGCAGGGCCTGCGATCGGCCGCATATAGACCTGGGACCGTGCTTTGAGGAGGTGAGGCGGGCTGACGTCAGACCCGTTAGGCTCCCGTGGTGCCGCGGATCGCCCTGCTCTCTACCTCCGACACTGATCTGATCTCCGCGCGGGGCAGCGGCGCAGACTATTTCTTGGCCAATCCAGCGAGATCGGCGCACACCCAACTCGGCGAGGCGATCGAGGCCTGCGACCTCGTCGTCGCGCGGATACTGGGCTCTCCGCAGCTGCTCTGTGCCGGTTTCGACCGGTTTCGTGGGATCGGCAAACCGCTGGTCGTGCTCGGCGGCGAACAGGCTCCGGATGCCGCGCTGATGGAGCTCTCGACCGTTCCGATGGGAGTCGCGGCCGATGCCCACGTCTACCTGGCTCATGGCGGTCCGGACAACCTTCGGCAGTTGCACGCATTTCTCAGCGACACGGTGCTCCTCACCGGTGTCGGCTTCGAGACACCAGTGGAACAGCCGATCTGGGGATTGCTGCCGCGGCAATCCTCGGTCGGGGCGCGGCGCCCACGCATCGGCATCTTGTTCTACCGTGCGCAGTACGCCGCCGGGAATACCGCGTACGTGGAGGCGCTCGCCGATGCTGTCGACTCAGCCGGCGGCACCGGCGTACCGATCTTTGCCACCTCCTTACGCGATGCTCCTTCCGACCTGATCGACTATCTGGGCAGCTGTGATGCGTTGATCACCACCGTGCTCGCGGCCGGCGGTACCAAGCCGGCCAATGCATCGGCCGGCGGGGACGACGAGGCTTGGGACGTACGTGCCCTCGCGGCTCTCGACATCCCGATCTTGCAGGGACTATGCCTCACCTGGGACCGGGCATCGTGGGCCGCCTCAGATGAGGGAATGACGCCGGTTGACGTGGCTACGCAGGTGGCGGTCCCGGAGTTTGACGGTCGGATCATCACGGTGCCCTTCTCCTTCAAGGAGACCGACGCGGATGGCCTGCCGGCCTACGTTCCTGATCATGAACGGTGCCGCCGGGTCGCCGAGGTCGCCGTCAATCACGCGCGGTTGCGGCACGTCCCAGCTGAGCAGCGGCGGGTAGCGATCGTGCTCTCGGCTTACCCGACGAAGCATTCCCGGATCGGTAATGCAGTCGGCTTGGACACGCCGGTATCGGTGATCGAGCTGCTGCGCGCGATGCGCGCGGCAGGGTATGACTTGGGTGCGCCGGGTGAGATTCCCGGAACGGGTCCTCTCGATCCTGTCGAGGGAGAGCACCCGGACACCACCGCAGGCAATGCACTGATACACGCGCTGATTGCGGCGGGCGGGCAGGACCCGGAGTGGCTCACAGCCGAGCAGCTATCCGGCCAGCCGGTTCGTATTCCGCTGCAGACGTACCGGCGTTGGCTGACCGACTTCCCTGCTGATCTTGTGGAGGCGATCACCGACGCCTGGGGTGAGGCGCCGGGAGAGCTGTTCGTCGACCGGAGCAGGAATCCGGATGGCGAGATCGTCGCAGCCACACTCCAGGCGGGCAACGTAGTGATCTTGGTGCAGCCACCGCGTGGGTTCGGGGAGAACCCGATTGCGATCTACCACGATCCTGATCTTGCTCCGTCGCATCACTACTTGGCTGTCTACCGCTGGCTGGAGCGCGAGTTCGCCGCGCACGCCGTGATCCACGTCGGCAAGCACGGCAACTTGGAATGGCTGCCCGGCAAGAATCTCGGCATGTCTGCGTCGTGCGGCACCGACGCAGCTATCGGCTCATTGCCGCTGATCTATCCGTTCCTGGTCAACGATCCAGGCGAGGGAACCCAAGCCAAGCGCCGCGCGCATGCCACGATCGTTGATCATCTTGTGCCGCCGATGGCGCGGGCGGAGACATATGGCGACATCGCGAGGCTCGAGCAGCTGCTCGATGAGTACGCACAGGCCAATGCGATGGATCCGGCCAAAGCACCCGCATTGCGCGGTGAGATCTGGACACTCATCCAGGCGGCGAAACTGGACCATGATCTTGGCCTGGAGAGGGCCCCGGATGACGAGGTCTTCGACGAGTTCGTGCTCCATGTCGACGGCTGGTTGTGTGAGATCAAGGACGCGCAGATTCGCGATGGGCTGCATGTGCTGGGTCAGGCGCCCGAGGGCGACGACTTGATCAATTTGGTGCTTGCGGTGCTCCGATCACCCCAGATATTCGGCGGTCAAGTCAACGGAGTGCCGGGGCTGCGGGGCGCCCTCGAAGCAATGTGCGCTGAGCTCGTGAAAGCGCCTGATGGTGCCATTCGACGGATTCAGAGCACATTGACACAGATTGACGCCGCTGAGGCGCAGGCCCGGGAGCTTGTTGGAGCGCTGGCGGCGTCCGGATGGGCGGCCGACGCGGTTGCGGAGATCGTTGAACGCATCCTTGGAGCACCCAACGAGGATGTTGTGGCGGCTCTGCGGTTCGCCTGCCAGGAGGTGGTACCGCGACTCGGCCGCACCGCCGACGAGATCACCGCGATTCTGCACGCCCTCGACGGTGGATATGTGCCGGCCGGGCCGTCCGGGTCTCCCCTGCGTGGGTTGATCAACGTGCTGCCGACTGGCCGCAACTTCTATTCTGTCGATCCCAAGGCGATCCCTTCCCGCCTGGCCTATCAGACCGGTCAAGCGATGGCCGATTCCCTGTTGCAGCGACATCTCCATGAGACGGGGGAGTATCCACAGTCGGTGGGGCTGTCGGTCTGGGGCACGTCGGCGATGCGGACCAGCGGCGATGACATTGCCGAGGTGTTGGCGCTACTCGGTGTGATGCCTGTTTGGGATGCCGCATCTCGCCGGGTCGTGGGGCTCGAGCCGGTCGATCTCACTGAGCTGGGCCGGCCGCGGATTGACGTGACGGTTCGCATCTCAGGCTTCTTCCGCGACGCATTCCCGCATGTGCTCGCGATGCTTGACGACGCCGTGCGCCTGGTGGCAGACCGCGATGAGCCGAACCACCTGAATTTCGTCCGGCGGCACGCACAGAATGATCTTGCCTTGCACGGTGACCGGCGGCGCGCCACATCCCGGATCTTCGGCTCAAAGCCAGGCTCGTACGGGGCTGGGATGCTGCCCCTCATGGAGGCCGGAAATTGGCGTGATGATCGTGATCTTGCTGAGGTCTACTCGGCATGGGGCGGATTCGCGTACGGTCGTGATCTTGACGGGATTCCGGCTCGGGAGGACATGGAGGCCAATTACCGGAGGATCGCAGTGGCGGCCAAGAACGTCGACACCCGCGAGCATGACATCGCCGACTCCGATGACTACTTCCAATATCACGGCGGGATGGTGGCGACCGTACGCGCGCTGACCGGTGTCGAACCGAAGGCCTACGTCGGCGACTCGACCAGTCCCGACAACGTCCGGACCCGATCACTGACCGAGGAGACAGCCCGGGTGTTTCGGGCTCGGGTGATCAACCCGCGCTGGATCGCCGCCATGCAGCGACACGGTTACAAGGGTGCTTTCGAGCTGGCAGCGACAGTCGACTACCTCTTCGGCTTTGACGCCACTGCCGGGGTTGTGACGGACTGGATGTATGCGCAACTGGCCGAGAACTACGTGCTGGACAAGGACAACCAGGACTTCATGAAGCACGCCAACCCGTGGGCGCTACGCGGCGTCATCGAGAAGCTCAGCGAGGCTGTTGATCGCGGGATGTGGCAAGAGCCGGATCCGGAGTTGATCACTCAGCTTCACCAGGTCTACCTCGATGTCGAGGGAGATCTTGAGGACGCCAGCGGGTGACCATCGCATGCGGTGCTGAGCCGGTCGAAAGCGTGCCTGCGCCCTTCGACAAGCTCAGGCACATTCCGCAGCTAGCGGTTTGTTGGTTCTACGCGAGCCAGGATTGCGTCCGCCACAGCGTCCGGCTGCGTCTCGGGCAGCCAGTGGCCAGCCTCCAGTTCGATGACCTCATATGGACCGACGACGTAGTCTGCCGTCAGCTCGACGGCACGTCGGGAGAGAGCGAAGTCATGCCGGCCCCAGATGTAGGTGGTCGGCACCTTGATCAGCCCGACGGGCGATCGCATGGAGAGCGGCATGCCGCGGTACCAGTTGAGGGCGCCGGTGAGCGCACCCGGCTCTGCCATCGCATCGGTATAACGATCAACAAACTGCTGTGGCAGGCCGTTATCGTGCAATGACTTCGCCATCGTGCGCCGAGCGAGCGCCTCCGGTAGCGCCGGCAACTGAAACAGCCCCATGTACCAGGAGAGCAAACCCTGCTTACTCGTCCATAGCGATTTGGCGAGCGCCGAAGGGTGTGGGGTCGACAGAACTGTCAGTGAGGCGACCCGGTCAGAGTGCCAGCCTGCCGCTCCCCAGGCCTGGTTGCCGCCCCAGTCATGACCAACAAGATGGGCTTGGGCAAGGCCGGCGGTGTCGAGCAGCGCCACCACATCTGCGGCTGTCGCAGCGGTTCGATAATCCCGTCGTCGGGTGGGTCGCGCGGCCCTGGTATAGCCGCGCTGGCTCGGAATGAGCGTGCGCAGCCCAGCCGCATTCAGCTGGTTGGCGACGGACTCGAAGCTGGACGGGTGTTGTGGAAACCCATGGAGCAGCACGACGGCCGGCGCGTTGGCAGGCCCGGAATCGACAACCTCGAAGCGCAACCCAGGCCGTACGAAACGGTCCACATCTCTCCTTCCAGATCTGCCTTCGATCCGAAGGCTAGGCCTGAGGTATCAGGATGGCAGAGTGTGGCTTCGAGCTGCGAGCGTCGGGAAATCGCGCGCCGCCGTGGTGAGGAGGAGGGAGCGGAGGCGTTCGTCCTCTGCGAGCGAAGACGAACTAGGCGGATTCCACGCGCGATTGCGCGAGCTGCTCAATACAGCTCAACACGTACCACAGGGAGCAAGCGATGACTGATGAGCGAAAGACCTTGGAGCGTGTGCTCGACGAGGCCACTGCGTTTCTGGACGGTCTGCCTGACAGACGGGTCGCGGCGCGTACAGATGTGGATGGCGTGGCGGCGGCACTACGGCGCCCCTTGCCTGACGAGGGTGCGGAGCCGCTGGAGGTCATTGAGGAGTTGATTACCGGCGCCGAGCCGGGAGTGTTGGCAATCCCGTCGGGGAGGTTCTTCGGTTGGGTGATGGGCGGCGTGCTGCCTGCCACGCTGGCTGCCGACTGGTTGACCTCGACCTGGGACCAGAACGCTGGCCTGCTGGCAACCTCGCCAGCTGCCGCGGGCGCGGAATGGGTGGCCAGCGAGTGGCTGCTCGACCTCACTGGCCTGGCTGCCACCTCAGCGGTGGGTTTCGTCACAGGCGCAATGATGGCGAACTTCACCTGTCTCGCCGCGGCTCGTCACGAGGTGTTGCGCCGGGCGGGCTGGGATGTCGAGCGCGATGGGTTGCATGGCGGGCCGCAAGTCACCGTGGTCGTTGGCGAGGAACGCCACGAGACTGTCGACGTGGCGCTGCGGTTCCTTGGTTTGGGCGAGGCACGCAGCATCGTGGTTCCTGCTGATGATCAGGGTCGGATCCAGCTTGACGCTCTTGCCGACACCCTCGGTGAGGTCGGCGACAGCCCAGTGATCGTCTGCTTGCAAGCTGGAAACGTCCACAGCGGAGCCTTCGACCCGATCCGGGATGCTGTTGATCTTGCGCATCGGCATGGCGCGTGGGCCCATGTCGATGGGGCGTTCGGGCTGTGGGCCGCGGCGTCGGCCCAGTATCGGCAGCTGGTTGCAGGACGGGAGCAGGCCGATTCCTGGGCCACAGATGCGCACAAGACACTCAATGTGCCTTACGACAGCGGGATCGCGATCGTCGCCAACGCCGAGGCCATGTACGCCGCAATGGGAGCGCACGCCGCTTACCTCATTCAGGACGAGCGACCAGACCCGTTCGCCACGGTGCCGGAGTTTTCTCGCCGCGCCCGCGGCTTCACGGTCTGGGCGGCGCTGCGTTCGCTCGGCCGTCACGGGGTGGCCGAGATGGTCGAGCGGTTCTGCGCACATGCCCGTCGTTTCGCTGTGGGACTATCCGAGATGGACGGCGTACGTGTCGTGAACGAGGTGGTGTTCACCCAGGTCTGCGTGTCGTTCGGGCCCGACGAGGTAACACGTGAGGTGGCCGCTCGACTACTCAAGGACGGCACCGCATGGATGACCCCTTCGACCTGGCATGGGCAGGCCGTGCTGCGGATCTCGGTTTCCAACTGGCGGACCACGGATGAGGACGTGGATCGGACCCTTGCCGCCGTACGCCGAGTACTCGCCGACGTTCGTGCGGGCTGACGACATCAGCAACCCCGCCAAGCCCGGTGGGGCAATGTCAGTGCAGGCCAGCCTTCAGCCCGATGACCATGATTCCGAGCAGCGCTCCGATGCAGGCGCTCACAACACTGCCTATAAGGCTGAGTCCACCTCTTCGGCCGGCAAAGAAGCTGTAGACAGTCAGCAGCACAGTGCAAGTGATTACGGCGATCCATGCCGCCTTTTGGATCTCGACGCCAAGGATTCGGAGCACGGCCAAGATGACGGCGGGGACAAGGGCCGCCGCCAGGATCGGCCAGGTCTCTGCGAGCGACTCTTTCAGTGCGTCGACGGGATGCGTGCGGTGTTTGACGGCGTCACCCAGGGTCCGCGCATGGACGTGCGCTAGCCAGTAGATCAAGGCTGTTCCGAGGATGGCGAGAATGAGCCGGGTCTCGGCCAGATGTCCAGCCGCTGCTGCGATTGCTGCAGCGGACACGACAGTGCCCGTGATTATGCCTTCGCCGTTGATCATCCCCAGCGGGTCGCGTTCGCGCTGAACGCCCGCAGCGCGGCGGCTTTCATTCGTTGTCATCTGTCGGCAAGTCAATCCAAGGCCCAGGCTCGCGTCAAGAAGGAGGCGAGGCGCATGCCTGCCGAATCCGGGCGGAGGCTCTTGGGCTCACCGACTGTTCAGAACACGAGCCAACACGTCGGGCCGGTCCGTCATGATGCCGTCGACACCGTAGCTCAGCAGCCGTCGCATGGCGTCGTCGATGAAGGGCGCGTTCGGAAAGGCCTCGTACAAGGCTTCCAGCGTGGGGATCTTGACCCCCTGGCTCGCCACGGGAACGTCCCACCGCCGTCGGTGCTAGACCGGTAGCCTGCGTCAAGACGCTGCAATTCCGGGACTGTCAATGTGGGTGATGTCCAACGTAGAGGCAGTCGGAGGCCGGGCGATACGCACCCTTCTGTCCTCACTCGCACGGGCCATCCGGCACGGCCGGCCGTCACGGCGTGGCGAGCAGCTCTCGCTGGCCGGCCAGTGCCATCGGACGTCCGGCCAGCCGCACCAGCTTGTCCCGCACTGCCGGCGTCAGTCCCCGCGTGCGATCCCCAGGGGATGCCCTGGTTAAGAACCGGGTCTCATTAAAAGACCAGATCCTGAATATCGGTGGCGCGCCGGTTCACTGTCGTAAAGATCGGATAGTCGCTTTGCAGCAAGCTGGCCAGCACTTTCGTGCTTGAGACCTTCCTTGGGTAGCGCGGCTTGTGGACCGATCGCGACGGACGGCGGTGCAGAATCGCATCCATGACCGCATCAGTGAACCCGTATCGGCACCACACGCACCGCCTCGACCTCGACGACCCCACGATCCGCGAGTGGCACGCCAGAGTGCTGTTCGCTGACCGCGATCAGGGCATCGTGCTGGACCGGTCCGCGTTCTATCCCGGCGGCGGCGGGCAGCCGCCCGATCACGGCGTGCTCTTGTGGGGAAATGTCCGGACTCGGATCGTCGGTACCCGCAAGGGGGACGACCTCTACCTCCTGCCGGCCGAGGGGGACCCCCTGCCGCCAGTGGGCACAAGCGTCCACGGCGGCCTTGACGACGAGCGTCGCACGAGTCTCATGCGAACCCATTCCGGTCTACACGTCCTCAGCGCAGTCGTGCTGCGGGGCTTCGGTGCCCCAGTGACCGGCGGGAACATGGAACCGCTCATCGCGCGGATGGACTTCGATCTGCCCGATGTGCCCGCGGACTTCAAGCAGAGCGTCGAGGATGCCTGCAACGAGGCGGTGCGACTGGACCGGCGGATCGACGTCCGGGTGCTGCCACGCGAGCGGGCGCTGGCGATTCCGAACATCATCCGGACCGCGAGCGACCTGCTGCCGCCGGACATCGAGATGGTGCGGATCGTCGACATCGACGGCATTGACATCCAGGCTGATGGCGGTACCCACGTGGCCTCCACGGCCATGATCGGGCGCATCGCCGTGACGAAGATGGAGAGTAAGGGTCGCGGCTTCCGCCGCCTGCGGATCCGCATCGAGGACGCCGAGTAGTGGAGTGATGCAGGTCCCACATTCTGTCGTCGAGCTCTCATGATCCGATCGGCGGGCGGAGCAGGTACGTGTCCATCACCCAGCCACGATCCTCGCGAACCGCCGCACGGCTCGCTCGGATCTCCTCAATCACCTCGCTCAGCTGGCCCGAGACGAGGGCCTCGTCCGGCAGTCCGAGCTGGGCACCCCAATAGATCGTCAGATCGCCGAACCGCTCGATCAGGCCGCCGCACGCAAGATCACCGTCGAGCATGACGACGACATCGCCGAGAGTCGGGGAGTACTCGTCCACCAACCGCCGGCCCGTCGTTACGTGAATAGGCTGACCTACTCGATTGAGGATGATCTTGTGACGCGCAGCCAGTAGCTGGATGCTGCTGATGCCGGGGATCACAGTCAGTTCAAGATCAAGTGCGAGATCCGTGATCGACTCGACGATGCGGATGGTGGAGTCATAGATTGCCGGATCACCCCAGACGAGGAAACCAACAGTGCCGTCGTCGCCCACCTCAGCGCTGATGATCTCGGCGTAGCGCCTCGCACGGGCTTCATGCCAGGCGGTGACGCCGGCCTGGTAGTCCGCGGCGTCGCGGCCCCGATCGGATCCCCGCTGCGGATCCGGCACTTCAACGACACGGTAGTGATCATGGGTGATGAGTGTCAGGCAAATCTCCTGGCGCAGCGCAACCAGGTCGTGCTTCGCTGCACCCTTGTCGGCAACGAGGAACACGTCCACCCGGTTGAGCGCCGACACTGCCTCGCGCGTCAAATGATCAGGATTTCCGCTGCCGATCCCGATGACCAACGCGTGAATTGTCACAGCCGTCCAGCCACGCGCGTACCCGCCAACAGTAGGGCAAGATCAACGTGCTGCTCTACGGCATCGGCCAGCGTATTGATCATGGTTTCTCTCCGTGCGCGGTACGTTGGCGCGTCGGGATCGGGATGCCACGCAGACCCACAAGCGGCGGCGACCTCACTCAGCCAGGCCTGCCTGAAGCTGTCGTTCTCCCAGGCCCCGTGCCACATGGTTCCCCACACCTGATCCTGCCGGCAGCCGTCAAGGAAGGGCTCGGCCGCACCTTGGACCTCTGCAATCCCGTGGTGGATCTCGTACGCCTCGACCTGGTGTCCACGCCACCGTCCGGTCGGCCGCCGGAGCACCTTCTCCGCACTAAAGCTGATCGTGGTGGGTAGCAACCCCAGTCCTTCGATGATCCCGTGACCTGACTCGATTGGGTCATTGATCGCCCGAGCCAGCATCTGATATCCACCGCAGATTCCCAATACCGGCGCATCACGTCGTACGCGGGCGGCAATCACCTCCGCAAGTCCGGTACGACGCAACCACTCCAGATCGCTGACCGTGGATCGAGTTCCGGGCAGCACCGCAAGATCGGCAGCGGCGACTGTTTGCGGGTCCGTTGTGACGACGACTTCGACCCCCGGCTCTGCAGCTAGCGCCTCGACATCGGTACCGTTCGATAGTCGTGGCAGTCGGATCGCCGCTACTCGGAGCCGGCCCTCAGTCGCACGCTGACGTCGCCACGCGGCCACCTCGAGTGTGTCTTCGGCGTCCAACCAGACATCGGAAAGCCACGGCAGCACCCCGGCGAACGGTATGCCTGTCCGCTTGGTGAGCTCGTCCAAGCCTGGCTGCAGCACCCCGACGTCCCCCCGGAACTTGTTGATCAAGAACGCGTGGATCAATCGCTGGTCATCATCATCCAGCAGCGCCACGGTGCCGTACAGCGAGGCAAAGACACCACCCCGGTCGATGTCCCCGATCACGATCACAGGCAACTTCTTTGCTCTCGCCAACCCCAGATTGACGTAGTCGCCGCCCCGCAAGTTGATCTCAGCGGGCGATCCGGCACCTTCGCAGATGATCACTTCGAAGCGGCTCGCGAGCTCGTCGTACGCCGCAAAGGCAGCAGCCGCAAGGTGGCCGCGTCCGCTTACATATTCCCCGGATTCCAGGGTGCCGCTAGGCCGCCCTCGCAGGACGACATGCGATCGGCGATCAGAGCCGGGCTTCAGCAGCACCGGGTTCAGCGCCGATTCAGCCGGGATACCCGCGGCTTGCGCCTGCAGGTACTGGGCGCGACCAATCTCAGCGCCATCGCCGCAGACACATGAGTTGTTCGACATGTTCTGGGCCTTGAACGGAGCAACCGCGATGCCCCGGCGCGCGAGGACCCGGCACAAACCGGTGACGACCAGCGACTTTCCAGCGTCGGAGGACGTCCCCGCCATGAGAACGCCGCTCGCCTCACCGGCTTTTGAGCCGCTCGCGCAATCCCGACGCTCGGAGCTCTCGAGGGTTTCGCTGCCCACCGGCGCAGTGTACGGCGTGTCCACATGACGACCGGCGCTTGCTGGAGCGCCTCGGACTATGTTTGGCTTGCACGGGTCGTTATCAAGTCGTGACCTACTCGGGGGTCGTCGTGTACGACGAAGGCAACGTGACCAGCAGAGGACTTCGAATCGCCTCTGCGGCTGCTGCGGTGGCCGTCAGCGCGGCCGTAGCTGGAGCTGCCCTATTCGGGGGATCGGCTCTCAGCGACCCGGGCGCGCCCATCGGCCAGGACGAGCGACTCGTGGCTGTCCCCGCTACTCCGTCGCCGTCACCCATCGTGACGCCGAGTGGCACCACCACCCGGCCGAGTCTGGCCCGCGCGCATTCGCGGCCCGAGTGCCAGCGCCAAGATGCGCCGGCCATCTGTCATCGCCAGCAGAAGCATCGTCCGACTGCAGCCCCGATCAGACGATCAACCAAAAGCCCAAGCGCCGCACCGAAGGCCGCTAAGCGGTCGACAGCCACACCTGCCAAGAGCCACTACACCAAACCGAAGCCGACCCCGACCAAGAGCGCAAAGCAGGCATCGCCCAAGACGACCTCCAGCAGTTCGTCGGGCTACGCCACGCGCTCGGACTGGGCGAATGCGGTGCTCTCTGAACTCAATTCCGAACGCGCTGAGCATGGACTGCCAGCGTTGAAGATGAACAGCAAGCTCGTCTCTGCGGCGCACAACCATAACCTGGCCATGGCCAAAGCCAACACGCTAAGCCACCAACTGAAAGGCGAGGCTGCACTCGGCTCTCGAGTCTCCGCGGCCGGATACCGCTGGAGCGCGGTAGGCGAGAACGTCGCTTACAACGGCCGCCGTTCCGAAGATGGCGTACTCGCCGTGCAGGAGGCGATGTACAACGAGAAGCCGCCCAACGACGGACACCGTAAGAACATCTTGAGTAAGACCTACGTCGATGTTGGCATCGACGTGATCAGCGACTCGGTGCACGACAAGGTCTGGCTGGTTACTGACTTCGGCAAGCCCTGACGCGGGCGATCACCATAAATGAGCGGCCCTATGCGGTTACGGGCTCCAACACGTTCTTCGCCCGAACGGGTCGCTGAACCAAGGCGATCCCGGCCAAGATCAACGCGCCACCGAGGAGCTGCATCGGTCCCGGCCGCTGGCCGAGCAGCACAAAGGCAAAGGTCACGGCGAAGATCACCTCTGTCAACGAGACAAACGATGCCAGGGAGCTGCCGAGCCGACGCACCGCAACGATGCCAATCGGGTATGCGAGCACCGCACTGACCAAGATCAACAAGAACATCGGGAGCCACCAGCCGACGGCCTGATCCGCTAACATCGCCACGCCGCCAGATGCCGCCAGCGGAAGCACACCGGCTGCCGCGGCAGCCAACAGCACAGCCGCCCCGATTCCAGTGCCCGCCGTCGTTAGCAACAGCGGGTGGATCCTCGCATCGCTCCCGTTATCCTCACTGAGGAGGAAGTAGGCCGAGAGGCACAGCGCTGCACCCAGGCCCCAGGCGACCCCGATGGGATTCAGCGTCAGCCCCTCTCGCAAGTCGAGGACGAAGGCCAGGCCAATAATCGACACACTGGCGCCGGTCAGCACCGACCAGGCAGGTCGGCGGTGGCTGCGCGCCCAGTGCCAACCAATCAACATCACAGGAGCCAGGAATTCCAGCAGCAGAGCGACGCCGACCGAGAGGTACTGCACCGCGCTGAAGTAGCAGAGCTGCGCCAAAGCGATCGCAACCACTCCGTACGCCAGCATCCGCAGAGACTGTCCGCGGGTCGGCAGACCGATTCGCCGGAGTAGAACCAGACACGGTATGAGAAGGATCAGGAACGCGCCCCCAACCCGCGTAGCAACCACAGCGGCGGGCGACCAACCAATATCCAAAAGCGAACGGGCAAGGGAGCCAGAGAGTCCGAAGGATGATGCCGACATGAGTGCCAGCGCCAGTCCGCCCCTGTAGCTTCGCCCGGCAACCATTTGGGTGGGTGCCGCAGCAGTGGTGGTCATCTCTCCCTCCTCAAATGGTTGCTGTCGTCATGTGCTGTCATGACCAAAATTAAGTACACTAATTACACTAGAACACTTGCTGTCAGGAGTCAAGATGCTTTTTAGTCATGACACCGAGGCCTCTCTCGCTGAGGCCGCGGCTCTGGTGAACACCGTTGGACTCGACGGTGACACGCTTGTCACACTCGCTGACCTCGACGACTACCTGGCCCGTCATCCCTACTCGGGCGTCATTCGACGGATCCCAGAGGAGCTTGAGTCGTTACGCGCTCTGCGTCCGCGGCTACGCAGGTTCTGGACGGTTGCGGATCGCGACGAGGCAGCGACGCTCGTCAACGAAATCCTCGCCGAGACCTATGCCCGGCCTTACCTGGCTCGGCACGACGAGTGGGACTGGCACCTGCACGTCACCCGCCCGGACGCCCCGCTCGCGGATCGGATCGCGGCCGATGCTGCTATGGCCTTTCTCGATCTGATCAGGTCTGACGCGCTGGGCCGGCTACGGATCTGCGCCGCCGGAGACTGCGAGGATGTGCTGATCGATCTCTCCAAGAACTCATCGAAGCGGTACTGCGACACCGGAAACTGCGGCAACCGGACCAACGTCGCCGCATACCGCGCCCGTAAGCGTCTGCAGAGCGTATGAAGCTGGCGCACTATGACCGGCAGCACGCTTCGCCGACTGCAGGAGCTCGCGGATGGGTTATGGGGAGGGTCGACGCTCGAAGGCGAGCGACGAAGGAGGCGAATCTGGCGTGCTGACTGTCAGAGTGCCATGAAGGCATCGCACCGGGCGACTGTGCCCCCCTTCGCGGTTATGAGCATCCTCAACCGTGTGGCGCAGCTACGCGCGCAGGGCCAGGAGATCATCTCGCTCTGCGCCGGCGAGCCGTCTCAGGGTGCGCCATCGGACGTCCGGCGTCGTGCCGCCGAGCTGATGGTCGACCGTACGCCGCTGGGCTACACCGAAACCTTTGGCATCAAGCCGTTGCGGCGCGAGATCGCAGCACACTACCGGCGCTGGTACTCGCTGGACGTGGATGAAGATCAGGTCGCGTTGACAACTGGTTCGTCGGGCGCCTTCTTGCTCAGCTTTCTGGCTGCTTTCGATCATGGTGATCGAGTCGCGTTGACTCGGCCGGGCTATCCGGCGTACCGGAACATCCTGGCCTCACTGGGCTGTCAGGTGGTCGAATTGGCCTGCGGACCGGCGGAACGTTTCCAGCCGACCGTGGAAATGTTGGAGCGAGCGCACGGTGCCGCGCCCTTGGCGGGATTGGTCGTCGCCTCTCCGGCCAATCCCACCGGGACAATGATCGCTTCTGATCATCTTGCTGAGCTCGCGAGCTGGTGTCGTGATCATGAAGTTCGGCTGGTCAGTGACGAGATCTACCACGGGATCACCGACAACACCGTCGCAGCAAGCTGCGCCTGGGAGCATGATCGTGAGGCCATTGTGATCTCGTCATTCTCCAAGTACTGGGGAATGACGGGGTGGCGGCTTGGCTGGGCTCTGGTGCCGGCCGACCTGGTGTCGGTGTTCGATGCGCTGGCCGGCAACTTCGCGCTGTGCCCGCCGGTGCCTGCCCAACATGCGGCGATAGCCGCTTTCACCGACGAGTCCTACCGGGAAGCTGATGCTGCCGTGGCGGCCTTCGCCGATGCCCGCGCGATCGTGCTCGAGGCGATCGACGATCTTGGTTGGACTGGGGTGGCCCCTGCCGATGGTGCTTTCTATGTCTATGCGGGGATCGGCAATCAGCTCGGCCCACATCCTGACTCTGAATCCTGGTGCGAGGCGCTCCTCTCCGAGCAGGGAGTGGCGCTCACCCCGGGCACGGACTTCGACCAGAGAAACGGTGGCACAGCCGTCCGCGTTTCGCTCGCCGCTGGGCCCGAGGCAGTGGCGGCCGCTCTGATCCGCATCCTGCGTTTCCAGCAATCCCTGAAAGGTGACGCCAGCCGCAGGTGAACTCGGCGTGTCGCACTGGCCGCGGATCGCTGGAGTGAAGTTTCCAGGGAATGGACACCCTTCCGCGGCTAAAGAGATAGGACATACAAGTGGTTTTCTTGCCGCCTGAAGTGAGGCGGTACTTTGGGGTGCGCGGCTGGCCGGTGCCACCCACAAGGAGAAGCCGAGCCAGTCCACGTCCGCTCGCTACACGCAGCGAGCCGGAGCCAAAACCAACGCCCCGGAGGGTGGCGGTACCACCCAGCGGCGATCCCGCACCGGGACCGATGAGATGCGGAACCACCGCATCCGGTGACGAGAGGATGCACCAATGAGCGACGCCAGCGGTGCGAGCGGAGACATTGAGCTGGTCCAGCTGCTCACCCCGGAGGGGGAGCGGGTTGAACACCCCGAGTACTCCTTCAACGGCGACGATGATCAGATCAAAGGCTTCTATCGCGACATGGTGTTGACCCGCCGGGTCGACGCCGAAGCAACTGCCCTGCAGCGCCAGGGCGAACTAGGTCTCTGGGCTTCGTGCCTCGGCCAGGAAGCGGCACAGGTCGGTTCCGGACGCGCACTCGGCAAGCAGGACTTTGTCTTTCCGACCTATCGAGAACACGGTGTGGCCTGGTGCCTCGGCGTCGACCCGGTGCACTTGCTGGCATTGTTCCGCGGAGTTGATCTTGGTGGCTGGGACTCCCAGAAGAGCCGTTTTCATCTCTACACCATCGTCATCGGGGCGCAGACGCTGCACGCCACCGGCTACGCCATGGCCGTGGAACGCGACGGCCTCGTCGGTACTGGGGACCCCGATCGCGACATGGCAGTCGTCGGCTACTTTGGCGACGGCGCGACCAGCCAAGGCGATGTCAACGAGGCTTTCATCTTTGCTAGCTCATACAACGCGCCGATCGTCTTCTTCTGCCAGAACAACCAGTGGGCGATCTCCGAGCCGATCGAGCGGCAATCACGAATTCCCTTGTATCGCAGGGCTTCAGGCTTCGGTTTCCCTGGCGTACGCGTCGATGGCAATGATGTGTTGGCGGTGTATGCGGCCACCACGACGGCTCTGGAGCGAGCGCGTAGCGGCAGCGGCCCATCTTTGATTGAGGCCTACACCTACCGCATGGGCGCTCACACCACCTCCGACGATCCAACGAAATACCGGTTGGCTGCCGAGCTCGAGCACTGGCGGCTTAAGGATCCGATCGAGCGGGTCAGGGCGTACCTGACCCGAAGCGGCAGCGGCGAAGAGGATTTCTTCGCCGACGTGGAGGCGGAAGCTTCCGACTACGCCGCCGACCTCCGAGCGCGCTGCCTCGCCCTTCCTGATCCGCGGATACTGGACTTCTTCGATCATGTGTACGCCGAGCAGACCCCCTATCTGGTGGAGCAGAAGGCCAATTACGCCGAGTACCTGGCCACCTTTGAGGACGCGAGTCAGGAGCCTGTCGACGGGCTTCGGCAGGCTCAGCCCGCATCCGGAGAACAACCTCAGCCCGCATACCCGGGAGGCGTGCACTGATGATCACGCTGACCATGGCGAAGGCGCTCAACGCCGGCCTGCGCAGAGCCCTGGAAGCCGATCCGAAGGTAGTGATCGCAGGCGAGGACGTCGGCAAACTTGGTGGGGTTTTCCGTGTCACCGAGGGCTTGCAGAAGGACTTCGGCGAGCATCGGGTGATCGACTCGCCGCTGGCGGAATCCGGCATCGTCGGCACCGCCGTGGGGATGGCGTTGCGCGGCTACCGCCCGGTATGCGAGATCCAGTTCGACGGTTTCATCTACCCGGCGTTCGACCAGATCGTCAGCCAGGCGTCGCGACTGCATTACCGATCACGCGGGCTGTTGCGTATGCCGATCGTTATCCGGGTCCCTTACGGCGGAGGCATCGGAGCTGTCGAGCACCACAGTGAATCCCCGGAGGCGTACTTCTGCCACACGGCCGGTCTCAAAGTGGTGACATGCTCAAATCCGATTGATGCGTACTGGATGATCCAGCAGGCAATTGCATCAGACGACCCGGTCATGTTCTTCGAGCCCAAGCGGCGCTATCACGAGCGCGCCGAGGTGGACGAGTCAGCGCCCCCGGCCCCGTTGCATTCGGCACGGGTGATGCGACCTGGGACCGACATCACCTTGATCGCCTACGGACCAATGGTCAAGACCTGTCTGGATGCGGCCGAAGCGGCCAGCGAGGAAGGCCATGATCTCGAAGTGATCGATCTCCGCACGTTGTCGCCACTGGACATGACCGTGGTCGTCGAGTCGGTGCAGAAGACCGGCAGGGCAGTGACCGTGCACGAGGCTCAACTGAATCTTGGTCTCGGTGCCGAGATTGCCGCGCGGATCACCGAGCAGTGCTTCTATTCGCTGGAAGCACCGGTGCTGCGGGTAGCTGGCTTCGACATACCGTATCCGGCAAGCCGTGTCGAAGAGGAATATCTTCCTGATCTTGATCGAGTGCTCGACATGGTCGATCGCTCGCTGGCCTACTGAGGGGGAGGGCTCGCATGGCGTTGCAGTCTTTTCGGCTACCGGATCCGGGCGAGGGACTGGTCGAGGCAGACATTGTCGCCTGGCGGGTTGCGGTCGGTGACGAAGTCAAGATCAACGACATCCTGGTTGAGGTCGAGACCAGCAAGTCGCTGGTCGAGCTTCCGACGCCGTACGCCGGCACCGTGACCGAACTGCTGGTCAATGAGGGTGACACCGTCGATGTGGGCACCCCGATCATTTCGATCGACGACGGCCTGGATGAGGCGCAGCCGACCGAGACCAACGGTGACGGCGGGGAGGCCCAGGTGCCGAACCTGGTCGGCTATGGGCCGCGTACCGCGACCGCCAAGCGGCGCCCACGGCGCGCCCCAGGAGACGGGCCGGTCGAGGCACATGATCAGATTGCAGATAGCTTCTCCACCTATGCTCCGGTCTCGCGACGGGCCGACGATCGGGAGCCTCTGCTGGCCGAGCAGGATGCGCCCACCGGCGCCCCCTTACCGGAGCCAGGTGAGATAGCTCCTACGCCGGTACCGTCCGGTGGTGCGGTCCTTGCCAAGCCGCCGGTACGCAAGCTGGCGAAGGATCTTGGTGTCGATCTTGAGAGCCTGGCCGGCAGCGGGCCGGGTGGAGTGATCACCCGCGATGACGTGATGCAGGCCAACACGCGTCTGCGCGCGGTGCCTGTCGAAGCTGGTACGCCGGCTGAGCCCTTCGACGAGCTCCGGACGCCGCCCGTCGAAGCGATGCCGGCTGAGCCCTTCGACAAGCTCAGGACGGCGCCTGTCGAAGCCCAGCGAGCACCGCGCGAGGACGTCCGGATCCCGATCAAGGGCGTACGCAAATCGATGGCCGACGCGATGGTGCGATCGGCGTTTACGGCACCGCATGTCTCGGTGTGGCTGGACTGCGATGTGAGCGCGACGATGGGGCTGGTGGAGCGGCTCAAGGCGCGTCGCGAGTTTGCCGATCTGCGGCTGTCCCCGCTGTTGATCATCGCGAAGGCGGTATGTCTTGCGCTGCGCCGTACGCCCGAGCTCAACTCGTTCTGGGACGAGCAGGCTCAGGAGGTCGTACTCAAGAGCTCGATCAACCTCGGAATCGCGACCGCAACCCCGCGGGGGCTCCTGGTGCCCAACATCAAGGGCGCGGACTCGCTTACGCTGGTCGAGCTGGCGGCCGCAATGCAAGAGGTCGTGACAACCGCACGTGAGGGCAAGACTCAGCCTGCGGCCATGGCAGGCGGCACATTCTCGATCACCAATATCGGCGTCTTTGCCGTTGATACTGGTACTCCCATCCTGAATCCAGGAGAGTCGGGCATCCTGTGCGTTGGCCAGATCGCTCGCCGGCCCTGGGTGGTCGGCGAAGGATCTGACGAGCGGATCGAACCCCGCTGGGTGACCACGCTGTCGGTTTCCTTCGACCATCGGCTCGCTGACGGCGCTCAGGGATCAACCTTCCTAGCCGATGTGGGGGGCATCCTCACCGACCCAGCCCTTGCTCTCCTTCACTAACGCTGACAAGCCGGTTAGGAGGAGACGAGTTCCTTGTCGTCGACCTGACGACCGGAGTCGACGAGCTCTTGCAGGGCGTCGCCGTCGTCCCACTGGTTGACATTCATCGCAGCTGCCACGGCGCCATCCCGGACCCAGAACGCGGTGAAATCACGGGCCGACAAATCGCCCCGGACAACAAGCCGATCCTTTGCCGGATCGGCTAAGCCTCGATACTCACAACCAAGGTCGTACTGATCGGAGAAGAAGAACGGCCGCAACTCGTACGGAGCCTCGGCGCCCAGCAGGTTGCCCGCGACATGCAGCCCCTGATCCTTGGCATTGGCCCAGTGCTCGACCCGCACCCGGCGCCGATACTTCGGATGATCATGGGCCGCGACATCGCCAGCGGCATAGATATCGGGATCTGAGCTACGCAGGGTTGCGTCGACTGCAATGCCGCCATCGGTCAACTTGAGTCCGGCCGCATCGGCGAGGGCAATGTTCGGTGCGGCGCCGACACCGATCAGCACTGTGTCAGCCGGTACCGGATGACCGCCCTTGACCTGCACTGACGACACCACGCCATCACCAGCGAAACCTTTGACCCCTACACCTAGCCGCAGGTCGACACCATGATCACGATGGAGCGCGGCAAAAGTCGCGCCGATCTGCTCACCGACGACAAGAAGCAAGGGCTGCGAGCGTGGCTCGATCATGGTCACTTCGGCTCCATGATGCCGCGCGGCGGCCGCGGCCTCGCACCCAATCCAGCCGGCTCCCACGATCACGATCTTGGCGCCTTCAGTGAAACGCGCGCGCAGCGCAAGGGACTCCTCAAGCGTTCGCAATGTCAACAGTCCCTCCAACTCTCCACCGTGGACGTCGAGTCGTCGCGGTGCCGAGCCTGTGGCGATCAGCAGCTTGTCGTACGGGTACTCGTGGCGACTCGCGACCACGACCTTTCGACCTCGGTCGATCCTGGTCGCCATCGTCCCGAGCCGCAGGGAGATGCCCTTGTCGGCGTACGTTGTCTCATCGCCGACCCAGTCCGGTTCGTCCGCCTCCCCCAGTAGCACTGCCTTCGAGAGCGGTGGTCGCTCGTACGGAAGTTGGCTCTCCTCACCAATGACGGTCAGCTCGCCCTCGTACCCCTGATCTCGAAGCGCGATGGCGGCTGTCCCTCCGGCCAGTGACGCTCCGATGATGACGATGCGGGACGGCTGCGACGCGGCGGACTGAGTCATGCCTCCAATCGTCTCTCGCCTCGCGCCCAAGGGCGCTACCGACCCACCACGATTTGAGCTGTTAGAAGGCGGATTCGTCGAGATCCATGACGGCGAGTTCGGTGGCTTCAGCGATGGCGCGCTCGGCGGTCAGCTTTGGCAGCACAGTACGCGCAAACCAGCGGCCCGAGGCGACCTTGCCTTCGTAAAAGGACTTCTCGGCGGCGGAAAGCTCCTCGTTGAGCTGGTCGAGTGCCACCTCTGCGCCCCGGAGCAGCAACCAGGCGCAGATCACGTCGCCGAGCGCCATGAGCAGTCGCGTGGTGTTCAGGCCAACTTTGTAGACGTTGCGTGGATCGCTACCGGGTCTGCCAGGGACACACGAGCCAAGATCATTGATCATGGTTGCCACGATTGCCCCGACATCGTTCACGGCCTGCCGCAGCACGCCGCGTTCCTCTTTGAGCTGGCCGTTCCCGCCATCGGCGGAGACCCATTGGCTGATCTCAGTGAAAAGATCATCGAGGGCCCGGCCTTGGTCCTTGACGATCTTGCGGAAGAACAGATCTTGGCTTTGGATCGCGGTTGTGCCCTCATAGAGTGTGTCGATCTTGGCATCTCGGACGTACTGCTCGATCGGATAGTCAGTAACGAAGCCCGAGCCGCCGAAGGTCTGCAGCGACTCAGTTCCGAGCAGCACCCAGGAGCGCTCCGAGCCGTAAGCCTTGACGATCGGCAACAGCAGATCGTTCAGCCGCTCGGCTGCCTGGTCGACGGTGCCGTGTGCCTTCGCGATGGCGTTGCGGTCCTGGATGGTGGCTGCGAAGAGCAGCAGTGCCCGCAGCCCTTCGGTGAAAGACTTCTGTGTCATCAAGGAGCGCCGCACGTCAGGGTGATGGGTGATGGTCACTCGCGGCGCGGTCTTGTCGACAGCCTGAGTGAGATCAGGACCCTGGACGCGTGTCTTCGCGTACTCAAGAGCGTTGAGATAGCCGGTCGACAAGGTGGCGATCGCCTTGGCGCCAACCAGCATCCGGGCATGTTCGATCACATGGAACATTTGCGCGATACCGTCATGCACCTCGCCCAGCAGCCAGCCCGCGGCTGGCACGTCTGCGTCGCCGAAGGTCAGCTCGCACGTGCTGGACGCCTTGATTCCCATCTTCTTCTCGAGGTTGGTGGCGAAGACACCGTTGCGCTTGCCGGTCAGCTCACCAGTCTCAAGATCAAAACCAAACTTGGGCACGATGAACAGCGACAGCCCTTTGGTGCCGGGGCCACCAACGCCTTCCACGCCCTGCGGTCGGGCCAGGACCAGGTGGATGATGTTCTCGGTCAAGTCGTGCTCGCCGGAGGTGATGAACCGCTTGACACCCTCGATGTGCCACGTGCCGTCAGGCTGCGGAATTGCCCGGGTCCGGCCAGCGCCGACGTCGGAGCCCGCGTCGGGCTCGGTCAGCACCATCGTGGCGGCCCACTGGCGCTCGATCATGATCTTGGCGATGCGCCGATCGCGCTCGTTGCCCACCGCCCACAACATGTACGCGAACTTGGGACCAGCTGAGTAGAGGGAGATCGACGGATTGGCGCCGATATTCAGCTCATGAACCGCCCACTGTACTGATGGAGGGGTGGCCTGACCGCCGAGCTCGGCTGGCAACTCGAGTTGCCAGGTGCCCGAGTCCATGAGCGCCCGAAATGACTTCTTGATGGTCTCGGGCACCGTTACCGCATGCGTCTTTGGGTCGAAGATCGGTAAGCTGCCGTCCCCATCGGCGAACGACTCAGCGAGCTTCGTCCGAGCTAGGTGATCGACTTCCGCGAGAATAGTTGAGACGGTCTCCCGGTCAAGATCGGGGTACGGATCAGTGCCCAGGATCTCTTCTCGTCCGAGCACCTCGAAGAGATTGAACTCGATATCGCGGACGTTGGACTTGTAATGAGTCATCCGGCACCTCGAGGGCTAAGTTACTTCCCGGTAACTTCCATTATGCTACTCGCCGGTAACCAAACCAAGGCTCAGCGCGGCTCAAGGCGGCAAACACGTGTCGAACGCGCTGACCACACCAGCATTGGCCATCCCGAGACGGGAAACGCGTTCAGAGTGGCTAGATTGAACGGGAGACGAAGCCGGTAGATGGAGGGATATGCGCAAGTCCCGAGGGGCTGACGAGGACAGGCTCGCCGTATCCGAGCCGGACGACCATGCCGCTGGCATCCCCGGCGTAGCTGTAGCACTGAAGCGATCACTGCAGAGAATGGGCCTGAGACGGTCCGCGCGTACGTTGCTCGACCTCAATCAGGCCGAAGGGTTCGACTGCATGAGTTGTGGCTGGCCGGATCCGGAGCCCGGTCATCGGCACACCGCCGAGTTCTGCGAAAGTGGCGCCAAGGCCGTCGCGGAGGAAGCCACCACGGCACGAGCGACGCCGGAGTTCTTCGCTCGACACAGCATCGCCGAGCTCGACGGGCACAGTGAGCACTGGCTGGGGCAGCAAGGCAGAATCACTCATCCCATGATCAAGAAGCCAGGAGCCACCCACTATGAGCCCATTGAGTGGGCCGCAGCATTCCGGCTGATCGCTGAGCAGCTCAACGGATTGGCGAGCCCGGATGAGGCGATCTTCTACACCTCCGGGCGCACCTCGAATGAGGCCGCGTTCTGCTACCAGCTGTTCGTGCGGGCGTACGGCACCAACAACCTCCCCGACTCCTCCAATATGTGCCACGAGTCGTCAAGTTTCGCGCTGGCCGAGACCATCGGCATCGGCAAGGCAAGCGTGACCCTGGGCGACGTCCACACCGCCCGCCTGTTGATCTTGGCAGGCCAGAATCCCGGAACCAACCATCCTCGGATGCTGTCAGCGCTGGAGACCGCCAAGCGGAACGGTGCCAAGATCATTGCGGTCAACCCGCTGCGCGAGGCAGGATTGATCAACTTCCGCAATCCGCAGAAAGCACGCGGACTGGTCGGTAAGGGCACCGACCTTGCTGACTTGTATCTACCGATCAAGATCAATGGCGACCTGGCCCTCTTTCAGGCATGGGGCTCGCTGCTGGTGGAGTGGGGCGCTCTTGATCATGAATTCATTGCTCGGCATACCCGCGGTTTCGAAGAATGGCGGGCGCACGTGTCGGCTCTTGACTGGGATCTTGTGGAGACGACGACAGGTCTCACCCGTAGGCAGATCACCGAGGCGGCCGAGCTGATCCGCGCGTCTGATCAGACTGTGTTCTGTTGGGCCATGGGCCTGACCCAGCATCACAATGCGGTGGCCACGATCTGCGAGATCGTCAACTTGGCGCTCGCGCAAGGCAATATCGGCAAGCCAGGGGCTGGGCTGCTGCCAGTGCGTGGCCACTCCAATGTGCAAGGCGACCGCACCATGGGCATCTGTGAGTCTCCGCCCGCAAACTTCCTCGACCGGCTGCAGGCCGAGTTCGGCTTCGAGCCGCCCCGGGAGGACGGTTTCGACACCGTCGACTCGATCCGTGCATTGCGCGACGGGCGGGCCAAGATCTTCATCGGTCTTGGCGGAAACTTCGTGCAAGCGGCCCCGGACACCGAGGTCACCACTGCGGCACTACGTCACGCGGCCCTTACAGTGCAGATCTCGACCAAGATCAACAGATCGCACCTGGTATGTGGCACGACGGCATTGATCCTGCCAACGCTGGGGCGCACGGAGATCGATATGCAGGCGAGCGGTCCTCAGGTGGTCTCGGTTGAGGACTCGACCTGCTCGGTGCACACCTCGCGCGGGCCACTGCATCCAGCCAGTCCACATCTCCGGTCCGAGGTGGCGATCGTCACCGGACTTGCGGAGGCGACGTTGGGCGATCGCTTTGGTCTCGACTGGCGGGGCATGCGTGCCGACTATCGCCGCATCCGCCGCCTCATTACACGGGTGGTGCCAGGCTGCCAGACCTATGAGGTAAACGTGTCGCGACCCGGCGGCTACGTTCTGCCGCATCCGCCGCGGGACTCGCGCACTTTCCCTACGGAGTCAGGGTGCGCGGAATTCACCGTATCGACGATTGAGGCGCTGCAGGTGCCACCCGGGCACTTGATCTTGCAAACGGTGCGCAGTCACGATCAGTTCAATACGACGATCTACGGCTTCAGCGATCGGTACCGCGGAATCGAGGGTGGTCGTCAGGTGGTGTTCGTCAACCCGCGCGACATCTCCGAACTCGGCTTCCACGATGGCGAAATCGTCGATCTCGTGACGCACTGGGAAGGTGATGATCACGTACGCCGGGCGTCCGGGTTCCGCATCGTGGCCTACCAGACGCCACACGGCAGTGCGGCGGCGTATTACCCCGAGACCAACTCACTGGTCCCGCTGGACTCCACAGCGGTCGAAAGCAATACTCCGACGTCGAAGTCAGTGATCATCCGGCTGGAGCGGTGTGGAACGACCCTGTCGACACAGCCTGGCGTTGAAGAAGTCGATGGCTCCAGACCGACTACCGTTCGGTGACATGAGTGATCATGCGAGGCAACTCCTGGTGGATGCCTTCGGACGGGTACGTGAACTTGTCATTGATCTCACCGACCGCCTCACTGAGGACATCGCCACCTACCGCCCCGATCCCGGGGCGAACTCCATTGCCTGGCTGATCTGGCATCTGAGCCGGATCCAGGACGATCATGTGGCCGATTTGGCGCAGGTCGAACAGGCGTGGGCGGAGTGGCGTGACAGGTTTGGGCTGCCGTTCACCAGGTGGGCGACTGGCTACGGCCAGGGCCCGAAGGAGGTAGCGGCTGTCCGCTCGAGTGGCGATCTGCTGAGTGCATACCATCAGGCGGTTCACGACCTCACCGTGCGCTATCTGGACGGCATCACAGCTGAGGAGCTGGATCGCATAGTCGATACCCGCTGGGATCCGCCTGTCACAGCCGCGGTCAGGCTGGTCAGTGTGATCGGCGACACGATGCAGCACCTGGGTCAAGCGGCGTACGTGCGCGGCCTGGCAGAGCGGCGAGACAGCGCCTGGCACCAACCGGACGCCGCCGACCGCTGAGTAATGTGCGCTGAGCTCTTCGACAAGCTCAGGACTGCGCCTGACGAAGCGCTCCCTTCGACATACTCACGCGCATGGCTCAGAGCCCAACGGCATGAGGACACAAGCAGCATTAAGCTCGGGCAAGTGACGGAGCTAGCAGCCCAGAACCATGATCGCGACTTACCTCCGCGACACCATCTGTACGGTGATCTTGCCTCGTGGTGGCCGCTGCTCTCCCGGCCGGAGGAGTACGCCGAGGAAGCAGCGTTCGTTGCATCGTTGTTGCGCACGGCCAAACCGCCGGCTCGTACGGTTCTCGAGCTCGGGAGTGGAGGTGGCAACAACGCGTTCCATCTCAAACGTGACTTCGAGATGACGTTGGTCGATCTCTCGGATGACATGCTGGCCGTCTCTCGACAGCTGAATCCTGAGTGCGAACACATCCGGGGAGATATGCGAACGTTGCGTCTCGGGCGAAGTTTCGATGCCGTCTTTGTTCATGACGCTGTCGACTACATGACCACCGAGGCCGATCTGCGGCAAGCGGTCACCACCGCGTACCAGCACTGCCGGGTGGGCGGTGTCGCGGTCTTCGTACCCGACGACATTGCCGAAAACTTCGAGCCGGGCACGGACCACGGCGGCCACGATGGACCGGACGGCCGAGGCGCTCGCTATCTCGAGTGGTCTAGCGACCCGGATCCAGGCGACACCCGCACCCGCACCGAGTTCGCCTTCATGCTCAGGGCGAGCGATGGCAGCGTGCAGGTGGTGCACGATACCCACGACTTCGGACTTTTTCCGCGCGCGGTGTGGCTCCAGGTATTCGTCGATGTCGGGTTTCGTGCCCGTTCGGTCGCCGAGGTGACAAGCGAGGACCGACTTCCACGAGAGATCTTTGTCGGTACCCGCGCCTAAGGTCAGCGCACCCATTTTCTTGAGCTGCTCGCGCATCGCGCTTTGGATCCGCCGCCGTCGTCGTCGCTCGCAGAGGAGGAACGCCTCCGCTCGCTCCTTCTCCGTGCGGCGGTGCGCGATTTCCGACGCTCGCAGCTCTGATTGAGTACCACCATGACCTCCGCGTACGTCCTCAACGGCCCGAACCTCAACCTTCTTGGGACGCGTGAGCCCGAAATCTACGGCGAGACGACCTTGGCCGATGTCGAGCGCTCCTGCCTTGAGGTGGCGAAGGAGCTGGGCTGGGCTCTGGAGTTCCGTCAGACCAACCGCGAGGGTGAGCTCGTCGATTGGATTCAGGAAGCCGGCCGGGCTCAATCGGCGGGTGACGCGGTCGGTGTCATCTTGAACGCCGCGGCCTACACCCACACCAGCGTGGCGCTGCACGACGCCATAGTCGGGTCGGGCGCTCGCGTGATCGAGGTGCACATTTCAAACGTGCACCGCCGAGAGCCGTTCCGCCATCATTCGTACGTGTCGCCCGTCGCCGCAGGCATCATCATCGGCTTGGGCGTGGCCGGGTACCCGCTTGCGTTACAAGCGCTCGCGACCCTCTATGCGCCCTGAGGTTTGCAGTGCGCACTGAGCTTTTGGAATGCGCACTGAGCTTGTCAAAGTGCGCGTTCTGCTGGGCTTCGACAGGCGCTGTGCCGAGCTTGTCGAAGGGCTCAGCCCGCATTTACTTCGACAAGCTGAACCCGCATTACCGCGGTTGCGTTGCTGCCAGGTCGGCGGTCCAGAGCCCTACTCCGTCGTCGGCCCGAATGATCGCGTAAAGCCGATCACCGACTGTGGTCGCGTCGAGCACCGAACCGTGAGGGGCGGTGAAGGTTTGCCAGCCGTTACGGCCGTCGCTCACCACCAGGCGGGTGCTGCCGGCGTGGCTGAAGACGACTCCGGGCCGATCACCCGACATGACGGTTCTCGGCCCCGGACCGTCGGTGTCGATCTCCAAGGACGGCAAGGTTGACTCGCGGGTCGCGGTCCCAGCGGCGCGAGCGGGATCGAAGCTCCACAGCGCCACACTGCCGTCCGCATGGCCGGAGACCCAGCACGTCTGCGCGCACGCGCTGGCTAGCGCCTCACTGTGAGTCCCGGCATCGGGAAGCTGCTGCAGTATCCACGCGCTGCTGCGGTTCGGCCAGATCCAGATCGCCGCTCGTTGCTCGACGCCATCCCCAAAAGTGATCACTGACCCAGAAATGATCATGGTTGAGCCGGCGCCGTTTGCGGCACGGGGAGCGACTTGAATCTCTTTCGTGTTGGCGAGCGCGGTGCCAGCGGACTCCTGACGAAGCCACTTCCGGTCCTTGGGGAGCCAAACGGAAGCGTCCAGACCTCCCGCGCGAGCGGCCCAGGTGCCGGCGATGACCGAGACCTCGGAGGTGGTGACGATGTCGAGGAGGCCGCCCGCACTCTGCCCGCCGAACGTCTCGAAGGTCTGCGGATACTCGTTCAGGCGATGGCGTGAGCCAGCCCAGACCGTCCAGCGAAAGTTCGCATGGGCGCCGCCGTGTGCGGCTCCGAGTGCGACGACCTCATCGCCCTGAGCGGCGAGCGAAACCAGGTCGGCCACCTTGGCGTACGGGCTAATCGGATGCAGCGATACCGGACGCGTAGTGCTGGAAGCGTCCACAGTGAAGAGCACTGGATGATCTCCGCCAGTTGATGCGCGTCCTCCCACCAGTAGCCTCCCCGAGGCAGCGGCCAGCGAGGACGCTGCGACCGACTCGGGCAAAGGGACGCGGCTCCAGGCCAGTTCATGCGCCGTTTGTTTGTCAGCCGGCGGCCCGGGACTCGCGCAGCTCACGATCAAGATCATCATGAGCAGCACCAACACGGGGCGGCGGAGTTTCCGGGAAATCCTCGAATCGCTCGTATCCGTCTGATGCCTCGGCATGATCGCTTCGAGTCTAGGCTTGCGGCCCGTCAGCATCCCACGCTGCATGGGGGGTGTTGACGCCATACACGGCATGCACCCCAAGCACAGTGAGCGCATCCCACGCAGCGTGGGATGCTGACGGCTCGCGGAGCCTTTGAATGCGAATGTGATCCGCTGTGTTGCCGTTCGGGTCGTGCTCAGCGCGCCAGATTGAGCTTTCGCAAATGATCAAGAAGGGGTTTGGTCGCGTCGCACGTCAGAGCGGCACAATTGTGGAAGAGTGACAGGCACGCAATCGTTGGTCTTGGAGTTCACGAATGCTTGCCCCCCTGCTTGCAACCGAGGATCCATACGCAGCCGCGTCGATCTTCAGTCAGGCAGGCTGGAAGGTCGAGTATGAGTCCGCCCGAGAGGGCGACCAACCTCGTGCATGCCTTTCGTTGGCTCACTCGCGGATAGAGCTAGTGCCCCCGAGCGATCGGTACGTGGTGCCACGTGGGCTCGGGATCGAGTTCCAGATTCATGTGCCTCCCCACGAATTGAGCGGCGTCTTTCTGCTGCACCGCGCGGCCGGCCTGGTCTTCAGCGAGATGCGTGAGCGGCGACCCGGCGAGCGCGGGTTCCGGGCAGAGATCATTGGCTATCGCTTCACCATCCTGGGTGGTGATCCGGATCCCGATTTGGCGATGGTCGCCACCGATCCAAGGATCATGGCGCTCGCGGATGGTCTACGCGAGCGGGACGGCGAGGGCTGTCTGACCGATACCGCGCTTCGTTTGGTCGAGAGCTCGGGCGAGAGCGTCAAGACCCTGCGGCGAGCTCTGAGCCAAGGCCTGGGTTCGAAGACCAACGAGGGCACTGGCGCTCACCTCGCCGAGGTCGTGATCGCGGCCGCGATCCTGGCGCGGCAACTCGGTGTTGATCTTGACCAACAGATCGAGGCGAAGCTGGGCAGCCCAAGTTGGCACGCCCAGCTCTGACGTATCCGGAATCCATCGCCGTGCACTAACGTGGGCAGCGTCCGCAATTTCATGAGTGGACGGGCGTGGGTAGGGGGCCAATGAACGAAATTAACGCTGATCATCGGGCGCCTGCAGCGCACAAGGCAAGCCAGACCGACGGTAAACAACCGGCTCCCGTCGCGCCCGATGCAAGCGAGACCGATGATGGCGACGTGGCTCCAGCCGCGCTCGCGCCAAGCCTGATGGACGATGGCCTGCCAGCACCTCTTGTGCACGAAGCCAGCGAAATCAGCTACGACGAACAGCGTTACCCGGCGCGGCCCAGGCGGCTGCGACCGAAAGCCCGGCTCCGGGATCTTTTCACAATGGGACCGCGGGCCGAGCGCATCGGGAAACCCAGGGCCGACAACTCCGCGTACGTCAGCTGGCTTGTCGAGCGGTCGATGCTTGAGGATGCAAAGAGGTACGCCAGACTGTT
Organism: uncultured Actinomycetota bacterium; assembly: GCA_963836855.1. Lineage (GTDB taxonomy): Bacteria > Actinomycetota > Actinomycetes > Propionibacteriales > Propionibacteriaceae > Microlunatus. Next base: position 77,969 of record CAWILN010000038.1, on the reverse strand, counting down.
CTCCGGCCAGGGCAGTATGTGGCAAAACCCCTTTGCCAACCCGGACCCCCGGGCGGCGATCCAAAAGACGTCAGTGTGGTTCACCGCATACCCGATTTCCATGATCACCAAGCCCGGTACGTCGTTCCTGGGTACCCTCGGCGACGAGGATCTGTGGGCTGCCTTCGAGGCTATCGGCATCGACGGCGTCCATACCGGTCCTGTCAAGAATGCCGGTGGTCTGGTGGGCTGGGATCAAACGCCGAGCGTCGATGGGCACTTCGACCGGATCAGTAACGCGATCGACGAGGCGTTCGGAACCGAGGACGAGTTCCGGTCGATGTGTGAGGTTGCCGCTGGCCATCTCGGGATGGTGATCGACGACATCGTGCCGGGTCACACTGGGAAGGGCTCCGACTTCCGGCTGGCCGAGATGAAGGTTGGCGACTACCCCGGCATCTACCACATGGTTGAGATCGAACCCAAGGACTGGCACCTGTTGCCCATTGTGACGAAGGGCGATTCGATCAACCTCGATATCGAGACCGAGGATCAACTGGCCAAGCACGGCTACATCATCGGGCGCATGCAGCGAGTGATCTTCTACGAGCCCGGTGTCAAGGACACCAACTGGAGCGCCACAGCGCCCGTGCTCGGGCCAGATGGGGTGGAACGCCGTTGGGTCTATTTGCATTACTTCAAGGAAGGCCAGCCCTCGATCAACTGGCTCGATCCGAGCTTTGCCGGCATGCGACTGGTGATCGGCGATGCGCTGCATTCACTGGGTGATCTTGGTAGCGGTGGGCTGCGGCTTGACGCGAACGGCTTCCTCGGCGTCGAGAAGAGTGCCGAGGATTCCCCCGCCTGGTCGGAGGGTCATCCGCTGTCCGAGGCTGCCAACCAGCTGATCGCCAGTATGGTCCGTAAGGTCGGTGGGTTCAGCTTCCAGGAGCTCAACCTCACCATCGATGACATCCAGAGCTCCGCCGAGCGTGGCGCCGACCTGTCATACGACTTCGTCAATCGGCCCGCTTATCACCATGCGATGGCGACAGGCGACACCGAGTTCCTCCGCCTCACCCTGCATCTGGCGATCAAGCACGGTGTGGAGCCGGCCTCATTGGTGCACGCGCTGCAGAACCATGACGAGATGACGTACGAGTTGGTGCACTTCGAGACTCTGCACGCGCGAGATCTCTTCAGTTTCCGCAGCACGGAGTTGACCGGTCACGAGCTGGCCCAAACCGTTCGACAGGACCTTCTTGATCATCTGACCGGTCCGGCGGCGCCGTACAACGCGACCTTCACACAGAACGGCATCGCATCGACGACCGCGACGATCATTGCGGCCTCGTTGGGCATCACCAACATCGTCAAGCTCACCCCAGAGCAAGTGGAGCGGATTAGGCAAGCGCACCTGCTGCTGGCAATGTTCAATGCGTTGCAGCCGGGCGTTTTCGCCTTATCTGGTTGGGATCTCTGCGGAATGCTGACCCTCGACCGGAGGCAGGTCAGCCGCCTCCTGGAGGAGGGCGACACCCGCTGGATCCACCGCTCTGCCTACGACCTGATGGATTACCGGCCCCATGCTCACGAGTCGCTGTCCAAGATGCCTCGCGGCGTGAGCCTGTACGGCTCACTGCCCGCCCAGCTGGCAGACAGCACCTCTTTTGCCCGCCGGCTCGCTGAGATTCTCGCCGTTCGCAAGCGCTACGGGATTGCAGCCAGCGTCCAGCTTGATGTGCCGCAGCCATCCAACAAGGCCATGCTGGTGATGGTGCATCAGCTCACAGATGCCGAGCAGGTCACGGTGCTGAACTTCTCGGCACATGCGATTTCCGGCAGCGTGCATTCTGAGCAGCTGGTGCCGGGCAGCCCGTTAGTTGACATGTTCACTGATCAGAGGGTCGGTGAGGTCGACGACCTGCACACCTTTTCGATTTCTCTGGAACCGCATGAGGGCAGGTCGCTCCTAGTGTTGTGCCCGGGTGACCACCTGGCCGAGTCCCATCCGCGGGCAGCCGACCGGCCCAGCGTTCGAGGTGAAGTGGCCTGAGTAACTGCCCTCATCCGGCTGGAGCAAGGTTGAACTGAGAACGCGTCGCCGTCGTCCTCATCGGTGAAGATGAGGTCAGGGCGAATACGTGGCTACAGCGATGAGCCTGAGACGTCAGCGGCCCTAGGGTCGGAAGGAGGCTCGGTGGTCGGCGGACAGCGTGAGGCCGCGCTGCAGGAGCTGCACGACCGCCACGCCAGCGAGTTGTGGCGGTTCGCAATGCGACTGACCCACGATCGCCAGCTATCCGAGGACGTCGTCCAGGAGGTGCTGCTGAAGGCGTGGAAGGATCCCAGCCTCGGCCAGCGTGATGAGGCCGCCGCGCGCGCTTGGCTCTTCACAGCGTCTCGAAACCTGATAATCGACCGCTGGCGAAGCGCGGCCTCGCGGCACGAGCAACGGATGGAGGATCCTCCAGAAGAAAGCGCCGGGGACGCCACCAGCGTGGTACTCGACCGATGGTTGATCGCGGACGCACTGGGCAGCCTCTCCGTGGAGCATCGCTCTGTGATCAACGCCGCCTACTACGAGGGCAGGTCGGTGGCCGATATCTCGGCCCGGCTCCAGATTCCGGAGGGCACTGTCAAGTCGCGGCTGCACTACGGGCTCAGAACGCTCAAATTGGCACTACAGGAGAAAGGAGTGACTCGGCCGTGAATGCAATCCCCGATAGGTTCGCGCAGTGGGATGCCGCGTACGTGCTGGGAGCCCTGTCCCCTGCCGAGCGACGGGAGTTCGAGGAGCATAAGGCCCACTGTGCGTCGTGCCAGGCGGCCGTCTCGGAACTGGCTGCCTTGCCTGGTCTGCTTGCCCAGATCTCACCAGCGGACGCAGCGATGTTGTCTCTGGCAGACGACACCTCGGCGCAACATGCCGATACGCCGGCACTGAGCGCGGCACAGGCTGAGGTGATTGAGCAGGGGCCGCCGCCCTCGCTGCTGCCGAAGATGATCAAGAAAGCACGGATGCGGCGGCGCCGGATGGTGGCAGCGATTGCGGGTATCGCCGCAGCGGTCATCCTTGTGATCGGCGGGCTGGCCATTGGAACCGGGCTACTCCCGCTGCGGCCGGAAAATCCGCAGCGAGTCGCGTTCTCGCCCGTCACACCATCGGGGATTACGGCAGTCGCTGATGTCATTCCTGGCAAAGACGGCACTCAGATCAATGTGGAATGTGTGTACGCCGAGGTCAACGACCCTCGACCGGGCGGAAGTCACGAAACCTATTCGATCTTCGTCGTGGACCGGTCCGGGCATGCCGAAGAGATCAAGGAATGGCCGGCGACGCCGAACAAACAGATGCGACCCAGTGGCACCACTCCGTTGACGATGTCCCGGATCGCTGACCTGGAGATTCGTGAGACCGAAAGTGATGAGGTTCTGCTTCGAGCCCCGCTTCGCTGATTAGCTGCGTTGGATGGATTGGCACTTTGACGAGCTGTTCGTGAGCTCCGACTCCTTCGAAGATTGCCGCCGAAGGGCCGGCAACTGCCAAACACGCAGACCGTAGGGTAGTGGGTTGTGACGCGTCGCGGATGGGTGCTTTTCATCACCCTCAGTGTGTGCTGGGGAATCCCCTACCTGTTCATCCGCGTCGCCGTGGCGGATCTCGATCCGCTGATTGTCGCGTTCGGCCGGACTGCCATCGGCGCTCTGCTGCTGCTCCCGCTGGCCATACGCGCAGGTGCGCTGAAGCCGTTGCTTTCGCACTGGAAGATTGTGCTGGTCTACACCGCGGTCGAGATCATTGGACCGTGGTGGCTGCTCGGCCACGCGGAGACACGCCTCAACAGCTCGACGACGGGATTGATCATCGCCGCAGTTCCCATCGTGGCAGCGATCATCCTGACCGCCATGGGACAGGACCGTCTGGATGCTCGGCGGATTTCTGGCCTCATCCTCGGGCTGGTCGGAGTCGCACTCCTGGTCGGTCTCGACGTGAAGGCCAACGACTTCATTGCGATTGGTCAAGCGCTGTTGGTCGTGATCGGCTACGCGATTGGTCCGATCATCATCAGCCGGAGGCTTGCCCATCTGCCGTCGCTGGGGGTGGTCACCGCGTCATTGCTGATCTCGGCGGCCGCCTATGCGCCGTTCACCCCACTCGTCTGGCCGGACCGCTGGACGGTGCCTGCCGTTGGCTCAGTGGTCGTGCTTGCCGTCATCTGCACCGCCCTGGCGTTCATGGTCATGTTCGCTCTTGTTGCCGAAGCCGGACCTGCCCGCATGACCGTGATCACCTACGTTAGCCCGGCCGTGGCCATCCTTCTCGGGGCGATCGTCCTGGATGAGCCGCTCACCATCGGGCTCGCGATCGGTTTCCCCCTGGTGATCATCGGTTCTGTGCTCGGCACCTGGCGGAGTGCCCCACGACCGGTCGAGCCCACCGGTGTCAGCACCGAATCGGGTGGCGCCGACACGAAGCTAGCCGCGAGAGATCTCGCCCGTGAGCGGCAGGTCGACGACTGAGCGGCCGGCGTGCAGCCGGTAGGTACCAGGCTCGATCATCCACCTGTGTGTGGAGCCGTCCCAGTGCCGGAAATTGTGTTCGCCCACTGTGATCAGCGCGTTCGCCACTTCTCCTGGCGCTGCATCGACGGCCGCCGAGCCGATGAGCCAACGTGGAACTCGCTCAACTGTGCTTTCAGACCGGCTGGCGTATAGTTGGACGACCTCGCGACCATCTCGATCGCCGGTGTTGCGTACGCTGACCGTCACGGTGTCGCCATCCACCGCGATTCCCTCGTACGCCCATGTCGTGTAGCCGAGCCCGTGTCCGAACGGAAAGAGAGGATCGCGCCCGGTCGACAGATACCAGCGGTAGCCAATCAGCAGGCCCTCGTCGTAGGGCAGCTCACCATTCACAGGCGTCACCGCCGGGAGCCCGTCCTCAGCGGACGGCCAGGTCACCGGCAGCCGCCCGCCCGGCTCGACCGCTCCGCTCAATACGTCGCCCAAGGCCCGCCCGGCCTCCTGCCCTGGGAACCACGACACCAGCACTGCAGCCACCTCGTTCGCCCACGGGAGCAGCACGGGCGCACCTGCGTTCACTACCACGACGGTTCGCGGGTTGACAGCGGCGACGGCGCTGACCAGCTCGTCCTGCCGGCCCGGCAACCCCAGGCTGTCCCGGTCGAAGCCCTCGCTCTCTACCTCCGCATTAGTGCCGACCACGACGACGACCACATCCGAGTCGCCTGCCAAGGCAACCGCGCGATCGAACTCCTCCTGCTCGTCGAATACCGGCGCGACATTGAGCTGTACGGTCAGCATCGTCACATCCGCACCGCCCAGGACTGTCGCTCCGCCCGTCGGTCGATAGCTGAGCTCGACCGGCACGTCTCGCCCGGCGTCCATATCCACGATCACGCGCTGCTGTGGTGGCTTCATGATTCCCTCGACCACATCGGCTCCAGGGGGCAGGTCAATCGCCTCGTCGACCACGACCGCGCCGTCGATCGCCAGCCGGAATTCGCCTAAACCCGAGGTGCCGACGCCGTAGCGACCAGATTCGGCCACACGCACCCGTGTGCTCAGCCGCAGATGATCAATTTGACCGGCGGTCAGACCCTCCTGCACCGGGCCCCACCACATCATGCTGGCCGCCTGTCGCTGCTCGCGACCGAGCTCACGGTCCTCGGCATCGAAGAAGATCACCTCAACGCCCGGGGCGCTCCTGTCCGGGAGCCACAGCAGCTCCTTCGAGGCGACGTCGATGCGCTCGCTGCTGCGAACGCCGACTGCGTGGAGGATCTCGACCTCCTCACCGAGCGCCGCGTGCAGCCCGTCGAGCGGGGAGATGACGTACGAGGGAAACACGGTGGCACTGCCACCACCCAGGGTCCGGGCGGTGGCCGCATTCGGCCCGATCACGGCGACTTGCCGCGGCGAGTCTGCCCCGAGTGGAAGCATGCCGTCGTTCTTGATCAACACCATGCCGGCGGCCGAACTTGCCCGCAGCTCGAAGCTCAACTCCTCATCGCTCCAGTCGTGTGCAGGTGGCGTCGCCGGTACGAGCCCATCGAGTGCGCCGACTCGAGCCGCTAGCCGCAGGATCCGCAGCACATGCCCGTCCACAGCAGACTCCGGGATCTCTCCAGACCTCACGGCCTGAAGCAAGCCTTCGGTCCATGGGCTTTCGGGTCCGGGCATCGCCAGATCCAACAGATCCTCGCCAGCAGCTGCCACCGAGCGGGTCGCGTACCAGTCGGACATGATGACCCCGTCGAATGCCCACTCGCGCTTCAGAACGTCGCGTACCAACGGGTTCTCAGTCATGGTGGCTCCGTTGACGCGGTTGTACGCCGCCATGACTGCCCAGGCGCCTGCCGCGACGAGGCGCTCGAACGGCACTAAGTACAACTCCCGCAGCACCCTCTCATCGACCAACGCGTCGACGCTGAACCGGTCGGTCTCGGAATCGTTGGCGACGAAATGCTTGACAGTGGCGGCCACTCCTTCGGCCTGCAGCCCTCGGACGTACGCGGTGCCGATCATGGACGTCAGCTCGGGATCCTCGCTGAAGCATTCGAAATGCCGGCCGCCGTACGGGGTTCGGTGCAGGTTGACGGTGGGGGCCAGCAAGACGTCGACACCCTTCCGGCGCGCCTCGCTTGCGAGCAGTCGGCCCAGTCGCTCGACACGGACCGGATCCCAGCTCGCGGCCAAGGCGGTAGGGGAGGGCACGTTGGCAGATGGGCTTCGCTCGTCCCAGGTCTCACCACGAACCCCCGCCGGCCCGTCAGAGGTGACAAGCCGCCGCAGGCCGATCTCGGGTATCGGATGCAACGCCCAGATGTCGGATCCTGTCATCAGCTGGACCTTCTGCTCGAGGCTCAGCTGGGCCAGCCGGCCGGCGATTTCCGGTTCATGATCAACTGCGGTGGTCTGGGTCATGGTGGTCATCGTCTCAGCCGTCCCGCCGCCGCTAGCGTGAGGGCATGCTTTCACCGGACCTCGGAATCCCCGCCTCGGCACTCGATGCCGAATGCAACCGGCTGCTCGATTTCGGCCGGTACTTCCCGCATCCGCTGGGGGGTGCCGCCTGGCTCGACGAACGCGGCCAGCCGGACTTGTCGAGGCCTGTGCATACCTGGATCACTGCCCGGATGCTTCACGTGTACGCGTTGGGTCACCTGATGGGGCGACCGGGTGATGCCGATCTTGCGGCGCAAGCACTTGACGGGCTGGCCGGCCGGTTGCGGGACGGTACGAACGGCGGCTGGGTAACCAGCATCGACGACGCGGATGAGACTCCGGACGAGAAGGCCTGTTACACGCATGCTTTCGTGGTGCTTGCCGCGTCCTCGGGTGCCGTTGCTGGGGTGTCCGGCTCTCGCGACCTGCTTACCGAAGTGCTCAGCGTCTGGGACGAGCGGTTCTTCGACGCTGAGGCCGGAATGTTCATCGACTCCTGGAACCGCGATTTCACCCAACTTGATGACTACCGCGGCGTCAATTGCAATATGCACTCGGTTGAGGCGCTCTTGGCCGCGGCGGATGTCACCGGTGGTCATCCATGGCGCGAGCGTGCCTTGGGTATCGCTCGGCGGGTGGTGCTGGAGTTCGCCCAGCCACATTCCTGGCGGATCCCTGAGCACTTCACGTCGCGCTGGGAGCCTCGGCTTGAACACAATCGAGATCGCCCGGACGACCAGTTTCAGCCATACGGAGCTACCGGCGGTCACGGCCTGGAATGGTCGAGATTGCTGCTGCATCTGGAAGCTTCCTTGGCTGATCCGCCCGATTGGCTCTTGCCTGCTGCGGAGGCGTTGTTTGATCGTGCGGTGGTCGACTGCTGGGCGGTCGATGGTGCCGACGGTTTTATCTACACCACCGATTGGGATGGCAATGCCGTGGTCCAGGACCGATTCCACTGGGTGGTTGCCGAGGCCATCGCCGCGGCAGCGGCGCTCCACGCGCGGACCAGTGATGATCGTTATTCCGAGTTAGCCACAACCTGGTGGGCGTATGCCGAGCGCTACCTCTTCGATCGGACATACGGGTCCTGGCACCACCAGCTCAATGCCAGCAATCAGGTCATCGACACCGTCTGGCCAGGTAAGCCCGACCTGTATCACGCAGTCCAGGCGACCGTGATCCCGCGACTGCCGCTCGCACCGAGTGTGGCGACGGCACTCGCGATTGATCAGTCGAGCGCCTCTGCGCGATAGACGATTGCGTGCTCGGGGTGAACGCCGGCGGCCATCACTCCGGTCGCAGCCAGCGCCGCCCCGGAGAGTACGACCCCCGCGCTGCCATCGGCGGGAAGACGCCAGCCTGAGACATGGCGTTCGCCTGACGGATCGAAGCCCGCGACCGCCGTCCCCCACCACGTCGGAGGATTCAGGCCGGATGGTGGTACACCAATCGGCACAGGGCGGATCCGATAGCGCCGATCCGGATCCAGGCCAGGGAATCGCAGTCGGCCCGGCAGCATCACATCTGCGCTACCAAGCGAGGCGACGATATAGATCGCCGACAACTGATCGGGCGCGATTACTCCGTACCCGAGGAGTGTGGGGTCCGGGAAGTCGAAGCGCACCAGCTCGCCGCCCATCAACAGCCTTCGGTTGGCCTTGTAGAAGCTGACCCACTCCCGAAGCTCCGCGACTTCCTCGGCGGTCGCTTTCGTCAGATCCCACTCGATGCCTAGGTGCCCGAAGATCGCAGTAGCGGCGCGGAAGGACAACTCATGCACCCGGCCGGTCGTGTGGGAGCGAGTCGATGCGATGTGGGAACCGAGCAGCTCCTGAGGCACCAGCTGAGCTGTCCAGCGGTTCATCTGTTGCCGTTCCAGAGGATCGATGCTGTCGCTCACCCAGATGCGGTCGGTGCGCTCCAGTACACCAAGATCAACACGGGCGCCGCCCGAGGAGCAGCTCTCAATCTCCAGGCCCGGGTGGGCGGCCTTGATCTCGTCGACAAGCTTGTAGAACGCGAGCGTCTGTTCATGCACCCCGGGTCGGCCGTCTGGCGCGCTGCCGGCGTCGATGAGGTCGCGGTTATGATCCCATTTGATGTAGCTGATCTTGTATTCGGCGAGGAGGGCAAGTATCGCATCCCGGATGTAGGCATAGCACTCGGGGATTCCCAAGTTGATCACTTGCTGGTGGCGGGACTCTACGGGTAGCCGGTCGCCGGTCGCCATGATCCAATCCGGGTGTTCCCGGGCCATCGTGGAGTCGAGGTTGATCATCTCAGGCTCGAACCAGAGGCCGAACTCCATGCCAAGCCCGGTCACCTTGTCGACGAGGGGATGCAATCCATGCGGCCAAACATCGTGTGAGACGGTCCAGTCGCCTAGCCCGGCACGATCATTGCGCCGTGCTCCGAACCAGCCATCATCTAGCACATACCGCTCGACGCCGACAGCAGCCGCACGCTCGGCAAGATCAACCAGGTGGTCCAGATCCTGTTTGAAGTAGACCGCCTCCCAGACATTGAGTGTCACTGGGCGGGCGGTCGACGGATGGTTCTCACGCGCGCGCAGGAAGCGGTGGAAACGGTGTGCCACCGCATCGAGCCCGCGCGCGTACGAGCCGTAGATCCAGGGCGTCCGGTAAGTCTCGCCAGACTCCAGGATCACTTCCCCGGGAAGCAGAAGTTCGCCGCCGCCGATCACCTGTGAGCCGGTGAAGAGCCGCTCCGCGTAGTGCGTGTGGTTTCCACTCCACGCGGTGTGCGCCGCCCAGATTTCTCCGTCGGCGAAGGAGAATCCGGGCACGCCGACGTGCAGCAGCGTGGCAGCATCCGGTCCCGTCCGGCCCTTGCGCCCCTCTCGCAGGTGCACGCCGACACCCAATGCTCGCCGCTGCGGCACCCGCTCCTTGCCCCAGTGACCGGCGAAATCCAAGATCTCCCGAGCATTCTGGGGGATCGGGAAGGCGATCACGCAATCGCCCACGGCGTACGGATCTTCGCCCGTGTTGATTACCTCCACGCGGGCCCTGATGAGCCCGCCCACGGTTAGCTCGATGGTGATCCCGAGCCGCAGATGGGCAACTTCGTCGACCGCGTCCACCTCCACCGAGGATGGTCCGGCATTGATCAAAGTGGGCGAATCATCCGGCGCGTGTACGGGATCGCCGTCGATCCGAACCTGCGTTGCTGTGAACTTGGGCGACCAATCCCGACCGGCTCGCGAGCCGCTCAAGCCAGGGCGGCCGACCCAGCCGGTCCAGTGCTCCGGCAGCAGCGCGAGGCGGACTGGCTCATCGACGACATTCGGTCCACCAGGGTCAATATTGGACAGAATGAGAGCCTCAGCATCGGCGAGTTCGAGCTCTCCCAGGTCCGCCCCCCAGTGCACGACGGCGGGAAGCTGTCCGCCGGAGATATCGATCAAGAGCGAGACGCCCTCAGACCGAAGGGCGATCATGCAGTCAGCACGCTCGGCCATGGTCTCATGCCTTCCGCTGGAACGCGATCTGCGAGCGATTCACCCTACCCAGGACAGGTAATGCTTCACCAGGCTCGCTCACCATCAGAGAGGCCCCAGAACGTAGCGTCTTGGGCTCGCAGTGGTCGCGCTGGACATTGTGTCGGTCGCTGGACCTATCGTGGCTCCACGGGCGGGAGGAGGACATGAAGCGTTCGAAGGCATTGGCCTTTCGCATCCATGCACAACAGCTCGACCGGCCCGAAGCTGCGCGAGCGATCACGGATGCTGCGATCTTCGACTTTGGCATCCAAGACACCGGCCGGGACGGCGCTGGTTGGGCGCTGGTCAATCGCGGCGTCGCGTTGCATGAGGCGGCTCAGCTCGAGGCGAGCCCAGAGGTGGCATTGGTGTGGACGCTCCGGGCGGCACCGCACTACTACCGGCGGACCGATCTAGCCGAGATTCTGGTCGCTACGTCGCCGCTCTCGGACAAGGATGCGGCCAAACGGGTAGTGGGCGCTGACAAGCCGCTCAAAGAGGCTGGCATCGCGACGCTCTCAGGCCTTGCCGACGTTGCCACCCAGATGCGCAACGTCGTTAACGGACCGCTGGTTAAGGGCGACGTCTCCACACAGCTCACCGCACGACTGGATCCGCCCTACCTCAGGTACTGCGGAGCCTGCAAGGCGACGCACTCGTGGGAGGTGCCTTTCCGCATTGGCGCCCTTTACGCCGGGCTCGAGCTGGAGCCGGGTACCTCACCGCCTGTGCTGCGCCGCATTCCGGGCTGGCCGAGGCGTGCGCCGGGACCAGCGCCGGACCCACTGGCCGCGCCGGAGTCACTGCAACCGATCCGGAATTACCTCAGGTTTCTCGGTCCCGCGACTCCCAACGATGTCGCAGCGTTTCTGGATTCACCCGTCGCCGAGATCAAGGCCCATTGGCCGGCGGATGCCGTCGAGGTCACTGTGGATGGCCGGCAGGCTTGGATGCTCGGTGATGGCGGAGACATCGATCAGGATCCAAGCCTGCTGCGGCTGCTCGGCGGATTCGACCTCTTTATGCAGGGCAAGGACCGCGACCTGCTAGTGCCAGATCGAAGCAAGCACAAAGGGCTCTGGCCGATTCTCGGCAGGCCAGGTGCCGTCCTATCTGGCACGGAGATCGTCGGCACCTGGCGACCCAAGTCGGCTGGCAAGGAGTTCACGCTGCGCCTCGGGCTTTGGACCGCGCTGTCCAAAACGGCTCGGAGACGGCTGGAGGTCGAGGCAGAGCGACTGGCCGCTCACCGCGGCCAGAATCTGTCGGCAATTGTCGAGGAGTGACCCGTAGCTCTCAGCGTCAGGTCTCGGTCGGAAGCTCCCAGACGACCTCGCGAGGCAACTTGTCTGGACGCAGGCCGCGCCAGACAGGGTGGCGTAGCCGTCCTGGTCCGGTGAGCTCGCCGTAGGTCACCTCGCCCACCAGCGACGGCGTGACCCAATGGGCATCGCGCGCATCCTCGCGTGGCACGTCGATGAACGGCGAAGTCTTGCGGCTCAGCTTCTCTAGCCTGGTCTGCATCTCGTCGAGTTGGCGGTCGTTGAACCCGGATCCCACGCGGCCGACGTAGTGCAGGCCGGCTTCGGTCGGAATCCCCATCAGCAGTGACCCGACACCGCCGCTTCGGAGGCCCTGGCCTGGTCGCCAGCCACCGATCACGACCTCTTGCGCCCGGTGCAACTTGATCTTGAGCCAGGTGTGCGCCCGGCGTCCCGGCTGGTAGGTCGAATTGCGACGTTTGGCCACCACGCCTTCAAGCTGCAGGAGCCGGCCCGTCTCCAGAGCCGCCTGCAGATCACCTTCGAAGATCGGTGGAACCTGGATGAGCGATTCTGGTTCCGGGCGTGCCACGTCCTCCAAGATCGCTCGACGTTCCTCATAGCGCTTCTTGATCAAGGACTGACCGTTCAACTCCACGATGTCGAAGAGCATCAACTGCGCTGGATAGGTCTTCGCAGCTCGCTCGATGTCAGCTGGCTTGGTGAGGTTGATCCGATGCTGGAGAAGGCCGAAGTTCGGTCGTCCGGCAGCATCCATGACCACGACTTCGCCGTCCAAGATCGCTGTTTGCACTTTGATCTTCGCGAGCTCCCGCGCCACCTCGAAGTAGGCGCCGGTATCGTCCCTGCCCTTCCGGCTGAGCAGCTTGACACGTCCACCGGCCAGATAGGCGACAGCGCGTACCCCATCCCACTTCATCTCGAACGCCCAGCCGCTTTCATCGCCGAAGTGTGCGGCGTCAGTCAAAGTGGCCAGCATGGGATCCACCTGCTCCGGGAAATCGATCGCCTGGTCAGATGTTTGCCCTTCGACGGCGCTTGTCGAAGGCTCTTGCCTATCCTCTGGATCGGTCTCCATCAGGTGCATGAGCCAGTTCTTATCCGGCTGCGAGTCTCCAGTGCCGGTGTGGATCAGCGCGAACTTGCGTACGCCACCAAGCCCGCCGTCTGGCTGACCGAAGAGGGTGACGACGACCTCCTTCCCTTCGTTCCATTTGTGCAGGCGGTACGTCCCGGCGTCCCAGACGCTCATGTTGCCGGCGCCGTACTCACCCTTGGGGATGGTGCCGTGGAAAGTCAGATATTCCATCGGATGATCTTCGGTTCGCACCGCGAGGTGATTGATCCTCGAGTCGGTCGGCGGAGCCTTCGGCACTGCCCAGCTAGCCAGAACGCCGTCGTGTTCCAGTCGTACGTCGTAGTGCAGGCGGCGCGCATGGTGTTCCTGGATGACGAATCTGAAGCCGTCGTGGTGCCCATCCGGCGGGCTCGCGGGCACTGGCTCTGGCGTCCTTGCCGGATCGCGCATGCTGCGGTACGTGGTGAGCCGATCCCGGCGGACGCCCGCAGCCAAGGGCGCCAGTGGGTCACCAAGATCAGCTAGTCTTGTGATCACTTCCGGATACTCAAGTTGCCGCAGATCCGGATCCTCCAGCTCCTCCCAGGTACGCGGCGCAGCAACCATGGGGCGGTCGCGGCCACGCAATGAATAGGGCGAGACGGTGGTCTTGGCGCCATTGTTCTGGCTCCAGTCGATGAAGACCTTCCCATTCCGCTCGGAGCGCTTCATGCTGCTGATCACGAGGTCAGGATGATCAGATTCCAGCGCGACGGCGAGCTCACGTGCTACCTCTGTGGCCTGCTCCGGCGTCTGCGAGCCGTCCAGCGGGGCGTACAGGTGGATGCCCTTGCTGCCACTCGTAACCGGTATCGGGTCGTGCCCGATGTCGCGCAGGATGTCGCGTACCAGCATTGCAATCCGAGCGCACTCGGCCAGCGTCACGCCTGGGCCGGGATCGAGATCAAGGACCAAACGGTCGGGATTTTGCGGATTCCCATCGGGTCCGAAGCGCCACTGCGGCACGTGAATCTCCAGGGCGGCCAGTTGCGCCAGCCAGCTGAGAGTCGCAAGATCGTTGATCACTGGATAGTCGTTGTCGTGATCCTTGTGCGCGATCGTCCCCCGCGGCACCCAATCCGGGGTGCCCGCACCCAGGTCCTTGTTGAAGAAGACGGTCGGCCGCTTTCCCTTCACCTCGCCGACGCCGTCGGGCCAGCGTTTGCGGGTTGCCGGCCGATCACGCAGATGCGGCAGCATGGTTGGCCCAACCTGAGCGTAATAGGACAAGACATCGGCTTTGGTGGTTTGAGTTTGGGGATAGAGCACCTTGTCCAAGTTGGTGAGCTTGATCGTCCGACCCTCGACGGTCACAACCTGGTCGCGGGATGCCTTGCCCATGCAGCCCAGTATTGACTTGTCGGTCTCGGCGCCAAAACCCCTCCTGCTCGGATTCTGATCAGCTGGAGTGGGTAGTACGAGGACATGCGAGCGCTCTGGAAGGGTGCCATCACCTTTGGCCTGGTGAATGTGCCGATCAGGCTCTATGCCGCGACCGAGGACCACGACATCGGCCTCCACCAGGTGCACGACGCTGACGGCGGCCGGATCCGCTACCAGCGGCGATGTGAGGTTTGCGGCAAGGTGGTCGAGTACTCCCACATCGACAAGGCGTACGCAGAGGGCAAGACCACCGTGGTACTGACCGAGGACGACCTCAAGTCACTGCCGGAGGAGCGCAGCAAAGAGATCGAGGTCGTGGAGTTCGTGCCGTCCGAGCAGATCGATCCGATCATGTTCGGCCGCAGCTACTTTCTGGAGCCGGACAAGCCTGCTGTCAAGGCGTACACACTGCTCCGGCGAGCCCTCGAGGAGACTGATCGCACAGCAATTGTGCAATTCTCGTTGCGCCAGAAGACTCGGCTAGCAGCACTGCGGTCACGCGGAAACTTGCTGATGCTCCAATCCCTGTTGTGGGACGACGAGGTGCGGGAGGCGGACTTCGCGAGCCTCAAGGAAGATGTTCGGGTTTCCTCTCAAGAGCTCAAGATGGCATCGTCCCTGGTCGACAACATGGCCGCCGACTTCACGCCGGATAAGTTCAGCGATGAATACCAAGATCAGTTGCGGCAGCTGATCGCCGCCAAGCTGGAGAAGGGCGACGCCGTGGACACCGCAGTCACTTTCGGTGAGGAAGGCGAAGAAGAGGCCAAGCGCGGTGAGGTCGTTGACCTCATGGATGCGCTGCGACGCAGCGTCGAGCAGAACCGCGCTGCCAGGAAGGAAACAGAGACCAAGCCCTCAGCCAAAAAGGCTGAGGCAAAGAGGGGTCCGGCCAAAAAGAGGCCGGCAAAGAAAGCCTCGGCTAGGAAGGCATCGGCCACGAAGGCGACGACAGCCAAGAAGGCCAGTTGACCTCCTGACTCGGGGGTTTAAAAGGGAGGAGAAACAGATGGGTATCGGAGTTGGCATCGTCTTGATCGTGATAGGCGCGATCCTGCTCTTTGCGCTCAACCTCGACATTCCGTTCGTGACAGATGACACGCTTGGCATCATCCTTATCGTGGCAGGTGCATTGGCGTTGATCTTGGCACTGGTGATGCAAGCGCAGCGCAGCCGGACGCGGCACGTCGAGGAGAAACGCTACGACGGTTCCCCACCGGTCGTCTGACGACTGGACTCCTGCGAGCCTCGGGTAGATCCCGCCCCTAAGGCGGGATCCGTCGCGAGCAGGAGACTATGAGGGCACGCAGACCGTTAGCGCGCCGGGGGTTACCTCGGCGCGCAGCGTGCGGCAGTTCCCAGCCATGTCACCATCGAGTTGATAGGGGTCGGGGTGATCGAGCCGCACCTCGACATGAGTTCCCTGCCACTGGTCGACCCGGTCGTCAGCACGCGGACGCAGGGTGATCAATCGGCGCAATACGCGGAGCCAGTGAGTGAGGCGATGCGGTGATGCCACGTAGACGTCGAGGCGGCCGTCGTCAGGCCGCGCATCCGGGATCAACGTGAGATTGCCGCTCAGCATGCCGACATTGCCGATGGCGAAGATCATGGCGTTGCGGCGACGCGGGCGATGATCATCAAGCGTGATCCGCATATTGATAGGCGTACGCCCGAGTGCCTTGGCAGCGGCAATGAAGTAGGCCCCGGTACCGATCACGTTCTTGAGCTCCGGGTTGGTCTCGTCCATGATCATGGCATCGACGCCTAGCCCTCCGATGACGGCGAAGTGCTCGCCCGGTACGCCGTCGACAGTGACCTTGATCAAATCGATGTCCCATGTGTGGTCGCCGAAGGCGACCTCGAGCGCCTCCCCCTCCGATAGTGGGATGTCGAGGTTCCGGGCCAGCAGGTTTCCAGTGCCCAGTGGTACAACGGCCATCGGTATGCCGGTCTCGGCCAGTCGATCTGCAACGATCCGGATTGTCCCGTCGCCGCCGGCGGCGATGACCCGATCCACTTTGGCCGAGACCACCTGATCCGTGATTGCCGGACCTGGATTCTCTGCTGGGGTTTCCAGCCAGATGGCATCATCCCAGCCGCTCGCTGCGGCCTGCCGAGTGATCGCTTCGCGAAGGTCGTCGGACGTCTTGATCGGGTTGTAGACCACTGCGCAGCGCCGCCCTGAGGGCCCATTCACAGAGGTCCCTCCTTTCGCGTAGATTCGGCCTCGCGATCAACCGATTACGAATCAGATACCCCGGTGCCGACTGAGATATCGAGTATCTACGCCAGCATTTCGGCCGCACCGACACATCGCCCGCAAAAAGCGGCCGACACGCGCGTCACGTCGCGGGGGCGTCATGAGCGTCCCATCTACGATGTTCCCGATTGCGCGACGGCGGCGTCGAGGCGCGGGATTCTCTCGACGTTCCGATACCGACACAGCCGAGCACGCTGTCGAGGGGGAGGCTTTGCGCTCAGCGGAGAAGGATCTTGTTCTTGGGGGACAATCCCATGTTGGTAGAGGACGCTGCGACGACCGTGTTCTCGGCTGAGCTCGACGCAGCGGTCTCCCTGCTCCACATGCGAGCGCAGGGTGTCAGTTTCCTTCTTGAGCTGAAGCGCAACGGGCTTCCTGTGATCTTGCACTGGGGTGCTGATCTTGGTGATCTTGACGGCTTGTCTGCGCCGGCGCTACTCGCCGCGTTCGGCCCGACAAGTCTCGATCCGCTGCCCTCCGTGATGTCTTCAGTGGTGCCGGAGTCCTCTGCTGGCTGGAGCGCGCGTGCAGCCCTGGCCGGGTCGCATGACGGCCAGGCATCCGCGGCATCGTTTACCGTCAGCCGTTCCCGGCTGATCAGTGAGACACCGATACTTCCCGGTCTGACCGAGGTCGGCGCCGATACGGTGATCGTGACTGCGGAGGATCCGGTCAATGCGCTGAGCCTCGACCTCGCCATTCAGCTCACCGACAACGGTCTGGTCCGATGCCGAGCCGGTGTCACCAACAAGAACCTCGCGAGCTACCGGCTGGATGGGTTGGAGCTGTTCCTGCCGCTGAGCGACCTGGCCACCCACCGAGTTGAGTTCGATGGTCCTGCGCTCTCGACGGTTGCATTGCGCTTGGGCTGCTGGTCTGTTGATCATGGGGCGTTCGACGATCGGCGCGACCATCTGGCTTTGGCTGAGGCAGGAACGGGGTTCCGGCGTGGCCAGGTATGGCAGGTGCACGTTGCCTTCAGTGGCGCGGTCCGGCAACGAGTGGAGCGAACGGCGTACGGCAGGGCCTATCTCGGCGGCGGTGAGCTCCTGCAACCTGGGGAGATCCTGCTCGGGATCGGTGAGGCGTACTACTCCCCGTGGGTTGTGTGGAGCTGGGGCGATGGGCTGGATGCGGCTGCGACGCGCCTACACCGATATCTGCAACCAGAAGCGCCCCGGGACAATGGCATCATCTTCGACGCCGGGGCGCCCCCCTTCGATCACAATGATCGGCAGGCAATGGTTAGCCTTGCCGAGTACGCCGCGGCGGTCGGTGCCGAGATATTTCTGCTGGACATCGGGTGGTGCTCGCGCGTGGGTCTTGACCCGTACGCCGACAGCGCCGGACTGACCAACACGGGATCGTCGGCCGGTCTCGATGGGCTGCTGATGCGTATCCGCAATCTTGATCTTGAGATCGGTTTCGCCGTCGAGCTAGATCTGGTCGACCCGGACTCAACAATTGCACGTGATCATCCGGAGTGGTTGCTCACCGTTGAGCGTGACGGCATGACGCAGCAAGTGCTGGATCTGTCGGTACGGTCGGCGATGGTCTATCTCTGGGAGCGGTTGACGAAGCTGCTTGATCGCCATCACGTGTCGCTGCTGAACTGGTCCCTCGCTCATGGTGCACACCGGCAGGGAGCTACGGCAACTCAGCACACCAGCACGCTGGCGGTTTACCGGCTGCTTGACGCGTTGCATGAGCGCTACCCACAGCTCACCGTCCAGACCACCAGCCTCGACTTGGCGATAGCCGGCCGAGCGGTCGGCGCCGATCCCGCTGCGGACTCGACAGCACGACACGCGGACTTCGCTGGCCTGGTGCAGATGCTGCCGCCAGGGCTTGTTTGGCAGCCGGCACTCGATGAGCCCGACGACGCCACCTCTTCGGCGTACCGGGCAATCTCGGCCTTCTTCGGCCGGCTCGGTCTAGGAATCGATCTTCGGAAGCAGCCTCCCGGAAACCTGCGGGCTATTCATCGATGGCTGACGCTCTACAAGAAGTTCCGGGCGTTGCTGCACTCCGGCATCACAGTGCGGTCAGACGAGAGTGATCGCGGGTTCGCGGCGCATGGCGTTGTGGCCGATGATCGCAGCGAAGCGCTGTTCGCTTTGGTTTGGCTGGAACGAGCATTGAACAGCCGCCGGGTCCGCATCGACGGTCTCGACCTAGCTACCTTGTACCGGATCGAAGTGATCGGAGCTCGCCCTGGAGAGGCTCAGAGCGTGACTCCGTCGTGGGCATCAGGTGCTCCAGCGCTAACTGGCCGGGCACTCGGCGCAGCCGGCATCCCGCTGCCGCCCGCGCGGCGGGGTTCGGCGCTGCTCCTCCACCTTCAGTCCGTCGCTTAGCCCTCACTCATCGAGGGCCTGCTCTGCCGAGATTGACGCCTGCTCGGCTGAAAGCGCGGCTTGCCGCAGCTCCTGGTAGTGCTTCCTCGCGCTTCGGGCCGCCTCCCGCGCCTCCCGCTCGGCGGCTTCGGTTTGGCGCAGCTGGCTGCGCAGCGACTCGACCTGGTCGGCCAGCTCATCCGCCTGCTGGGTAGCCGCCTCGGCCTCCGACTCCGCTGCCTCGGCAGCCTTACGCGCCACCCTCGCTCGCTCCCGGGCCTCAGCAGACGCTTTCTCGGCTTCGCGGCGTTGCTTCGGATCCAGCGCGGGAGCCGGCTCGGGCGGCGCCTGCTGCTTCTCTGGCTGGCGCGTGGTCTGGTTCGGCAGCGACGCACCCAGAGCAGACGCAAGATCAGTCGGCCCAAAACCGCCGTAAGTGACGGCTTGGGTGAGCGTTCCGGTGCGCACCAGGTCCGCAAGCTCGGCGTCGCCCAGCGCTGTCTGCAACGTCTGGCTGACCTCCTGCGTCGCTCCGTCCGGTGCGCTGTACCCGCGCTCGCGGCCCAGCTCGACCGCCCGTCGTGCTAGCGCGTCCACCGTCTTCCGGCGCTGTACGGAGAGCTGGCGCAGTTCGTCGCCTGCCATCCGCTGCTGTGCCTCCTGAAGGGCCGCGCCGAGTCCGAGGAGCGCCGTGACTTCATCTGGCTCCCGGCGGGCGAGCAGGTTGATCAGCCAGGCACTGCGGGTGGGTCGCCTCAGCTTGCCGATTTGGGTGGCGAGTTGGCGATCTTGTGCCTGTCGGGCGTCCGCAACGAGCTGCTGCCGTCGCGCGATGAAATCATCGGGGGAGAGGGCATAGAGCTCGTTGGCGGCAGTCTCCAGGTCCACAGGGCGGCGCCAGCTAGGTCAGGCCCACGGTGCGGGAGCGAAGTTGATCGTGGTGTTGTCGATCAAGCGGGTTCCACCGACCCGAGCCGCCACGACAAACGTTGCGAGCCCCACATGATCGTCTGGTACCTCAGCGAACGTGGACAGATTGACGATGGTGGCGTAGTCGAGCTCAAATGACGGCTCTGCCTCCGCCCGATCCAAGACCTCGTGAGCCGCCGCTCGAGCGGCGGGAACCGAACTCTGCGTTGCCGCCTTTTCCAACGCTGCAGAAAGACTCCGCGCCACGGCACGTTCGCTCACGGTGAGGAAGATGTTGCGGCTGGACAGTGCTAGCCCATCCGGCTCCCGGACAATAGGCGCACCGACGATCGCAATAGCGAGGTTCAAGTCCGTCACCATGCGTCGGATGCAGGCGAGTTGCTGTGCGTCCTTCTCGCCAAGGACGGCGACGTGCGGCCTAATGATGTTGAACAACTTCAGGACGACGGTGAGCATTCCGTTGAAGTGACCCGGCCGGGACGCTCCCTCGAGGACCGACCCGAGTGCGCCAGCATCGACGGTGACCTGTCGCCCCGCCGGATAGAGATCGCTGACGCTCGGTACGAAGACGATGTCGACTCCGTCAGCCTCGCAGACCTGTAGATCGTCTTCGAGGCGCCGCGGGTAGCGCGCGTAGTCTTCGCCAGGTCCGAACTGCAGTGGGTTGACGAAGATGCTGACCACAACCACGTCGCCGAGTGACCTGCCCAACTTGATCAAGGAACGATGGCCGTCGTGCAAGGCGCCCATCGTCGGGACGTACACAACCCGGCGCGCGGCATCTTCGTCAAGCGTGCTACGGAGTGCGGCGTACTCGGTAATGCTATTAGCGATCTTCATAGCTTGCCCTCGGAACTCGGAATCGTCGAAGCGAATGTGTGCTGATCGCTTGGGAAAGTGCCGTTCTTGACATCGTCGACGTACGCGGCAGCCGCATCGCCGATGATCTTGGCTAGGTTGGAGTACTGCTTGACAAAGCGTTGCACCCTGCCACGCCGCAGTCCCGTCATGTCTTGCCAGACGAGGACCTGCGCGTCGCAGTCCGGGCCCGCGCCGATGCCGACCGTCGGAATGTCGAGCTCTGTGGTGACCTGTCGTGCCAGCTCACCAGGCACCATCTCCAAAACCACACCGAACGCTCCCGCCTCGGCTACAGCGTGCGCGTCGGCCAGCAGCCGTCGAGCGTCATCGCCGCGGCCCTGCACGCGATATCCGCCGAGCTGGTGCTCGCTCTGAGGGGTAAACCCGATATGACCCATGACCGGGATACCCGCATCAGTGACCTTGTGGATTTGGTCAGCGACACGTGCTCCGCCCTCGAACTTCACGGCGTGACAGCCGCCCTCTTTCATGAAGCGGATCGCAGTCTCCAACGCCTGCGAGGGTCCGTCCTCGTACGAGCCAAATGGCAGATCACCGATCACGAAAGCGCGCTTGGTGGACCTCACCACGGCACGCACCAACGGCAGCAGCTCATCGACCGTGACCGGCAGTGTGGTCTCGTATGCGTAGACATTGTTGGCTGCCGAGTCACCGACGAGCAGCGCCCAGACACCAGCCTCGTCGAACAACCCGGCCGTGTATTGGTCGTAGCTGGTGAGCATGGCCCAACGTTCGTGTTGGCGCTTTGCGGCGAAGAAGTCGGTGATTCGGATCCGGCGCACCGGCGGGGGACCGGTGTCGGTCACTGCTTCGGCCTCACATCTGAAGAACCTAACGCATGGTTCAGCACGGCGGGCCTCGTCCAGCATCTCACTGAAAGTAGGAAGGATTCACGTGCAATACCCCGAAAGATCGACGGTTATGCAAATCAGAGGCGGGAGAGCACCAGCGATGATCGGGTACGCGAAACGCCAGGATGATTGCGGATGATGCCGAGCACTTTCTCGAAGTGGCCGGTGTCGGCTGCTCGTACCCGGAGGATTCCGTCTGCCTCACCCGTCACGGTGTACGCCTCGGCAACCTCTGGAATGGTGCTGATCATCTCCCGCATCCGGTCCGGCGGCACTCGGCCCTCGCAGTAGACCTCCACGAAGGCCTCAATCGTCCAGCCGAGTGCCGCAGGTTCAATGTCGGCAGTGAAGCGCCGGATCACGCCGCTGAGACGCAGCCGATCGACCCGTCGTTTGGTGGCCGCAGTGGATAGCCCGACATGGTGCCCGAGCATGGCGAAGCTCTCACGACCGTGTTCTGTGAGGCGCGCAAGGATCTTGTGATCTATCTGGTCAAGACGCAATACAGTCTCCTGAGTTTCGTTGATCCAGTATCTCACTTGCGCCCTCCCGAACCCTACCCTTCAAGGGTGACAAGTACGGTGCCGAACCACGTTGGACACCCCGTCCGACGTGCCAAACTCCGGCACTATTTGATGTGTCCGCCGACCTACTTCGACGTGGTGTATTCGATCAACCCCTGGATGGATCAGGGCGAACCCGTGGACCGTGTCCTGGCCGTCCGGCAATGGTCGGGGCTCGTGGACGCTTACCGCTCAACGGGCCATCGAGTCGATCTCCTGCAGCCGTTGGACGGGCTTCCCGACATGGTCTACGCCGCGAACGGCGCCATCGTGGTGAATGGGCGAACGCTGGCGGCCAGATTCGCCAACTCACAGCGCGACCCAGAAGCGACCGTCCACGCGGCGTGGCATCAGCGGAACGGCATCCTGTACGGCGGCGGAGAGGTGCAGCAAGCTGCCGCCGTCAATGAGGCAGAGGGCGATTTCGCCGTGCTGTCGAGAAGAATCCTCGCCGGTTGGGGCTTCCGGACAACTCCGGAGGCGCATCGCGAGCTAGCCATGCTGACTGGTCGCGAGGTGATCAGCCTGGAGCTGATCGATCCCCGGCTCTTTCATCTCGATCTTGCGCTGGCTGTCATCGACGACGAACGGGATCACATTGCCTACTATCCGGACGCGTTCAGTCAGCAGAGCCGCCGGCTGCTGGGTGAGCTATTCCCCGATGCTCTCATCGCCAACGAGCATGACGCGTACGCTTTCGGGCTCAATGCGGTCAGCGACGGACTACGTGTCTTCATCCCCGCAGGTGCCCGCCAATTACGCGAGGGCCTTGCTGCCGCTGGCTACTGGCCGATCTCTATAGACCTCAGCGAGCTGACCAAGGGCGGTGGCAGCGTGAAGTGTTGCACTCAGGAGATCAGGCCTGTGGGACGAGTGTCGGAGTCGCCCTCCCAGCGCGGCGGGCACGAAGAGCACCAAATGTCAGCGGCGAAGCCAGATTCGTTGAACGATGTCCTGAGCCTCTTCCCCGTCAACGCATCCCGACACTCGGCAGGAGCAGCATCATCATGATCACCATCGACCAGGCCCTCACCCCCACCACCCAATTGCTACAGGTCGAGGATGAGCATGTCGCTCACAACTACCACCCGCTGGATGTTGTGGTAGCGAGTGGATCAGGTGCGGTGCTCACCGACACCGACGGAGAGCAGTACCTGGACTTCCTCGCGGCCTACTCGGCCGCGAACTTCGGCCACCGTCACCCAGCCCTCGTCGCCGCAGCCAAGGTGCAGCTCGAGCGCCTCACGCTGACGTCGCGCGCATTCCGCCATGATCAGCTGGGGCCCTTTGCGGAGGGGCTGACAACGTTGATCGGCAAGGACATGATGCTGCCGATGAACACCGGCGCAGAGGCCGTGGAGTCCGCGATCAAGGTGGCCCGCAAGTGGGGCTACGAGGTCAAGGGTGTGCCAGATGGTCGAGCCGTGATCATCGTTGCTGCCGGCAACTTCCACGGGCGCACTACGACAATCATCAGCTTTTCTGACGATCCGCTGGCTCATGATCATTACGGACCATATACCTCTGGCTTCGTGACAGTTCCGTTCGGTGATCTTGACGCCATCCGCAACGTGATCACTGACGATGTCGTTGCCGTTCTGCTAGAGCCCATCCAGGGTGAGTCGGGCGTACGCATTCCGCCACCTGGCTACTTTGCCGGGGTCCGCGAGCTGACCAGCCAGCACGGCGTCCTGCTGATCGCCGATGAGATCCAGTCAGGGCTGGGGCGTACGGGCCGCACCCTCGCCTTGGAGCATGAGAACGTCAAGGCTGATGTCTACCTGCTGGGCAAGGCGCTCGGCGGTGGCCTGGTGCCGGTGTCTGCGGTCGTTGCTGATCATGATGTGCTTGGGGTCCTGCAACCTGGCCAGCATGGCAGCACGTTCGGTGGCAATGCGCTCGGCTGCGCCGTGGGGCTTGCTGTTGTCCGGCTGCTCGAGACCGGCCAATACCAGCAACGCGCAGCCACGCTAGGGCTTCAGCTGCGAGAGCGGTTGGACCGCATGATCGGCCGCGGTGTGGTTGGGGTCCGTTCACGCGGATTGTGGGCCGGCGTCGACATCGATCCTCGCCTCGGCACCGGTCGTGATGTATGTGAGGCGCTCGCCGCACGACGGATACTCGCCAAGGACACGCACGGCTCGACCATCCGGCTGGCGCCGCCTCTGGTGATCACCGATGCGCAACTCGATCATGGTCTGGACCAGCTCGAACTGGTGCTGGGTGACCTGAGGTAGCCGCCTTACCGTGGCGGGCGGGTGCATCTGGTGCTCCGGCCCGCTTGGCCGCTCCAGCCGTCCGCCAGGATAGGGGCATGACGTCACAGGATCCTGACGAGGACGCGCGACGACTGTCGGGGGAAGCCCTCCGGGACGGTGACCCTACCGGCTGGTTTGAGCGGCTGTACGCTGACGCCGCCCAGGGGCAGGCCATTGTCCCGTGGGACCGCCGAGCACCGCACCCGCTATTGGTCGAGTGGATCGCGCAGCCGACGGATACGTCGCGGTGTCTCACTCTGGTCGTCGGTTCTGGACTCGGCGATGACGCGGCGTTCCTGGCGGCACACGGATACCGTGTGATCGCCTTCGACATCTCAAAATCTGCGATCGAATCGGCACGGCGCCGCTTTCCAACGAGTCCAGTGGACTTCCGGGTCGCCGACCTGCTGAATCCACCCTCCGAGTGGCGTCAACACTTCGACCTTGTGGTGGAGACCTATACGACGCAGTCCCTGCCTCTACGCCTGCGCCCTACCGTGGTCCTTCACGTCGGCCGCTTCGTCGCGCTAGGCGGCAAGTTATTGGTGCTGGCAGTCGCACGCGACAGCGATGAAACAGTTGACGGGCCGCCGTGGCCACTCAGCCGGGCCGACATCGAATCCTTCGCAGTCGAGGGTCTGGAGCTGGTGAGCCTCGAAGAGGTACGCGAACCACCTGGGACGCATCACTGGCGAGCCGTCTTCACCCGGCCACACAGCTGAGCCCGTAGGGTTGGCGAGGACAGGCCTGGCGCAGAGGAGGAGTTTGCCGTGGCAGGCACGACCGTGATCACCTTCGGCACTTTCGACGTATTTCACGTCGGACACGTACGAGTGCTCAACCGCTCTGCCGCGCTCGGTGATCGGCTTGTGGTAGGGGTGTCATCAGACAAGCTCAACTTCGCCAAGAAGGGTCGCAATCCGGTCTTCAGCCAGGAGGAACGGCTCGAGATCGTTGGCAATGTCAAGGCTGTCGATGCGGTGTTCATCGAGGAAAGCCTCGAGCAGAAACGTGACTATGTCCTGGAGCACAAGGCCGACATCTTGGTTATGGGAGACGATTGGAAAGGCAAGTTCGACTTTCTCAGCGACATTTGTCAGGTCGTGTACCTGCCGCGTACGCCGTCGGTTTCCACGACCGCAATCATCGAGCACATCGTCGGCGGCCCTTGACCAGTACGGTGCCTCCACTCGGGAATGTGGCGGCCCACCGGTCTGATGAGGACAGATGGGCCAGGGCTCAGCATGACACGAGGGCGATGTGAGCGATGACTGAGGGGGCGCTGCAAGCGGCCGTAACCATGCTGCCGATAGCTCTGCCCGGCGGTTACGGCTCCCTCGGGATGGTGCCCCCAATCCGCAAGGCAGTGCCTGTGGCCGTGAGCAGCGACCTATGTGTTGTCGGAGCATCCGAGACTGACGTCGCTGTCCCGCTCAACTCTCCCAAGACGCCTTTGCAGACGAGTTCGACGACACTTTTCACCCCCTCATCAAGCGGGTCGCCAGCTCCCACAGCTGATCCGGCACCACCGAGTCCTGTTTGGGCACGGTTCTGGCGGGGTTTTAACACTGTAGACGAATGAAATTGCAGGAGTGATGAGCCGAAATGACCGACAACCCGCCTGTGGAGGTCAGGCATGACGTCGACCCGACGGACGGGCGCCAGGAGTCCCTCAACGAGCGGATGGACCGGAACTGGAACGAGATTCTGCAGGAACTGCGAGTCACACAAACCGGCACGCAGATTTTCACAGGGTTCTTGCTCACCATCGCGTTTCAGACACGGTTTGGTGAACTGACGACCTTCCAGGTTCGGGTTTACCTGGTTCTGGTGATCGCCGCGGTCCTGACCACCGCACTTGGCCTGGCGCCAGTGAACTTGCACCGTGCTTTGTTCCGCAAGGGCGCAAAGGTGACCGTCGTGCAGACTGCGCACGTCATTATGCGGATCACCCTGGTAGGGGTCGCTGTCATGCTGATCGGGACGGTGCTGTTGATCTTCGATCTGGTGCTGGATCGCAGCGCAGCGCTTGTTGTTGCCGCGGCGACGCTGCTCATCGTGATCGTGCTCGCGGCGCTGCCGCGCATTCTTCGGTCTAACCGGTCAACGGAATCACCTGAAACTCAAGCTGAGATCAGCTGAAAGGAGACGATCATGCCAGGCAAGAAGAAGTCCGGCCCGAGCGTCAAGGACGACAGCATGTACGAGGCCATTCGCGATGAGGGCGGATCGAAAGAAAAGGCGGCTCGGATTGCGAACGCATCGGCGGCGCGCGGTCGATCCTCGGTTGGCCAGAAAGGCGGCAAGTCCGGCTCGTACGACGACTGGAGTGTCGACGACTTGCGCAAGCGGGCCAAGGAGCTCGGCATGTCCGGCTACTCAGGCAAGAAGAAGTCCGAACTGGTATCCCTGCTGCGTAATCACTGATGAGCTCGCATTGCGGCTCATTTCTGCTCCGATGAGGCGACATTGAGCGGCTCGAACTAGACCTGATCCAGCTCAGACTGGGATTCGACCGGGCCTCGCCCGAACCTTCTTGATCATCGATCTCTGATAAAAGGGCCGCGAGACTACAGGAGAGCCGCATGTCCCAAAGCAATGAAGCCTTAGCCAGCGCCATCGACGACATGATCGCCAAAGCGGTACGCGAACTCGATCTTGAACAGAAGGTCCAGTTGCTGACCGGGGCCGCCGCGTTCTCTCTGCACGGCAACGAAGCCATCGGATTGCGTCCAATGATCTTCAGCGACGGGCCGACCGGGGTCCGTGGCAGCGAATTCGTCGGTGGCAAGAAGGTCGCCTTGTTCCCCAATGCGACACTGCTCGCGCAAGCGTGGGACGACACGGCCGCAGAGCGGGTCGGCGAGATGCTCGCGGGCGAGGGCCGCTCCCAAGGGGTCGACGTGGTGCTCGGCCCGACTGTCAACCTGCATCGCGCTCCGCTCGGTGGCCGGCTGTTCGAGGCATACTCCGAGGATCCGCTGCTCAGTGGTCGGTTGGCCGCGGCCTACACCAGGGGCATCCAGCGATACGGCGTTGGAGCCTGCGTCAAGCATTACGTCGCTAATGAATCGGAGACCCAAAGGCGCACCGTGAATGTACGGGTTTCCGAGGCGGCGCTCCGAGAGCTCTACTTGTTGCCCTTTGAGATCTGTGTGTCTGACGCGCATCCCTGGACGATCATGGCCGCCTACAACAACGTCAACGGTGTAGCTGCTACCGAGCACGACGAGCTGAACAATGCCGTACTCAAGTCCGAATGGGGTTGGGACGGCGTGCTGATGTCGGACTGGGGAGCCACGAAGACTGCTGCACCGGCTGCAAACGGCGGACTTGATCTTGTGATGCCCGGACCACGCGGGCCATGGGGTGAGCAGCTTGTGGCCGCGGTACGTTCAGGCGCCGTGGCTGAAGCGACCGTCGATGATCATCTGACGCGGCTGCTGAGACTGGCCGGGCGGGTTGGTGCGGTGCGCGGCACTGCCGCCGAGCGAAGTGCCGAACTGGGTCCGGCTGTTGAGGCTGACGCGGTTGGGATGCGGCTGAGCCTGCGAAACCTGGCAACGGCCGGCATGGTGTTGCTCAAGGGTCAGGGCGTCCTTCCCCTGGAGGATTCGTTGATCACTGCCGACTTACCTTTGGTGGTGATCGGCCGACACGCCCTGGATACGACGCTCCAGGGTGGGGGTTCAGCCTCGGTGCGTCCGCCGCATCAGATATCGATTGCGGACGGGCTGACCAAAGCGCTCGGCGAGGATCGGGTGCAGGTTGTGGATGGTGTTGCCGTGCGGATCAACCCGACGGCCGCTGCACCGGAATCGATCATCGATCCGCAGACCGGCCGGCCGGGCATGCGGGTCGCCAGCTTCGACGGCTCGGGCGCTGAGCAGGCGTCCACGAGCAGCGAAGTGTCCGAGTTTCTGCTGGGCATGTCGGATGGGCCGCATCAGGGAGCCAGCGTTCTCGAGCTCTCCGCAGAGTTGGTCGCCCCTCCGGGCAGTTCAGTGGTGGTCGGTGTACGCGGGGTCGGTGAATGGACACTCAGCTACGGCGACGAGACGTACGCCTTTGCCACCGGCCTGCTGCCTGGCGAGTCTGAGGAAGTCGGTTTCATGGTCCCGCCGAGCTGGACTCATGTCGTTGAGGCGGCACCGGGACGGGTTCTGGTAGCACGGCTGGTGATCTCTGAGCGGATTGCCCTGGCCGGACTGGTGGTCCAGCCGGTTCCCATCCCTGATGAGCAGTTGATCACTGAGGCGGCGCGGGCGGCTCGTGATGCGGAGCCGGCGGTTGTCGTCGTCGGCCTGACGGCCGAGCAGGAGACCGAGGCGATCGACAAGACCACGCTGGCGCTGCCAGGACGTCAAGATGATCTTGTTCGGGCGGTGGCGAGTGCCGCTCGGCGCAGTGTGGTGGTGATCAACTCGGCAACTCCGGTCCGGATGCCGTGGCTGCAGGAGGTGGATGCTGTGCTGTGGATCGGTCTGCCTGGGCAGGAAGGCGGTCACGCACTTGCCGATGTGTTGCTGGGCAAGGCAGAGCCGACCGGCCGCCTGGTGACGACCTTTCCGGTAGCAGACGGCGAGGGTCCGGCTTGGAACCTGACGCCGCAAGATGGCGCGTTGGACTATGCCGAGGGCACCCGCGTTGGCTATCGCGGTTGGTACGGATCCAATGTCGAGCCAGCCTTCTGGTTCGGCGCGGGCCTCGGCTGGGGGACTTGGGATTACCGCTCCGCCGAGCCGCGACGCAGCAACGGCGATGAGTCGCTGATCGTCGTCATCGCCAACACTGCCGACCGCCCCTCACGCGAGGTCGTTCAGGTCTATTGGCGTCCCGAGGGCGCGGCTCCGGTGCGGCTCGTGGGCTATGCCATTGCCGACGAGGTGGTTCCCGGGGAGGAACGTACTGTCACGGTCGCTTGTGACTCGCGCGCGTTCCGGCTCTGGGACGAGGCAGTCTCGGACTGGACGATGCCTTCCGGTGGCACCTTCCTGGTCGCTCGCGGTCTCGGCGACATCCGACTGCAGGTGCCCCGCACTTGACCCGCGACCTAATGAAGCGTCGTTTCTCGCGGCTCCAGGGGCAGCACAAGCCGGAACATCGCGCCGCTCCCGCGGGGATCCTCGCAGGTGAGCTCCCCTCCATGTGCCCGGGCGTAGCCGCGAGCAATCGCCAAGCCGAGGCCGGAGCCGCCGGCGTCTCCTGCTCGACCATGATCAAGTCGTACCAGGCGCTCGAAGATCCGTTCGCGCTCCGACGGTGCCACACCGGGCCCTGAGTCCCAGATCTCAGCGATCGCAAATTGATCATGTTCCCGTACTACGACATGGACCTCGCCCTGCGGGCCGGCCGCGCGCACGGCGTTGTCGATTACGTTGCGCAGGATGCTGCTGACTTTGGCGGCGTCGGCACGGGCGACGACCTCTGGTCCGCTCATCGTCACGACCGTCTCAGGGTGAAGCAGATGTACCCGATCGAGCTCGCCCCGCGCCAACGTGCGTAGGGACACCGGAGCAAGATCAAGATCGATCCCCGCATCCAGCCGAGCGGCGGTGAGCAGATCCGAGATGAGGCCGCCGGCGCGCTCGGCCTCCCGCACCAGCAGGGCCTGCAGATGCTGGCGTTCATCATGACTGAGCTGATCATCGTGGTGCAGCAGGGTCTCAGCTGCAGCCTGGACACCGGCGATCGGAGTCCGCAGCTCATGGGCCGCATCGGCCAAGAAGGCCCGCGTCCGTTCCTCGGCTTGTTGTGCCCGAGCCTCCGCGCCCTCGAGCTCGTCCAGCATTTCGTCGAACGCCTCGGCGGTCTGGCCCAGTTCGGTGTCGGTGCGGGTCGGCGCCAGCCGATGGCCACGGTTGCCCTGGCTGACGCTCCTGGCGAGCGCGGCCATTGAGTCGAGCGGACGCATCGCAAATCGGACTGCCGCCGTGACAAGCGCAGCGCTGACCACCAATGCGATCACTGAAGTGATCACCAGGACCTGGCGCAGCGTGCGCCGCGCTCCGGAGACGAGCGTCGTGTCAACCGAGAGAGTGAGGCTTGCGCCGTCCACTCGTGTGGGCGCGTTGAGTGTAATCGTGGTTGCCTTGGTCGTGGCGCCGCTGGTGATAGGTGTGCCGAACTCAGCCCCGCTCCGCAGCACCAGGTAGGCCTGTACGCCGCTGACCTGCACCCGGTTGACGATCTGTTGTGGCCCAGCACCGGAGCGAGCCAATTGTCGGGCAAGTTGCGCCTGGCCCGCGAGCAGGGCGTCGAGGTTCCGATTGGACTGCGCGATGAAGATCGCATTGATCGCAATGCTGAGCAAGATCAACATAAGCGCGAGGACTACCATCACCGCGGCGGTGACGCGGAGCCTCAGTGAGACAGTGTTCAGCCGGCTCGTCGCTGCTGCGGCCGGGGGGTTTGCTTGATTCACGCTGTCATTCCGAGCAGGTAGCCGCGCCCCCGTACGGTGTGCACAAGTCGCGGGCGCCCGCGTGCCTCGAGCTTGCGACGGAGAGAGGAGACGTGTACCTCGACCACGTTTTCATCAAATCCGTCATAGCCCCAGACTGCGGTAAGGATCTGCGTCTTGCTCACGACCCTGTCCCGGTGCGCGGCAAGGTAGCCAAGCAGCCGTCGCTCGGTCTCGGTCAGGTCGAGTGGCTCGCCTCCGCGCCGCACCAGCGTGGCGTCATCATTGATCTCAAGGTCGTCGATCGAGATGGAGCTGCCGCCAGGACGGCTGCGGCGCAGCACCGCGTGGATTCGTGCCACCAGTTCCGCCATAGCGAACGGCTTGATCAAATAGTCGTCCGCACCTCCGGTCAGGCCCTGCAGCCGGTCGGCGAGGCTGTCGCGAGCGGTCAATATCAGCACCGCTGCGGTGCTGGCGCGGCGCACGACGCGGAGCAACTCGAAGCCGTCGCGGCCCGGTAGCATCACGTCCAAGATCACTAGATCGGGCCCGAAGGACGGTAGTAGTTTTTCAAGATCGCCGCCGTGCGCTGCCGATGCGAGCTCGAAGCCCTGGGCGGACAATGCCGTGACGACAGGCAGCCGAATGGCCTTGCTGTCCTCAACTACCAGGATTCGAGCCGCTGTCACACGGTCATTCTGCCTGCTGGTCGGCCCATGTGGCCTGGGTATGCGCAAGGGGTACATGTCTGGGGTTTCGACAGGCTCAGCCCGCATGACCTCGCGGGCTTGGACAAGGCTCCGGCTTGCATCACCCACCGGGCGGCCACGGGCTCAGCCCGCATAGTCTGTGCCGCATGGCGGCGAAAAGGGTAGCAATTCTCGGTGCGGGAATGATCGGCGAAGTGCACAGGCGTGCTGCAATGCTCGGCGGAGCTCAAGTTCTTGGAGTCATGGCCTCAAGCGCGGAACGCTCGCGGGAAGTCGCCCAAGCCTGGGGGGTCGAGGAGGCATACGGCAGCATCGAGGAGGTGGCCGAGAGTAAGGCCGAGATCGTTCACATCTGCACGCCGAACGCCTCCCACGTTCCTTACGCCGTCGCTTTGATGGAGGCCGGCAAGCACGTGCTCTGCGAGAAGCCCCTTGGAGTCAGCCTCGAGGACGCCCAGCACGCAGCGAAAGTCGCCCAGGACTCGGGTGTGGTCAACACCATCCCGTTCGCGTACCGGTTCCACCCGATGGCGCGCGAAATGCGAGCGCGAGTCCAGGCGCAAGAGTTCGGGGCGATCAACTTGATGCACGGCAGCTATCTGCAGGACTGGCTGCTCAACCCCAAGGCCACCAGTTGGCGGGTCGATCCCAAGACTGGTGGGCCATCGAGAGCCTTCGGCGATATCGGCTCGCATTGGTGTGATCTTGTGGAGTGGGTGACCGATGATCGGATCGCCCGACTCGTGGCCACAACCTCCATCACGATCAAGCAGCGCCCGGCCTCGAGCGCCGCCACCTTCAGCGCCGTCGAAAGCGATGCGCCGCTGGTGGATGTGCAGACCGAGGACAGTGCCCTGATCTTGTTCCGCACCGCGAAGGACATCGCGGGGTCCGCGGTGATCAGTCAGCTCAGTGCAGGCCGCAAGAACCGCCTCTGGATCGAGGTGGACGGCATGCACCAGAGCGCAGCCTTCGATCAGGAACTGGGTGAGCAGCTGTGGATCGGCACTGAGGCGGGTGCCCAGCTCCTGGTCCGCGACCCAACCCGCGGGTCCGCCGATCAGCGGCGCCTATCTATGCTGCCCGCGGGTCACGCCCAGGGTTATGCCCAATGCTTCGAGAACTATGTCTCCGACTCCTATGCCGCCGTGGATGCCCACGAGGGCAAGGGGCAAGCTCCGGAGGGGCTGCCTACCTTTGACGACGGAGCCCGGGCTGCAGAAATCTGCGATGCGATGCTGCGTTCGGCAGCGAGCGGAGAGTGGGTCAGTGTCGGCCAGTGACACCGCGCTCGGCACTGCTGCAGGCTATGACCGCGACGTATGTTCGCTCGCTCGCCGACGAGGGCTCTGGCCTCTCTGTGGTTGGTGGCAAGGGCCAATCCCTCGCCCGCCTCGCGTCGGCCGGATTGCCGGTTCCGAACGGATTTCACATCACCACAGCTGCGTACGACGATTTCGTCGCTGTGCACCAGCTCGAGGGCCCGATCAACGAAGAGCTGGCAAGGCTCAGCGATTCGGTAGGCGAGGCAACCGACCAGGTGGCGTCTGCCATTGCGGCGCTGATCGGTAGCCACGAGATACCGCCCGCCATAGCGGATGACATAGTGCGCGCGTACCGGCAACTCGGGTCGCCGCCGGTAGCGGTGCGCTCCTCGGCAACAACCGAGGACCTGCCGGATGCCTCCTTTGCCGGACAGCAGGACAGCTTCCTCAACGTATCTGGCATTGATCAACTTCTGGAAGCAGTACGGCGCTGTTGGGCATCGCTGTGGACTCCCCGCGCCATCAACTACCGGACACAACACCAGATCCAGCCCGACAAGATCAGCCTCGCAGTTGTGGTGCAGGAACTCATTGACGCGGAAGCTGCGGGCATTGTCTTCACCGCCGATCCGGTGACCGGGGACGACACCACGATCGAGATCAATGCTGCTTGGGGTCTAGGTGAGGCGGTCGTCGGTGGTCGAGTGACGCCGGACACGATCAGCGTCGATCGTGACTCGCGCCGGATCATGCGTACCGTGATCAATACGAAGACGATCATGACTCAAAGCAGCGACGTCGGGACCACAGAGGTGCAGGTACGGGAGGAACAGCAGAATGCACCCGCTCTGACAGACCAGCAGGCCCTGCGACTAGCCGATCTTGCGATCATGGTCGAGGAGATCGTCAAGAGCCCAGTGGACATCGAATGGTGTCGCACGGGAGATCAGCTTTTCCTGCTGCAGGCGAGACCGATCACCACCGCAATCCACCCTGACCCGTGGAACGACAGCCGATCCGGCGATTTTCTGTGGAGCAACACCAATGTCGGCGAGGCCATCCCTGACGTCATGACGCCGGCGAGCTGGTCGATGATCCAGGTGTTCCTCACCGACGCGATGGCGACCGCCTCGATCCCGCCATATGTTGGCTATGGCCGGATCGGCGGGCGGATCTATCTCAATCTCAGCGTGTTGTCGACGCTGTCCGCTGCAGTGGGTGTTGGCGAGAAGCCTTATCGCAGCTTGAGCGAAGAAGTTTTCGGAAGGCTTCCTGCTGATCTTGAGATCCCGCCGGTGAAGGCGCGCAAGCGAGACATCCTCCGAGCGGTGTTGCCAATGGCCCTGCACGTCCTCGGCGAGGCGCGCCGCGACGTCAAGGTGCTGGATGCCTATCTCGCCGAGCATCCGGCGCTCTGTGATCGCCGCCGGGCGGAGATTGCCGCGGTCTCGAACCCGGTGGAGCTTGCTGACCTGTGGACCGACGTACTCAGTCCCGAGTTCCATCGGGTGAGCTGGATGCTGTCCGCGGCGACCCGATCCAGCGGGGCCTCGTTCATCACCACTCGGAAGCGGCTGCAACGGCTGGTGGGCGACGCCGCCGCGAACGCCCTGACTGCGGGGCTGGGCGGGCAGGCCGGACAGTTGGCAAGCCTCGGGCTGCTCGACGGTCTGGAACAGCTCGCCGCGGGCGAGATCGATCGCGACACCTTCAATCGACGCTATGGCCACCGCGGGCCCCATGAGTTCGAGATATCAACGCCGCGGCCAGGGGAGGATCCCCAGTGGATCGACGAGCAGCTAGCGGTACGCCCGGCCTCAACCGCTGCCAGCTATCGCGACCTGCTCCGCGCCCAGGAGCAACGGCGCAGCGAGGCGTGGGTCGAGCTAGAGCGGCGTCATCCACTGCACTCCAGGATCCTGCACCATCAACTACGGGTATGGGGCAAGATCTCCCGCGACCGGGAGCGAGCCCGCAGTGAGGTGATCAGATACTTCTGGGTGCTGCGGGCGTACGCACTGCAGGCTGGCGAACTCATCGGGCTGGGCGATGACATCTTCTTTCTTGACAAAGCTGAGATCGTACGCGTGCTGCAGGGCGAAACGATCAGTCCAGCGTTGATCAATCGTCGCCGCTCCGCGTACCACGCCTACTCGGCGCTTCCGAAATATCCAGCGCTGATCCGTGGCACGTTCAACCCGTACACCTGGGCAGCTGATTCGAACCGTCGATCTGACATCTTCACCGAGGGCAGCGTCGGCGAAGTCGAGGCTGCGATACGTGGCTTCCCGGGATCGGCCGGCGTCGTCGAGGGCTCTGTGCGGGTGCTTGATGATGCGGCTGACGGTGCTGCGCTACAGCATGGCGAGGTGCTCGTCACGACGGTCACCAATGTTGGTTGGACACCGCTGTTTCCGCGAGCAGCCGCGGTGATCACCGATGTCGGCGCACCGCTGTCCCACGCAGCGATCGTCGCGCGGGAGCTCGGCATTCCGGCAGTGGTCGGTTGTGGCAACGCCACTATGCGGCTCAGGACCGGTGACCGGGTACGAGTTGACGGGACTGCAGGAACCGTGGAGGTGCTGACGTGAGAACCGACCTGTGCGAGCCGGTAGAGCAGGTCGCGCCGCGGTTGCTCGGCGCGGTGATACGACATGGTCAGGTGGCGGTGCGGCTGACCGAGCTCGAGGCGTACGAGGGTGCCACCGATCCGGCGTCACATGCCTATCGCGGCCCGACACCGCGCAATGCTGTCATGTTCGGACCACCGGGCCACCTGTATCTGTACTTCACCTATGGGATGCATTGGGCTGGAAACATCAGCTGCGGACCCGAGGGAGTCGGCTCAGGGGTTTTGATGCGGTCCGGTGAGGTGATCGAGGGAATTGCAGTTGCCAGGTCACGACGCGGGCGGGCAAGCGATCGTGATCTTGCCCGGGGTCCCGGCCGGCTCACCCAGGCCTTGGGTTTGCACGCTGAGCACGGAGGTTGTGACCTGCTTGGCGACGGACCTGTGACGCTTGAGTTTCCGGAGGACGAAGTAGAGATGATCATGGCAGGGCCGCGAGTTGGTGTCTCCGTCGAGGCTGATCGACCCTGGCGGTTCTGGATCGGCGATAGCCGCCTTGTCTCGGATTACAAGCGCAGCCCCAGGGCGCCTCGGGTGACGACGCCCGGCCCGATCACGCGGCGGTGGAATGATCACTAACGCACTCCGAGAGTGTTGCAAATTCAGGGCAGTGGCCTCAGTCATCTAGGACCACGAGGTCAAGCTCATTGAGTCGAGCTGCGTTGGCCAGCAGCTCGATCGCAGTGATCTTGTTGTCATCGACGATGAAGCTGAAGACAACCCGAGGCTTCCCAGCGCGCGCCCAGACTGCTCCCGGGTGCCCATCGATCAAGGCGAGCCGTGCGGCTCGGGCCCGTCCCGCGAATGTCTGGGCGACGGCATCTGCGCCGCGCACCAGAGCCGACGCGCCCGTTCGGACCGCGTCGGCGTCCGCTGACAGCACAACGTCCGGATCCAAGAGTGCGAGCAGAGCCCCGAAATCCCCGTTGCGCGAAGCGGCAAGGAAGGCTTCGACAATCCGCCGCGTACGGTTGCGATCATGCTGGGCTACTGCGTCGACGCCCTGCACACGGCGTCGAGCGCGACTGGCGAGCTGCCGGGTAGCGGCGGGTGAACGCCCAACAATCGGAGCGATCTCATCGAACGGAACCGCGAACATGTCATGCAGCACAAAGGCAATCCGTTCCGTAGGCGACAACGTCTCCAGCACGACCAGCATGGCTGGACCGAGCGCGTCCGCGAGCTCAGCCGCCCGCTCTGGTGCAGCTCCAGAGGCGGCATCGTCGGTGTGCGCCACCAGCATGTCGCCTAGTGGCTCCTCGTGTCGCGAGGTTCGCGAGCGCAGCATGTCCAGCGCGACCCGACCCACCACGGTGGTGAGCCAGCCGCCGAGGTTCTCCACGGCACTGCTGTCGGAACGGCTGAGTCTGATCCACGCCTCCTGGACTGCATCGTCGGCGTCGTTCGCCGATCCGAGCATCCGGTAGGCGACTGCGCGCAGATGGCTGCGGTGTTCCTCGAATCTGTCGGCCAGCCAGTCGTCCTGAGCCATCGGTCGGTCACATCCTCACATCGGTTGCCGCCATAGTGCTTGGGGTCTTTGCACTCTGACAGGCGGCACGCCGAATTCGCCTCCTTCGTCGCTCGCAACGCGAGGCAGCGCAGTCGTAGAGCTCGAAGGCGAGCTCCTGCAGTTGGCGAAGCGCGCCGCCTGTCATAGTGCTTGACGGTTCAGACGCGATCGATGTGACAGCAAGTGGCGAGATCACTGTCAGGTAACGATAAGGACTCGTTCCGACAAAAAAATTCAGTCCAAACCCTGGGTCGGGGTTGGGCAATCACCACAAAACTGTTTAGACTCCTGCCGAAGATAACGCTTTGGTCTCATTTGCTCGGGGGATTGAGAACACGTGTCTAGACCGCGCCCACGAAGGGCGATGCGGCCGCCTCTTGCGGCGCGCGTAGCACGCATCGCAGTACCAACGGCGGTGATCACCGCATTGGGCGTAGGCGTCGCCGGCGCTGTCATGCCA
Source organism: uncultured Actinomycetota bacterium (assembly GCA_963836855.1). Taxonomy (GTDB): domain Bacteria; phylum Actinomycetota; class Actinomycetes; order Propionibacteriales; family Propionibacteriaceae; genus Microlunatus. The sequence goes on along the minus strand of CAWILN010000038.1, from coordinate 40,664 downwards.
GGTGATGATCCACAGCTCGCGTATCCAGCTCCAGCCTCGTCGGAGTCGGTCGAGTTGTCTCCAAGCGAGACGGCTGAACGAGGGGAAGAGCTCAGCCGACGCACCGCCCGACCACGAGTCAAGGTTGCCTCGGCGCCAAAGCCCAAGACCTCGGAGACGATCACTCCGATCCTGCGGCTCAAGATCACTGATAGCAAGTACGCCACCACCGATCTGAACGTCAGAGCTGAGCCCACGAGTGGCTCCTCGGTGGTGGCTGTGGTGGACAGAGGCACCAAGCTGGCGGTCACCAAGACCATCAGCAATGGATTCCGATACGTGTCCTACCGCGACAAGGGTCGCTGGGTGACGAACAAATATCTCTCCGACACCAAGCCCAATGCCAAGTCCAGCGCGTCCAGCAGTGGCGGAGGCATATCGGGAGCGCCCTGCCCGGGAGGGTCCTCGGTCGAGTCGGGCCTCACGAATGACGCCATCCGGGTCCACCGCGCGCTATGCCATCGCTATCCCCAGATCACGAGCTTTCTTGGCCGCAGGAGCTCGAGCGGTTACCACGGGTCGGGGCGCGCTCTCGACTGCATGATCTCCGACTCGACGGTGGGTTGGGAGATCGCGAAGTGGGTCCGAGCCCATGCCAAGGAACTGGGCGCAATGGAGGTCATCTATCGCCAGCAGATCTGGACGGTGCAGCGGAGTTCTGAGGGTTGGCGACCGATGTCGGATCGGGGTTCACCGACCGCCAATCATATGGACCACGTGCACGTCTCGGTCTACGGCAACAGCGGTACCGCCTAGTAGTTGAGGATTCCGAAACACCACTTCACAACAGAACGAACAACCCCCTTGACAACAGAATGATGACGCTCGAAGGACGGACATGTTTCCAGGTGGGCCTAGGTTGGCGCTGCGCCGCCGCCGTATCGCAGTAGTCGCACTCTGGGCCAGCATCACCCTGGTGCTGAGCTGCCTCGGAATTGAGTCCGCCTCCGCATCGGCGAGGTCGAGGCTCGCCGTGAGCTTGAACCCGGATCGGTCGAGTGCAGTGCGCCTCGATCGCTCTACGGTGAAGGGAGAGATCTACGTCTTCGTCCGGAACTCCAGGACCATCGACAAGGTCGACTTCTATCTGGACAGCCCGCAAGGAACGCAGCCGCCCGTTCGAACCGACGAGAGCGCACCGTTCGATTTCGCGGGTAGCGCTAGCAACGGCACGGCACTGCCGTACGACACCAAGGACCTGGCCGATGGATCGCACAGCATCAGAGTCGTACTGACGTGGTCGGACGGCACCACCTCGAGCGGCCGCGCGGACTTCAGGGTCGCGAACACAGGCGCAACCCCGACACCCACCGTCGAGCCGACCGCAACGGCACCCGCCGGGCCGGCCCCGACCACTACGGCCCCTACACCTACAACGACCACCACGGCTCCGACACCAACGACCACGGCACCAACCACAGCGAACGCGGAGCCTACGTCGACAGCAACGACACCGCCAGTCTCGAGTGGGTCGTGGCCAAGCGCGCCTCCTGCAAAGATCTGCGGCAGTGCGTCCTTGCTGAATGGACCGGCCACCCCTCCGGCTGGTGCGATTGTCGTTCCCGCCGGCAGCAACAGCTCCGTTGATCTGCGTCAGGCTGGCAAGACGTACTGGTTCGCCCCGGGTGTTCACACACTCGGCATTGGTAGGTACGACCAGATCATCCCGAGCGATAACTCGACCTACATCGGTGGACCAGGCGCGATCCTCGACGGACAAGGCAAGAACAACTATGCCTTCACCCAGCACGCGCGCAACGTCACCATCAAGTACCTGACAGTCAGGAACTTCGTTGCTCCCATGAACGAGGGCACGGTCAACCACGACTCCGGCGAGAACTGGACGATGCAGTACAACACCGTCAGCAACAACGGTGGTGCAGGCATCTTCTTGGGTGCCGGCAATGTCGCCTCGCACAACTGCCTGAAGGACAACAGCCAGTACGGCTTCCAGGCCTACGGTGCCGACGGTGGCGAGTCCAACATCGTGCTCGACCACAACGAGATCGTCGGCAATAACACCGGCGACTGGGAATCCAAGATCGACGGTTGCGGCTGCACCGGCGGCGGCAAGTTCTGGGACGTCCGCAACGTGCGGGTCACCAACAACTACGTCCACGACAACAAGAGCGTGGCCCTGTGGGCCGACACTAACGACAACAACTTCCTGTTCGAAGGCAACTGGATCGAGAACAACGACGGCCACGCCATCTTCTGGGAGATCAGCTACAACGCTGCGATCCGCAACAACGTCATTCGCCACAACCTGGTGGCTGTGGGGCCCGAACGCATTCAGTCGAGAGACAACTTCCCCGACGCTTCGATCTATATCTCCGAGTCCGGCGGTGATGCACGGGTGCCGCACGACCTGGTCGGCAGCCCGACCATCGACATCTCGAATAACCTGATCGAAGACAACTACAACGGCGTCACGCTGTGGGAGAACGCAGACCGCTTCTGCGGCTCGCCGGCTAATACCTCCACCGGCTACTGCACATTGGTGAACCCGTCGGTTGCCACGCTCTCGACCTGCAACTCGGCGAACATCTCCAGGGCGCCGTACCTCTCGGACTGCCGTTGGAAGACGCAGAACGTCAAGGTGCACCACAACACCTTCAAGATGAACCGCGCCAACTTCTTCGACTGCTCGACGAGCATGTGTGGCCGCAACGCCATCTTCTCCAACTACGGCACGTACCCGTCATGGTCGCCTTACAAGGCTGACATGATCAGCAAAGCGATCGTGTACAACCAAGGCAATATGTTCAGCAACAACACCTACGTTGGAACGTGGAACTTCACGGTTCTGGACACGGGCAAGTTGGTCTCGCCATCGGCGTGGAAGGCAGCTCCCTACAACCAGGACGGGGGAAGCACCTCCAGCGCTTGATACCAACAGCGCGCAGCACGCTCAGCGGCTGCTGTGTCATGCGCCTGGGGGCCCAACTGTTACGGCTTGGTTCACCCTCGTTGGCTCAGCTTGTGAAGCCTGTACGCCCGACTTAGTGTTATTGCATGGCGGTGGACTTGTACCAAGTGATTCTTGGTGCTATGGCCGTCGCCATCATGGTGCTCGTCCCGATTCTGAGTGTGCTGCTCTACGACCTGCTGGTCGGAAGATGGGATGACACCATTCATCGGTGGCGGGAGCGCCGCTCCTCGGCTGCTGCGCACCGGCAGGCCGTACGCGAACTCCGCCACCAGCAAGGTGTCCCGATCGAGCAGCTCGCCGCCGATCTGAGGCGACTGCGGGCGATTCTGGGTACCGATGCCCATCGCTCCGCCGCCCATCAGATGGGTAACCGGCTCGCGTACGACAAGCTCCTGATGCAGGTCTGCGAGATGCTCGAGATCGAACATGATCTGGCGAGCGAGTCCATTGGCTTCGAGCGCGACATCGAACGGATTCGGGTCGAGGCAGACTTGGAGCGGGCCGGCCTGATCTTGACTGACCGGCGGTTCGGGCAGGCGGCCTAAGCCAACCCTGGCGTGACTGCGGGCCGCCCGGTCGACGCCTTAACGGCCAGCTCTGTCGACGCAGTTGAGTGGAGCGGCGCCCGCGCGGGCTAACAAACTTACGATGCTTGAAACGGCACCCACTGAGGAACGAGGAACGGCACTCAAGGCTCGCGCAAGTGCGAGGTTTGCTGGCCCCGCGCGAGCGTTGCTCCACGACCTCACTGGAATATCGCAGGCCCAGCTCGCGTTACACAAGTAATCTTCAAATCGGAGAAAATCGTGATCGAAAGTATGGTCGCCATGTCACGCCTCACCAAAGCCATCCGCAGTCACCGTGAGATCAGTCGCACGCGACGCGAGTTGAATCGTGCGATTGGCAACGCTGCCACTCCGTCGATGCGGGACGAACTGATCCAGGTTGCCCAACGCGCTGGCAACGTCTTCTAAAGGACTCGCAACATAGAGGGCTCTCATCCGATTCCGGATGGGAGCCTTTGTCATGCCCGGCGGTGTCAGGCACCTGCAAACTGCGCCGCGACGTCTTGGCCCAGCTCAGCCAGGACAGGCAGTAGCAGCACGGATCCCAGGACCAGGCCGACGCAGTTAAGGACCAGGAATCCACAGGCCCACAGGCTGGCCGGCACGCGGGTTAGCGTGGCGAGCTGATCTGCGTCGGAGTGGGGCGCCCGTCCACCTCTTCGTTGGCGGATGAGCTCAATCACCGGTTTCGGTGCCGCGAGCAGCAGCGTCCAGGTCAGCACGTACGCGAGGCCGGACTGCATCGTCGCCGGAAGATACCAGCTCACCAGGATCAGCACGACCGCGGAGCCAACGACCAGTACGAATCCGTAGAAGTTGCGGATTTGGATCAACAACAGCGCCAGCAAGATCACGAACAGCCAGAGCAAGCCGAGACTGTGCCCAGCAATCAAGAGCCCAACAGCGCCCAACCCCACCAGAGCCGGTCCGAGGTAGCCAGCGAGGAGCATGATGACCATGCCCGGGCCACTTGGTCGCCCGCTGGAAACGGTTAGGCCGGACGTGTCTGAGTGCAGGCGGATGCCCTGCAGGCGACGGCCCGCCAAGAACGCTGCGACGCCGTGAGCGCCTTCGTGTGTGATAGTGATCAGCATTCGGGTGTAGGGCCAGATCGCGCGCGGCAAGACCAAAGCGCCTGCGATGACGGCTGTTAGGGCGACCACGACTGGTGCCGGCGGCGGCTGGACAGCAATCGCCCGCTGCCATATCTCGGCGATCAACTCCACGCCTCAAGCATGAACGATGAATGCTGAATGTGCCCTGAGGTTGCAAGGATGCCGCCCTGCGGCACGAGTGGCGCCCGTACTGTCGATGGGCATGCTCGGCTGTCTGTCGCCGTCAGGTCCTCACAGACTGCTGCTCCACATCAACCCGCTCGCTCCGCCCAGCCGGGCCCCGAACGCGATGGTTTGAGTGTCCGTCAGGCTGCTGACGAAATCGATGATCCCGCGACCTCTGCCCATTCGCGCAAGATCGGCATCGGAAACGTTCCCCCCGAACCACTCCGGGTGCTCCTTGGCCGCTCTCTGATACCCGTAGCTCGCGGCGTTTACCAGATCCAGCAGCCGTCGCGGCGCCCGGTCTGCGTCGATGCGGTCTGAAAGCCAGTCTTCGAGTGCGAGGACGAGGTGTTCGACTGTCTGCTCCTGACCGCGCTGGAACATCGCCAGGTCAGGCCGGTCCAAGATGAAGTACTGGTTGACGAACTTCAGGACCGATACCTCATGCCATGCCTGCGCATCCATGGATACATATCCGGAGCGGACTGGAGGATGCAGATTCGGACTGACCGAACTGATCAAATGGTCGATCCATTTGGACGTGAAGCCCGATATTGCGCGGTCCGCGGCCATCGATCCGTCGTACGGTGTCGCGAGCACGCCGTCGACGAACTCTTCGCCGACCGTCTGCACCGCAGTCGCGAAGGTTTCCTCGTCGAAGATCCAGCCGTCGCTGCGCTTTAGCCGCCGGCGCAAGCGCTCCAGGCCGGCTCCCGACTGGCGGCGGGCGCGTGCCAGATCACTGTCCTCAAGATCAGCGAAACCCGCTCGCCCACTCTGCCATGATCGAAATTCGCCGGAGACAGGGGAGAACTGCAGCACCCCCGAGCGATGAAAGTCATCCACGTCGTGCAGGGAGTATGCAATGTCGTCGGCGAGATCCATCACTGAGCACTCCAATGTTTGTCGTCCTGGCGGCAGCTCGGGGAAGGCGGCAAGCGCTTCCAGCATCTGCGGCAGGTCGATGATGTAGGCGGAAAACTTCGCTGCTCCAGCGGTACCGCGAGCGTGGCCGGCGCCACGCGGCGGAATGGGCCAGTCAACCGGATGAGGATCTGGATAGTGGAAGCAGGCCCAGGGATACTTCAGCACCGCAGCTCGGGTCGCTGCGGTGAGGTTGAGCCCCAGCGTGCCGGGTCCCAGGACCTCCAGCTCAGTCAAGATCCGAAAGGTTTGTGCGTTTCCCTCGAAACCATCCGCCAACCCGAACCGCTCCCGCGCCAGTCGATCAAGAACCCGCTCGCCCAGATGGCCGAATGGAGGATGGCCAAGATCATGAGCAGTGGCTGCCGCCTGCACCACAACATGATCAAGACCTCCGAGGTCTTGAAGCAAAGCCTGATCCTGCGTGCGAAGTAGTCGCACAGCGATCGCTCGAGCGACTCCCGTCACCTTGATCGTGTGGGTGAGCCGGTTGTGCACGACTCCGCTGGTTGCCATCGAGGTGACCACCTGCGTGACCTCGGCGAGCCGCGAGAGAGCGCTCGCGAACCGGATCCGCTCGAGGTCAGTCCGGAACTCCGACTCGCCTGGCGGGTACGAGACGGTCCGGCTCCGGTCGCGACCTGGTCAGCCGGGGGTCCATGTTCCGCACGCTACCGAACCCGGCGTGGTGCACTCAGCATCGGCGCAGGTCATTGAGGTGAGCGAGTCGGGCTCAGTAGTGTGACCTGAATACCAGAGCTGCGAGCGTCGGTATTGCGCGAGCAGCTCCCAAAAGAGCAGCCCAACCATGAGGGGGAGCCCGATGAGCCAGCCTGTAGACCCTACGACGACTCCGGCCTGGGCAAGGCTTACTGCCCTCTACGGAGCTCTCGAACCTGATCTACGCGGCTGGTTCGCCGCCGATCAGTCGCGGGCGAAATCGTTCACCTTCAGCGCTGGTGATCTCTACGTCGACCTTTCCAAGAACTTGATCAACGCTGACGTCCTGAGCGCCCTTGTTGATCTTGCCGATGAGGTCGGTTTGGTGGCACGCCGCGATGCCATGTTCGCGGGCGAGCACATCAATGTCACCGAGGATCGAGCCGTGCTGCACACTGCCCTGCGTGCTCCGGAGGGATCGAGCCTGGTCGTCGATGGAACAGATGCCATCCCCGAGGTGCACAAGGTGCTGGCCAAGGTGTACGCGTTTGCCGACAAGGTGCGCAGCGGCGAATGGCTGGGCGTCACCGGCAAACCGATCACGACCGTGGTCAACATCGGGATCGGTGGATCTGATCTTGGCCCCGTGATGGTCTACGAAGCTCTGCAGCCATATGTGAAACCCGGTCTCAAGGCACGCTTCATCTCCAACATTGACCCGACTGACGTAGCAGAGAAGACCAAGGATCTTGATCCGGAGGCCACGCTCTTCATCGTTGCGTCCAAGACCTTCACCACGCTGGAGACGCTGACCAACGCGCGCCTGGCCCGTAGTTGGCTGCTTGAGGCGCTTCGCGAGTCCGGCGCCATCGAAGCGGGCGAGGACGCAGCCAATGCCGCCGTCGCCAAGCACTTCGTTGCGGTCTCAACCGCGCTGGACAAGGTGGCTGCGTTCGGCATCGACCCGGAGAACGCGTTCGGCTTCTGGGATTGGGTGGGGGGCCGGTACTCAGTCGACTCGGCAATCGGTACCTCGGTCGCAGTCGCCATCGGACCTGCGAACTTCGCAGACTTCCTCGCAGGCTTCCACGTGATCGACCGGCATTTCGCCGAAACAGAACTTGCCAGCAACGTGCCTGCGCTGATGGGCCTGCTGAACGTGTGGTACGTGAACTTCTTCAAGGCCGGCAGCCACGCCGTCCTCCCATACGCACAGTTCCTCCACCGATTCCCTGCATACCTGCAGCAGCTCACTATGGAGTCCAACGGCAAGAGCGTTCGCTATGACGGCTCGCCCGTGACCACGGAAACGGGCGAGGTCTTCTGGGGCGAGCCCGGCACGAACGGTCAGCACGCCTTCTACCAGCTGATCCACCAGGGCACGCAGCTGATCCCGGCCGATTTCATCGCAGTAGCCAACCCGGCGCACCCGCTGGTCGACGGCGACAACGACGTGCACGAGCTGTTCCTGGCGAACTTCTTCGCCCAGACTGCGGCGCTGGGCTTCGGCAAGACGGCCGATGAGGTTCGTGCTGAGGGGACTACCGAGGCCATCGTGCCTGCACGAATCTTCCCCGGGAACCGCCCGACCACCTCGATCATGGCGCCGGAGCTGAGCCCGCGTGTGGTGGGCGAACTGATCGCGCTGTACGAGCACATCACCTTCACCGAGGGCGTGGTCTGGGGGATCGACAGCTTCGACCAATGGGGTGTCGAGCTTGGCAAGCAGCTCGCGCTACAGATAGCCCCCGCCGTCTCAGGCGACGACGAAGCCTTGGCCAAACAAGACTCCTCGACGCAGGCGCTGATCACGTACTACCGCACCCAGCGCAAGTAGCCCTCCATATATCGTCGGCGGCTTCGACGAGCTCGGCCCGCATTCCTGAACGACGCGCTCCTCCGGGCTGCTTGGGCCAGGTGGTGGCTGACGCTGTCGTGAAAGTCGTGGGGAGGTGTCCGCGCGGGCGTAGCAAACTTAAGATGCTTGAATCGGTACCACCGCTAAGCCGCACCTGAACGGCTTGGCAAATGCAGGTTTGCCTAGCCCGCGCGGACAGCTCCCCACGACGAGACTCAGCCAGCAGCGGCAGTGGCTGGTGCTTCAGCAGCCTCGAGCTCCGCATTCTCGCGCCGGCTCTTGCCAAACGCCAGGTACAGCGATGGCAGGACGAACAAGTTGACCAAGGTTGCGGTGACCAAGCCGCCGAGGATCACAATCGCCATGGGATGTTCGATCTCGTGGCCGGGAATGCTGCCGGCAACAACCAGCGGAACGAGCGCCAGGCCGGTCGCCAGGGCGGTCATCATGATCGGTGCCAGGCGTTCCTTGGCACCCTGAATCACCAGTCCCGGGCCGAACTTCACGCCCTCTTCGCGCTCCAGCCGCTCGAAGTGACTGACCATCAGGATCCCATTTCGGGCAGCGATCCCGAAGACCGCGAGGAAGCCGACCAGCGATCCAAGCGAGAGCACCCGTCCACTCATCCAGACAGCGATCGCGCCGCCTACCAGCGCCATGGGCAACAACACGAAGGTCAGCAGAGCCGGCCGGAAGCTGCCGAACGCGACATGCAGCAACAGCAAGATGGCGATGCCGGCCGCGATGCCGAAAGCCAGCAGCGTGTCTTCTGCGGCGTCGAGCTCGGTCGATTCGCCGATCACCTCTGCGTGATAGCCCAGCGGGAAGTCAACCTCTCCCATTCGCTGCTCGACGTCGTCAACCACCTGGTTCAGCGGGCGGCCCCCCACGTTGGCGCCTACATCGATGCGGCGCGACTGCTTCGTACGCTCGACGGCGTTCGGTGTTGGGCCCATCTGGACGGTGGCCACATCCTTCAGCATGACCTTACGACCAGACGGAGTGTCCAGCTGCATGTTTTCCACGTCGGTGACGCTGTCGCGTGCGGATGGGATCGCCGTGACGTGCACGTCGTACGCCCGTCCGAGTGCGAAGATGTCACTGACCTCTTCGCTGGCTATCAGGGCCGATGTCTGTCGACGGATCTCTCCAGGAGTCAGCCCGACCGCTCGAGCTTTGGCCAAATCGGTTTCAACCTCGATATGCGGCAGGTCGGTCTGCAGCGAGGCATGCGCGTCCTCAATCCCCTGGATGTCGCCGATCTGCTGCTCGATGGCCTTGGCCTGCTTCTGCAGCTCCGCGAGGTCGGGCCCGTAGATGCGCACCACAATGGACTCACTGCTACCGGTCAACACTTCCTTGATGCGCTCCCGGAGATAGGTCTGCACGTCGCGATAGAGCCCTGGGTAGGACTCGACGACGCGGTGCACCTCGTCGAGGGTCTGGTCGTAATCGACCGCTGGGTCGACACTGATCCAGTTCTCACCGAAGTACACGCCGTAGACCTCGTCAGCCAGATACGCCTGCCCGATATGGGAGCCGCAATTGCGCACCCCCTCAATCTCTTTGAGGTCTTTGCACGCCAAGACGGAGACCCGCGTCTCCTCGGTGACCGACGTGCTGGGCTCCGTCAGCCAGTGCATCAGGAAGTCGCGCTCCTTGAAGTTGGGTAGCAATTGGCTGCCCAGCGTCGGCACTGCCGCAAGCCCGGCCAGGAAGAGCACAGCGGTCATCGCGATAGCCGGCATCGGCTTGCGAATCAGTGGTGCCAGAATTGCGCCATACGCCCGCTTCAGCACCCGCATTAGCGGGGACTCCTTGCTGGCCAGCTTGCCACGGGAAAGCAGCAGCAGGCACAAGGCCGGCGTCACGGTCAGCGCTACAACCATGGAGACCAACACCGCCAGCCCGTACGAGAGCACCAGCGGGCGGAAGAATGACCCGGACAGTCCTTCCAGGAACAGTACCGGCACCACGGCAATCACATTGATCACGGTGGCGTAGGTGATCGCCGACCGGACCTCGACCGAGGCGTTGAGCACGGTACTGAAGGTCGAGGCTCCGCTCCCGGCGGCCCGGGCTTGCCGGAGTCTTCGCACAACGTTCTCCACGTCGATGATGGCGTCGTCCACCACCACACCGATGGCGACGACTAACCCCGCGAGCACCATGACATTGACGGTGGCTCCCGCGGCATCCAAGATCAAAACGGCGGCGACGAGGGAGAGCGGGATCGCGATCAAGCTGATGAATGCGGTACGCCACTCGAAGAGGAAAGCGATGATGATCAATGCGACCAAGGCAATGCCCAGCAGCATCGCGATACGCAGGTTGTCAAGCGACTGCTCGATGAAGGTGGCTGGCCGGAAGATCGTAGTGTCGACCGCGATTCCCGGCAATCCGGGCTGCATCTCCCGCATCGCGTCTTCCACGCCGCGGGTCACCTCAACCGTGTTCGCTCCGCGGTACTTCTGCACTACGAGGAGCAGCCCAGGTCCGTCGTCAACAACACCGTCGCCGATCATCGGTCCCGGGTCGATCACCACTTGGCCCAAGTCAGCCATTCGGATCACTTTGCCGTCGCGTTCGATGACCGGTATTTTGCCGATCTGCTCCGGGTCGACAATGGGTTGCACGTTGCGGATGTTGAACCGTTGACCGCCTTCCTCGATGAAGCCACCGGTGCCGACGACCGCGCCGTCGGTATATTGCATGAGGCCGGATTCGACGGCGTCTGCTCCGGCGTCCATGACCTGTCGCAAGGTGACGTCGTGCTCAGCGAGCTTCTTCGGATCCACCTGGATGTGGCGTTGCGGAATACGTTCACCCCAGATAGCGACTTGGGCCACTCCGGGCACCCGAAGCAGGCGCGCGCGGATCTTCCAATAGGCAATCTCTGACAGATCGGTTGGGCTGACTACATCCGAGGTCAGGCCAATCTTCATGATGCGGCTGGTGGCCGACAGTGCCGGCATCATGAACGGAGGGCTCGCCCAGGTCGGCAGTGTGGGGGTGATCTGCGACATACGCTCCTGCACCAGTTGACGAGCTTTCAGCTCGTCGGCTCCGGGTTCGAAGATCAACCGGATCGAGGACAGTTGGGCCACCGACTTGGACCGCAGTTCGGCTAGGCCTTCAATACCGTTCAACTGATCCTCGATAGGGACCGTGATCAACTCCTCGACCTCGGTCGAGGAGTTGCCGAGTGCAATGGTTTGGATCTCGACCTGCGGCGGAGCGAACTCTGGGAAGACGTCGACCTTCGTCTCGGGGAGTTGAACGAAACCCAGAGCCAGGATGGACGCGGCCAAGAACAGCACGATCCAGCGGAACCGGAGACTTGCCTTGACGATCGTACGCATGAGCAATGCCTCCTCAGTGCTTGCCGGCGATTTCGAGTTCTGTCCCCCAGAGCTCGATCGCGCCGACGGTTACCACCTCGGTGCCGGCTGGCGGGCCAGAGCTCAGGATCACCACGTTGTTCTCGTTCACCTCTTTGATGCCCACGGCCGCACGTACGTAGGTCAGAGGCCCGATGACCGTGAAGACCCAGGGCTTGCCTTTCTTGTCATAAACGAGGGCGGCGTGGTCCAAGCTGACGTCGGCGCCGTGGGGCTTGACGAGAGTGGTTTGGAGTTGGACGCGGTGCTGGGCCTCTTCAGTGAGGATGACCCTCGCCGGCTGGTCTGGGCCTGTCGACTCCAGATGAGCCGGCTCGTAGGGCTCGGCCAGGGGCACCTCGATCTCGGCGCAGCCGGCCAGTGAGGCTGCGGCCGCGACGGTGACCACGAAGCCTTGGAATGCTCTCCGGAGTGTGGTCTTGCTGTTCATCAGAACGCCGCCCCCGCTGCGACCGCCTCGGGTTCTTCCTCATGCGGCGGCGGTGCCTCCTCGTCCTGCTGCGGCACCAGGTGTAGGTACGCCGATGGCAGCAGGAACAAGGCGACCACCAGCGAGCTCACCAAGCCGCCGAGCAGCACCAGAGCGAGCGGATGCAAGATCTCCAGTCCAGGACGCGTACCGAGCACCACGAACGGCAGCGCGACCGCTGCCAGCGCTGCGGCGCTGATGATCAAGGAGCCGAAGGATTCCCCGGCCCTGCCGTGCACGGTCGCGAGCGTCATCCTCGCTCCCGCGCCTACCGTCGGGTCCCTGGATTGTGGTCAGCATCATTGCGATGTAGCGAGCTGCCAGGCCGAGAAGTGCAAGCATCCCGAGCAGCGCGCCCAAGCCGAACGTGCGTCCGCCGATGAGACCGGTGAGCAGGCCGCCGGTCAGCGAGAGCGGGAGCGCCGCCGTGGCCACCAGCGCCAGCCGCCAGCTGTTGAATGCTGCCTGGAACAGCAGGAATGCGGCAATGATGGCAGCGATGCCGAAGCCGATCACGCGCCCGAGCTGGATTTCGTCCTCAGTGGAGTTGGCGATCACCTCGGCGTGGTACTGAAGCGGGAAGCTCATGGTCGCAAGCTGCTGCTCCAGGTCCGCTACGACTGCTCCGACGCTTCGACCGTCAAGATCAGCGACGACGTCCATGTGCCGCGAAACAGCCTCACGGTGAATGACCGGCGGCGTCTGCGCGATCCTGACCTCGGCAACGTCGCCCAGCCGGAGATGGCCGCCGGCTGGCCGATCGATGAGCAGCGACTGCACAGCCGACACGCTGCTTCGCGTGGCAGGCGTTCCCAAGACGATGACATCGAAGACCTTCTGCTCCTCGAAGACACTGCCCACCTGAATGCCCTGGAGCAGTGTGGCCTCGGCCCGACGTACGTCACCAGGCGTGATGCCCAGCTGCTGGGCCTTGTCCAGGTCGACCTCGATCTCGATCGTCGGCTGGGTGGGAGCGCCTTCGACGCGCGGGTTGACGACCCCGTCGATCGTGGACATCAGCTGCTGCACCTTCGCGGCTTCGGCAGCAAGGACCTGGGGTTCCTCGCCGTAGATGCGGACGGCAACCGGGGTGTTCAGGCCCGTCAGGACGTCCAGCCCGCTGCCGGTCACGGTATTGGTGCCCGTCTGCAGGCTCCCAACGTCCCGCATGTCCTGGGTGGAGAACGGGACGACCTCGGTGGTCATACCCGGCACCTGGCCGACGGTGTCCTTGATCGAGTCCAACGTCGCCTCGTAATCGGCGTCCCCGGCGATCGCGACCCAGACGTCGCTGGAGTTGACGTTGACCACCCGGTCGCCGGTTATTGCCCGGCCGACGGTCGCGCCGACCCCGGTGACCCCCGGCAGAGACCGCAGCGAGTTGCCAATTTCGGTGGCCCGCTGAGTCATCGCCGGAGCAGAAACGTCCGGGGCGCCCTGCAGCTTCACCACCACGTTCCGGTCTTGGAAGGTGGGCGTCAGGGCGGTATTGAGGAATGGCAGGATCGCGACGGCTATTACGCCGCAGGCGGCGGTAACGAGCAAGGCCGGGCGAAGGCTGCCGGAGAACCGTTCTAAACCGCTGCGGTAGCGTGCACCGAGCCACGCCACAGGCCCAGATGGTGAGCCAGCTTTTGGTTGCCAGCGAGCGAACAGGAAGCTGTTCAACGCCGGACCCACCGTCATGCCGACGATCAAGGCGGCCACGACGGCCGTGGCGTATGCCACAACCATGGGGCTGAAGAATGCTCCGGGCCGGCCTTCGAGTACGGCCATCGGAAGAATCGCCAGCAAGGCGACGATGCCGGCATAGATCAGCGGCCGGCGCACGGTTGCCAGAGCCTGCTGAGTGGCCACCCATGTCGGCTCCGCATCTGGGCTGGCGCTCCGAGCCCGCAGGCGACCCAGCACCGCAGCTTGTGGTGCAACCGCCTCGTCTACCACGATTGCGACGGCGGCTGCAAGACCGGCGATAACCAGAGCATTGAGCCCATAACCGAGCAGATGGAGTACCAGAGCGGCGCCGATCACCGACACCGGAACCGTGATGACGCCGACGATCACCGCGCGCCAGTGGAAGCGCAGTGCGAACAGCGTGAGGAGCAATAGCCCGGCACTGAGGGCAATCGCGAGGCCTAGATTGTCTGCCGCCGCCCGCAGGTAATCGGATGGTGCGAACCACGACGCGTCAGTGTTGATCCCGGTGAGTCCAGGGCGAAGCGCCTGGAGAGCATCCTCGACGCCTTTGGTGACGTCGGCGGTGTTGGCCCCTGGGAACTTCTCGACGACCATGATCAATCCGGGTCCGCCGTTGACGACGGCATCCCCAATGAGCGGCTGGTGATCGACCTTGATCTGTGCGACGTCACCGAGCGTGAGATTGCCGGCGCCCTCCACTGGAACCTTGGCAACCTCGGCAGGATCGCTCAGCTTCTCCAACAAGTGCCTGACCTGGAGGCGCTGCTGCGGCGTCTCAATGAATCCGCCGGTTCCGGGGGTTGAGGCTTCCAGGAAGCTGAGCTGTGAGACGACCTGTGCGTTTCCGGCTGTGCTGATCACCTGGTTCAGGGTCACGTTGCGATCGCGTAAGACCTGAGGATCGACCTGGACCTGAAGCTGTTGATCACGCAGGCCCCAGATCGAGACGTTGGCAACGCCCGGCACTCCCATGAGCCGCGGTCGTACGGTCCAGCGTGCGATGACTGACTGCTCGATCGGGGTCAACTCCGTGGTGTTCATGCCGATCATGACCACCCGGTTGGCCGAGGACAGCGGCTGCAGCAGCGTCGGCGGCTTCGACACGTTGGGAAGTGCGTGAGCCTGTGCGAGGCGCTCTTCAATCAGCTGCCGGCCCCGGTAGATGTCGGTGCCGGGCTCGAAGACCATCACGATCGAGGACAGCCCAGGCAGCGATTCCGATCTGATCACGTCCACGCCCTCGACCCCGTTGAGCAGGTCCTGTTCCAAGGGGACGGTGATCAACTGCTCGACTTCCTCAGCTGAGAGACCGAGCGCCTCGGTCTGGATTTCCGCGTACGGTGGACTGAACTCCGGCAACACCTCCAGTGAAGTGTCGCGGAGTTGCACAATGCCTAGGGCCAGAATCCCTATGGCGGCCGCCAAGATCAGTAGGCGGAATTTCATAACACCGGCCAAGAACCGCGCCATCGCTCACTCCAACCTGATCGGACATTTGACGTCGCTAAAGACCACAGTGACTGTGTGAGGGGGAAATCCTTTTGAGATTGTGACAAGCGTTTCACATTTTTGAGCGACTGAATAAAACAAATTCATTACGATTTTGGGTGCTTCGATTCATGCCGACGGCGTGATCACCCGCCAGCTTTTTGACATGCAAAAGTGTCCACCATACGGCGGTGCGTCCCGCATTTCTGTCCACAAACGCAGTCGACCTGCTTTTGGCCGTGTGATCACCAGCATCTGGAAGTCCAAGACGGGCTGTACTAGGGCCCTATTGCCTTGGATGCACGCCGCGACCGGCGCGAGCATCCACGCTGCGTCGGCCGACCTAGGCTATCTCAGCCTTCAGGTCAGCAACTCGCGATGCCGTCTCGCCACGGGGCTTGCCGAAACGCAAATACAGCGAAGGCATCACGAACAAGTTGAGCAAGGTTGAGGTGACCAAGCCGCCGAGAATGACAATCGCCAGTGGATGCTCGATCTCCTGACCAGGACGTTCGCCGAAGATCACGAGCGGAATCAATGCGAGGCCTGTGGCGAGCGAGGTCATCAAGATCGGTGAGAGGCGTTCTCGGGCCCCGCGCACCACCAGGTCGCGCCCGAATGTCATGCCCTCCTCGCGCTCTAAATGCTGGAAGTGGTTGATCAACAAGATACCGTTCCGGGCGGCAATGCCAAAGACGGTGAAGAAACCGATCAAGGATCCCAGCGACACCACCCCACCGCCGAGGAAGGCTCCGATAACACCACCCACCAGAGCCATCGGGAGCGTGAAGAAGCTCAGCAGAGCAAGCCGCCAACTCCCGAACGAGGCTTGCAATAGCAGCAGAATTGCCGCTCCAGCGATCGCTGCCGTAACCAGCAGGGTCCGCTGAGCTGACTCTCGCTCCTGCCACTCGCCGAGGACCTCCGCGTGATATCCCTGATCAAACTTGACGCCCTCGAGCCTTTTCTGAAGCTGCCCAACGACTGAACCAAGATCGCCCTCGAAAGTCGCGCTGACGTCCAGCCGGCGCGAGTCGCCCTCGCGATCGATCGCATTGGGGCTTGGTTGCAGCGAGACGTCGGCCACGTCGGCAAGTCGCACGGTCTTCCCCGATGGCGTGTCGATGCGCATGTTCTGGATGTCCTGCACGCTGCTGCGCGTCTGCGGTGTGCTCCACACCACGACGTCGTAGGCCTTGCCGCCGCGGAAGATGTCACCGACTTCCTCGCCCGCGACCAGCGTCGCGGCGGCTCGGCGTACGTCCCCGGGCTTCAGCCCGTACTTCTGTGCGTTGGCAAGATCGACTTCGACCTGCAGTTGCGGGACGTCGGTCGAAATGTCGGTGTGCTGGTCCTCCACACCCTCGATACCGCCCATGATCTCTTCGATCTCAGCAGCCTTCTCGCGCAGCACCGACAGGTTCTCGCCGAACACGCGCACCACGATCGGTTCTTTGCCACCCGAGATCACTTCCTCGATGCGCTCGTCAAGATAGGTCTGAGTCTCCCGAAACAGGCCGGGATAGGCGTCATTGACGTCTTCGATCTGGTCGAGGGTGCTGTCGTAGTCGACCGAGGGGTCGATGCTGATCCAGTTCTCGCCGAGATTGACGCCGGCGACCTCCTCCCCGAGGAAGGCCTGGCCGATGTGAGCCCCGAAGTTGCGTACGCCGGGGATCTCTCGCAGTTCTTTGCTCACCGCAAGAGTGGTCCGGCGCATCTCGTCAGCGGAGGTTCCAGGCTGGCTGACCCAGTGAACAAGGAAGTCGCGCTCCTTGAAACCCGGGAAGAGAGATTGACCGAGGAGCGGCGTTATTGCGATTCCCACGACGGTAAGCAGCGCGAAGGTCGCGTACGCCCAGCGAGGCCGGACGACAATCCGGGACAGGGCTGCGGTGTAGCCGCGCTGCAGAACTGCGACCACCGGCGACGTGCGCCTTTCGACCTTGGAGCGGCCGAGCAAGATCAGCGCCAATGCCGGCGTGACCGTCAGTGCGACCAGCAGTGACGCCACGATTGCGAGCGTGTACGACAGCGCCAGCGGACGGAAGAACGCGCCCGTCAGCCCCTGTAACAAGAACACCGGTACCGCTGCCGCAACGATGATCAAGGTCGCGTACACGATCGGGCCCCGGACCTCCAGCGACGCGTTCAAGATCACCGAGGCGGTCGAGCCCTGTGCACCCGCCAGCCGATGCTGCCGCAGCCGTCTGACGATGTTCTCCACGTCGATGATGGCGTCGTCAACCACAGCCCCCAAAGCGATTACCAGCCCGGCAAGGGTCATGGTGTTGATCGTTTCTCCCCGCCAGTACAAGACCAGAAGGGTCGTCATCAGCGAAAGCGGGATGGTCAGCACGCTGATCAAGGCGACCCGCCACTCGAAGAGGAACAGCGCCAAGATCACGATGACGAGTACGAACCCGAGCACCAGTGCCTGGGTCAAGTTGTGAATCGATGCCGTGATGAAGTTCGCCTGCTGGAAGATCGTGGTGTCGAACTGCACTCCCGGCAAACCGGGCTCCAGCGAGCGAATTGCCTGCTCAACGCCCTTGGTCATCTCGACCGTGTTAGCCCAGGGCAGTTTCTCTACGACGATGAGCAGACCGGGACTGTCGTTGATCACCGCGTCACCAATGAGCGGCTGGTGGTCCTCGACCACGCGGCCGACGTCGCCGATCTTGACATCCTTGCCCGTACCGTCAACATGCAGCGGGACCTTGGCAAGATCATCTGGTGTAATGATCGGCAGCACGTTACGCACATTGATCCGTTGGTTCGGCGATTCGATCATGCCGCCAGTGCCGATGACGGAACCGCTTGAGAAGCGCAGCAGACCAGAATCGACCGCGTCGGCCGTAGCCTCCATGACCTCGTTCAGTGCGACGTGCTGTGCCTCCATCTTGGGCGGTTCGACCTGAACCTGCATCATCTGCAGACGCTCGCCCCAGAGGGCGACATTGGCCACTCCCGGAACTTCCAGCAGACGGGCACGGATCGTCCAGTAGGCCGACATGGACATCTGGATCAGTGAGTGGTCCTTCGACGTCATCCCGATCTGCATCGCCCGGCCGGTGGCAGAGACCGGTGCCAACATGACGGGGGGTGCCGCCCAGGTAGGCAGGGTGGCGGCCACGGCCGTCATCCGCTCCTGGACGAGTTGGCGGGCCTTGAGCTCATCGACGTTGGCTTTGAAGATGAGCTCAATCGCCGAGAGCTGCGGTACCGACTTGGACCGCATGTCGTCCAGTCCCTCGACGCCATTGAGTGCCTGCTCCAGCGGCACGGTGACTAGCTGCTCAACGTCAGACGTCGACAGGCCTAGGCAGGCCGTTTGGATGACCACTCGAGGGGGAGCGAACTCGGGAAATGCGTCGACCCTTGTCGAGGGCAGTGTGGCAATGCCGAACACCATCAGCAACGCACCGATGGCGACGACCAGGAAGCGGTAGTTCAGGCTCGTACCGACGATCCACCGCATCAAGGTCTTACGCGGCTGGGTCTTGTCCGGTTGGGCCATCACTCCTCACCGCTGATCCCGGCCTCGGCGCCTACGAGCTCAGGCGCGCCTACGACGACGACCTGAGTTCCCACTCGCGGGCCGCTCTTGAGCTGCACGGTCTTGCCTGTGATCGAGGCGATATCAATGGGCACCCGCACGTAGGTCCGCGGTGAGGGCGAAGAGAACGCCCAGGATTTGCCGTTGGAGTCATACACCACTGCGGTGTAGGAGATGACCTCGGCCACTCCAGGCTGACCAGTGAGTGGACGGACCGGCTCTGTACGCAGGCCGAGGCGCTGCTCGGCGCGCTCGCTTACTGTGATGCGCGCCGGCTGGTCTTCGCCTGCTGACTCGACCGTGACTGCGGTCTCGGAGTTTGCTTCGTTCGAGGCCCCCGCCTCGCTGCAGCCAGTGGCCCCAAGTGTGACCATCGCGAGAGCCGCGAAGGAAGCGGCAAAGCCACGGAGCTTCATGAGTTCACCTCAGTCTTGGATGCGGGTGCAGGAGTGGCCATCGCCGGACGCCTCTTTTCTTCCAGTAGGGCCCGGTTGGCGATTGCTAGATAGAAGGCCGGTACTGCGATCAGCGAGACGGCCGTTGCTGTCACCAATCCGACGAGCATGCTGACCGCGAACTGATGGAGTGCTTCCAAGCCCGCGGTAGTGCCCATGACGGCAGGTGTCACCATGATCGCCGCCGTGAAGAGCGCGACGCCGATCACCGCGGGCGCCAATTCCCGTACGGCTTGCCGCACCGATTCGCCTGAGCTTGCTCCTGGCTCGGCGCCGAGCTCGCGGGCCCTGCGTACGAAGACCAAAGCTTGGCGGATGGCCAGTGCGAGCAACGCGAAAAGCGCCGCCAAGACGCCGATGGAGGAGAACCCGCCTACCAGCGGTGCGACCAAGACACCGCCCGCGATCGCAACTGGCAGCGTGACCAGAACCGCTGCAGCAAGGCCCCAACTGCCCGTTGCCGCCTGCAAGATCAGGAAGCTCAGCAAAACCACAACCGCGGCAATCGCTGCAACGCGAACCTGGTTGGACTGCTGGCGCGCGGCATCGCCGAGGACCTCAGCGTGGTATTCGTACGGGAAGGAGATACCGCGCAGTCGGGAGGACACGTCCTGTGCCACATCCGCGGCGCTGCGTCCATTGACCACCGCGGTCACGTCGACGCTTCGCGAGACGCTGTTGTGGTCGATTGCGACCGGATCGGGAGCAATGCGCACCTTGGCCACGTCGCCCAGCCGGACTTGCTGCCCCGACGGAGTATCGATGTGCAGCGCCTCGAGATCGGAAAGGCTCTGCCGGATTTGGGGCCCGCCCCAGACCACCACATCGAAGACCTTCTGCTCTTCATAGAGATTCCCGACGGCCAAGCCTGAGATCAGCGTGGTCGCCTCGCGGCGAACATCGCCCGGCCGTAGACCGTGGCGCTGGGCAGCGGCTAGGTCGACCTCGATCTGCAAGGTCGGCTCGGTCACCTGTGGCTCCACTCTGGGCGACAGCACGCCGCTGACGCTGCTCAACATCCTGCTGACGTCATCGGCTGTGTCTCGCAGGCTTGAGAGATCGGCACCGTAGACCCGAACGACCAGCTCGTCGCCGACCTCCTCGCGGGCGGCAGCGAGTCGGTCCTCGGCATAGGTCCGGACGCTGGTGTGCAGGCCCGGGTACCCCGCAGCGATGTCGTGTACGCCGGCAAGCGTTGCGTCGTAGTCGGCATCGGGTGCGACCGTTAGCCAGATCTCGCCGGCGTCGACATCGACGATCTCGTCTGAGGTGATCGCGCGTCCGACGTGCGCTCCCGCGGATTCAATTCCTGGCGCCCCTCGCATTTCCGCGGCAATGGCGGCTGTGATCCTGTTCATTTCTTGCAGCGACGTGCCCGGTGCCCCTTGCACGCGCACGAGGACGTTGCGATCCTGCATCGTTGGTAGCACTGGCCCGCTCGGAGCCAGCCAGGCGATCAAGATCGCCGCCACCGCAAGTGCGCCCGCGCCGAGTGCTACCCAACCAGGCTTGCCGACAGCCGGCACAGCAAGGCGATCGGCTCCAGCGCGTATCCAGCGATCAAGAGGGCCCGACCGCAGATGCGTCTGTCCGTCGCGAAGCAGCAACACAGCCAGCGCTGGCGTAACGATGAGCGCGACGACCAGCGAGGTCACCGTCGCGAGCACATACGTCGCGGCGAGCGGCCAGCTGAAGGCATTCGACACCCCACCGATGGCCAGCACCGGCGTCAAGACCAGAACCGACATCACCAAGGCGACAAGCAGGGGCCCGCGCCTGGCGGTCACGAGATCGCCCATGACCGAGCTAAGAGCGGGTGTGTCCGACCCCCCCGCCAGTTGCCGAGTGCGTATCGCCGCGACATCACCGACCACGTCATCGACCACCACGGCCGTCGCTGCGGCAAGCCCGAGCAGAGTCATCGTCGTCAGCGTCTCCCCGCGCAGCTGCAGCACCCACGCCGCGGACACCAGCGACAGCGGGACCGCCACGACAGGAATCAACACGACCCGCCATGAGACGAAAAGCAAACCAACCGAAACAACGAGCAGCAGCGCGCTCACGAGTCCGGCGACCCCGAGATGGCGGAGCGCCGTACTCATGTAGGAGTCCGGACGGAAGACGCTGGCATCCATGTCGATCCCCGCCAAGCCGGGGGCCATGGCCTCGAGCGCCTCGTCGACGTCATGGGCGACCTGCGCGGTATTCGCGCCGGGGTAGCGTTCGATGACAAGCATCAAGGACGGTGCGCCGTCCAGGCTGGCATCGCCGATGAGTGGCTGGTGATCTTCGGTCACATTGGCCACATCGCCGATCCTCAACGGAGTCTTGGTGCCTTCTACGGCGACGTTGGCGAGCTGGTCAGGGGTGGCGATGGGCTGGATGTGCTGCACGCCGAGCCGCTGGTTGGGGGTCTCGACGAACCCGCCCGTCCCAGGTGTTGACGCCTCGACAAAGCTCAAGGGGGAAACCCAGAGCGCGTTACCGGTCGACTCGATGAGTTGGGTCAGAGTGACCTTACGGGACTGCAGGCGCTGCGGATCCACCTGTACCTGCAGCTGCCGATCTCGCATGCCCCACACCGAGACGTTGGCGACACCAGGAATGCTCATCAGCCGAGGGCGGATCTGCCAGCGCGCCAGAACCGACATCTGAATCTCGGACACTGTGTCGGATCGCATGGCGATCATGGCGATCCGGCTGGTCGACGACGTCGGTTGAATCATGAGCGGCGGGGTGCCAACGTTGGGCAGCGCCTTAGCCTGGGACATCCGCTCCTGGGTCAGCTGTCGAGCCGCCAGCAGATCTGTCCCAGGCTCGAATTGCAGATCGATGGCCGACAAGCCGGGCATCGATCTTGATCGGATGTGCTCAACCCAGGGAATTCCGTTCAACAGGTCCTGTTCCAACGGCACCGTTATCAGCTGCTCAACCTCTTGAGCGGAGAGACCGAGAGCCTCGGCCTGGATCTGTATGTCCGGTGGCTCAAACTCTGGATAGACATCGACGGCTGCCTTGTGGAGCTGGAAGAGGCCGACCCCAAGGATCCCGATGGCCGCCGCCACCACGAGCCGAGAGAACCTCAGTGCTGCACTGACAATCCACTTGATCATTGGGCTCCTTATCGACGGTGAGACAGATCTCCTGCTCGTGTCTCCGCACGCTGGGACAGCCAACGCGAAATCAGCGCAGCTCGACGTGAATGGGTGCCCACCCCGGGGAATGGTGCCCACCCCCGGTCAGCCTTGAAGCCGCGGCAGATAGCCGCGTGGCTGGGACTCCTTGAATTTTGAAATTATGATAAGGGTTTCACATCTTGTGAGATGTTGAGCGAACGAATTTATTACGATTTGGAAACTGCACCGAATTGCTGCCGGCGCTCGGATTAGGAACGTCAACGCCGGATTTTGGTATGCAAAGTGCCAAGAAACGGTGGCCAGTGCACGGCGCGTAGGGCACCAACACCCCACGCTGCGTGAGTTACCAATCAGGCTACGTCGAAATGCGATCGTAGGCCGCACTCAGCTCGCCGGACATCGGATCTGGTCGTGTTGCAAGATCAACAACAGTCTTGAGGCACGCGAGTTGATCGCGAATGGCCCCTCGCCACCAGGCGATGGTGTGCTGTCGAGCCGAATTGTCGCCGACACCGGTCGCGTCGACGCCCAAGGCGCGACAGGTCGCCACAGCACGTACGAGGTGGTAGGTCTGCGTGACGATGATCAATTGCGAGAGATTCAAGATTCGCTGGGCCCGCAGGCAAGACTCGTAAGTGTCAAATCCCCCAGCGTCAGCAATCACCTTATCGGTAGGTAAACCTGCCTTAATCAGGTAATTCCGCATGGCGGCCGGCTCATCAAACTCCGGCGCCAAATGATCGCCCGAGACGATGATCATCTCAATCAGTCCGGCATTATAAAGACGCTTTGCAAGATCAAGACGGGCGGCCAGGAATGCGGACGGTGTGCCGTCTGGGTTAGACCTGAGCTCCGAGCACGAGGGCCACCGGCGTCGCTGGCACATCGGACTCGGTATAAATGTGGCCCGCCGCTGTTGACCGCACAAAGCTGACCGCGCCCGCCAACGCAGCCAGCCCGACAATCCCCGTGCCAAGGAGCAGCCAAGACAATTTCGCAAGCCGGTGCTTGCCGGACATGTGTTGCTTGGATGCTGGCACGTCCCAAGGGTAAATGTCGAGATGAAGGTCCTCGACGGTTTGCGTGCCGACACCGAGCGCAGCGCTGCAGATTGAGTCGCCAGGGCTACCGCAGGCCGGATTCCCGGCTGCATGCCGTTGCCGAGACCACCGACCGTGGTCAGTTGGAGGCACAGCGGCTAGGTGCACAATGAGGCCGTGCCGGAGGGAGATACCGTCTGGCGGGCATGCCAGCGGCTGAACGAGGTGCTCGCTGGTCGGGAGCTGACCAAATCCGAGTTTCGGGTGCCCTCCCTGGCAACGACTGATTTGACCGGCGTTGGGGTACGCGAGGTGATTTCGCGCGGCAAGCACCAGCTCTTCCGGTTCAGCAATGACTTCACGCTGCACACCCACTTCAGAATGGACGGCGCTTGGAGGATCTACCCTAGGGGGCGGCGCTGGAGCGGTGGACCCGTGTTCGAAGTCCGCGCCGTGCTGGCGACGAGTGATCATGATGCCGTGGGCTACCGGCTTCCCGTCATCGAGCTGCTTCCGACGGAGGCGGAGCATACAGTCGTAGGGCACCTCGGGCCTGACCTGCTGGGACCCGACTGGAACCTCGACGAGGCTGTCAGGCGGATCGCCGCTCAGCCCGGCCGCCCGATTGGCGAGGCGTTACTGGACCAGCGGAACCTGGCCGGTCTTGGCACGTTCTATCGCGCCGAGCTGCTCTTCCTTCACGGCATTCATCCGCGTACAACGGTCCAGCAAGTCCGCAATCTGCGACGCATTGTCGATAGGGGTCAGCAGTTGCTTCAGGCAAACCGCTGGCGTCCCGAGCAGTCAACCACTGGAGATATGCGACCAGGTCGACGCAGCTACGTCTATGGACGATCAGGGCAGCCCTGCCGCCGTTGCGGTACACCCATCCGCACCGAGGAGTTCGGGCCGCGAGGCGAGGAACGACGCAGCTATTGGTGTCCGCACTGCCAGCCGGGTCGATGAGCGATGCCATCCTGGCCAGGTGGACGATGTGACGCGGGCGGCGCACAAGTCGATGCTGGAGCGCGACTGGGAAGGCTTGCGCTCTGATGTTGCATCCGTACGTGCACTGGAGTGCGGCCGACGGCACCCGGCTACGCGGTCGCACCAAAGTTCTTGAGCGGTTGCAGCATGCGGCACCGCCAGCGATGCCCGCCGCGGTCGAATTGCGCGAAGGACAGATCTATCGCTGGCAGGAGCCGCCGAAGCCACCCGGACAATGAAATGCGAACGCTGCACGTTGTCAGTGGAGAGCCGTTGCAGCCCAGTGAAATAGGCTCCCCTTGTGTCCTCACCTTCCTCGCTGTTAAGCGCCCGGATTGAAGCCGTCGCCGGCATTGATCCGGAGCTCCGCCCTGCCACAAAGCCACAGTTCGGTCATTACCAGTCGAACGTGGCGCTGCGCTTGGCCAACAGCGAACGCAAGTCACCGCGTGAGGTTGCCGCAGACCTTGTGGCCAGGTTGGAGATCGCCGACCTCTGCGAGCCGCCCGAGATCGCAGGTCCCGGCTTCATCAACTTCCGACTACGAACCGAGGTGCTGGCGCAGGTGGTAACCGACCAGCTCACCGACCCGTACGCAGGGGTCACGCAAGTCTCGGACGCCCAGGTTGTGGTGATCGACTACTCGGCTCCCAACGTGGCGAAACAGATGCATGTCGGGCACCTGCGCGCGACGGTGATCGGTGACTGCCTGCGTCGCGTGATCGCCGGCGTTGGCCACCACGTGATCGCGCAGAACCATATTGGCGATTGGGGAACCCAGTTCGGGATGCTGGTTGAGCACATCGTCGACAAAGGCATCGACGCTTCGAGCCTGACGCTGCCGGAAGCCGACGAGCTCTACGCCCAGGCCAGCGCGCGCTTCCGTGCGGAAGAGGAGTTCGCCGATCGCGCCCGGCGTCGTGTTGTCGCTCTTCAGGCCGGCGACGAGGTAACGCGCGACATCTGGCACGAGTTGATCAACATCTCACTCGTTGGCTTCAACGCGGCGTATCGGCGGTTGGGCGTGCTGCTCACCGATGATGATCTTGCTGGGGAATCGACATACAACGACGAGCTTCCCTCGCTGGTCGCTGAACTGGAGCGCGACGGTACTGCAGTCATCGACGATGGGGCGTTGTGCGTCTTTGTCGAAGGCTTCGCGGCTCCCATGATCGTACGCAAGCGCGATGGCGGCTTCGGCTATGCAGCAACGGATCTGGCAGCGATCCGGCGCCGGGTACGCGACCTGCACGCGAACCGGATCATCTACGTAGTCGATGCGCGGCAATCTGATCATCTCGACCTGGTGTTCGTTGTGGCACGTAAGGCGGGCTTCCTGCCTGACGACGTGATGACCGAACATGTCGCGTTCGGCACCGTCTTGGGTACCGATGGCAAACCGTTCAAGACTCGCGAGGGTACGGCGGTGAATCTCAATACGTTGCTGGACGCCGCAGAGGAGCAGGCTGCGCCGCCGGTCGCCCTCGCCGCGATCAAGTACGCCGACCTATCCAATGGCTTGAACAAGGACTACGTCTTCGACGTCGAGCCGGATGGTGCAGACCACCGGCAACACCGGACCCTATTTGCAGTACGCGCATGCCCGGGTGACCCAGGTCTTGCGGAAGGGTGCGGCTCGAGGTTATGGCGAGCAGTCGAAGGTGCTGGTGCTGGAGGAGCCGGCGGAGCAGACGCTGGCTCTGCTGCTGATCCGATTCGGTGACGTCATTGACGAGGTGGTACGGACTCTTCAGCCACACAGGCTGTGCAACTACCTCTATGAGTTGTCGGGTGCGTTGGCCATCTTCTATGAGCAGTGTCCGGTGTTGCAGTCCTCGGGTGCTGTTCGAGATTCGCGGTTAGCGCTCTGCTCGGCCACGAAGCGGGTGCTCGCCGCCGGGCTCACCATGCTTGGAATCGAGCCCTTGGAACGGATGTAGCTCCGATCGCGTTCGCCTCTGCCTCCGATGAAGCACGCAGACGTACGTTGCTGCCGGTCTGTACCCGTAGCAGCATGTGCAGACCGAAGGGGAACCTACGTTTACATAGGTTTCCGACAGCAGGCCGCTGCTGCGGGACTACCGCAACTGGTCGGGGTGTATCTGCCGGTCAGCCGCGAGCCAGGCGGCGCCGACAATGCCGGCCGTGTTCAGCAGCTTGGCTGGCACGATCTCCGCGTTGAGCTTGAGTTTGGGGATGAACTTGTCGGAGTTCTTGCTGACGCCACCACCGATGACGATCAGGTCTGGCCATAACAGGGCCTCAAGTCGCTCGAAGTAGCGCTGGAGGCGTGGGACATATTCGCTGAAGGAAAGGCCGTGTTTTTCCCTCACGCTGGCGGCAGCACGGGTCTCGGCGTCATGGCCGTCGATCTCGAGATGGCCCAGCTCGGAGTTGGGGATCAGTACGCCACGGTAGACAATCGCCGTGCCGATGCCGGTACCGAGCGTTGCCAAGATCACTAGACCCGGATGACCCTTGGCAGCTCCATAGTGCACTTCGGCGATACCGGCCGCGTCAGCGTCGTTGACCAGCAGAATGTCGCGACTCAGGCGATCCTCGAAGATCTTCTCGGCATCGGCGTCGATCCACGACTTGTCGATGTTCGCAGCAGAGCGGGTCTTGCCGTGGGTCACCACAGCAGGGATGGTGACGCCGAGCGGCCCATCACCAATGATGCCGGCGAACTCGTCCACAATTTCAGCGACGACCGCTGCCACGTTCTTCGGTGTCGACTTCTGAGGCGTGGTGATGCGAAGTCGCTTCGTCGTGAATTCGCCAGTCGCGAGATCGACGGGCGCTCCTTTGATGCCGCTGCCGCCGATGTCGATGCCGAGCACGGGCTGGCTTCGTACCGTTTCTTCGCTCATGCTGGCGAGCCTAGCGATATCCGGCTTCCGGGGGGAGAGGCTGATTTCGGCATACCGTTATTGAAGCCTGCCAGAACGACTTAGCTGGCGGAGACACCATGCATAGAGCGTGGGGTCGAACTCGTACGCGTTGGAGAAGTAGAAGCCGTAGAACCGGCGGTACACATCGATCCAGCGGACGATCTGACGCCCGTGCCGTTCCACGGCAACCGCCTCCAGCCAAGCCGCATCTGCGGCCGCGTCAGCATACGGCTCGAGCTCGAGGAAGATCAACGCCCCCGCGACATCCATCAAGGGGTCAGCGTGCACGGTGTGCGGGCTGAAGTCCGCGATTCCGGTGACAACCGGCCCCTGCGGGCCTTGGCTGAGGTACGCGTTGGGCGGACAGACATCACCGTGAACCAGTGCCGGTGCGACGGACCGCTGCGCGAGGTCGCTGTGCAGCTGGTTCCAGACCTCGGCTACGTCGGGAATGTCGCGTTCCAGCTGATCTCGGCTGCTCTGAGTCGGCCCTCTGAGCATGTTTGAGAGAAGCTCCGCAAGCGTGCCGAATTGCAGTGGCGCCCCCTCGCCGACGAGTCGTGCGAATCCCGGCACTGGACTTGGCAGGTGTTGCACTCGTTCGGTGGCATCAAGAAAGCTGATCAGCGCCGGGCGGCGTTGGGTCATGTCGGCATGTTGCAGCCAACCTGAGAAGTTGCGACCCGAGAACCGGCGATCCACGGTGAAGAATCGCCCGTTGCGCTCGCCCATCTCGATGATCAGTGGCAGCTCCAGACCGATGTCGCTGCCGCGCCAGCTTTGATAGAGGGCTTGCAGTTGTGCAGCTGTCTGGTGGGGCGCCTCATGTCCGTACCGATAGAGCCGCAGTACCCGATCATGATCAATCGCGAACACCTCGCTCTCGCCTCCGGAGCCGAGTAGTTGATCGCGGCCGATACCGAACGCCGCAAGCAGCTCGGCTTCTCCTTGATGATCATCAGTGCGCACCGCCTCGACCTTTCGATGCTGGCGCTCGGCGGCGCGAGCGGTGCGGGCCCGATCCAGCTGGCTCAGCGCCAGCTCCCGCGCAGTCTGCTCATCGAGCTGATGCGCCACCGCGTTCACCGGCCCTCTTGGGGTGTGGACATGTACGTCGGCCAGCCGGAGCAGCCGCTGCAGCGGACCCTGCTCGATTCGTACCGACTGCGTCTTGGCATGTGGCACAACGTCGCGTACGTGGGTGAGCCAGCCATGCTCGGTGATCAAGGTGCGCTCGTCCCAGCCGTAACGGAGGGTCCAGAAGTCGAACCACCGTAGCCAGTGGGCACGTTTCGGAGTGGGGTGCAACTCGATGGCATCAAGATCGAAACCTGGCAGCACCCGTCCGATGGCAAGCTCAACTTCGTCAAGAGTGGCGACTGGAAGCAGCACGCTCGAGGCGTTCGACTCATTGTTATCGCTGTCGTCGTGGGCGTAGCCGAGGATATCGACGTCCATCCGGTACCAGCCCAGCGGCTTCCACAGCAGCGACTGGCCGACCTTGACACCTTGGATGCGATCGATTGGCACTGACTGGCTTGTCAGATTGGTCAGGCCGCGGGTGACTCGGAGCCCACGCGGTGACTCGGCCAGGGTGAAGTTGAACATGCCGATCAGCCGCCGCCAGACCAGCGTTAGCATGCCGATCAGCAACGGGATCAAGCCGCCCAGCGCGTACGGAAGCGCCGCGAGGGCTGCGGTTACGACGACGATGATGATCGTGATGGCGGCCGGCACCAACCATTCCGTTGACAGCAGGAATCCGACGATCAGCCGCTGCGGTGCGACTCGAACCAGTGGTTGATCGGCTACTCCCAGGTCGGTGAAGATGCTTGCCGCTGCTTCCTGATCGAGATCGCGGAGGCTGGCTTGCTGTCCGTGCGCCCGGGTGAGTAGGTAGTCGCGCAATCGAGAGGCCTTGCCGCGGCTGAGGTAGCGCAGCTTGGTGGTGCTGTTTCCGGCGTCAAGGCGCAGCTCGGCAAGCCCGACCATCCGGGCGGCGAGGGGTTGGATGATGTCGACCGACTGCAGCCGCTCGAACGGGATCTTCGTTGATTTCTTGAAGATCGCGCCGGTCTCGACGCGCAGTTCCTCGTCGTCGATGACGAATCGGGTGAAGTACCAGGTAACTAAGCCGGCGATGGCGGCCAGTAGCACGACAGCGCCAAGGACAGGCAGGAACCAGACCAAGCCGCCAGGCTCGAACTGATCTCCACTGGCGCTCGTGACGATCTCCCGGCCCCAGCCGATGGCGATTGCCACCAGGATCAACCAGCCACGGACAAGGGGGGTCAAAGGATGCGGTCGCTCTGTCGGCTTGAGCTGTGCGGCAGTTGGACCTGCCGCGTCTGGTGTGGTGCTCACCATTGGTTCGGCGGGCGAGGTGTGCTGGGGCGGTTGCGAGGCGGTCATAGCCCTGATGCGTGAGCTTCGCCGAGCTCGGTCAGCCGATCTCGCAGCCGCGTTGCCTCCTCCGGAGCGAGGCCCGGGATGCGAGCACCGGTCTCTGGGCTGGCTGTTTTCAAGCTGACCGTTGCTAGTCCAAAGGCGCGTTCCAATGGACCAGACTCGACCTCGACCAACTGCATCCGGCCGTACGGCACCGCTATCAGGCTCCGGGACATGATGCCATGGGTGATGTAGAGATCATCTTCCCGCTCCACGTATCCCCAGGAGCGCCAGCTGCGAGTGACGACGGCCGGACTGATGATCACGATCAATACCGCGACCGCCCAAATGAGACCCGAGATCCACCACTTGCCTGACGTGACTCCCACGATCACTGCCGCGATCGTCAGGAGGACGGGCGGAATGACAAGGTTGGTCAGCATGTGCATCGAGCGGTATTTCGGTGAAAGCCGCTTCCACTCGTACGCCGGCGGCGCGAACAGTTCGTCCATAACAGGTTCAGGCTACGTGCCGGCCCGAGAAGGACAGCTTAAAGCGACGCCTACTTACACACACGGGATTGCACTGCTGTTCATTTCCGCCGCTTATTCGGCTTCGGACCATGTACCGATACCCCGCCGAACAGCGACACACCCTTGATGACCAGCGTCGGTGCCCCCGGTGCCGGATCACCGATATTGCTGACATCGGTGCCGCCGAAGATTCCGGCAGTCTGGTCGCGTACTGCGATACCTTCGGGCACCTTGATGTCAAGCCCGCCGAAGCACCAAAAGCCTGAGATTTCCACTACCGGGGCTTCGAAGATCGCATCACGCAAATCAAGATCAATACCGCCGAAGAGGGCCAGTGCCTGAATGTTCTTTCGTACCCGCCACTTGCCGGTGCGGGTGGCGCCGCCGAAAATTGCGATCATCTTGTCCGAGTCGAGGCTCTGTCCCGTGGTGTCGATCGTGAAGTGGCTGGTGGGTTGCGGGGTAGCGACCGGGCTGGGCGTACCAACAACCACGAGATCACGGGTAATCGGGAGCAAGTCATCGAAGGTCTTGGCCGCCATCAGTTGATCGATGCGCTCATCGTGTTCCTCGCGGGACAGCCTGCCCTCGGCGTACGCGGTGCTGAGCACAGTGGCCACCTGGTCGCGGTCGGCGTCGGAGGCCCGCAGATGGCCACCAGCAATAGGGCCGACATTCGTGGGTTCGGGGACGGGCTCGGTCATCACCCCAAACTAGTCCGGAGCCCCTCAGACCGCGGAGGGCATTTGGGGCTTTCAGGGCCTGCTCCCGTGAGTTCAGGGAGTTCCCTGACTTTGATGGACGCTAGTGGCACTAGCTGGCTGGCTCCCCGGGGGAGTGCCGAACGCCGATGTCGAAGACGTTGCCTTCGGGATCTGTCAAGGTCGTCCATCTCGTCCCGTACTCATCAAATTCAGCGATCTTGGTGGCGCCCAGAGCGACCGCGCGCTCGACCTCGGTTGGGAGGTCAGTCGCGACAAGGTCGAGGTGCAGCCGATTCTTGCCCTGGCGCGGTTCGGGTACGCCCAGGAACATCAGCGCGGGAAAGGTGCGGTCCTCCGAGGCTGGGATCAGTGCGAAGAACCGGTTGGCGCCGTCGTTGACCGGGCGGTCGAGCAGGGCCGACCAGAAGGCGGCGGTCTCATCAGCGCGTTGGGAATCGATGACAACCTGGCCAAATCCAATAGTCACAGTGGTGTTCCTTTCTCGACTGGGAACTTAGCTTGCCGAAGTGCGGGTACTGAGTGGCGAAGACCTGGCAAACCCTGTGCTGGGTCCGCCGACAGCATCGGAGGGCCGCCTGGGGGCCGCAACAGGAAGGTATGCGATGGACGAGTCGGTCCTTCGCCAGCAGCTCGAGCGCTTCTCTGAGTAAGGGTGGCGGCTAGGTACGCACTCAACCTGGCACTAACAGCGCAGCCGCCCTTCGGATCCTGAACTCAACAGGAGGCAGCACCGCATTTGCGTTGATAACTTCAACCTCACAATGAGCCGCCGCGTCAAGGTCGCCGGCGACCTATTCCACGGACGAGTGCCAGACGGCGCCATCTACGTGGGCCGCGGAGCACCCGGACTACGCAGAAGCCCGTATGCCAACCCCTTCCCGGTCAAGACCTACGGGCTGGCCGAGTCACTACGGCGCTACCGGATAGATGCCGACACGTTCGACCCTGTGACCCTGCGCCGCGATCTGGCAGGCAAAGACCTCGCCTGCTGGTGCCCACTGGATCGGCCATGTCATGCGGACGTGCTGCTGGAGTTGGCCAACCCATGACCACCGCGACGACATGCTCAATCGCCAACGGCTCAAGCATGCCTGCTGCCGGTGACAGACCACGCTGCTCCGACCCCCTCCAGCACGCTCTCGGTTTACCCCCTCGAGCGACTTGCCGGGTGACCTCACCCTGCCAGGTCGGTCACGGCAGGCTTCTCGTCGTCCTGGGCGATGTCAAGGCGGTTCACCGCCTCGGCGAATCGCAGGTAGGTATCGACACTGGCAATGACGATGCGTGCATCTACCGTGAGGAGTTCGATGCCCACAAGGGAGACGCGAAGGTAAATATCGATGACCAAGCCCTTGTCCAAGATCGTGTCGATGACGTCAGCGAGGCTGCTGGGCGCGGGGCGGTCGAGGTATCGGTTGGCAGAGTGGGCCGCGACGGTCATGAATCAACTCTCGTAGGTTCGATGACGGGCCCCTGGCTTCTCAGGCCCATCGAGTGCAAGCCCTCGACCGAGTGCCTACGACGCGCGGGGGAGGACTTTATGCTGCTGTACCCGTCCAGGCCTGTTCTAGACACTCCCGGACCTTGTCAACCACATTCGCGCTGGCTCTGCAGGCGGCGCCGCGAAATGATTCGCTTGAGGTAAGAAAGCGCGAAGAGGGCCCGCACGAACATCTGAATCCGTACGCGACCGACCACTCGCGGCGCGCTTTGACCCAGTAAGGACCTGAGCGGATAGGCATCACGCTGGGCTCCACCCGTCGCGCCAATCGATCAGCCGCCCGACGATCAGCACGGTTGTCGCGAGGCAGAGCGCAGCGTGGCGATGTCGGGCGCGCCGATCGGTGTTTCTTCGGAGTTGGCCGTAGTTCGACCACCAGGTGTTGGTGGCCTCGACGATCCACCGCAGCCCCAGCCGAAGCGGCTGCTTCTTCACTCCGGGGATCTTCGTGCCACGGCGCTGGATCTCGAACTCGGTGAGGCCCCGGGCCCGCAGTCGATCACGCACCGCGCCCGAGTCATAGCCCCGGTCGAGATGCAAGGTCCCGATCTCGTCGAGCCACCCTGTGGCGTCGATGGCGTCGATGGTGGGCTCGAGCATGGCGACGTCGTTGCGGTTGGCGCCGTCGATCGCCCAGCCCACCGGTATGCCGTGACGCTCGGAGGCGACCGACCACTTCCAGCCGAGCTTGGCCCGATCCGTTGGATTGGCGCCGGTTCCCTCGCCCCCATAGGGCGCCTTGTGCAGCGAGCCATCCAAGGCGACATCGTCGAGGTCGAGGCCGACGATCCGGTCGAAGGCGGCAAGTGCCTCGGCCTTGAGTTGCTCGAACACGCCTGCATGGATCCATTCATCACGTCGAGCGCGCAAGGTGGTGTCGGACACCTGGCGGGCAGGAGCGGCTGACCGCCTGCCAGATGACATCCATGACTTCGGGCTCGAGTGCACGCATGATGACGGGGAAGTCCTTCCACAGGTCGTTGGGGTTGGGGTGCACCCGGCATGAAACCGGGACCAACCCGACGACCGGTGGATGGTCACCCACCAAACGTGTGCAGGAGCGCATAGTCGAGCTGCGGCTCGCCGACCCGGGACTGGAGCTGCTCGACGAACTCACGGAGTGCGCCATTCTCGGCCTCAAGGTGGATGTTGCGCGTTATGCCGGCTGATAGCAGTCGGAGGTCCCCATTTCGCACACCATCTCCACCGGCGACAGTTAGCGAAGCGCGTTCAGCTCGTCGAGGGCGCGATGGCCGCGCTTGACCACCCCTGGAACGACATCGTGGCGCCCGTGACGGATGGGGACCTCGAGCATGTGGAGGATCTGTGCCGCTGCGAGCACCGCCGCCCCCTCCCAGCCGACCAGGTCGAGGATTCTCGTCCACAGCCGCCTTCGGACACCGTCCAGCAGCGGATCCTGGAAGGTGTACCACACGAGGGTGGTGAGATCAGTCGCCCGCGTGCCGCTACCTGCGTTCCCGATATCCACGACCGCCACCACCGCTCCGTCACGGACCAGGACATTGCTGGGGGTTGAGAGATCGGCATGGACCATGTCAGGTGCCTCTCGTGGTGGTGGGACGTCGGCACACACGAGCCGCAGGCGCTCGACCAAGGCCGACACCACGGAGGAATACCCCGAGAGCCTGGCCACGGACTGGCGGAGAAGCGACTGCTCCGGCGTCTCGTTGAAATCCAGCCCGGCGACAGCCGATTCCTGACCGGTGGCGACCCGCCAGGCGTACGACCAGTGGTCGTAGGGCTCGGAGGCTTGGCCAGCCTGGAGTTCGATGATCTCCATCAGCTGCTCAACGAGGGACGGGGTCAGCTCTGGCGCGGGAGCCGCGTCAACGAAGTCCATCAGATGCCATACATGAGTGGCTGTGGCCCCCACTCCGAGCCAGGCCGGGGTGGGATAGCCGCGCCTACGCATGTGCTCGACCACTCTCTGGGCTCGCAACGTCTCGTCCAGGTGGTTGGGGTGTGCCCGGGGCACTGCTTTGAGCACTGCATTTGCCCTTCCGGCCAACTGGACGCGCATGGCACCCCCATTGACGCCTCCGGGTAGGCGACTGAGAAGAGTGACCTCTGCCCCGACCACGCTGGCCACGTCGTCCAGGACCTCGGCCGGCAGCTCTTCGGGATGGGTGCCCTGGTTCATCGGCTCGAAGGGCCGATCACCGCTCGGATAACTTGATTTCGGTCACTGCGACTGGCCGGTGCTCGGCCAACGATCGGTCCGCAGCTGCGGCGACCCGCATCGCATCGAGAGTGCCGCGTCCCGGACTCCGATTGGGCCCGCCATCGCGAACGAGGCGGACGAACGCATCGACCTCGGCCATACAAGCCGTTCCGAAGCGATCTGAAAACGCCGGCCAAGGATCGGTCGGACGACCGCCGGCCCCGGGGCCGACCGAGCGCAGTGGCGTGCGCTGGGTCCACCCTGCACCGCACTGCGGTGACCGAACCGTCAGGCGCGATGGCCACCCGGAGCCAAGGGGAACATGCCAAGGGGAACATACAGTACGGGGTCCGGGGTCGAGGCGTCTTGGAATTTCGGGGCCGGTCTGAGGGGTGTCTGTGCGCGCTTCTTGTGGAGTGTACGCCTGGCCGCGTGGAGGCCGCTGGACACTGAGCTGGCCGAGCCGCGGCGACGTCTCAGTGTTCGCGGCCTATCCGCGCGAGTCCTAAGCGAGTTGGCATCCTGCGGGGCCAGCGTTTGACAGGCCCCTGTCTACTAGGGAGACGACAGGATCGGTTCACAGCACAGCGCAGGAGGCAGATATGGCGAGCAACGGCGAAGAGGTCGATGTTCGGGGCGAGGTGGTCGACCTGCTCATCGAGAAGATCGCCTCGGACCGCAACCCGTCCGTCACCATGATGAATCTCGTCGAGCAGATGCTCGCGCCGGATGACTTCCCGGCATATGCGGCGGTCCTGATGGACAAAGTGAAGACCGAGAGGCACCCGAGCATTTCCATGATCCGCCGGTTAATGCGCCTTACTTCATAGCCTGCCCCGTAGTCGCCGCCCTTTCGCGTCGCCTCCTTTCGCACCGTAGACCTGACCTGCCAGCGCCGGAAGGTTCCAGCGGGAGTGCGGGCAGTCGAAGGCAACAACGGCGACTGGGCCGCCACCGGAGGGCGCTGGCAGAGCAAGATCACGCATCACCATCGCCATGATCATCACGGTGCCGAGCGCCCGACGAATGGAAGATGGTCTTGTACGTCGAGGCCAGCCGCGGCAACCAAGGGCACGCCAGCGCCAGCGGCGCGATGATGGTCAACACTAGTTACTGCCCGGGCGCCTAGATGATCAGCAGGTGAGTGCCGCGCCGCATACAGCGGCCGCCTATGATCATCTACCCAATTCCGGTTGGCCTGGTTTCCCGCGCGGCCGGTCGCCCAAGGTAGGCACAGGTGTCGCCGGCCGCGGCTGCCGCGCCGGGTGGATCAAGATCCTCCGAAGTGGTCAAGCAGCAACCGGGCGACGGTGTGCGGAGCCTCGCGGTGCGGGAAATGTCCGACCCCGTCGAGCACTATCCGTCTATAGGTGTCGAAGTGATGCTCGAGCGCAGCCGATTCCGACGGCGGGTCGCAGAAGTCGGCGCCTCCCTGGATCATCAGCGTCGGCACGGTCAGGTGGTCGATCGTGTCGAGGCGCACCCGGAGGTCGTCATATCGGGGGTCTACGGATTCGGCGGCGTCGAAACGGGAGCGGTAGGCGTTCAATGTGATGGCCGCCCAGTCGGGGTGGCGAAAGACCGACGCCGTCGCCCCGAACTCGGCCTCGTCGAACCAGCCCGCCGGGCTCCATGTCTCCCACTGACGGCGTGCGAAGCCAATGGGGTCGCCGATGACGGCGTCGGCACCAGCGTCGACGTACAGCAGCCACTGGTACCAAAACCGCTGGCACTGGGCGAAGTCCGGCAAGGCGAATCGACCGCGAGGCTGGTAGCCGAGCGCCAGCGCGGCGATCGAGGCCAGTCGCTCCGGCCACAGCGCGGCGAGCGTGTACGCGGCGCGCCCGCCCCAGTCGTGACCGACGACCGCGAATCGGTCGAGACCAAGTCCGTCGGCGAGGTCGACAACGTCTTGTGCGAGAGCCACCGCGGTCCCGTCGCGCACCGTTTCCGAGCGGGTGAAGCGGGTATCGCCTGCACCACGCAGATCCGGCACCAGCACACGGAGACCGGCCGCCACCAGCGCATCTACCACAGGCGTCCACCCGCGCGCGGCATCCGGCCAGCCGTGCACGACAACCAGCGCGGGCGCTGCCTCATCTCCGTGGTCGGCATAGGCGATCTCGAGCACAGCGGTGCGCAGCACAGGCATGGCTCCGACGGTAACGGCCGATCATCTCAACCCGCAGACCTGGTCTGACGATCAGATTTGGGAGGCCCTGGCCCGCCGATTGGGGCACGACAGGCGGCTGGGAGTTGCACCCGGGACCCGTCGTCGACCGCAGCGTGCTGCCGATGCGCAGCTAGTGAACGGAGCCGATGCTCTACGGCCGGTTGTTCTTGGCCGGGGAGGGCTTGACGCCGAGGCGGGTACGAAGGGTCGACTCGATGTGTTCAACTCAAGTGCCCGCATGCCCAGCGCAAACCGGCTGCACGTGTCCTCGCGGGCGAACCCGGGGCGGAGCTGCTGCTCGGATTGGCCTAGGCGTCGTACGATTCCGCTTTTCGCTGCCGAAGGTTGACTATCTCGGCTCTCCTGCCGTCGGCTGGGAGACTGAGTTGTGACCGATCAGCCGGGATTGCCGCTTGTTATCGCTCTGGTGGTCTTGGTCATGCTGGGCATCGCCGCGTCGTGGGTGGGCCGGTTGAAGGTCGAGCGTTCCATCGCCACCGCGGCCGTACGTGCCGTTGTGCAACTGGCAGCGGTCGCTCTGGTGATCACCGCAGTCCTCAGCCAGCTGGCCTGGTCTTTGGTGTTTGCCGCTTTCATGTTCGGTGTCGCAGTCTTCACCTCCTCGCGGCGTATCGAGGCTCCGCGGGCCTGGCCGTGGGTCGCCGTCGCGATCGGCTGCGGCGTTGTGCCCGTTCTCGCGGTGATCTTCCTCTCTGGCGCGGTGCCTTGGAACGGGGCGGCACTGGTGCCGATGGCCGGCATCATCATCGGCGGATCGATGTCGACGCAGTCGTTGGCCGGTCGACGCTGCTTCGCTGCACTACGCGAGGATCACGGAAGCTACGAGGCAGCGCTCTCCATCGGTTTACCCCGCCCGATGGCGATTGGCGAGGTAGTTGAGCGTCGGCTGCCAGAAGCCCTAGTGCCGGCACTGGACCAGACACGGACCGTGGGTTTGGTCACGCTGCCAGGAGCCTTTGTCGGAGTACTGTTGGGCGGCGGGAGTCCGATCCAGGCTGGCGCCGCGCAGGTCCTGGTTCTCGTTGGCCTGCTGGCCGCGGAAACCGTCACCGTGGTCGTGGCCTATCAGCTCATGAAGGCATCCTGGTTGCTCCCGCCCGATCTCCGCAGCCGCCTTGTCGCCTAAACCCTTGGAGTCAGCGGCGGTGGCGAGTTCGACAGCCAGGAGATGCCGCGTTGACCGATCACCAAT
Source organism: uncultured Actinomycetota bacterium (assembly GCA_963836855.1). GTDB lineage: Bacteria > Actinomycetota > Actinomycetes > Propionibacteriales > Propionibacteriaceae > Microlunatus. Next base: position 2,565 of record CAWILN010000038.1, on the reverse strand, counting down.
GGGCGCCTCGGCTGTGACAGCCGGGCTGATCTTGGCGATAGGGCTGTCGTTGGGGCGCAGCCGGTCTTGTGTCGGACGGCCACGTGTGTGGATATGGCAGAGCTAAGGGTCGGCCCGGTGCCGGGTGCTTCGCGTGCGATCGTGGCTGACCCTGCGGGCGCTCCCCTTACCGCCGACGTAGCGCCCGTGCAAATCTAACCGAGCCCTAAGGCGGTGAGGGGTTTGGAGTCGCGGCATCGCTTTCAGAGTCCCGCCCATGCCGAAGCCTTCTTAGCGGCTGGATCAACAATGGTGTGGCGCGAAGCTGCCTTTGATCTCGGCAGTGCCGGGGCGTTCAACCACGACCATCGACCAACCATCGTCAGTTGGTCGCATACAGCCATTGGAGACGGTCAAGTACCGAGACCAACGCACGCGCACCACATACTCACCCGAATCAGGCAAGGACACCGTGAGAGAAACGGCATCACGGGCGATGACCTGCCCGGGGGGTGAGATCACTGGCCGCGGGTTCGCCACTGCATAGAGTGTCCACGTTCTGTCAGACCACACCTCTGACAAGTACGGCAAACCGCCGCGTACCAGGGTGACTTCATCGGGCGCTGACCAGTCATACGGCGCTTGAGAGATGGCCACATAGGAAACGGCGTTGTCGTCGAGCCATTTCCGGTAGGTGTCCGCGTCGAGGGTTCCGTTGTAGAAGATGGCGTTGCGTCCCGTGTCGGCTGGTCGCGACCACCCTCTTGCGATGGCAACCGCCGGTGCCACGAAGGCAACTTCGCCGCGCCGCTTGGTTGGAACCACCTCGATGGGCCCAGCAGCCCGACTAACAGCCAGCTGGTTCAGCAGGGGCGCATAGAACTCCGCGCTGAGCGCGGGATCGCCTCGTTCTTGAACCTCTGTGATGGATACCGGCGGTAGCAGCAAGACGATGCTTGCTGCAGCGGCAATGAGGGCGACCAGGGGAACGGTCGCGACCGCCACAACAATCGGCGCAGCGAACAGCTCGGGCAGACGTGTCGCGGTCGCACCTACAGGTGTCGGCAGCAGATAAGCCGCAGCGATCAGCACAGCGGCTAACAGCCCGCCCCACCGGACAACCGGCCGGCGCCAACACAATCCGGCGACGGCTAGGCAGACGAGGAGACTCACCAGGGCTTGCTTCCCTGCGAAGGTTTGGTACCCGCCGTTGCCAAACGCCAAGCTGACGGCGATGGTCGGCACCATGGCGCTGACAGCCAGCGTCACGCCGCCTCGTTGCCGGCCGGACAGGAAAAGCGCGCCACCGGCCACGCCGAGGAACAAACCGGCAACCGGACTGGCGAGCGGTGCCAGGACAGACAGCCCGGAAGTTAGGCGTAGCCGTCCGGACACGAGAGCCAACAGTGCACCAAGCGCTACGGCGAGACCTAGCGCGAACGTGGTCCGTGTGACCACGAGATTCCCGGTGAGACAGACCGCCCCGACAATTGCGCCGGCGACGGGCCGGGGGACCGCGGTGCGCTTCAGCAACACCGCGAAAAGCACGACGCTCGCGACGTAGGCAAGCGCCGTCGTAAGGCGTACGCCCAGCAGCGCCATCACCGGCGGAGACAAGACGCTGTAGCCGAGTGGGTTGAAACCGCTATACCAACGCAGGTCCAGCAGCTCAGGCCAATGCGACTCGGCTAACCGGGCGTGAGCTAGCTGTGCCGAGAAGTCCCGGCCCATCGGCGGAGCGAGAAGGTACGCGGCTGCCAGCAGCACGGCAATGCAACCAGCTGCAACGACACCAGGCGATCGCCGGTAGAGCGCAAGCATGCGGGATCGGAGGCTGCGGCGCGTGCTGGGGGCCCTCATCCCATGTCGACGCCACCCGAATTCGGGGTAACCGTTCCGGAGTCTTTTCTGGTGGCAGCCTGGATGCTCAACGCAGAAGGCTCCTCATAACGATCCTCCCCCTTCTGATCGCCGTCGGTGTACCTGCGCTCAGGGCACTCGCCAGGATGCTCAATCAAGCTGAGAACTAGCTGAGTCGACCACTGGACGGGCGGGAGGCGCGCCGCCAGTGGCCTGGTACGGGGTGCGGCGCGGCGAACCGTGGGCCGATGCGACCGCGATCGCCGCACGCTCGGACTTACCGTGACACCGCCGGCAAACTATCCGCACCACCTCGACACCCTCGCCCACCTCGGCCTCATCTACCGAGCGACCGGGTATTCTGAGGGGCTGCCTCCGTCGGCCGCGGAGTCATGGAGCGACGGGTCGTTGAGGAACTTGCGATCATCGATGCGTCGACATATGCAACAACGCGCTGACACAGTCCACGCATCGCTCGGCATCCACGGCACAGATGCGCGGTCTTGGCGCAATGAGGCGCTTTCCAGGGTTGCCCTCCATCGCTTGGCCTGCGCTACCCTTACGCAGGTTGCTCCGAAAGTCCTTGAGTCATTCTTAAGTCACGAGTGGGGTCCAAGGGTACGCATCGAGAGTAAAACGCCTAGTCAGGCGGATGTAGTTCAATGGCAGAACATCAGCTTCCCAAGCTGATAGTGCGGGTTCGATTCCCGTCATCCGCTCCAACCC
>CAWILN010000037.1:0-67107 GCA_963836855.1 uncultured Actinomycetota bacterium | reverse complement strand
GTCGCCGCCCCAGAATTTGCCGGTGCGGCCCCAACCGGTCTGGATCTCGTCAAGGACCAGCAAGATGCTGTGCTTGTCCGCGCGCTCTCGTAAGCCAGCAAAGAATCGTTCGTTGCCGGGCACGTAGCCGCCTTCACCCAACACCGGCTCGACGATGAACGCCGCGGTCTCGGCCGGGCTGGAGACGGTCTGCAGCAAGTAGTCGAGCTCCTTGAGCGTGAAGTCGGTGGTCTCCTCGATCTCCCATCCGTAGTGGCGCGGGTCGGGAAACGGGGCTATGTACACGCCCCCATCAGCGGACCAAAACCCGATCGGAACCGGGTGCCGCTAGTCGTCAGCGATGCGGCCGCCACCGTACGCCCGTGGAAGCCACCGTGGAACGCGATGATGTTGGGTCGGCCGGTGGCCTGACGGGCCAGGCGGAGCGCGGCCTCGACCGCCTCCGCGCCGGAGTTCGCGAAGAACATCCGGTCCAGATGGGTGGGCAGCACCTCGCTCATCCGCTCCACGAGAGTAAGTAGGGGGCGGTGCAGCACCGTGGTGTACTGACCGTGGATCAGGGTGGCGACCTGCTTTTGGGCCGCCTCGACAACCCGCGGATGACAGTGTCCCGTGCTGGTGACGCCGATGCCCGCGGTGAAGTCGAGGTAGCGGCGGTCGTCCTCGTCGAACAGGTAGACACCCTCGCCGCGGCCGGCCACCACACCGGTCGCCTGCTTGAGGATCTTGGACAGCTGTGCCATGCGGACCCCTCGTTGGTAGATTGTTGACAATCAGCGTATTGGGCCTGCCACAAGTGTCAACCGAGCGATCACGATAGGAGCACGGGATGAGCCAAGAAGGGCGTGAAGCAGCGGTCCTGGTCGCGGTTCCGAAACAGCTCTGCATCGGCGGGGAGTGGGTCGACGCCGAGGGAGCGGCCACGTTCGATGTGCTCGATCCTGCGACGGGTGAGGTGCTCTGTCAGGTGGCAGACGCCAGCCCAGCCGACGGGATGCGGGCGCTCGAGGTCGCGGTCGCAGCGCAGGCCGACTTCGCGGCATTGCCTCCGCAGGCACGCGCCGACATGCTTACCCGCGCCTTCTCCCTGCTGCACGAGCGTATCGACGATCTCGCTTTGCTGATGACTCTGGAAATGGGCAAGCCGGTGGCGGAGGCGCGAGGCGAGATCGCGTACGCCGCAGAGTTCCTCCGGCACTTCGCCGGCGAGGCCACCCGAATTTCCGGCGGTTACCAGACCGCGCCCGCGGGCGGCGCCCGGTTCCTGATCGCCAAGCAGCCGGTGGGGCCGTGCCTGCTGATTACACCGTGGAACTTCCCCATGGCTATGGGCACCCGCAAGTTGGGCCCGGCCATCGCGGCGGGGTGTACCTCCGTGGTCAAACCGGCACACCAGACCCCACTTTCGATGCTCGCCCTCGTGGACATCCTGCGGGAGGCGGGGGTCCCTGACGGCGCGGTCAACGTGGTGACGACCTTGCACTCGGGCCAGGTCATGGAGCCGCTGATCAGATCAGGGCTCGCCCGCAAGTTGTCCTTCACCGGGTCAACCAGCGTTGGAAGGCTGCTGCTCGGACAATGCGCCGACAAAGTGCTGCGAACCTCCATGGAGCTGGGCGGCAATGCGCCCTTCCTGGTTTTCGAGGACGCCGACGTCGACGAAGCGGTTGCTGGAGCGATGGCTGCCAAGATGCGCAACATGGGTGAGGCGTGCACGGCGGCCAATCGGATCTACGTGCACGAGAGCCTCATCGAGGAGTTCGGTAAGAAGCTGGCCGAGAAGATGTCGTCGCTCATTGTCGGCAGGGGCACTGAGGACGGCATCCAGGTGGGCCCGCTGATCGATGATGCAGCCCAGAACAAGGTCGCTGAGCTGCTAGAAGACGCCGTGGGCCGGGGAGCCCGGGTATTGGCCGGCGGGATCCGTCCTGAGGGAGCGGGGTTCTTCTTCCCGCCGACGGTCCTCACTGGGGTGCCGGGCGATGCCCGGATGGCGCACGAGGAGATCTTCGGGCCGGTCGCACCGCTGACGCCGTTCGCGGACGAGGCCGAGGCGCTCGCAGCGGCCAACGCGACGGAGTACGGCCTGGTCTCCTATGTCTTCACCAATGATCTGCGGCGTGCACTTCGGGTGGCGGAGAAGTTGGAAACCGGCATGGTCGGGATCAACCAGGGCGTGGTGTCCAACCCCGCGGCCCCCTTTGGCGGGGTCAAGGCGTCGGGCCTCGGCCGAGAAGGGGGTGCGACCGGCATCGACGAGTTCCTCGAGATCAAGTACGTCGGCATCGACCTCAAGGACTCCCCCTGACTCACCGATCTGGGCTGACCTTCAGGCCTCCGCGCGGGCGAAGCTCAGGGTCTCGCCCCGGGCACCGCCCATCCAGACATCCTGGCAGGCGGCTGCCATCTCGGGCAGCCCCTCCACGATTTCGCCGAGCACGTTGCCGGGCACCCAGCCCTGGTCGCCGTTGATGAGCAAATTGTTGCGGCCGTAGAAGATCGCCAAGTCGATGATGGATGTCATCGCACGGTGTTCATTCTCGGCCTCGTAACCGTACGCCGGGTTGGCGAGATCGTCGCCTTGAAATGTGAACCAGCACACGTCGCCGGGGATGGGTGTGACCGTGGTGTTCTCTTTGCCCGGATCGTGTTCGGTGAAGGCGGGCAACAGCGCATAGATCTCGTTGCGGGCGTACTTGCCATGGAAAGCGGGGGCGCTCAGCGGCAGCGCGTCCCAGAGGGCTTGGCAGGTGCGGGGCGCGGCATCGTCGAGCAGACGAGCCTTGCAACTCACCCCGCGCTTGTCCAGGGTGATGGTGATATAGCGGGCCACTCGGAGTCCTCCTCGGATTTGCGTCGTGGGTGGTCAGTCGCTCGCGCGCAGCAGCGTCGGAACGGCTAGGTGCCAGGAGGTCCGCGCCTCGTAGGCGGCCGCGACGCGCACCACCATGGCATCGCCGTGGCGCGGCCCGACCACCTGCAGCCCGATCGGGCGCTGGTCGGTAGTGAAGCCGCACGGCAACGACAGGGCCGGCTGCTGGGTCATATTGAACGGGTATGTGTACGGGGTCCAGGAAGTCCACAGGTCGCTGGGCCAGCCATCGGGTGACGGTTGCCCGGCCGCGAAGGCCGCAATGGGCATCGTCGGGCACACGAGCGCGTCGTAGGTCTCGTGCAGAATCCCAAACCGTCGCCCGAGGTCCATACGGACCGCCACGGCGTCGAGGTAGTCCGATGCGGTTGGGGTGAGCCCGTAGGCGCGGATTGCCGTGGCAAGGCCAGGATCGACCTGATCAAGGGCGTCCTCACCGAAGGGCTGGAGCACCTTAGCCGCACCGGTGAACCACAGCAGGTTAAACGCGTCGACGGGGTCGCTGCACCCGAGATCGACCTCGTCGACCTCGGCGCCGGCCTCGACGAACACCTGCCCGGCCGCGTGCACCGCGGCGTCCACCTCAGGCTCGTTGGACCCGATCCCAAGATCGGCGGAGAAGGCAATCCGCAGACCTTCGACGCCGTCTTGCAGACCGCTGACAAACGACGTGGTCGGCGTCGGCAGTGCCGACCAGTCGCGCGCGTCGAACCCGACTAGGACGTCGAGCATCATTGCTGCGTCGGTGACCGTCCGGGTCATCGGTCCGGCGTGCGCGAGGGTGCCGTAGGGACTGGAGGGATACATCGGCACCAGTCCGTACGTGGGTTTCAGCGCCACCGTGCCGGTGAATGACGCGGGGATCCGAACCGACCCGCCACCGTCCGTACCCACCGACCAGGTGCCCATACCGAGACCCACGGCGCTGGCCGATCCGCCGCTGGAGCCACCTGAGGTGAGCCCGGCGCCCCAGGGATTAGTGGTGACGCCTTGGCGAATCGAGTCGGTGACCCCCTTCCAAGCGAATTCGGGAGTTGTGGTCTTCCCGAGGAGGACGGTACCGGCCTCGCGGAGCCGGGCCGTCGCCGGCGCGTCCTCGCGCCACTCGGCGTTCGCGTCGATCAGATTACTTCCGCGCACTGTGGGCCAACCGGCAGTAAGGAACATGTCCTTGATCGAAACTGGCACCCCGTCGGCGGGCCCGATCGGAGCGCCGGCACGATACCGAGCGGCGGATGCCTCGGCCATGGACAGAGCGATCTCCTCATCGACCAGGACGAACGCGTTGACGGCCTTCTCGTGCGCCGCGACAGCATCCAATGCGGCTCGAGTGGCATCCAGGGGGCTGAACTCGCCCCTTGAGTAGCCGGCCACCAGATCGAGGGCACTCATCGTCGACAGGTCCGTCACGATGCCGCCCTCACGTATCCCAGGGCCTTGTCCACAACGTTGACCAGCGGCTGACCGGCCAGCCAGCGCTGGGCGTTGTCAACGAACTGCCTGGCCAGAGTGTCCCTCCATCCGACGACATCCCCGCTCATATGCGCAGACACGACCAACCCGGGAGCGTCCCACAGCGGTGAGTCCTCCGGCAGCGGCTCGGTGTCGAAGACATCGAGGGAAGCGCCGTCGATGCCGTGCGAAGTGAGCGACGTCAGCAGGTCGGCCTCCACCACGCTCGCTCCCCGGCCGATGTTGATGAAGTGGGCGGTCGGCTTCATCGCGGCGAAGACCGCTGCATCGAACAGGCCACGGGTGGCATCGGTTAGCGGCGTTGCGTTAACCACGTAATCGGCCCACCCCACTTGGCCCGGCAGGTCGACACTCGACACCAAGATGCCGAAGTCGGGGTCGGCGTCACCGGGGCTGCGGCCCGCACCGCGTACGTGCAAACCGGCGGCAGTCAGCAGTTGGGCGATCTGACGACCGATGGCGCCGGTACCGACGACGAGGATCTGCGCGCCGGCTACGCTGCGGGTCTCGCGGTGTTGCCACTGGTGGCGCCGTTGCAGCTCGTAGCTTTCGTGGAGCAGTTTCGCGTGAGCGAGTATCGACGCCAAGACGAACTCCGCGATTGGCCGGTCGAAGGTGCCGCGGGCATTGGTGACGACCACGTCGGAGGAGACCAGCCCCGGGAACAGCAGCGTGTCGACGCCCGCGGCAGCGACGTGGATCCACTGCAGGTCGGTACAGCGGTCCCACACCTGCTCCACGACAGAGGAGAAGAAGTCCCAGAGGAACAACACCTGCGCGCCCGCGATGGCGTCGGGCAGCCGCGCGGCGTCGGTGAAACGGAGTTCGAACCGGCTGCGCAGCAGCTCGAGATGATCGGGGCGCTCCTCGAGGTGCTCACAAAGCACGACAACAGCCGGCATCTCGTTGGGTGGAAGGCCGATCACTACGACAACTTAGGAAGCAGCTGTCTGATTGTCAACAATCCGTGGGGCATGATGGAGCCATGGACGCCCTCGGTGCGGCCGCGGTCGCCCCTGATCAGGTGGGGGTTGGCGTGGTCATTCCCTATGACTTCGCACTCGACCGGGAACTGTGGCGGTGGGTGCCGGCGCAGGTATCCCTGCACCTGACCCGCACTCCCTACCAAGACATCCCAGTAAGCGTGGCGCAGGCTACCGCTCTCGGTGACCGGGAGACAGTGGCGAGGTGTACTAGGGACCTCTTGATCGTCGAGCCCGCGGCGGTGGCGTACGGCTGCAGCTCGGGCAGCTTCATCGGGGGCCTAGCCGGTGAGGCCGCCCTAGTCGCGGGCATGGTCGAGGCTGGCGCACCCAAGGCCGTCACCACGAGCGGTGCTGTTATCGCGGCCGCCCACGCACTGGGCCTCAAGGATGTGGCCCTCGTGACGCCGTACGACGAGTCGGTCGGGGCGAAACTGCGCGCGTACCTCAACGAAGCCGGTGTCGAGGTGACGGCCCAGAACGACATGGGCCTGACCGGGAGGATCTGGACAGTGCCCTACGAGGTCACCGCCGATCTGGTCCGAAGGACGGCCCAGTGCGGTGGGGATGCCGTGTTCCTATCGTGCACCAATCTGCGGACCTACGATCTCATCGCAGCATTGGAGCAGGAACTGGGCGTTCCGGTGCTCACCGCCAACCAGGTCACGATGTGGGCGGTCCTCGCCGCTGCCGGTGTAGCAGCGGTCGGCCCGGGCCAGTCGCTGCTGGAGAGACGGCCTGACCCATCACTGGGTGGTATGCGGCGGGTCTGACCCCTTCATCGGTCGTCCAGAGCGTCGGCGGGCACTGGAACTGCTGTCGGCGCTCGGCGGCCTAGACAAGCTGGTCCGGCAGCGACAGACATTCTCAAAGCGGCCAGACGTTTCCCACTATTATTGTCAACAATCTACTCAGCTTCGGAGGCGCCATGACGACGGTGGGACTGCTCTATCCGGGCCACGGCGCCGCGGACGACTTTCCCGCTCTGGTGGACCGTCTCAAGCAGGCTCGGACGGATGGCTGGAACGTCGCGCTGCCGCTGGCTCAAACATGGGTGGATGAGGACGCCCATCGGGTGGACGCTCTAATGGACCTTGGCGGGCACGACCGGCTGGCTGAGGGTGCCCGCACCCTCGCCGCGTCGCACCGACTCGATTCCCTGATGTGGGCCTGCACTTCGGGCAGCTTCGTCTTTGGATGGATAGGGGCCCAAGAACAAGTTGACAAACTCGCGCAGGTCTCCGGGCTGCCGACGTCGTCCACCTCGCTGGCCTTTGTCAGCGCCTGCCAGGCCCTCGGCGTGACGAAGGTCAGCGTCGCGGCGTCCTATCCCCATGATGTGGCGGAGTGCTTCGTGTCTTTCCTCCAGCGTGCTGACATCGAAGTCATCGTGATGAGCAGCCACGACATCTACACCGCCGCCGAGGTCGGCACGCTGACCCGTGACCAAGTGATTGCCATGGTCGCCGAGGCCAAACGGGACGGTGCGCAGGCCGTGCTCGTGCCGGACACCGCAATGCACTCGCTCGCGTGGGTTGACGAGCTCGAGGCCGCCGCCGGGATGCCGGTTCTCACGGCCAACCAGGTGACGATCTTCGAGGGGCTTCGGCTCGGTGGCCTCGTGCCGCCGCTACCTGGGCTCGGAGCCCTCTTCACGTCAATGGCGGGAGCGGCCCAGTGACCAGCCCCCCCGCACACGGCCGCATCGAGCCCGTGGTCCAGGAGTCGACGCCGGGCCTAATCGCCGCCCGCATCCGGGAGGCTATCGCGACTGGGCTAATCGCGCCCGGAGCGCAGATCAGCGAGGCCGCCTACGCACGTCAGCTCAATGTCAGTCGAGGCCCATTGCGGGAGGGGTTGCAGCGACTCGCTCAGGAGGGCCTGCTCACGGCTCATCGAAACCGCGGCCTCTTCGTAATTGAGATGACCCCGGAGAATGTGGTCGACATGTATATCGCACGCGCCGCGGTGGAGCGTGCTGCCGCTGCGCTTGTCCACCAGCGGGACCGGGATGCCGCAGCCGCCGAGCTGCTTGCGCTATGCGACGAGATGGCGGATGCTGCCAAGAGCGGGGACACCCACAGGGTGAGCGAGATCGACGTCGCCTTCCACAAGGCATACGTGCGTGCGTCGGGAAGCCCTCGGCTGATCCGGATTCACGAGACCTTGATGACCGAGACTCGAATGTGCATCGCCGCGCTCGAGCCGACCTACGCCGTAGGTGAGACCAGAGTCGCGGAGCACCGGAGGATCGCCGAGTCCTTCACCAAAGGGGATCCAGCCGAAACCGACCGGCTGCTGGTAGAGCACATGGATGACGCCGTGAGCCGTCTCACGCGAAAGACTGGGCAGTCTGACCTCGAAACGAACAGTGCGCGGCACTTGAGCCAGCCCGCGGGCCGCAGGACTCGTTGACCGCCCGGAGTGTGCGTCGCACGCCGAACCCTCATCAACCGCGTCAAGTGTTCTGGGCGATGCCGTGGAGAGTTCATCAGTTGATGCGGACGCTTCGAGCGGGGACCTATCGCAAGCAGGGAACGCGTTCTTAATGCTGCGGGAGGAGATTGCGCTCGGTCTGGCTCGCGGAGACTCGATCCGCTCGATCGGTCTTGACCGATCAGTTGATCTCGGAAGCGCGTAGCGACCCCGTTTCGGCCAGGAACGCAATGAGATCTGCCGTGGCACGCCGCTTGCGTCGTGTGCGGGGATCCAACCCTGGCTCGCCAGCCGCAAGAAGTGTGCAGGACATGGGTTCGGTGATCGGTGGACGGGAGACGCACGCCTTGGGATCTGCAGTCACGCTGACCGCCTGCAGTGAACGCGGCCGCATAGCGCAGATGTCGTGAGGCGGGAAGAGAACGGAGAGGGCGATGGGTCGGCAGTCGATCAGGCATGCGGCCAACCCCGGCCCCGAGCCGTCCGGCCGCCGGCCCGCTGGCCGCTGGCTCGAGCGTGGACAGCAACTACCGTGACGTAGATGGACATCAGTGTGGTCGCCGCGGCACGTGAGGACGACAGCCCGGTCGATGAGCCGTTGCGGGTCGGTGTGCTCGCCGACCGGCTCGGCTACTGCGAGGTGTGGGCGGGCGAGGGGCCGACCTGGGACTCCTTCGTGCTCGCCGCTGCGATCGGCTGTGCCACCAAGCGCGTTCCCCTAACGGCCGGGCCCGTGCCAGTGTCCGTACGCGATCCATTGACGATCGTCAGAGGGGCCGCGTCGGTCGCCGCTGCTGTGGGGCGGCCTGTCGGGGTGGCTCTGGGGACATCCAGCAAGCGGGTGGTCGAAGGCGTTCACGGTCGGGCTCGTACCAAGCCCGCGGCCGTGCTGGCGGAGACCGCCGAGGCCGTACGTACGCTCATGCATGGGGAGTTGGGCGAGCCGATCGTACCCGGGAGTGTCTTCCGCCGGCGTCAGCAGGCGCCCGGAGGCCCGGTCACCGTGGCGGCGTTCGGGGATCGGGCGATCGCTGCGGCGGCCGAGCATGCCGATCGGATGCTGCTCGATGTCGTCTCGCCGGACCAAGTGCGCGTGCTGCGTGGCAAGTTGGACGCAGCCGCAGAGCGGGCGGGGCGGTCGGCGCCGCGGCTCGCCGCCTGGCTGCCCGCGGCCGTCGATCCAGAGCGGGAGTCCCTCACCCAGATTCTGCGGAGCATCGTGGGGTATCTGACCGTGCCGGGCTACAGCGACATGTTCGCCGCGGCCGGCTTCGGGGAGGCGGTGGAGCTGGCACGTTTGGGCGCTGGCTCGGACGCCCTGCTGGCCGTGCTTCCGACCGAGGCCGCGAGCTCGGTCGGGTTGGTGGGGGGCGCCTCGGCCATACGGGCTCGTATCGACGCGTACGCCGCCGCGGGGCTGGACGAGATCGCCGTGGTCCCGGCCACCGCCGCCGACCCAGGCGGGGAACGGACGCTGACGGCGCTGGCCGGGTAGGAGCCGTCAGCTCGTCTCACTGGCCCAGGGATGCCGGTGGCGTGGTGTCTGGGACGGGAGTCGGGAGACGCGCAGTAGCCGCTGTTCCTTCTTCAGGCCATTGGCGATCCGGCGGGCCAGGAGGGGGTCGAAACACGTGCGATGCGAACCAGCAGGCGGCTGAGGGTCGGGGAACCCTCCCACCAACTCCGCGCCCGCGTAGTCGTCGAGCGGGTCGTAGGCGTACCCGCAGACCACGCCGTGCTCACCAGACGCTCTACGAAAGCGTCGCGGTCGTGGACCAGCATGAACAGTCGAAGCGATGACCTCCAGTATGACCCCAACCGGTCGATCGTCTGACGACGAGGCTGATTACCAAACTGCTTACCAATCCGCTCGCACACTGACGGTCAGCGGCGGACGCGGGTGACCAATCGCCAGCCTCAGGGCTGGTCCACCACACAGGCCCACTGTCGATGGCATGGAAGAGATCAGGGTTCGAGCCCCCTAAGCTCCACCCACTATTCCCCTGGTCCGGGACCGTCGCGTCATGACGTCGCGGCCTGGGCGAGGACTCGCGCGATCCGATCGGTGGGCGCATCCCAGCCGGACAACGTCGACCGACGCTCGCGCGCCGCTTCTCGTAGGCGATGCCGGAGATTGGCGTCGACCAGCCAGTCGCGCAGCGCGGCCGCTAGTGCGACGCTGTCCTCGGGCGGCACCAAGAGGCCGGGTCGGCGGCCATCGCTCGCCTGGCCGAGAGCCTCCGGCAGCCCGCCGACCGCCGTCGCGATGACCGGCAGTCCACGAGCCAGGGCCTCGGTGACCACCATTCCGTACGTCTCAGCGCGCGAGGCCAGCACCAGCAGGTCGGCCGCGGCGTACGCGTGGGCCAAGTCGTCGCCGATCTGCACGCCAGGAAAACGGATCCGGCCACCGACCCCGGCTGCTTCGGCCTCAAGCCGCAAGCGTTCGACGAACACCGGGTCGCGGTTGAGCGGCCCGACGCAGGCGCATCGCCATGGCAGATCCGCGGTGGCGGCCAGCGCAGCGAGCAATATGTCGTGCCCCTTGTGCGAGCTGACCGGGGCGACGCACAGCAGCTCACTTCCCCGGTCCGTTCCCGATGCGAGCTGGGCGGGGTCGACCCCGGGCTGGGCCACGTGAACCTTGTGCGGCGGCAGCGCATAGCGACGCAGCAGCCGTTCACGGGTCGACCAGCTGGTGGTGATGACGTACTGGGCGGCGCACAGAACGGCGGCCTCGCGCGTCTGCGCGTGCGCCACCGAATGACTGGGCGGCGCTTCACCGTGAACGAGAACGGCCAAGCGGAGCCGGCTTGCTTCCGGGACCAGGATGCCGGGCATCGTTGAGGCGATCAGGCCATCGACCAAGACAACGGCGCTGTCCCCAATGTCGGCGAGTAGCCGGCTCAGCGCCTGCACCGACGCGCGATCGGGCCGTGGCCAACACCCTGGGGCGACGTGTTGGATCACGTGCCAACCGATGGTGGTGAGACCGTCGCAGATCCGACGGTTGTAGATGTTTCCGCCGCTCGGTTTCGACGGGTCGGCGAGGCCGGCGGTCCCGACGACGTGCAGCGTCCTCACAGCGTTCGCTCGTACGTGGCCCAGGCGACGTGCGATTCGCGCAGCTTGACCGCGATCCCAGCCAGACCTCTGGCGGCTTTGCCAAAGGCGCCGGCATTGACCCGGGCCGCAAGGCGATCGGCCATGACGCGAGCCAACTCCTCGGTGGTGGTGTTCAGGCTGGCGAACTCTGGTTCGTCGTCCAGATTGCGGTAGCTCAACGCGCTGACTACCGTGTGCAGCACTGGGCGGCACGGCCGATGTCCACGACGATGCTGTCGGCGTCGAGAGCTCCGGATCGGAAGGTGGCATCCACGACGTACGTCGCGCCGTGCAGGCGCTGGGCGGGCCCGAACACGGCCCCCTGGAGACTGTGCGCGACCATCATGTGGTCGCGGATCGTCACGCTGAACACGCGAGCCCTTTCCCGCCCCACATGCGGTAACGACGTGGCAGAGCGCCGGCAGGTCTCCGGACGCCAGCCTCTGCATCACCTCGGGCGACTCGTTGAAGTATGAGATTCCGGTGACGAGCGTATCGAGGGCGGGATTCTGCAGCAGATCGAGGGCGAGTCCGAGACGGTCGGTCATCGTCCGGGTCCGGCGGCGCGCCAACCAAGGGTCGCTCACTCCCAGGCTGCCATTTGAGCAAGACTGGTTGCTGATCGATCAAAGACCAGGCGTCGCAACGTCACCAACCCGTGGCTCCGCGGACCCGTCTCTGACCGCAGATGTCGGGATCCTGACGTCGGTCTTGGATCGACTGGGCAGCGCTCAACTCGTCACCTGCTCAGCCCTGCTCGACCTGCTCACCATTGATCAGCTCGATGCCATCGGCTCGGCTTTGGCTGTGGCACGGCAGCCGGCCCTGGTCGGCCTGACGGTGACCGGTGCCTTGGACCTGTCGCCGCCCCACCCTTCGACTCGCACCTGATTCGGGCATTCATTTCTTAGACTGTGTCAAGCCCGCTGCTTACCAAGCTGCTTCCGGCCTAGTCGCATGTCCCGGGACGCATCATCCCTCGCGGTTGTCAAGAGGGCTAGCATTCGCGCGGCGAGATGGGTATTGACCTGCATCAAATGCCCATCGGAGCGGTCGGCAGTCGCGTGATCATCTCGCATAAATCTCGCGATCACGGAACTGCACGCCCGCGCGGAGTACCTCGGTGCTGGGTCGACAGAGCCCTACAAAGCGGGTGGGAGCAACATCCACTTCCTCGGCCCGCCAGACCACTCCCTCGCCGTCAAGAACCCGAACTGGAACGTCGGACGCGCCTGCGATTACCTTGGTCATCTGGGCGAACTTGTGAACCGGCAAGCGGGAAAGACCGCTGAAGCTCAGCTGAAGTGCTCATCACCAGACACGTGCCGGCGGAATCACCCGTCTCCTAATCGATGTCGAGTCAGCTGAGCGCCAAGCAGCACCCACGTCTCTTATGGACATGTGGCGGCAATGATCCATCCGCGCGGCTTATCCACAGGTTGTCGCGCATGGCGAGGGAGGTCGGCTTGTTGCGGTCGGATGAGCAGATGCCCGGCACTGTCACGCGCGTTCCGGTTGCTTGGGTTGCGGCGCGGCTTGGGGGTAGGTGTTGGGACCTGGTCTGGGAGGCGAACACCACTGCCGGCGGCTGATCGACGCCGAGCGGGCCATCGACCACGGGGAAAGCCGAACCTCGGCGTCGAGGGTCACCTTGCGCGAGATCTACGCCAACCGGATTCCCCTCCCCGCCCCGGCCTGTCGCGGACTCGTCGTCGACACCGCAGATCAGCTGATCGCCGCCGGCCAAGCCGCCGAACAGCAGCCACGCTCACACGCCCGGAACAAGCGGAACGGGCCCGGGCGAACCCGGCACTGGAGCAACGCAAGTCAGACGTCCCGGTGCCAGCCGATCGAGGGAGTTCTGCAACCTGCCAGGAAGAAATGCGACTCCGGAAGGGCCAGGCCGATGATGCACATATAGGAGTTTGGGGGCTGTCCGGTGACACGCGCAGCCGATCCACTGATCTTAGACTCCGCCGCCCGCACGAGATGTCCAGCCGATCTGGTGGGCGACGCAGACCACACACTCCCAGGTCGGGTAGGGCCGAGACTCCCGACCACGAACCGAACGCAAGCCGGTGGTGGCACCGGGAAAGGGAAGAGCAATCATGGCTGTCTTTGAGAGCAGGCCTGCGGTGCCGGCCGTGCTGTATGACGTGGACGAGGCGGCGGAGGCGCTGCGGCTGAGTAGGTCCGTCCTCTATGAGCTGATTCGCTCGGGTCGGCTACGGACTGTGAAGCAGGGCCGCCGGCGATTGGTGCCGGTGTCGGCGCTGGCCGAGTACGTCGACTCGCTGGGTGGTCGGGCGTGACTCGTCGTGCCCGCGGGGACGGCGGGCTGCAGTGGGATCAGCAGCCGGGACCCGAACGGTACAGGAGATCCGGGCGGGGGGCATCCAAATGATCGGCGCGCAGCGGTGCATGCCGCGAACAAGCGTCGAAACCGGATGACCCCCGAGGCACTCCGGAGGGTTGCCGAGATCGCGCGGGCTCACCCCAAGGGCCAGGGAGCGAGGAGTGACGCCCTCGTCTCGGATGATGCCTATCGCGCGATCGAGGACGCCCTTGATGTGAGCCCTCGGACGGCGCAGCGTTGGGTCAAGCGGGCACGAGAGGCGGGCCTCCTGTGAGCACAGCAAAGCGCCGCGGCAACCACGAGGGCAGCACCCCGGTCAAGCGGGCTGACGGGCGCTGGCAGGTGCATGTGCGGTATCGCGACGAGCACGGGGTGCCGCGGCGCACGACCGTCTACGGCAAGACGGCACGGGAGGCCCGGGACAAGGCCGAGGAGGTGCGGCGCCGGCTGCGCGCTCACCTGCCGGCTCGGGACAAAAAGATCACGCTGGGAGCGTTCACCGAGATCTGGATCACCTCGACGCTCGCGGCGTCGGACAGGAAGCCGAGCACCAAGAGCCTGTATGCCACGCTGGCCCGGAAGCACATCATCGCGGCGAAGCTCGGCGCTCAGCCGCTCGACAGGCTCAAGCCGTCCCACGTCGAAGCGTGGAAGGTCGAATTACAAGGCCGGGGGTTGTCCGACTCCACCATCCGCTCGGCATTCAACGCGCTCAAGGCGATCCTCGACACGGCCGTACGCGACGAGGCACTCGCCCGCAACGTCGCGACCGCTGTCACTCGGCCCAAGGTGGCGCCGCAGGAAGCTGCTCACCTCACGCCAGAGGAGGTCCGGCGGGTTCTGGGGGCTGCCCAGACAAGCCGATACGCGCCCCTGTTCGCGCTCCTGGTCAACACTGGGCTGAGGCGTGGGGAGGCTCTCGCGCTGCGCTGGTCCGATGTGGATCTGGACGCTGGTCTGCTGCGGGTACGCGGCACCCTCGCCCGGGTCGATGGCGCCCTGGTCGTCACCGAGCCCAAGACGGCGAAGTCCCGGCGGTCGGTGCCGCTCTCCTCCACGGCCCAGCGGGTGCTTCGCGAGGTACACACGTCGCAGGCTGAGGAGCGGCTCAGGGCAGGCTCAGCGTGGCAGCAAACGGGCTACGTGTTCACAACCGAGCTCGGCACGCCATACGAGCCGCGTAACGCCCTGCGGGCCCTCCAGGCGGCCGCAAGGCAAGTGGGCCTGCCCGACATCGGTTTGCACACGCTGCGCCACTCTGCGGCCGCGGTGATGCTGGTCAACGGGGTGCCGCTCAAGGTCGTCTCTGAGGTGCTGGGACACGCGAGCATTGGCATCACCGGAGACATCTACGGCCACGTCTCCCCGGATGTGTCACGCGACGCGCTCGCCCGTCTGTCGGAGGCGCTCGGGTGACAAAGGTGGTCATAAATGGTGGTCAAACCGAGCCGATCGGCCGACCACTGGTCCTCACGTGTTCCGAAACTGGCCTCTCACTAGGGGCTTTGAGGGTGGGAGCAAGCAGACTCGAACTGCTGACCCCTTGCTTGTAAGGCAAGTGCTCTAACCAACTGAGCTATGCTCCCGGGACATCGTCTGCCCCAGTCGGACGGCTTCTCATCCCTTGGCTTCAGGCCGCTCATCAGGCGCTTCACCCTCAGGTGTGTGCAATCAGGCTAGCGGCACCGTTCACCGCGCCTGATCCAAAATGCCGACTAGGTGCCCGTATACGTTACTGGCAATCGCGATCGAGGCGTGCCCGCGGAGTCTGGACACCACGCGATCTAGCCCTATCGATTGCTTTGTCGTAGACGGGGCAAGCGGGACACTATGCGCGTGCCCCACGAGGACCTGAAGGCCGCCTACGAGCATCTGCGCGCGGCCCACCTGAACGCGGTACGCGCATCGCTCGAAGACCACGTGGCGCGGCTCGAGTGGCCGCGCAAGCGAATCGAGCACTACCGGACCGAACGACTCCGGTCGTTGCTCGCATTTGCGCGCGAGCGCTCGCCGTTCCACGCCGCCCGGATGGCCGACATCGACCCGGCGACGGCCACCGTCGACGACCTCGAACGGCTGCCGCCCATGGTCAAGCAAGATGCCCAGAACGAATGGGACGCGATCGTCACCTCGCCCGACATCGACCGCGCCGGCGCCGAGCGGGTGTTGGCTCAGCAGCGGTGGTTCTCTTACACGGCGGCCGGAGACCAGGTGTTCAGCTCCGGGGGCTCAAGCGGCGTGCGCGGCGTGTACGTATGGGATTGGCAGCAGTTCGTCACGCTCGCCTGCCTCGCCTGGCGGTGGCAGGTGCGCGCCGAGCGCGTCTCCGGCTTGGACGTGCGTCCGGCACGGCTGGCCGTGCTGTCGGCAGGCGAGCCGCCACACGCCAGCACGCCGTTATTCGACATTGCGACCGACCCGTCGATGGAGACCGTCGTGATCCCGGCGGGGGCTCCTTTCGACGAGGTGCTGCGAGCGGTGGCGGACGCGCGTCCGACCCATCTCGTGGGCTATGCCTCGGTGATCGGACGGCTCGCCCGGGCCGCGATCGCGGGTGAGCTCGATATCCGGCCGGTTCGTGTGAGCACCAACTCCGAGCCGCTCAGTGAGGAGGACCGCGATGCGATCGAGGCTGCGTGGCGTGCGCCGATCCACAACCTCTGGGGCTCGACCGAGATCGGTGTCCAGGCAGTGGGATGCGGCCAGGGCGATGGCCTTCACATCTCCGAGGACGAGGTGATCCTCGAGCGCGTCGATTCAGCCGGGCGACCAGTCGGCCCTGATGAGCCGGCAACGCGCACGCTCGCGACCGGGCTTGCCGGCCGCACCTTCCCGTTCATTCGCTACGACCTCGGAGACGAGGTCACGCTGTTGCCCGGCCGCTGCCCGTGCGGCAGCTCCATGCTGCGGGTCGCCGACATTGCCGGACGGCGCGACGACGACTTCCGCTACGGCGAGGACCAGGTTCCGGCGAGTGCGTTCCGGTACGTACTGGGCACCGACCCGCTGATCTCGGAGTACCAGGTGCGTCAGACCGTAGCCGGGGCGGATGTGCATGTGGTGGGATCGCCCGATGTCTCGGCTGTGGCTGCGGCGTTGGTCTCCGCGCTGCGGTCGTTCGGGCTCTTGAACCCTCAGATCAGCGTCAGTGTTGTTGAGCAGATCCCGCGTCACGCCGCGACCGGCAAGCTCAAGCGGTTCATCGCGCTGAGTGACTAGCTCGCTCTACCGGCGGTCGGGCACCGACCTCGCAGCCCTAGA
Source organism: uncultured Actinomycetota bacterium (assembly GCA_963836855.1). Lineage (GTDB taxonomy): Bacteria > Actinomycetota > Actinomycetes > Propionibacteriales > Propionibacteriaceae > Microlunatus. Next base: position 50,621 of record CAWILN010000037.1, on the reverse strand, counting down.
CCACTCCCGCGTAGTTGTGAGCGTGTACAGATTTGCTCAGTCGAGCGACAACGCCGTCAGGTTGTTTGGCGCGCCCACGGAGGGCCTCCGCACGTGAGGTCGACCGGGATGGTGACATCCCGGTGTCGCTGCAGGGATATCCACGGCCGACGGGACTAGTGTGTCGGTGCTGGCTCGACCAATTCTCTCTGCCGGCCACCGGAGTAAGCATGCTGAACAAGAACCTCGCCATGGGCCTAGGTGCTTTGACGGGGCTGGTCAGTTTGGTTGCGATGATTCGCCTCGCATCTGGCGCTTTCACCCAGGGCATGTCGCTGTTTGCCTGGGTGGCGATTCTGTCGGCCATGCTGCCCTGGATCGCCTACGCGGCCTGGCGTGGCCGGCACGGCCATCTCAATAAGCGTGGCGCTCTTGTCGTGCTGCTGTTGGACCTTGTCGGATGCCTGGTGGTATGGCTATTTGTGCTGGGTCCAGTCGTGGCATTGGCGTGCTCGCTGGCCGCGTTTGTCGTCATCTGGGTTAGCGACTGGCCGCCACGCCGCATGACCGGCGAAGAGCGATTCGTCCACGTCGAGGAGCTGCACCGCGCGGATGACTCCTACTGAGGTCAGACGGCTTGCGCAGGAGATCGCTAGGGACGCACCCAAGTACAGTGAATCATTGTGGCCGGACCCGACTTCTCAGTTGCACTCGCTGACCTTGACAGGGCTTTGAGTTCGATTGAGGCTGTCGTCGATCCCGATAGCAGGCGTGCTGAGATCGCCGAGTTGGAGCAGCAGGTGGCCGCTCCGGACCTGTGGGACAACCCGGACAATGCCCAACGAGTGACCTCCCGATTGTCGGCCTTACAAGCTGAGGTCGATCGGGTGGTGGGGCTGCGTGCTCAGCTTGACGATCTTGGCGTTTTGGTGGAGCTCGGGCAGGAAGAGCAAGATCAAGCCAGCCTTGCCGAGGCGGCAGACCTGCTTGCCTCGTTGCAGAAGGCGGTCGAGGTTCTCGAAGTACGCACGCTGCTGTCGGGTGAGTATGACGAACGTGAGGCGCTCGTGACCATCCGTTCTGAAGCCGGTGGCGTCGATGCAGCCGATTTCGCCGCCATGCTGCTGCGGATGTATTTGCGCTGGGCCGAACGGCACCGGTTCCCGACCGAGGTCTACGACACATCCTTCGCGGAGGAGGCGGGCATCAAGTCCGCCACGTTTCAGGTAAAGGCGCCCTTCGCGTACGGAACCTTGTCCTCAGAGCAAGGCACCCATCGCCTGGTACGGATCTCACCATTCGACAACCAGGGACGCCGCCAGACCTCATTCGCAGGCGTCGAAGTCCTGCCGGTGACCGAGGCGACCGATCACATCGATATACCTGAGAGCGAGCTGCGCATTGACGTGTTCCGGTCCTCAGGGCCGGGCGGGCAAAGTGTCAACACCACCGACTCCGCTGTGCGCATTACCCATCTTCCGACCGGCATCGTGGTTTCGTGCCAGAACGAGAAATCCCAGCTGCAGAACAAGGCGGCCGCGCTCCGGGTTTTGCAGTCACGGCTGCTGGAGCGGGCGAGACAGGATCGCGAGGCACAGTTGAATGCGCTCCGGGGCGACGGCGCCAACAGTTGGGGCTCCCAGATGCGGTCCTATGTGCTGCACCCGTACCAGATGGTGAAGGATTTGCGTACCGAGTACGAAGTGTCCTCGCCTGACTCGGTATTCGACGGCGACATCGACGGCTTCATCGAGTCCGGCATCCGGTGGCGCAGAATGAGCCAAGCGGCCACGACCTAGGCAGCTGAGCTCATCTTCCGCTCCGCTCGCTCTGTGCACATTCTCGCTCCATTCGCTGAGGCTGGCGCTTGTTAGCCGCTGCCTTCCTCATCTCGCTCACGGGCGAAAAGCTTGCGTACTCGCTCATTCGTCCAGGACAGCGGCGCGCCGGCTCAGCACAGCGGCGCGCGATCCAAGCGCGAATCCACATGACGAGCTCGGACCGGTGATCGTGTCCCGTTACCAAACCTTGACTTAGACTCTTCCCTGGCCGTCTGCGTCCAGAGCTGTCTATTCGGGGAAGTCAAGCACCGTGATTCGTTTTGAGAATGTTTCCAAGATCTACGACGGCCAGCGTCGCGCAGCGCTTGAGAACATCAATGTCGACATCGACAAGGGGGAGTTCGTCTTTTTGGTCGGGGCATCAGGCTCCGGCAAATCGACCTTCCTGCGACTGATCCTGCGCGAGCAGCGGCCGAGCAAGGGGAAGGTCTTCGTTGCTGGGCGGGAGCTCAGCAAGCTGCACAGCTGGAAGATCCCGGGAATGCGCCGGCAGATCGGGACAGTCTTCCAGGATTTCCGGTTGTTGCCGAACAAGAACGTGAGCGAGAATGTCGCGTTCGCCCTCCAGGTGATCGGTAAGCCTGCCTCGACCATCAATCGCGTGGTACCTGAGGTACTGCAGCTTGTTGGTCTCGGCGGAAAGGGCGACCGGCTGCCCGAGGAGTTGTCCGGCGGTGAGCAGCAGCGCGTCGCCATCGCGCGTGCGTTCGTCAACCGGCCCATGATCCTGATCGCCGATGAGCCCACGGGCAACCTGGATCCCGCGACCAGCGTGGGGATCATGAAGCTTCTCGATCGGATCAACCGCGCGGATACAACGGTCCTCATGGCGACGCACGACTCAACCATCGTCGACCAGATGCGTAAGCGGGTGATCGAACTGGACGACGGTGAAGTCGTTCGAGACCAGAGCAGAGGCGTGTACGGCTACCAGTGATTTCTGCGCAGACGAAGAACGTGATGAGACACGGTTGTAGCCTTCCGCGGGACGTGGCGACCGCCGTCGGCCGAGTTATTGGGGATATTTGATGCGTTTCCGCCATATCTTGTCCGAGACCGGCGCCGGGCTTCGACAGAACCTCACCATGACCTTGGCGGTCATCATGACAATGTGGGTGTCGTTGTCATTGTTTGGCGCCGGACTGCTCGCGAGCCAGCAGGTCGACCTCATGAAGGGCCGGTGGTACGACAAGATCGAAATCTCGATCTTCCTGTGTGCCAAGGACACACGCGGCGACCAGTGTGACCCCGGTCAGGATGTCACCCAGGCCCAAAAGGACGAGATCCGTCGAACGCTGGAGGCCAATCCTGAGGTCGCACCTGGCGGAATCTACTTCGAGACAAAGCAAGAGGCGTACGCGGAGTTCCAGAAGGCGTACGAGGGCAGTCCGATCCAGGATTCGCTGACCGTCGATCAGATGCAGGAGTCGTACCGCGTCAAGCTGAAAAATCCCGAGGAGTACCAGGGTGTGGTGAGCTCGGTGGTCGGGCTCAAGGGCGTCCAGAAGGTGCAGGATCTGCACCAGCTGCTTGATCCGTTCTTCCGAGCCCTCAACGTGCTGCAGTGGTCGACCGCGGGCGCGTCTGCGTTGTTACTGCTCGCCTCGGCCCTCCAGATTGGCAACACGATTCGGCTGGCAACCTTCGCCCGGCGCCGCGAGATCGGCATCATGCGCCTGGTCGGCGCCAGCAACTTCTACATCACGGTGCCGTTCTTGCTCGGTGCCGTTATCTCGGCAATGATCGGTATCGCCCTGGCATGCGTCACCATGGCCGGTGGCGTCTACTTCTGGATCATCCGGGGGGCCAGCAACTCGATCCGCTTCATAGCCTGGATCGGCTGGCAGCAAACTGCTCTGGCCATGCTGGGGGTAACCGTGGTTGGCGTTGTGCTTGCCGTGGTCCCAACCCTAATCACGACTAGGCGCTATCTCCGGGTCTGACTTCGGCCCGCTCTCTCACAAATTCCGACCAGTGCGGAGTTCTTGGCCGTTCAACCCAGTGCCCTGACCTCGAACCTTCGAGCGACGTGGACTTATTGATCAATTCGCGCGTCCACCTTCCACAAGCTCACGACAGTGAGCCGCTCGTCACATTCGTCACATAAACATCGCAAAATCACTCAAATAACTCAAGTATCACGTGAGACTTCATATGTGATCGACGACGAAATTCCGACTCGTGCGTTTGGTCGTTGCCAGCGGGTGTCGCGACCTGCCTATCATGCCGAGGCCGCATGCGGTCGCCGAGCGGTGACACCACGCGGAGCGGCTCACTGTTCCGAACTCTCTATGCCGGGCCGTACAACCAAACATTGGATTGGGGAAAGCTGTGGCTCCGGATCTTCCCTACGTCCGTCAGGACGTTCCGGACGACAGCGAAGCACCGAAGGTTGGTGGTCGCTTCGCCAGGCTGGCAAGAAGTCGAGGACTCCTTGCCAAGCCGCCTGCGTCCAAGGGCACAACCGCATATCTGCCAGCGGTGTACGCCGCTCGTAACCGCACGCTGCGGTCAGCTGTCGTTGTTGCAGTCGCATCGGCACTGTCCCTGGCTCTGCTCGGGCCGCAAGCCTCCGCCGACGAGCTCACGTCGCAACGGGCGAGAGTCAAGCAAGAGATCGCCAAGACCAAGAGCGAGCTCAATGAGTCCACCAAGACACTCAGTGCGGCGGTCGTTGCGGTCGACAAAGCGCAGAACAAGCTAGATGCAGCCACGGCGCGGCTGACAACAACCCGCCAGGAGCTCAGAGTTGCCCAGACCAAGGACGCCCACATGGCGACGAGGCTGCAGCAGGTTCGGGCGGACCTGGCCGCCGCAGTCGCTGCCGTTGTCGCAGGACAGGCGCGATTAGACGCCCAGCATGCTAAGGCTGGGCAGGTGGTCCGTGATCAGTATCAGCAGCAAACCAACCTGCTGCCGATCGCGCTGCTCGTCGATCCAGACTCGAGCGATGATTTGCAGACGCGCCTCCAATGGTCGACGACTCTGTTTGACAGCGCGCAGGCAGAGATCGATCGGTTGACGGAACTGCAGCGCCAGCTGGACGCTGCTCGCGCGCGACAGGCTGAGCTGGAGGCAAAGGTCGCCGCAGCACGCCGCGAAGCTGCTGCCAATCTCAAGATCAAGAAAAAGCTGGAGGCTCGCGCCGAAGCGCAGGAGGCCACAGTTGCTCAGCTGCTCACGCAGCAGAAAACGGCTGAAGATGCCGCCGCCGCCGACGTCGCACAGGACAAGGCGCGCTATACCGAATTGATCAAGGAGCGCGCGTCGGTGGAGCGGCGCATAGCCGGCCGGATTGCCAAGGCGGCAGCAGAGCGCAGGCGGGCCGCGGAACGAGCGGCGGCAGAGCGAAAGCGGACGGCGGAACGAAAGACTGCTCATCGATCACGATCCGCCACAAAGCACAGCAACCGGGCCAATACTCGACGCTCCAGCATGTCGAGCGCCGGCCACGGCTTCGCCTTCCCGGTGCCGGCTCACATCACCTCACCTTTCGGAATGCGCTTCCACCCCGTGCTGCGCTACTGGAAGTTGCACGATGGTACGGATTTCGGTGCCGGATGCGGCACTCCGATCCGGGCTCCCCGGGCAGGCCGGGTCGCAGAGCGGTACTACAACGCCGGCTATGGCAACCGGCTGATGATCGACCACGGTTACCTCGGCGGTCGGTACGTGACCACTGGCTACAACCACGCAAGTCGCTACATAGTTCGCGTTGGTCAACGTGTCCAGAAAGGTCAGGTCCTTGGCTACGTTGGCAGCACCGGATTCTCCACTGGTTGCCACCTTCACCTGATGGTTTGGCTGAACGGTCGGCTCCGGAACCCGATGACGTGGTTCTGATCCTTCCGCCGCCGGAGCGGAGCGGAGGTAATCAGAAGCGCGGAGGATAGGACCATGACGAAGGAGAAGGGTCGCAGGCTGGTCGCCCAGAACCGCAAGGCCCGGTACGACTACCACATACACGACACTTACGAGGCTGGGATTGTCCTCAGCGGCACTGAAGTGAAGTCGCTGCGCGAGGGACGCGCCAATCTAGTCGATGCCTTCGCCACCGTGGACAATGGCGAGGTCTGGCTGCGAGGAGCCCACATCCCCGAGTACAGCCACGGCACGTGGACCAACCACAACGCGCGTCGCACCCGCAAGCTGTTGTTGAACCGTCGCGAGATCAGCAAGATCGATCGCGAACTGGCCACCTCTGGCATGACATTGGTGCCGTTGTCGCTCTACTTCTCAGACGGGTACGCCAAGGTCGAGATTGCGCTGGCGACCGGCAAGCGTGCCTACGACAAGCGCCAGACCATTGCCGCTCGGGAATCAAGGCGCGAGGCCGATCGGGCTCTGGCCGCCCGCAAGCGAGGACAATGAAGCAATGGTGCAATTCCGCGCATCTGCCGCCGGGCGCGTAGGGCAAGTCTCTGGCCGATTCACCCGGGCGGTAGTTGCATTCCTTCTGATGGTCATGACGGCTCTAGCCTGGGCACTTGTCGCCCCGACCCAGGCGTATGCGGCCGACGACCAGATCGATTCCTTCACCATCAACTACGAGATGCAGCCGAGCGGTGTTCTCAAGGTGAAAGAAACCATCGTCTGGCGGTTCGGCAGCAACTCTGGTCGGCACGGCATCCAACGCGACCTCGTGATCCGCGAGCCTGACCCCGACAGCGACCAGGACTTCGTCTACGGGATCAGCAACATCAAGGTGACGAGCCCAGACGACTACGTGGCAACTCAGTTCAGCTCCGAGACCACCGAGTCCCAGGGCGGTCGCGAGGAGGAGCTCAACGTACGGATCGGCGATCCCGCCGAGACGATCTCGGCCCCAACCGCGACCTACGTCATCTCCTATGACGTCAGTGGCGCCATGCGATCCTTCAGCGGCTATGACGAGTTCTTCTGGGACGGCCCAGGCTTCGGCAATCCGCTGATCAAAGAGTTGAAGATCACGACTACGGTCCCTGGTGGCGCTCAGGACGCCACATGTTTCGCCGGACCACCGGGAAGCACCACTCCGTGTGAGACCAAGAAGTTCACCAAGGGCGGCGAGGCCACATTCGCCCAGATGAATGTCCCACCGGGGCAGAGCGTCAGCATCGGCGTCAAGATCACACCGGGTCTGGTGGCGGACAACAAGCCCCATATGGAGCCAAACGGCTCCAAACTCTCACCTGCCGAAAGGGCCGGTGCGATCGCACTGGCTGGCGTCACGCTCCTCATCGCCGTAGGCTCACCGATCCTTGGCATGTTGTGGTGGCGCAAGAATGGCCGCGACCAGCGGTATGCGGACCTGGCACCGGGAACGGTTCCGTTCCCCGGCCAGGAGGTGCGCATTGTGCCCAACGACCCCGATATCACCATCCCGGTGGCCTTCTCCCCGCCGCCGATCCCGGTGGCGGAAGCCGGCCTGCTGATTGACGGTCAGGTTGATTCCCGCGAGACAGCGGCGACCATCATCGATCTCGCGGTCCGCGGTGCCCTTACGGTCCAGAGCTACGGCAAGGACGACTTTCAGGTCACCCTGGTCGATCCGAACAGGGCTACAGCGCCGCACGAAATGGTGCTGCTGACCAACCTGTTCGACGGGGAGCCGCCAGGAGCGGTCAGAGACCTCTCCGCACCCGGCAGTCTGTCAAGCGCCCACGAACAGATGCGAGATTCGGTACGCAATCAGGTCGCCTCGCGCGGCTGGTTCCGCAAGGTGCCGTCGGCTGCAGCGACGAGAAGCCTCGGCTTTGGTGTCATCGTCATCGGAATCTTCGCGTCGTTTGCGGTGGGATTCTGGCTGCTGTTGGTCTTGCTGCCGCTGCTGCCCATCCTCATCACCTTGGCGGTGATCCGCCGGAAGCTCAGGAAAGGGCAGCGCACCGCGGACGGTCGTGCGGTCTGCGATCAGATCGAGGGCTTCAGGACCTACATCGCTACCGCCGAAGCCGATCAACTCAAGTTCGAGGAGGGCGAGGACATCTTCTCCAAGTACCTCCCCTGGGCGATCATCTTCGAGCTGGCCGATCGCTGGGCGAAGATCTGTGGTGACCTGGTGGCGATGGGGCGGCTGCCGAACGACACTCCGTATTGGTACGTCGGCAACTATCAGATGTCGGCGTTCAACACAGCGTTCCTGACGAGCAGCCTGACATCCGCAGCTACGCCAGTTGCGTCCTCGTCGGGTGCTGGTGGCACGGGCTTCGGTGGTGGCAGCTCCTTCGGCGGTGGTGGCTTCTCCGGCGGTGGCGGTGGCGGAGGGGGCAGCGGCAGCTGGTAAGCCGCGTCGGAGTGACCCGACGATTCGTGGCCTCACCGGGGTACGCCCGGGGGAGTGCCTGATGGTTTATGGCGTGCCGCCGAACGATGCTGGTCGCATGAACGCGATCTATGAGCACCCAAGTCTCAAAATGCAGGTCACCCCGGTACAGCGTGACCGCGCCGAAATCTGGCTCAAGGAGGCGTACGCCGAGGGCAGGATCAGTGAATCCGAGTTCGATCAGCGGATTGGGCAGGTCCTCACCGCCGTCACTCGCAAAGAGCTCAACGAAGCCTTCTACGGCTTGGTCCAAATCCCGACCTCCTCCCGAGCGCTCGGTGTTCATCCCGCCTACCAACCGTTGGTGCGGCCGGAGACCCGGCAGCAGGCGGGTCGAGGAGCGGCTGCAGTCGCGCACTTCTCAGTTTTCTTCCTCTGGCTCTTCGGCCCAGGTCTGGTCTACGCGCTCTCCACCCCCGGGACGTATTCACGGAAGGAGGCGGCCAAGTCCTTCAACTTCCAACTGATCTCGTCGATCGCGTTCGTGCTGGTCGCCATTCTGGGCGGCATAACCGGACTTGACATCTTCGGCTGGTTGGTGCCGTTCATGGGTCTCGGCTGGTTCATTCTCACGATCGTCGGCGGTGCCAAGGCCCTGCAGGGTGAGGATTGGAAGAACCCGGTCAAGAATGTGGTCAAGCTCGAGGTGCTGAAAGAGAAGTAGCGCGCACGATTGGCGTCGGATCCCCAGCGGGTCCGACGCCCTTTGCGTCTCGGGAGGGAATCAATCCAGCTGCGACAGCCTTCCACTCTTAGGTAGAATCTGTGCGGTCGCGATCTCGGCCCTACGGAGATCGCCAAAAGCACAACTCAACAGGGGGGTGATCGGTTTCGACTTGGGTCGATAGTCCCAGGAGAAGCGGGCCGAGAATCCAAGGTCAACTCGTAAATGTCCCTTGGAAACCAATAAGTGCCGAGGATAAAACTCAAGCACACTTCGCTCTCGCTGCTTAAACAGTGATCGAAGGGTCAGACCGGGAGCGCCTCCGTCCCGGCCCCTGGCCTCATCGAGGAGGCTTTACCTGCTGAGAATCGTCTCAGGGCTCAGCAGGGACATGAACTGAGGCTGGGCTTGTCTGCAACGTGTTGGCGCGAGTGCAGGGGCCGAGAAAACGCCTAGCCAACTGCGCCCGGAGAAGACCTGGTTCGTCACTCGAGGACGCGGGTTCGATTCCCGCCACCTCCACAAGCGCGACGTCTCAGGACGGCAGAAAGCCCGAACCCGATTGGAGGGTTCGGGCTTTGTGATTTTCGAATGCGTCCGACTACGGATCGCCGACCGGTTGCATCGTGATCGAGACTTGGCCCGTGAACTACCTGCCGCCACTGCGGGATCCCGTCCGTACGATCGGCCGACGCACCTTTGACTTCGACCACGAGATCGTCGTGATGGCAATCGTGAATCGCACGCAGGATTCGTTTTTCGACCACGGGCGCACGTTCACGCTGGAGCACGCCGTCGCGGCGGCGTTGGATGCGGCCGAGGCTGGTGCGGGTTGGGTCGATATCGGCGGCGTGCCGTTCTCGCCTGACATGCCGGAGGTCACGGTAGCCGAGGAGGTCGACCGTGTGGTGCCCGTTGTCGAGCGGGTCGCAGCGATCAGTGACATCGTCGTCTCGGTTGACACATTCCGTGCGGAGGTGGCCGCCCGCTGTGTTGCCGCAGGTGCTGCGGTGATCAACGACACCACAGGGCTGCACGACCCAGAGCTGGCTGATGTCGTGGCTGCTCAAGAGACGACGATGGTGATCACGCATAGCCTGGCGCTGCCACGGCAGCATCATCATCGGCCGCAATACAGCGACGTGGTGAGTGAGATCAAGGCTTTCCTCGCCGAGCGCGTGCAGTTGGCCGTTGATCATGGAGTTCCGGAAAGCCGAATCGTCATCGACCCGGGCCACGATCTCAACAAGAACACCCTGCACTCCCTGGAACTGACGCTGCGGCTGTCGGAGGTTGCCGATCTCGGACTGCCCATGCTGGCGGCCGTTTCCAACAAGGACTTCATCGGCGAGGCGACAGGTTTGCCCATGTCAGAACGAATGCCCCCCTCGATTGCGGCTGCGACAATCTGCGTACTCAACGGCGCCAGGATCCTGCGGATGCACGACGTCGCCGCCTCGGTAGCTGCGGCTCGCATGATCGAGGCAGTGATGGGACTCCGACAGCCTGCCTATCTGCACCACAACATGAGCTGAGAGCGGGCCCGATGCCCTGTCATTGACGACAACTACTGTGTTCGGCATGGACGTCTGGCCACGGGAACAGGTGCTGTCCCTAGCCCCTGACCGCGCATCGATCGCGGCAGCCACAGCGCTTGCCGGAACGGAGAGGTGGCTCGACCTCGGCAACAATTCGACAGGTTTGTGGGGATCCTGTGCCGGTGGACAGGGCCAGCTCTACCAGACAGTTGTCGACCTCAACTCCCCGCCGGCCAGCACCTGCAGCTGCCCGAGCCGCAAGATCCCGTGCAAGCATGCGCTCGCACTGCTCCTGCAATGGAGCGATGGCCTGGTGCCCGCAAGCCAGCCGCCGCCTTTCGCTGCCGGTTGGTTGGAAGCGCGAGGCGCATTGAAGGCGCGACCAGAGCCGGCCAATGCCCCGCGTCAGCCTGGTGAGTTGGCCGATCCTGCAGCGGCGGCCAAGCGGGCGGCGGCGCGCGCGGAGCGGGCTGCCGCGGGGCTGGACGAGCTCGACCAGTGGCTTTGCGATCAGATACGTGGCGGCATCGCGGGTCTGGAGAGAGCAGGATATGGCCACTTCGACACCATGGCTGCACGAATGGTCGATGCGCAGGCTCCAGGGGTCGCCGGGATGTTGCGGGCCATTCCGGCTGAGTTCGCCAGCGTCGGCTGGCCGAGCCGGGTACTCGAACAGCTGGGCGCTCTGCACCTGCTCGTTCAGGCGCATCGTCGGCTGGACGAGCTGCCCGCTGATCTTGCCGCGACCGTTCGGGCCCGCATTGGATATTCGGTCGCCAAGTCCGAGGTCCTCGTCCGACCGGGCGTTGACGATCACTGGTTCGCGGTCGGCATGGTCGACAGCACCGAGTACCGGCTCGATACCCGCCGGGTCTGGCTCTACGGTGCTGCCTCAGGTCGCTGGGCGGTGATCATGAGTTTCGCGCCGCCCGGCGGGCCACTCGACGACACAGTCATGGCCGGGTCGTTGCTGCACGCTCGATTGCACTTCTACCCGGGCGCTGGTCAGTTCCGTGCGTTGATCGGTGAGCAGACCAGCGCAACCGCTGCCCTGATGATGCCGCCAGCGGAATCCGTCGCCGACGTGCGCTCTCGGTTCGCCCGACTTGTCGCGACCGATCCCTGGGCCGCTCGAATGCCGGCGGTGATCAATGCAGTGCCCGTGCCGGGGCCTGGACTATGGCGCATGCGGACGCCCGAGGGAGAGTGCTGCGAGATCATTGACCTTCCCGAGGAGCCTTGGCCCTTGCTCGCGCGTTCCGGAGGCGAGCCGATCGAGGTCTTCGGAGAGTGGACGCACCGTGGTTTCCGGCCGCTGAGCGTGCTCCGGACAGACGCCACTGAACCATTCAGCACCGCTGTCGTGGCGCGGGCGGCCTGAGCCATGTCCGCTTGGGAAGACGTCGTGACGATAGGGCTGATCGGCACTGACCGGCGGCCCGTGCCGGAAATACTGCCAGCGATTTGGGGAGCGGAAATCGATCAGGCGGTCGATCCCGCACACGCCATCTTGACGCTGGCTGCCCGCCATCGCGTATTCGCGCGAGCTGGCGGGCTTCTCCCAGACTGCCCGGCGGGCGCGATCGCGCCGCCGAACCGGGTGCCGGTCGCGAGCCCTGCGGCGCACCGGATCCTGGCAGGGCTGCTGTCTCCGCCGCAGGTCGACCTGATCAACCTGTGGTTGATCGCGGCAGTCCGCTATGGCCGTCGGGTGTCTGCGGCCTATTGGACTCTCTTGGCGATGCTGGCAGCTCGGAGCCCCGGCCTCGACCGCACGGTGCTCGTCGAAGCAGTCGGCGACCGCGGCGTATGGTTCGTCGAGCAGAACCCCCAGTGGGCGCGGCTCGCCAAGAGCCTGCGTTCCCACATACAGGACGCTTCTCCGGAGTCGAAAGTCGAAGCCGTTACGGTCACTGAGGATGCCATTCGCGCCGATCCAGACCTGATCATGGACGCTGCCACGCCATGGTCGCAGCAGCTCACCCGGACGGTTGTTCAGATCATCAGCAGCGGCCAGCTCCGACAGCGTGGTGCGCGTTATGCCGCTGCGGTGGGAGCCCGAGTGCCGCTGCAGCACTACGAACTGCTGCGGTCAGCGATGGCGCAGATTCGGGAGCGTCATGAGTTGATGCCGCCGGCCGGCCTGCGATCGGTGCGTGAGGCATTTCTCGCGTTGGAGCGTACGGTCTGGCTCCGCATTGAGATGCACAGTGCTTTCTCCGGTGAACCGATCATGGTCGAACGTCTGGAGATACTGCCGTGGTGATGTCCCATGACCGCGAGCAGCGACGACAAGGAGATGCGGTGACCCATCCGCTCGAGGCGGCTAGCCAGCCGCTCCGGCCACATGCGGAGCAGGCGTATCAGGCGGAGCTGGCCGCGTTGCGGGCTGTGGACGACAGGCCGCGGCCACCGCATTGGCAGCTGTCCCCCTGGGCCGTCGTGAGGTACCTGATGGGCGGCGTGCTAGCAGACGACACTGTGATCTCGCCGAAGTACGTCGGCTCCCGGCGGCTGATCGAGGTCGCGGTGGCAACCCTGGCCACCGATCGCGCGCTGCTGTTGCTTGGCGTGCCGGGTACGGCCAAGTCCTGGGTGTCGGAGCACCTCGCCGCCGCGATATCCGACGACTCGACCTTGATGGTCCAGGGCACTTCCGGTACAGCGGAGGAGGCCATCAGGTACGGCTGGAACTATGCCCGGCTGCTCACCGAAGGGCCGAGCCCGCAGGCGCTGGTTCCCTCGCCGGTGATGGTCGCGATGAGGCGTGGCTCGATAGCCCGGATCGAGGAGCTGACCCGGATTCCTGCCGAAGTGCAGGACGCCCTGATCATGATCTTGTCCGAGAAGATCCTACCGATCCCGGAGCTGGGCCGAGAAACCCAAGCCCTTCGGGGATTCAACGTGATCGCGACGGCGAACGACCGCGACAGGGGGATCAACGAGCTGTCCTCGGCCCTTCGTCGACGCTTCAACACCGTCGTCATGCCGCTACCCGACAGTGAAGATGACGAAGTGAACATCGTCGCGACCCGAGTTGTCGACCTTTCCTCCTCACTGGAGCTGCCAGAGGTTCCCGCTGCGGTCGATGAGATCCGTCGGGTGGTCACGGTGTTCCGGGAACTGAGATCCGGCGTCACCGCAGACGGACGCACCAAGCTCAAGTCGCCCTCTGGTTCGCTCTCGACGGCAGAGGCGATCTCAGTGATCACGAGTGGGATGGCGTTGTCCGCCCACTTCGGCGACGGTCACCTCAGGCCGGCCGACGTCGCTGCCGGCATTGTCGGAGCCGTGGTCAAAGACCCGGTCGCCGATCGGGTGGCGTGGAGCGAATACCTTGAAGTGGTCGCGCGCGATCGAGAGGGCTGGTCGGAGTTCTACACGGCCTGCCGCGATGTCTCGTGATTTCTACGCTGTCACCACCGACGGTTGATGATCATGCCGTCGATGACACATCCGAGAATGCTGCTGGCGGACAGCATCCCGTGGAGGTATTCGGCATCCGCCATCACGGACCGGGTTCGGCCCGCTCACTGGTTGCGGCGTTGAGGGACTATCAGCCGGACGCTGTGCTTATCGAGGGTCCTGCGGATGCGGATCCCTTGCTTCGCTGGGTTCTGGCAGACGAAATGACGCCGCCACTCGCCCTCCTCGGTTACGCGCCCGATCATCCGCAGACTGCGGCGTTCTGGCCTTACGCCGTCTTCTCCCCCGAGTGGCAGGCCATGATCTACGCGCGGCAGCGTGACATCGACGTGGGCTTCTGCGACCTTCCCGCATCCACTATGCTTGCCCGCTGGCCGCGCCGCCCGACACTAGATGATGATCTTGAAGAATCGGATGATGTGCCGTCCGAGTCACTTTCAGGGCCCCTGGTCGACCAGCAGGATCCGCTAGCTACGCTGGCCGCAGCGGCCGGCTACGACGATCCTGAGCGGTGGTGGGATGACCTTGTAGAGGCACGGCTGGATTCCTCCTCGCCATTCCCCTTGATCACCGATGCGATGGCGGAACTGCGGATGATCATGGACCAGCGCGGCCGCGACGCAGAGCGGGAGGCCCGGCGCGAGGCGTACATGCGCCAGAAGATCCGCGAGACTCTCAAGCGAGGGCGAGAACGCGTGGCCGTGGTATGTGGGGCCTGGCACGCTCCTGTGTTGCGCTGGCCGCTGCCACCGGCGGCCAGCGACGTCCGCACGTTGCGGGGAGCGCCTCGACGCAAGATCACATTGACCTGGGTGCCTTGGACTCATCAGCGGCTTGCCTCGGCAACCGGCTACGGCGCCGGCGTCGCCTCGCCTGGTTGGTACCACCACCTCTGGATAGCTCCAGATCGGCCGATTGTGCGCTGGCTTGCCAAAGTCGCGCAGGCCTTACGTGTCCGGGACCTTCCGGTGTCCAGCGCTCACGTCATCGAGGCTGTCCGGCTCGCGGAAACCTTAGCCGGCTTGCGTGGCAGACCGTTGGCTGGTCTGGCGGAGGTCACCGAGGCGACTCGGGCAGTACTCTGTGACGGTGATGAGCTAGCAGTCCGCTACATCACGGATCACCTAGTGGTCGGGCAGGCGCTTGGGTCGGTCAACCAAGGCGTGCCGACCGTCCCGCTGGAGGCCGACTTGGCCCGCACCTGCCGCACGCTGCGGGTCCGGCGGGAAGCTGAACTTCGATTTCATGATCTTGATCTGCGCAGGCCGATCGATCAGGCCCGGTCTCAGTTGTTCCATCGGTTACAGCTGCTGGGGCTGAGGTGGATCCTGCCGGCCGAAAGTTCGGTGCAGAGCCAGGGCACGTTCCGGGAGACGTGGGAGTCTCGATGGGAGCCGGAGTACTCGGTGGCAATCGTCGAGGCGTCTGTATGGGGCACGACGGTGGAGTCGGCAGCAACGGCCCGAGTGAAGAAGATCATCGACGAGGGTTCGCTGGTCGAGCTGACGCAAGCTGTCGAACGCTGCCTGCTTGCCGATCTGCCCCGGGCGCTGAGCCGGCTGCTCGCGACGCTTGCCGACAAAGCGGCCCTGGACGCCGACGTTGTGCACCTGATGGACGCACTTCCTGCGCTGGCCCGAGCGCAGCGCTACGGCGACGTACGACAGACCGACACCGGGGCGCTACGCAAAGTAAGTGAAGTAATGGTGGTCCGGATCTGCGCCGGGCTGCGTCAGGCGGTCGCGAGTCTCGACGAGGTCAACGCCGCCAGCATGCGGCGCCGGATCGATAACGTCAGTGCGGCCATCGGGCTCCTCAGCGAGCCGGTCAGCGACACCGGAGATTCGGCACCCGCCACGCAGCCCGACCTGCGCGCCCGCTGGCTGGAAACGCTCGCCGCCATGATCGACCGAACTGATGTGCATGGTCTCATGTTGGGTCGCGTCGTGCGACTGTTGCTGGATGCGGAGCGGCTCAGCGACGTTCCAGTACGGCTGCAGCGCGCCTTGTCTGCTGGAGTTCCCGCTGCGGACAAGGCGGCCTGGGTCGACGGATTCTTCGCCGACGGCGCGCTGCTGCTGATTCACGACGCGGAGTTGCGCGGCCTATTGGACGACTGGGTGTGCCAGCTGGACGACGCACAGTTCGTCGACATGTTGCCGCTGCTCCGACGGACATTCGGCACCTTCGCTGCCGCCGAGCGTCAAACGATCGCGGAACGGATTGCAGTTGGTGCCGAGAATCTCGATCGAGAGCGTCCGGAAGAGGTTGATCTAGAGCTGGCGGCGCCCGCGCTCGCGACGGTCGATCTGATTCTTGGCAGGCCTCGTGACTGAGCCCACCAGAGAGCGTCAGACCAGACTTTTACGCTGGCGGCTGTTGCTCGGAGAGGCGTCTGCCGAGGAGCTTGATACTTCGCTGAGCCGAGAGCAACAGAGGATGGATGCCGCGCTCGCCGCGCTCTACGACGCCGCCGAGGAGGATGGCGTTGGCTCACCGCGGCGTTCAAGCGGGCTCGGCTCGTCCGCACCGCGGGTGGCGCGCTGGCTCGGCGACATCCGGGCCTACTTCCCGACCAGTGTGGTCCAAGTGATGCAGCGAGATGCCATCGAGCGGTTGCATCTCACCTCGATGCTGCTCGAGCCGGAGCTGCTCGATTCCATTCAGCCCGATGTTCATCTGGTCAGCTCGTTGGTCAGTCTCAGCAATGTGATGCCTGACTCAACCAAGCGCACGGCCCGCTTGGTCGTGGGCCAGGTCGTCACTGAGATCGAGCGACGCATCGCCAACAAGACCCGAGCAGCCGTCACGGGCGCGGTCAGCCGTGCCAGCCGGACCCATCGGCCTCGGCCGCAAGACATCGACTGGAACGCCACTATTCGCCGAAACCTCAATCACTACCTTCCCGAGCACCGCACCATCGTCCCGGAGCGTCTTGTGGGCTACGGCCGGGGCGCGAACGCCATCGTGAAGGAGGTCATAGTCGCGATCGACCAATCCGGATCAATGGCGGAATCCGTGGTCTATGCCGCTGTGTTCGGGGCGACCCTGGCATCTGTCCGATCGGTGAAGACCTCGGTGGTCGCATTCGACACCGAGATAGCCGACCTCACGGACATGCTGTCCGATCCCGTCGATGTCCTCTTCGGTTGTCAGCTCGGCGGAGGCACGGACATCAACCGGGCGCTGGCGTACTGCCAGCAGCTGATCACCCGCCCAACCGAGTCGATCCTGGTGCTGATCTCGGACTTGTACGAAGGCGGCATCGCGCAGGAGATGCTCCGCCGTGTAGCAGATTTGCTGCGTGCCGGTGTCACGGTGGTGGTCTTGCTTGCCCTGTCGGATTCAGGTGCGCCGGCGTACGACCACGAGCATGCCGCAGCCATGGCTGCGCTTGGCGTACCAGCCTTCGCCTGTACTCCGGATCTATTTCCGGACCTGCTGGCCGTTGCAGTCAGCAAAGGCGATATCGGTCAGTGGGCCGCCAACGTTGCCAGTGCGGCCGCCGCACCTAGCCCAGCTGCCGAGTCGTGGAAGGGCGCCCCAGCCGTGAGATGATCGGCTCCGTGACAGCCGTTCCGTCCGTCTCGTACTCGATCACCGTGCGGTTGGAGGTTCCGGCGGGGGGAGCCTCGGTCAGCCAGTTGACGACAGCTGTCGAGCAAGGTGGTGGGGCGGTGACTGCCCTCGATGTGACGGCGTCTGGGCATGAGCGGCTACGTATCGACGTGACGTGCGCAGCCCGCGACACGGAGCACGCCGAGCAGCTTGTCGAAGCTATGCGCGGCGTGCCTGGCGTCGTGATCGGCAAGATTAGTGATCGCACCTTCCTGATGCATCTCGGCGGCAAGATCGAGATGAACAGCAAACACCCCATCCGCAATCGCGACGATCTGTCGATGATCTATACCCCAGGCGTGGCACGAGTATGTTTGGCAATTGCCAAGAACGTGGAGGACGCCAGGCGGCTGACCATCAAGCGGAACAGCATTGCGGTGGTCACCGACGGGTCCGCGGTGCTTGGGCTGGGCAATCTCGGCCCCGAGGCTGCCCTGCCCGTGATGGAGGGCAAGGCGGCACTGTTCAAGCGCTTCGGCGATATCGATGCCTGGCCCATCTGCCTGGATACCCAAGACGTCGACGAGATCGTCAAAGTGGTGCATGCGATCGCACCGGGCTTCGCCGGGATCAATCTGGAGGACATTTCAGCACCACGCTGTTTCGAGGTCGAGCGGCGGCTGCGTCAGCAGCTCGAAATCCCGGTCTTCCATGATGATCAACACGGCACCGCGATCGTGGTGCTGGGTGCGCTCTACAACGCTCTGCGGGTAGTTGACAAGCAGATCGCAGATGTCCGGATTGTCATGTCCGGAGCGGGCGCTGCCGGCACAGCGGTCATCAAGCTGCTGCTTGCGGCAGGTGCGCGGAACATTGTGGTGGGTGACGTCGCCGGTGTAGTGCACCGCGGCCGCGCAGACCTTGTCGGTGAGCTGGAATGGCTGGCCCAGAACACCAACCAGCTCGGCTTCACCGGCTCGGTCAGGGAGGCGGTGGTCGGCGCCGATGTGTTCATCGGGCTTTCCGTACCGGGGGTGCTGTCCGGCTCCGACGTGGCGGCGATGGCGGACCGGTCGATCGTCTTCGCCTTGGCCAATCCCGATCCGGAGGTGGATCCCGCCGAAGCGTCCCGGTACGCGACAGTTGTCGCCACGGGACGTTCCGATTTTCCGAACCAGATCAACAATGTTTTGGCGTTCCCCGGAGTCTTCCGTGGCCTGCTCGACGCCCGCTGCGCCCACGTCACCTCGAGTATGCTGCTTGCTGCTGCCCGCGCACTCGCCGGCGTGGTCACCGACGACGAACTCAACGCCACCTACATCGTGCCGAGCGTGTTCCACGCCGACGTGCACCACACCGTGGCAGCGGCAGTACGCCGAGCAGCCGGGGGACCAACCGAATTACCGACTGATACCGAAGTCGCCTTTTAACAGATGCCTTACTCAGCTTTGCCGCACCGCTCGCAGGTCTCGTCGCTGCGTGCCTGGCATCTCGCCGCCGCGGGTGCGGTGATAGCGGTGTTCCTGCAGATGTGGGGGCTTTACCGCGTGGTTGGCCCACCGCAGCCGTCCTGGTTCCCGGTCGCCGACAAACTCGAGCATGCCGCAGGATTTGCCCTGCCAGTGATGTTGATCTTGCTGGCGGCAGCGCTGCGCCGTCCGCCGGGCTGGAAATGGCCCGGTTCGGCAGCGACCGCAGTGGTGGTTGGTCTCTTTGCTGCGCACGCCATCGTCAGCGAGGCGATTCAGCATGTCTGGTACCGCCACCGCACGGGCGATCCGATCGACGTGCTGGCGGACTGGGTTGGTATTGCAGCGGGTGTGGTGTTGCTTCGGATGATCTTGCTGCACGGATTCCGCAGCGCATATCGAGGGCTTGCCGCATCGTGAACATGCAAGTCGGACGCCACCCGGCCGCCGGAGACCTGCTGGTGGCGAGCATCATGCTTGCCGACGGCGTCTTCAACCAGACCGTAGTGCTGATCTTGGACGCCGACGAGGACGGTGCCCTCGGGGTGATCTTGAACGAGATCTCCCAGACGCCTCTGGATGTGGTCCTGCCGGACTGGGTGAGTACCGTGTCGGAGCCGCGGTTGCTCTTTCACGGCGGACCGGTATCACCGAACGGTGCGATATGCCTTGCAAGTGTCGCTGCGAACGGTGAGGAGCCTCCAGGTTGGCGACCGCTGTTCGACAGTGTCGGTCTGTTGCATCTCGACACCCCGATCGAGATCGTCTCTGGCGCATACCGCGACCTGCGGATCTTCGCTGGCTACGCGGGCTGGGCTGCGGGCCAGTTGCAGGCGGAGATCTCCGAAGGCATGTGGCACGTGCTGCCGGCTGACTACGACGACGTGTTTGGCGGTCAACCTCTCGTGCTGTGGCGTACCGTGCTGCGTCGCCAGAGAGGCGAGGTCGCGTTCTTTTCGACCTGGATGGAGAATCCGGAGCTGAATTGAAGTTAGTCTGCCATTGGCAGCGAGATCCTCTGCAAGCGTCGGCAGGCACCAGCTTCCCGGGGCCGCCGCGCGAGCAGACGATAGACAACCTCGCCTGTGGCCAGATCATCCCAACACTGTGAAGCTTGTTTCCAGGGTGCATAGGATTACGTCGCAGGAGTCGCCTAGTGAGAAGGTCATCGCGGGTGTGCTCACCGAGACGTCGGTGTTCATATCGCACTGACGGAAGGGATACGGGTGTCTGAAACAACCAAGAGTGCAGGGGCGCGCAGCCGGGTGCTGGTGGTTGACGATGACGCGGCGCTCGCCGAGATGCTGTCAATCGTGCTTCGGAATGAGGGTTTCGAGCCGATTTGGTGTGCGCATGGGGATAAGGCGTTCTCGGCATACAAAGAGGCCAAGCCGGACCTCGTGCTGCTCGACTTGATGCTCCCGGGGCGGGACGGCGTGGACGTCTGTCGCGACATACGAGCCGAATCTGGCGTGCCCATCGTGATGCTGACAGCCAAGACCGACACCATTGATGTGGTCGAAGGGCTGGAGGCCGGTGCCGACGACTACGTGGCGAAGCCTTTTAAGGCCAAGGAGCTCGTCGCGAGGATCAAAACACGGCTTCGCCGGATGCCGGCCTCCGACGAGGTCGATGTTGAGACCCTGAGGATCGGTGATCTCTCGATCAGCGTCGATGGACATTCGGTGAAGCGCGATGGCGTCCAGATCCAGCTCACGCCCTTGGAGTTCGACCTTTTACTGGCCTTGGCTCGGCGGCCCTGGCAGGTCTTCAGTCGCGAGGTATTGCTCGAGCAGGTGTGGGGCTACCGTCATGCCGCCGACACGCGGCTGGTCAATGTCCACGTGCAGCGGCTACGTTCCAAGATTGAGAGGGATCCCGAGCACCCCGAAATCGTGGTGACCGTACGCGGAATCGGCTACAAGGCCGGCGAAACCAACCAGGCCCGATAGCAGGGTCCGCTCGGAGGCGGTCCTAAGGTGAACGTCGGCTAATGGTTTCGATTCTGAGAAGTCTCAAATCCCGCTGGTGGCGGTTTCCCGTCACGTGGTGGTGGCGGTCCTTGCCGCTTCGAGTCGTACTCACTGTATTCGTCGCGTCGGTGCTGGTTCTGGTTCTCGGCGGTTTCTTGCTGATGCAACAGGCAACAATCGGAGTGATAGACGGCAAGAAGGAGACTGCGAAGAACGAAGCGCGGCAGGCGGTCAACACTGCGCAGCAGCAGCTCAACGCCGCCGACCTCACCGGCGATGTCAACGTTGACAAATTGCTCCTTGACCTAGCCACTGGCTTCGCCAATCGGCCGGGCGAGCAGTTCGAAGTGATCATCATTGCTGGCGGCCAGACCATCACCGCTGGGAACGCATTTCGCAGCAGCATCCCCCGTGCACTCAGCACAAAGGTCGAACAGAGCAACGACCTGTGGATGACCCCAACCCAGATCGACTACCGTGACCTGCGGCCCTCAGTGGAAGGACTTGCCGCTGGTGCGACCCTGAATCTGCAAGGCACCGATCGCTATCAGATCTACCTGATGTTTCCGCTCTCCCAGGAGGTCGCCACCCTTGCCGTGCTGCGCTATGCGGTGGTGACCACAGGCGCGATCTTAGTGATCCTGCTCACCTTCATCGCAGCGCTGGTCAGCCGTCAGGTTGTCACCCCGGTACGAGCGGCTCGCCAGGCCGCCGAAAGTCTCGCGTCCGGCAACCTGCATGATCGAATGAAGGTACGAGGTCAGGACGACCTGGCCCGCCTGGGCACGTCGATGAATTACATGGCCTCGGAGCTTGAGAAGCAGATCAACACGCTGGAGGAACTGTCGGCGGTCCAGCAGCGATTTGTCTCCGATGTCTCGCACGAGCTGCGTACGCCGTTGACTACGGTTCGCATGGCTGCCGAGGTTCTGCACGAGGCTCGCGAGGACTTCGATCCGGTTGCCGCACGTTCCGCCGAGCTGCTGCTGAACGAGCTGGATCGCTTCGAAGCGCTGCTGACCGATCTGCTGGAGATTTCTCGCTTCGATGCGGGGGCGGCTGTGCTCAACCTCGAAGAGGTGGATTTGCGTGATCTCGTGCAGCAGGTGGTGGAGGCCAATTCCCGGCTCGCCGAGACCAACAACACTGAAATCACGGTTCATGCAAGCGGCGATGCAAAGGCCGAGGTCGATGCCCGCCGCATTGAGCGAATCTTGCGCAACCTCATGGTCAACGCAATCGAGCACAGCGAGGGCCATCCGATCGACATCTTGATCGAAAGTGACGAGGCCGCGGTGGCAGTCGCGGTTCGTGATCATGGCGTGGGGTTCGAAGCCAGCCAGGCCAGGCAGGTCTTCCATCGCTTCTGGCGCGGCGACGCGGCGCGGGCACGCGCCGTCGGCGGAACTGGTCTCGGCCTGGCGATTGCGATGGAGGACGCGAACCTCCACGGCGGATGGCTGACGGCCTGGGGCCGGCCGGCTATGGGTGCCCAGTTCCGGCTCACTCTGCCGCGGAAGGCGGGAGCGATCCTGGAGACTTCACCGCTTCCACTGGTGCCGCGTGACCTGGTCGGGCCCGGCGGCACCAGGCTGGATGGCCTCGAAGCCCCACCGCCTCTTGCTCCCACTCTCACGGCACTCATCTCGGTCCCACAGCCATCGACTGCTGCGGAAACAACCGCTGCGGAGCCAACGGCAGCACAAACGACAGTGAGCCCATCGTGACGAGGGCCGGACGGCACCTCGCCGCCATCTTTATCGTGATAGCCAGCTTGCTGGGTGCAGCCGGCTGCGTAAGCGTCCCGATCTCGGGACCGATCGAGAAGGTCGAGGGCCAGCAGCTTCCCTGCCAGAACTGCGTGAATGTCGAAGTGGCGCCCCCCACTGCGGGCGATGAGCCGCGACAGATCGTCGAGGGCTACCTGCGGGCGACCTCCAACTACCAGCCGAACTACTCCGTGGCCAGGCAGTTTCTTACCAGGATGGCTGCTGAGAAGTGGAGCTCCGAGGGGGACGTGTCGATATATCGAGGCTCAGTGACCGCGACAGGTCAGACCACGGTCAAGTTAGAGGGTCGGCTCGTAGGCTCACTAGCGCCGGACCGCACCTACACTGCGGTCGACCAGCCGCTCAAGTGGAACTTCGAGTTGCTCCAGGAGGACGGCGAGTGGCGGATCGACAAGCCGCCGCCGGGGCTCATGGTTGCCGAATACTCCTTCAAGTCCTTCTATCAGCCCTACGATCTCTACTTCGTTGGAAACGGCAGTTCGCTTGTTCCCGACCCGATCTATCTCCCGGCGCTGAGCAATCCTGCCAATGTCGCATCGGCCCTGATGAAGGCGTTGCTCCACGGGCCGTCGAAGTGGCTGAAGCCTGCCGTCTCCAGCGCCATCCCGCCAAACACCGGCCTGAGCGTCGACTCGGTGACGATTACCGACGGCATCGCAGAGTTACAGCTCAGTGACTCGGTGCTGGCGCTACCCGATCCGCAGCGCAGCTTGCTGGCTTCCCAGGTCGTCTACACGCTCAGGCAGGTGGGCGGGGTTAGAGGCGTGGTTATCAAGGTAAATCAGCAGCCGTACCGAGTGCCCGGAGCTGACCCGAACAACTTCACAATTTCCGTTGACGCAATTCCCGGCGACATCGACCCTGTTCCGTCCGTGTCCGGAGATCAGCTTTTCGCCGTCAACAAGGGAGTTGTCAATCAAGTGACCATGGCCGGCAATTCGCCGGCTGTGGAGCCGATCGCCGGAAAGCTTGGGGAGACCGCGTACGGGGTCGACGCACTGGCCGTGTCGGTGACAGGCACCGACCTGGCCGTCTCGAGTAACCGTAGGACGACGCTTCGTAGGGCGCCGGCAGCAACCGGTCAACCCAGCCCTCTGCTCACTGGGGTCACCGATTTGCTCAGACCTCAATTCACTAGATACGGCGAAATCTGGGCCATCGGAAAGCAAGGTGGCCGGCAGCGGATGTGGATGTTCGCAGCCGAGAAGAGTGCTGAGCCACCTGGCAAATTAGTGAGGACCCCGATCGACTCGCCGGTGCTCCGCAACAACGTGACGGCATTCAAGATTTCACCCGACGGGACTCGGATGGCACTGGTTCGTAGCACTGGGACTGGGTCTGAGCTCGGGCTGGCACGGATCGTCCGCTCCGAGACGATCACTGTCGATGAATGGCGACCTCTGAAGACCACCCAGAGCAACATGCCGCAGATCGGCAGGATCGCCGATATCGGGTGGCTTGATGCCACAGAGCTGCTCGTGTTGGGAGTTGCTGTCGGCAACGGTGCGCTTGCGCCGTTCCGGGTGGCGGAGGATGCTTCGAGGATCACGGTGGAGGGCGAGCCTGCCAACTGGGGGGACGATGCGGAGCTAACTGTTCTTCCCCGAATGCAGACCGCAATCGTCGTTAACAGCGATGACTCCACCTGGACCTACAACGGCAGCCAGTGGCTGCCGTTCGCGAAGGAGAAGCTCAGCACGATCGCCTATCCCGGCTAGCTGTGCTGGCTGTCCACAGATTGCCTGCGCTCAGCCGGGAGTGGCGTCAGGACGCGACAGACTCGGCCGGTGCGCTTCGAGCATTGGTTGGCGGCCGCCGGCGACCTGCTACTGGGTGCCACGTGTCATGGCTGCGGACAGCCATGGTGGGGCATCTGCCCCAGCTGTCGTCAACAGCTCGCCAGCCGACGTCCCTTCGTCACAACTCCAGTTCCTTGCCCAGCCGGATTCCCGCTCACGGTCACTTCCTCGGCGTACGACCCGATACTGCGCAGGGTGATCAATGCACACAAGGAGCGGCAGGCGCTGACACTGACCAGCTTCCTCGCCGATCGGCTGGCAACGTCCGTGCGTGCGTTACTGACGAGCGAACTCGACGACGTCGCCGCAGAAGAAATCGTCTTGGTGCCGATTCCTTCGGCAGTCGGAGCGGTCCGTCGCAGGGGTTTCGATGCCACGGCAGCGATGGCCCGGCTTGCGGCGCGCCGGCTCCGAACGCGGTACCCGATGACGGCTCGGATGGCACTGACGCAGGGACGGCGGGTCGACGATCAGGCCGGCTTGCGTGCAGCAGCTCGGCGGGAGAACCTCTTCGGCGCCTTCCGGCTGCGGAAACCGGTTGCAGGTGCCGCTGTCCTCGTCGACGATCTGGTGACAACCGGCAGTAGCCTCACCGAGGCTGCGCGGGTGCTTCGCTCGGCCAGGATCAACGTCCTGGGTGCAGCAACAGTGGCCGCAACCGTACGCCTACGGCCCTCGAATCCACCTCGGATCGGCGACTTCGGGAGACCAATGTTCACGGACTGAGAACTCAGTGAGGATCCCGAGGAAGCGGTAGAAATACCCCGTGACAAGGATTAGCGTCTTGTCTATGGCGCTTGCGCACCAGGGGGATTTCAGGCCAGGCCGGAATCAAGGTGCGTCCAGTGCCTTCGTCATTTCTGGGCCGGCTACGCAGTGCGGCCCGCAGTCGCGAGGGAACGCCGGGCGGATGCTTGCCTGATCGTCGTTCGAACTACCACTCCTCGATGGAGGTAGACATGGATGTTGTCGTCAAGTCCCGACATTGCAATGTGTCGGATCAGTTCCGCTCATACGTGGATGAAAAGATCACCAGACTTTCCAAGCTCAACGACCGGGCGATTCGCGTCGAGGTAGAGGTATCGGCAGAGCGGAACAGGCGACAACAGAACCAGGCGAGCCGTGTTGAGATCACGCTTCGCACCAAGGGCCCGGTGGTGCGGGCGGAAGCAGCGGCCGAGGACAAGGCTGCGGCCTTCGATCTCGCGTTGGACAAGCTGATGGCGCAGCTGCGCAAGGCAGCCGACCGCAAGCGGGTGCATCGTGGCCAGCACTCCCCGCGCTCGTTACACGAAGCAGCAGCCGAGCTACCGCTGATCGAGGGCGGTGTACCGGAGAGCAATGGATCCTCGGTACGCAGGATCGCCGGGATTGAGGTCCATGGCGACGGGCCCATGGTGGTACGTGAGAAATTCCATCCAGCGGTGCCAATGAGCCTGGACCAGGCGCTGCTCGAAATGGAACTCGTCGGGCATGACTTCTACCTGTACATCGACTCCGAGTACATGGCGCCGAGCGTCGTGTATCGCCGCAAAGCGTACGACTACGGCGTGATCCGCCTCGATATGGCTTACGCGCTGGTCTCTTAATGCCCTGAGCGCGTCGACGGCCCAGCTCGGAGCTGTGCCTTGAGCCTGTCGAGGGCGTGAGCCGAGGGATGTGCGCTGAGCTCGTCGAAGGGCATGGGCTTCGACTGGCTGAGCCCGCATCCAAGTGTCAGTGGGTACGGCTAACGTCTGCTGAGTGCGACGAGAACAGCTGAGCAAGGCGGAGGCCAGACGGATCGCGCTCGCTGCGCAGGGCTTTGGGGTGTTGAAACCTCAGCGAGCGCTCACGATGCGCGATGTTCAGGCTGTGACGACCCGCCTAGCGCAGTTCCAGATCGATTCGATCAACGTCGTCACTCGTGCACACTTCATGCCGTTGTTCTCCCGGCTTGGACCGTACGATCAGGGCCTGCTGGAACGCGCCGCCTATCGATCACCGCGCCGGCTACTCGAGTACTGGGGCCATGCGGCCAGCCTGATCGACGTCTCGCTGCAGCCATTGCTGCGGTTTCGCATGCAGCAGGGATTTCGTGACGTCTGGGCTGGAGTGGAGCGAGTAGCGAAGCAGAATCCCGATCTCGTCCGGTTCGTCCGCGACGAGGTCGCCGCCCGCGGGCCGATCAGCGCCAGAGATCTTGAGATCGCCGAGGAACGCGACCGCAGCAACTGGGGCTGGAACTGGTCCCGTGTCAAGACGGCCCTGGAGTGGTTGTTCTATATCGGCGAGGTCACCTCGGCGCACCGCAATTCCCAGTTCGAAAGGGTTTATGACCTCCCCGAGCGGGTCATTCCACACTCGGTGCTCGCTATGCCGACCCCAACACCACAGGAGTCAGTCACTGGTCTGATACGGCGTGCTGCGCGAGCCCTCGGCATTGCAACCGAGTCCTCCTTACGTGACTACTTCCGTACTCGCCTGGCCCTGACGCGGCAGGCCATCGAGACGCTGGTCGAGAGCAGCGAGTTGATTCCTGTGGTGGTCCAGGGCGCTGGCAGTCGGCCGTGGTACGTGTGGCATCAGACGCGGGTGCCGCGTCGAATCGCTGCCCGTGCGCTGCTGAGTCCCTTCGACTCAATGATCTTCGAGCGGGCTCGACTGGAGCGCTTATTTGACTTCGTCTATCGGATCGAGATCTACACGCCGGAGCCAAAGCGCGTACACGGGTACTACGTCTACCCGTTTCTGCTTGACGAGAAGTTCGTCGCACGGGTTGATCTCAAAGCGGATCGAGCGCGTGGGGCGCTGCGAGTCAATGCCGCCTGGATCGAGCCCGGCTGCGACTCCTGGGAGGTCGCGACCGAACTGGCATCGGAGCTCAAGGTCATGGCCGAATGGCTCAGCCTGGAGAGAGTAGAGATCCTGCCACGCGGTGACCTGGCACCCGCCCTCGCGGCCGCTTGAGGACTATTCCCAGCGCGCATTGCGGATCGCGCGCCGCCGTGCTGAGGAGGTGCGAGTCGACATGCTTTTAGTCGGCGAACGACGACGAAGCAGGCGGCACTCTGGCGCGATCTGCCGCGAGCGCAGCGAGCAATCCAACAGAGCGCGAACGGCAAGGCCAAACAAAGCGCTTACGATGGGGGACGCGCTGCGGCACTTCTACGATGGATGAAGTCCAGCGTAAGCCGAGCGGCACGAGGGAACATCTCGGCGCTACAGACCGTGCAGGTAAGTAATAACGACGTAAAAGGGAGCCAGTTTCCGTGGCTTTGATGGATAGATTGCTGCGCCTAGGCGAAGGCAAACTTCTCAAACAGCTCGCGAACACCGCCAAGCAGGTGAATGCGATCGAGGACGACTTCATCGCCATGAGCGACGAGGAGTTGCGTGGCCAAACCGGCGACTTGCGGTCGCGTTTCGACAAGGGCGAGACGCTCGAGTCGCTGCTGCCGGAGGCGTTCGCGACCGTACGCGAAGCAAGCCGCAGGGTCCTCGACAAGCGGCACTTCGATGTCCAGGTCATGGGCGGCGCGGCGCTCCACCTGGGAAACATCGCTGAGATGAAGACCGGCGAGGGCAAGACGTTGGTTGCGACCATGCCGTGCTATCTCAACGCTCTGACCGGGCGCGGCGTACACGTGGTGACGGTGAACGACTATCTGGCCAAACGGGACTCGGAGTGGATGGGACGTATACACCACTTCCTCGGCATGGATGTCGGCGCCATCTTGTCGCAGATGGATCCGGCTGATCGCCGCATGGCCTACGGGGCGGATATCACCTATGGCACCAACAATGAGTTCGGCTTCGACTATCTGCGCGACAACATGGCGCTCAGCCTCGCCGACTGCGTGCAGCGCGAGCCCCACTACGCGATTGTCGACGAGGTTGACTCGATCTTGATCGACGAAGCGCGTACGCCATTGATCATCTCCGGCCCAGCCGAGGATTCGCACAAGTGGTATCCCGAATTCGCCAAGCTGGTGAACCGGCTACGCCGTGACGAGCATTACGAGGTTGACGAAAAGAAGCGGACCGTCGCGATCAATGAGATCGGAATCGACGCAGTCGAGGATTGGCTCGGCATCCACAATCTGTACGAGTCGGCGAACACGCCGCTGATTTCGTATCTGAACAACGCCATCAAGGCACGGGAACTGTTCAAGCTGGACCGCGATTACGTGGTGATCGATGGTGAAGTCCTGATTGTCGACGAGCACACCGGGCGCACCCTGATCGGCCGCCGTTACAACGAAGGTCTGCACCAAGCCATCGAGGCCAAGGAGCGCGTCGAGATACGCGACGAGTATCAGACGCTGGCCACGATCACCCTGCAGAACTACTTCCGGATGTACGAGAAGCTCGCCGGGATGACGGGCACCGCACTCACTGAGGCCAGCGAGTTCCAGAAGATCTACGGGCTTGGCGTTGTGCCGATCCCCACGAACATGCCGATGATTCGCGGTGATCAGCGCGATCTGATCTACCGCACCGAAGAGGCCAAGTTCGAAGCCATCGTGGAGGATGTGGCTGAGCGGCATGAGAAGGGCCAGCCGGTGCTCATCGGCACCGCATCGGTCGCCAAATCCGAAATCTTGTCCGGTCTGCTGAAACGCGCCGGAGTCAAGCACGAGGTCCTCAACGCCAAGCAACACGAGCGTGAAGCAGCCATCATCGCCTTGGCGGGTGCCAAGGGTGCGGTCACGGTGGCCACGAACATGGCTGGTCGCGGCACCGACATCATCCTCGGTGGCAACGCCGAGTTTCTCGCCGATAAGAAGCTCCACGACTCCGGAATCGATGCGCTCGAGAACTCTGAGGAGTACGAGAAGCTGTATCCGGAACTCCTGAAGGCGTTCGACGAGGAAACCAAGGCTGGACACGACGAGGTCGTTGAACTTGGTGGGCTGTACGTCGTCGGATCAGAACGTCACGAGTCTCGCCGCATCGACAACCAGCTGCGTGGTCGGTCAGGGCGCCAGGGCGATCCGGGGGCGAGTCGGTTCTACTTGTCGCTGGGCGACGACCTCATGCGGCTGTTCAAGTCCGACATCGTGGAGTGGGTCCTGCAAGCCCTCAAGATGCCAGACGACGTGCCGATTGAGAACAAGCGGGTGACTGCGTCGATTGCCAGCGCACAGAGCCAAGTCGAGGCGCAGAACTTCGAGATCCGCAAGAACATCCTCAAGTACGACGACGTGATGAATCGGCAGCGGCACGCGGTCTACGGCGACCGTCGCAAGGTGCTGGAGGGCGCCGATGTCGAATCGCGGCTGCGTGCCACCGTCGACACAGTCGTTGAGCAATACGTCATCGGAGCGACCGAAGGGTTTGCTGAGGACTGGGATCTGGAACAGCTGTGGAGCAACATGAACACGCTCTATCCGGTTTCCCTGGTACGCGCCGAGTACGAAGAGCGCGACGACCTCGACCGGCAGATGCTGATCGACGACTTCAAGGCTGACGCTCAAGCCGCGTACGACAAGCGCGAGGAAAGTCTCGGCGAGGAGGTCATGCGTGAGCTCGAGCGCCGAGTACTGCTGACTGTCTTGGACCGCAAGTGGCGCGAACATCTCTACGAGATGGACTACCTCCGTGAAGGCATTGGCTTGCGAGCCATGGCTCAGCGCGATCCGCTGGTGGAGTACCAGCGCGAGGGTGGCGCCATGTTCAACACCATGATGGAAGCCTTCATGGAGGAGGTCGTCGGCTATGTCTTCCACCTCGATATTGAGGTGCAGGAGACCCCCACGGTCGCCGTGGTCACCGACTCCGATGGCCAGCCGATGCACGTTGGAGCCGGCCGAAGCGCCGGCAGTCCAAACGGTCACGACCGCGCGGGCCGTCACCTTGTCGAGTCTGGGCCCGATCCGGACGGACCGGGCGTCGCGGTGCATGCAATCGATGAAGATGAGTCTGAGCCTGACGTCTTGGCGGAGGAACCGATCTCGGCTGCACCGAGGGTGAAGGCCAAGGGTCTCGCAGGCGAATCCGGCTCGCGTACTCCGCTCAGCTACTCAGCTCCGGCCGAGGACGGCTCAGTCAGGACGACCGGTAAGCCGGCGAGCAAAGCTGACAATCCGTATGCCAATGTGGGCCGCAACGCGCCCTGTCCGTGCGGCTCCGGCAAAAAGTTCAAGATGTGTCACGGGCGACCTGGCGCTGTTTAGTTTCCAGCGAAACCGGCTCGATCACTCTGCAAGATCGCTGAGGTCACTCGCTATGCCCACTCGTCCATGAGCCGCTCGCGCACCGCACTCGTCAGCGCGGCGGCGGCCGCCATCGTGCTCGCCGGCGGCATTGGCCTCGCGGCTGTGATCAGCGGTCGGGGGTCTGAGCCGCTCACCACCAGCTCCATCCCAGCGGAGCCTCCAGTGCTGACGCCGACGCCCTCACCGACCAGCACCACTACGCCTCACCAGACACCTACCGACCCGCTGACGGGCGGCGAGCTCAGCAACCACGAGGTGATCTCGGCCAAGGTGGAGAACATCGCGGCAGCCAGACCACAGGTGGGCCTGAGCCAGGCTGACATCACCTTTGTTCAAGAGGTCGAGGGGGCTCAGACGCGTCTCATCGCGGTCTATCACACGAGATTTCCGAACCGTTTGGGACCGATCCGTAGTGCCCGCAACACCGACGTCCAGCTGCTGCCGCTGTTCGGCAAACCAGGGCTGGTCTATTCCGGCGCCAACGCCTCAGTTCAGCGCAAGATCAACAACGCCTCGATCGTGCCGATCAAACGCTCCACCCGCGATGGTCGACGAGTGGCGCCGCACAACGTCTTCGTGAACCTCTCCACGATCGCGAAGTCGACCAAGCTGCCCAAGGCTCGCTCCATTGGCTGGACGTTCAGAGAAGAGGCACCGCGTGGGCCAATGGCCAAGGCGGTCAAGGTGCGTGTGGGGCACGATACTTTCGACTTCGGATACACCTCAGATCGATACACAGTGCGCTGGAATGGATCCCGGTATGCCGACGGTGATAGCGGTGCGATTACCAAGACCGACAATGTCGTGATCATGAAGGTGCGCAACCATCCAGACGGCAATCGCGATGTCATGGGTGTGCCCTCGGTACAGTCCGACACGGTAGGCAAGGGTGCGGTAACGATCTACCGGGACGGTAAGAAGATCGACGGCCGCTGGGCACGAACGAAGGTTTCTGCGCCCCTGCAGTTCACCGACAAGTCCGGCACACCAATTGCCCTCAAGCCTGGGCGAACCTGGGTTGTGCTCGCTGGCTGAATGTTCGGCGCTAAGGAGGCGGCAGCGTGACCCCGAACCCGGTCATCGCCAGCCGGACGAGCACCTGGCCAGGGCGTAACAAGTCGGCGATCTTGGCAGCGGCGAGCACCTCCAGCTCAGCCAGGCGATCGTTGTAGGTACGAGTTCCTTGCAGGCGAGCTCGCTGCAGCTCGGCGACATTCAGCCAGACTTTGTGCCGAGCTTCGCGAAGGAAACGCCGTGAGCTCAGCCGATTTGCCGGCGTCAGAATCCGATCCAGCAGGCTGCGCGTGCCGCCGATCGCGTGATCCTCCGCCGCGACGCGCCGAGCCAAGATCTGGTCGATGCGCTCATGATCACGACGACGACGGTCGATCAGCGGCGGGTCTTCGAAATCATGATCAGCGATCACTGACAGGGTCGCTGGTGGTAGGTCATAGTTGATGTGCGCGTTCATGCCCAAGAGCAGGTGGACGATGCTTGGCAGCTTCGGTTCGGCCTGGAACGCCAGTCGCCACGGTCGCGGCACCTGGCCGCCCGCCTGGTCAGCGTCATGCGCCGCGATGAAGAGGTCTGCGAAAGCGATATCCCAGCGCACCACCCAGTCAGGATCCTCGAAGAAGGCCGCATCAACTGCGTCGCCGACTGCCTGCGTCGTGCGCTGATAAGCCGTGATAAAGGTGCGGCGGTGCACCTGTTGAGGCGGCAGCGCGTCGATCCGTTGTTGGAGCCGGTCGACGACTTCGCCGATTGTCGATGCTGGTTGGCTGCTGGGGCCATCATGCATGGTTGCCAGTCTTCCTTCAGACGATCCGGTGCGGAAGGATCGGGCCATGCGAGGGCAAAGGCACCGGTTCGCATTCGATCCTGTCGCGGTTGGTCGCAGCGAGTGTGAGGCGTGGGTTGGGTACTATCGCCGCGACTGGCTGCGAATGCTGGCGGGGCTGCTCGGCATGGTGCGGCACGGCTTTGCGCTGAGACCTTTCGGAAATCTGAAGGCGGCTTGGCACGTCCTGCGTGGAAGCCAGGCCTGGGCGCCGTATCCAGACAATGATCCAGAAGCTGCCCGGCGCCACATGGCACGGTTCTTCCGAATGGCCAACCGGGCCGGCCGGCTACGCGGCGATCCGCGACTCGCGGCTGAACTGGAGGTGGCTTGGTGGCATGCTCACCGGGCACAGCAGCATGACGCTCAGGTCACCTACGACGACCTTGTCACGGCCATGGTCCGCTTCTATTGCTACGTCTACCAAGCAGATCCTGCCGATGTGCGCCGCGCGGCCGAGCTGAGGGTGCAGGCGATGGCCCTCTCCGACGCCTGGGTCGCTGCGGGATGCCACCTGGACGACCCGACACTAGCCGAGGAGCGGTTGACGCTCGTGGCCTCCTATGCCGCGCTCCGTGAGGCCGCGGACCGAGGAACTGTGGCCAGTGGTCCGTCCCGCTCGCGGGGAATCAGGTAGCGGCGGATTGTCCACATATTGACCTCGAGGAGGTTAGGCGGCGAGGGCCGGATGAGTCACCCTGGTCAGCGCCCGACCGAGGAGGCTCGCATGTCAACAACCGTCGCACTGACGGGTACCTACACCGTTCGGTGGCTGTGAGGACGTGGCGTGACGCCAAGGCTGCACCGCGGTGCCGCTGTTCTCCCACGATTCAAGTCGTGTCGGTTCCACGGTCCACTTCCCGAAGCGGAGTGGATGTAGCCGTAGTGGAGCGAATTACGATCCACTTCTCAGGTAGCCAGTAGTCGCCTCTTGCGAGGTCGGTGAGGCTAGCGAAGGTCTTGAGCCGCTCAACGCTAGCCCACGTGGGAGACCCCGAACTGACTTAGCCTGTGCTGGAACGCACTACTGAGCTGAGTGGTCAGGTCCGAGCGTCAGGAGATGATGCGATTGTCGACCGAGACGAGACTCTGGCTGCTCAAGATCGGCTCGGTAGCGGCCGTCCTCGGTTCGCTATGCGCTGCGGTGGGCAACATCCTGCACCCTGTCACGCCCCGCGACGATCCCCGGGGCGTGGCACAAGTGATCGCCGACAGTGACGCCTGGACGCTCATACACATCGTCATTGCCGTCGGCATAATCTTTATGCTCGCGGGCCTCGTCGCGATCCGGTATTCGATCGACGGCGGAATCGCTGAGGCACTTGCTCGATTGGGCGTATACGCGGCGATCATCGGTGTGACGATCGGCTGGTAACCGTCGTCCTCGACGGCGTGGCGGCCAAGCAGCTGGCCGATCAGTGGGCGGCAGCGCCGGAGGCCGAGAAAGTGGTTGCGCTCAGCGCCGTCAGCACCAACGAGACGATCAACTTCGCGTTGGCCGGGTTGTTCAACCTCTCCTTCGCGGGTGTGCCGTTCCTGCTGTTTGGACTTGCCGTGGCGATCAGTGGGGCCTACCCGCGGTGGCTGGGCTGGATCGCCGCGTTCGCCGGCGTCGGATCGATTGCCGCCGGGCTGGTTCAGGCCTTCACCGGGGAGCCGACGACGGCCTCCCTGGTGCTGACAATCATCGGCCCGACCGTCATCTCGCTGTGGCTGCTCGTGATGGGTGTTCTCCTGGGGCGCCGAGCCGCACGCGAGCGCTCGGCGCTGCGAAAGACCGCCGGGGCGCCCGCCGAAAGGCCGTGAACTCCAGACCCTTTCGCGTACAGCGGAAGCTCGACGTTGTGCGGGGTGCCGACGTTGCGGACCGGCGCCGAGGGCTTCTTGACAGCGGCGCCTGTTGGCTTCGTTGTGCCCATGCACTCCACGACACGCGTGTATCCGAGCCGGGCACTTTGAGGCCGGGGTCTGTCTGGGCTACGCCCGCGCCGCCACGACTCGTCGGCCAGGGATCCGCCCTCAGCCAGCGAGGTGACCGGTCCGATCACGAGCGACTGGGTCCCGAACCCGCCATACAGCACCGCCAAGGCGACACGAGCCCAGTTCCTGCACCTTGCGCAGCTCTGCGGCCAGGTGCACCAGTCTGGTGAAGGCCAGCGGCCTGATGGTGGTAACGGCTCCAGGTACCGGAACCGTCATGTCGACCTCTTTCGCCACCTGATTCCAGGTCAGGCCTTGGTCGCGCAGCTCCAAGATCTGCTTTGTGAAGGCGGGATGAGCGGGAGCGCCGCGACGCATGATGACCCCGGCGCGACGAAGCCGCAGGTCACCGTGGTCGCCGTGAAGCCCAGCTCTGCACCGATCAGACGCAGGGTCCGACCCTGGGCGTGCAGGTCGGCTGCGCGCTTCACGTCCACTGCGACACCGTAACGAGTTTCGCCGGATCGGCTTTCCACCGCATCATCAAACTGCATCAGATATTTTATAAACTTCTGATATTCTCCTTATTTATTCCCCAGTAGGCTGAACTACCTGGATTGTTTATTTATCTGCGGCCGCTCAGCAATATATCGCAAGATCGGATTCGCTGATATCTCCCAATTGTGAGATATATGACGATAGATACGCACGAATCCAACAAATAGAATATAGCCGATTGCGACACCAACCGTATTGAATACCACATCATTGATGTCGGCAATCCGGAAAGTAATTTTTGCCATGAATCCCGTCACCAGCTGCAGAAACTCGATAACGATACTAAAGAGCGCGCCAATAACAACTATCTTCTTCATGCGAAAATCCGTAATGAACGGCAGCCCGAAGCCGAAAGGAACCAGAAGCAGAATGTTTAGAAGCGAGGTTTTCAGATCCTGAGGAGTGAGCGTGACAAGCGGAATAAGATTCATGCTTTTCCCAGCCGCTTGTCCATTCAAGATAAGGTCTGGCATAAAATGCTTTAGAAGAAGTAGAGATTGAAATTGAAATAGTGTGTAATCCAGAACCTTAAAAAGATAGACAGTAGAATATAGTGAAGAATATCAAATATACGAGACTTTTCTTTTTCTTCAACCGAAGAAACGTGACGGTACCGATCCAAATCAAACCAAAAAGAAGTATAGTCAATAAATCAAAATACATTGCAAATCCCATAGCGCTTCAATTGTTACTGAACCTCGCGGGGCAGGCACGAGCGAAACACGGTCACCAGGTACTCCCAGTCCTCACGACTGAGGCGCTGGGTGATGGTGACCTCGTGCTCGTCGAAGCTTTTGGCGATGAGACCCGGCAGCGACGAGGCTGCCGAGAGGATCAACCGAGCGGTCCACGGTGATCGTCACATCCACGCTGTCGACGCCGTTCTGGAAGCCGACTTTCTTGATGCTGCTTGGCTCGACATCGAACTCCTGGCCGAGGGCTTCCATGTAGGTGGTGAGGTTGGGACGTGGGCGCTTGCTCATTCTTGTGATTCTCCTTGGTTAGGCCGTACAGTGCAGAGCCTTGAACGGGAACCGCACTCCACGGGATTTGCTCAGCTGAGGACGGCTGATCGGACCTACAAGCCAAGCGTCGACAACACGTTAAGCCCCCATACCGATCCACTGGGCATCTCTCTACGGTCGGAAGGGCCCAGCTGGCTCAGCTCACCGCCAGGGCCTGCCGCTCAGCTTCCTGCCGGCATGGCCTTGTGACTTTGCGGCTTGATGATCCCGGAGGAGTACTTGACGACCCATCGCCTCAGTTGTGGAGCTCTCCGAGGACGTGTGTGCAGAGCACCAACGCCGTAGGCGTCGGCATGCGGTGCGAGGGCGGCCGCCTTCGCCAGGTCACCGGTCACCTTCGCCTGGCAAGTTCACCAGTG
Source organism: uncultured Actinomycetota bacterium (assembly GCA_963836855.1). GTDB lineage: Bacteria > Actinomycetota > Actinomycetes > Propionibacteriales > Propionibacteriaceae > Microlunatus. The sequence goes on along the minus strand of CAWILN010000037.1, from coordinate 14,378 downwards.
TTGTGGATGATCAGGCGAGTTCCCTTCTTTTTGCCCGCGGTGTCTCAATAGGCTCTCGTAGCGCCCTGGCACCGGCCGCCGGCGAACGATGCCGAGGCCCAGAAGCACGGAGCGGTCGATAGAGGAAACCCCCGCCCGTTCATCGGCGGGTTCTAAGCCGTCGCCCTCGCCGGGCCCCAGGAATTCTGAGGTATTGCTTTCTCGACTCGACTCACTCCTCGCCATAGTCGCTCTGCTAGCTGCTGTTGCCACCATCGTCCTAATACGCGGAAGTGAAGTGAGGATGAATTGCACCAAGACGGAAACATCCATCGCAGCCACTCGGAATTTGCCGGAGCGGGCCGAGGAAACAACAAATTATTACGACCCAGTGCTCATCCCAATCGTTCAAAACGTGCCCTAGCAGGCGCTGGTAACCCTCTGTCGCCCTGGTACACGTCTTCGGCCTCCAGTACTCGGTCAGCCATGTGTACGCCTCTCAGCGGGGGGGCAACGAACTTGGTACATCATCCAAGGAAACATGCAGCGCCTTCGGTTGATGCTGCCTCCTCACCCGGTGCTCGCCCAGTTGGCGTGGAGGTGTTAACGATTCTTCCAACAGATGAGGAGATACATCTGCTTACCGGGATGGTCGAGGAGGCGCAGGAGCAGAACCTCGAGCCGGCAGAGATCGAGACACGTCTGTGCGGTACAGCACCTGCCACTGTCTGAGGGTGATTGCTACGAACGATGTGCGGATCGCGACGGATGTCATGTTGCTGATTATGATCATCGACCTTGTTGAGGTTCTATCCGTCTTAGCCACCTCCGCAGCCCGCTCCTCAGGTGAACGTGACTGTTGACGGTGACGAGATAGCGGAGAAGGTAGCGAAGCGGCTCGAAGACGAAGGGGTCTGTGTAGTTCCAGAGGCGACCACAGAGGAAAAGTCGAAGCCACGTAAGTAGGTCTGCAACTCGTACGTTGATGATCGCTAAATCGAATGTCGGGTAGCTCGCGTAGTCGGTGACGACTTGCCACAGCGTGGCGGCCGAAGCATTGGCAGCTCGCGTGTCGTTGAAGTGGACATCCATTGTTGTCCTTTCCGATCTGTGGTGGGACCCCACCGGGAACCAGTTGCAAAGCGTCCCTAATGGCAGATCGCTTTCGGCGTTCGGTGGTTCTCTAGCCGAGCGAGCTGAGCTGAGCGAGCGCGCCGCCGCCGTCGATCCATACGTTTCCGGGCTGATCAGGCCCTGGCGGAACTCGAACACATGCAGAACACGGACGCTGATCCGGCTGGCAAGGCGGCGCAAGACTTGGGAGTCCCTATGTCGGTCCGCACCGATCGACTGAGGGCGCTGCTACGGACTCCGCGGTCCTGGTCGACGCGCGTAGGCTCGGCGTTGGGTGGCGGGCGTCAGGGCGTGCAGCCGGTCGAAGGCTTGCGCGAGCACGTGTGTGCCCAGTGCCACGTGCGGTTGATCTTGCGGCGCGGAAGGGCAATACGACCTATGGGAGATCGGATGAGGCAGCAGCCGCCGGTTCGTACGCCGCCGTCCCTCGGCGGTCTCGATACCACCGGGAACACGCCGCATGCGCAGTTCCTGGCGACTGAGCATTGGAGCCTGCTGGCCACCCGCAGCATGACCTGGAACGAGATCTTCAGCCGGACCGGCACGTATCTGACCGTTCTCTCGGCTACCGTCATCGCACTCTCGCTGGTGGCGAACGCGACCGGCGTCGGGCAGGCCTTCCGGACGTTCGCGCTGCTGGTCCTGCCGGTTGTCCTACTCGTTGGCGTGGGAACGTACTTCCGCTTGGTCGAGGCCGATATCGAGGACGCCTGGCTCGTGATCGGCATGAACCGGCTACGGCATGCCTACCTCGAGCTCGCACCGGAGCTGGAGCCGTACTTTGTCACAAGCCATCACGATGACGCGCCGGGCATGTTGCAGACGTACAGCTTCCGCAGTCGGGTCGGCCTGACCCACTGGCTGTCGGGATCGCCGGTCATCGTGGGCATCATCGACGCGGTCGTCACCGGCGTGTTGACCGCGGTCGTCTGCGAGGCATTGGGCGCCGGGGTCACGGTGCGAACCGTCGCCGGTGTCATCGCCACTCTCGCGGCCGCGACTTTGCTCGGCGCCATGGGCTATCGAAAGGTCCACCAACTGAGCCGCGGCTACCGGCCGCGTTTTCCGAGCTGACCGCCGCCTGCACCCTGATAGATCCCTCATCCGCTCGATTCGGCTGCACGATCATTGCTTCGCTGCCCAAAGGTGATATCACCACGGAAGGAACCCTGACCAACGTCCCAGGCGCCACGAGCACCGGCGCCATCATGGGCGGCACCGAAGACTGTTGAAATGCTCGGGGCGAAGGGGTCGTTGATCTCGGACCACCCGAAGGTCCTCACAAGGTCACATTGCGGCTGCGCCTGGTCCCATAGCCAGGACACGTGTGCAACCGATCCGACGACGGCAACCCGCCGCTGGAACTGTCGGAGTGGGCTGAGCAGATCCTGGCTTCTCGCGACTGGCTGTCGCCGATGGGGTCGGCGAGCTTAGCCCGCGTTCTCGTTGCGCTGAGAATCGTAAGAGTGTTCTAATAAGATATGCAAGATCTCGATCCGACTCAGAACGGCGAAGCGGATGCAGGCGGTCGGCGTCGTGCCGATCGTTTGTTGGCGCGAGAGAACACTGCTGCTCATGGCTGAGCAAGATCATCTGCGGCGTGATCTTCTACGAGAGTCTGGGCAAAGCCGATGCTCCGGCTCCGGCGTGCCGCCGTTGACTCCCCACTCGAGGCGGCCATACGTTCGAACTTTCGTTTGCCCATCGCGAGCACGGCTCTCGGTTCGTCATCTGGTACTCCGTGGACGATCCTGAGCCAGGGAACAGATATGCCGACGACGATCATTAATTTGAAGGTTAAAACAGTTGAGGAGAAGGCCGTCACCCCACAGAACAACCGACTGGGCAACATGATCGTCTCCAGCGACGACATCACCGAAATCAACGGTGATCCCAGCCTCAGGGGGCAACACTCAGGTTTCTATGTCCGTGTTCGCAGGCCGGATTTCTGGTTATGTGAAGCTGGATACATCTTGCCGGGACTCCCAGGCACGCCCTTCCCGAATGGCGGTCAACTGCAGACCCGAGGGCTCCTCAAATTTTCCAGTCTGGTGAACACAGTCGCGATCATCGGAGGGACCGACGATTACCGGTGTGCTTCAGGTCAGGTCAAGATCGACGGGAACAACTTCGAGCTGACCATCGAAACTCCGTGACACGCGGCCGACGTCAGCTTCAGGCTCAAGGGCTGCTCGACTTCTCGAGGCCGCGTCGCAACCTCCGACGAGCCACCGGCTGATGAGTCCACCGACCCCCAAATGATCTTGGTCAAGGAGAGTTCCGATGGGTAGCGCCAAGCCGCCAGAGCCGCCCGAAGGATTGCAGGAACGGGGCACGGGAGCGGCAACCGCGGTTAACAGGGGCCGATACCAACGCCAGTATCGGAGGCGATAGGGGATGGGCTATCAGGAGCCTTGACGGCGCCGCTAACACTTTCCATGATCAACAATGCTGTGGGATTCTTTCAGTACGCACACACTAAGCCGGACGGCGGGGTCAGCCACCGAGATCTCTGCGGCTTGCCGCCGCCCCCTACGGGTCTGGCTTCGATCACGGCCAGCCAAAACACAGCTCATGCCTTGGGTCGGCGGTAACGGCGAGCGGTCATAGGTTTCTCCCTTCACTTCCTCTAGGATCTTGATCTTGCCTAAAGGCTCGACTCTTCTTCGCTTCTTTTGATCTTGAGCCTTTCTTCTCTTCCTTCGAACTTGAGCGGAGCTCCTGAAGTATGGCCAGGATGGCTTCGCCGACGCCGATGGTTGCGTTGACATAAGCGGCGGTGATCACGTTGTTGTCAAACGGGATGGAACCAGCATTGGCTTGGGAGTTGATCCGATCGGCAGCATCGAGGAATTCCTTTGCAGCGCGTTCGTGATCGTATGGGGCCTCTAAGTCTCTCTCGGGCGAGGGCACGTCGCCGAAGTTTGGGGGCGTGGTGGTCATGATGTGGTCCTGTCAGTCGTAACGTGGACCCCGCAGTACCCCATTGGTTTTATGGGAAGTACGGGGGTTACTGGCCAGTAGCGTCTATTTCTCATTTATGCCGCTACCCCCCGTATCTCTCCCCATACTTCCCTACTTGCCTACTTCCCTTAAGACCAACATGGACACCATGGAAAGTGCGGAGGGTTCACCCGTTGCCGAGTTCATAGACGCCTCCCTCCTTCCTCACGATCCGCCCGGCCTTCAGCCACCGGTTGATCGCCTTGTCTGCGGCACCTGGTCTGAGCCAGACTCCTCGTAAATGGTCATAATGTCGGCGCGTTGGACCAGGTCGTGATCAGCAGCAGAAGCACCAGTGGCCAGTGATCACTCCTACGGTGATCACGATCAGTGCCGTACCTCTCATGCCACTGCCGGATCGTCGATCTGGGTGCGTCGGTGATCTCTTCGACCGCCCAAACCTCTCGGGCAGCAACGAGTGATCGCGTGGCACTTTCCTGTAGATGGTTGCCGGTGAGCGGGTGGCGCGTTGGCTTTCTCATCCCCACGATCAACTGCGTGTCATCGTCTGGCGGTTCGATCGCGAACAGCAGCACCTGGCCGCCTGCCTCAGCACTGCTGAGAGTCCGACTCGGGCGCGTAGATCACCTTCGCCTCTGTTTGGATGTGCGACCGCGAGCACCAAGCGTAATGTGATGCTCTGCCATCGACAGCAGCGGATCGATGGCACGCCTGGCGTCTTAAGTGTTCTGCAACCTGAGCCCGCCGGACACCGAGCTGACCCACGGGTCAATGTAGACGAACCGCACATGATGTTCCTTGATCACCCCGCTGACCTCAACCATGTCGTGCGGAAAGTGCGGCTGGCCTTGCAGAATGGCGTTGGCCAAAATCATGAACATGCATCCGGCGACGTCCGCACCAGCGACATCGAGCCTTGGCCTTACTCAGCGTAGGACTGCAGAAGAGGACTACAGAAGGACGGAGAAATGACGGACACCCAAGACAACAGGAGGGGTGCACGTCGACTGTGGCTCTGGCCGGTTGCCGTTCTGGTCAGCTTCCCGATCGGTGGGTATCTTGCCGACCTGGTTGTGGATGGAGTCGATTCCGTGTGGGCGGCTCTGGTGGGAGGGCTTATCGCGGGCTTGATTATCGGAGCGGCAGAATGGTTCGCCCTGAGGCGGTGGGTCTCGTGGCTTTGGATCGTGGCGACGAGCATCGGAATGGCCGCGGGCCTCACCGCCGGCGCTGCACTCGTCGACTACGGGATAGGCCGAGGTGACCTGCTGCTCATGGGTGCGATCACCGGCCTCGGTGTGGGCGCGTTTCAGGCCCTGTTGCTCTCAAGATCCCGGGTCTCCGGCGCGTTCTGGTGGGCGCTCGCGAACCCGCCAGCCTGGGCACTTGGCTGGCTGGTGACCTCCTACGTGATCACAAGAAACGTTAAAGACCAGTTCACGAACTTCGGCGCCAGCGGAGCGCTCGTCTTCGCACTGCTGACGTGGCTCCTCCTCACAGTGTTGTTCCGAAACACCGAACCCGAAGCCACACAATGAACATCCAAGACGCCGCCGGCGCCGTCACTTTCTCCGTCCTCTCCGGGGTACTGCTGAATGTGCTGCTGCCGGTTCGCGCCTCCAACGCGACGGTCGACGCAGACGCGGCCGGCGCCAGACTGAAGGACAAAGCATGAACAGCACTGTCCGTCATGTCGTTTTTGGTACCGGCGCGATCGGCCTTGCCACCCTCGAGGCCCTGCTCGGCCGCGGGGAGACCGTGCGGATGGTCAACCGCTCTGGCTCCGCCCGAGTACCCGAGGAGGTCGAGGTGGTGGCTGGCGACGCCGCCGATCCGCAGTTCACCATCGAGGTCACTCGCGGCGCCCGGGTGGTGTATCAGACGCTGAACCCGCCGTATGAGCGTTGGGTGGAGGAGTTTCCGGCCTTGCAGGCCGGGGTGCTCGCCGCTGCCGAAGCCCAGGGCGCCCGGTTGGTCAGCATGGAGAACGTCTACATGTACGGGCGTCCGGCGGGCCGTCCGCTGACAGAGACCCGCGACTACGCCGCGCACACAAAAAAGGGGAAGCTGCGTGGCCAGATGGCCACCGAGCTGCTCGCCGCGCACCAGGCCGGGCGGGTCGCTGTCGCTATCGGACGCGCCTCGGACTACTTCGGACCCGGCGGCGGCGCCCAGTCCAACCTCGGCGACCGCCTCTTCCCCGCCGCCCTGGCCGGAAAGACCGCCACCGTCCTCGGCGACCCCGACCAGCCGCACACCTACACCTACATCCCCGACATTGGCGAAGGCCTCGCCGTTCTCGGTGAGCATCCCGACGCGCCCGGACAGGTGTGGCATCTCCCCAACGACTCGAACACCCACACCACCCGGCAGCTGGTCGACCTTGTCTTTCAGCAGGCAGGCCAACCGCGCACCCGGGTGCGCCAGATCAAGCCCTGGATGATTCGCATAGCCGCGCTGACCAACCGCACCCTACGTGAACTACCGGAGATGCAGTACCAGTTCGAGGAACCCTTCATCGTCGACAGCAGCAAGATCACCAACACCCTCGGTGTTCGAGCCACACCGGTCGAGAAGGCCCTGGCCGACACCCTGGCGACCTACCGCTCCGCGTCGAACCTCTGACGCTTCATCGGACCGGGCCGATTCTCGGCGCCGTCGGGTTGAGGTAATCGGGTGATGGTCACGTTTAGCCCAAGCTGCTGACGGATACGCGCGGGGAATAGCCTTTTTCGTACAGTCGGCGTATCTCTTTCACGTCGGCCTTGGTAATGGTGTTTGACAGCGGTTGTTTTGCGAAACTAGCCTCAACTGAGCCACCTGTCTTGAAAGTCCCGCCGAAAATTGCATGACCGAGACCGGGCCAGGCGAGCCACTACCCTCCAATATCTCTGTACAAGTCTCCTCTTTGACAGGCTCCGTCTCCGACGGTTTTACATCTATCGAGCCGAGGTGGTATCCGCATTGGGGCAGTCAACATCAATCATTGCTAACTATTTTACAAGAACCGCTTGCCAAAGCACATTGCAACGCTATGCTTCTGGCCGTACATACCCATCACAGAAAGGCGCTGCGGTGGCCAGCAAAGTCATCGTCGAGGTCACTGACGACCTGGACGGCTCCAGGGCTGATGAGACGATTAAGTTCACGATCGACAACACCAGCTACGAAATCGACCTGTCCAAGACTCACGCCCAAGAACTACGTGGCGCGCTGGAGCCCTACATGAAGGCCGGACGCAAGACAGGCAAGAGGGACGGGCGCAGACGTAGCGCTGGCGCAAGCGACAAGGATCAGGTGAGGGCCATGCGTGAATGGGCCAAGGAGCATGGCATGAAGGTGTCAGACCGCGGTCGAGTCTCAGCTGAGGTTCAGGAAGCGTACAACGCAGCTCGCTAGGCGGCTAGATAAGCCACTCTCAGTAGCGTCTTGCCTTGCCCCGGCTCCTCGCAATCACATGTGATCCCACTTCCGCGCCAGCAGTTGTAGCCCACGTTCTCCCGGGCCAGCCTTTGCGGCGCCGCTGTTATCGCCACTACTGTCGTGGAGCCTAAGTTCCTTTGCGGTTGGCGTCGTCCAGGTGCGTGCATCGCAAGGCCGACGAGGGAGGGATACCGGGTCGTATGTCGACCGAGGAGAACGCCGCGAGGTGCGTGCCTGGGCGACGTCAACCGCAAAGAGACTTAGGCTCCGCGACACTAGCATCAAATTGACGCCTATGACCGGGCCAAATACCTGCAGAGTTATGACTAGTACGTCACTAAAGCTCACAGCTCCGTGCCCCACGGAACGCTGATTGCCTCACTCAGACGCTTGGCTGCTCGCGGCGTTGGACTTGCTGAGAAAGGACGGACGAGTAACGCGGACACTGAGAAAACGCTCCACACTGGCGGGCGTTTTCGTGTCCATGAAAGTTGTGGGTTATGCGAAGCCGCTTTCTTGGGTTTGCGGCTTTCTTAGATCAGATGGTATGCCCAGTGTTGATCATGGCTCCACCTCCCATCCTGTGATTACACCGGTTGAGCTAGATACCGTGGGTCACTGGCTTCGGATCGGCGAGCCGAGACTTGTTGCCAGGTGGCGGATTGGACGTCGGTCCAGTTGATGTGGCCGACGGTGCCGGTTGTCTGTCCAGGTGGCTTCGATTTCACCGGTGTTGAGGCGTTGCGGTTCGGTTGAACTGGCGAGTTCGAGGCTTTTGGCCGCTGGCGACGTAGAAGGTGACCCGGTAGTAGCTGCTAGGCGGCTGGGTCATGGTTTCCTTCTAGGTGGTTGAACAAATCCTTGGCTTCAACACAGCGAGCGCAGGAGATGACTCCGCCGGCGAGTCTGTGTTGGATGCGGTGGGTGGGATGGCGGCGGCACATTCCCGAACCTGCGGGGAGCGACCCCGAAGCCGATCGGCCCCAGGGTCAGCGCACTCGTCCGAAATTGGCCAATGCATCGGCCAATTGCGCCCGAAACTGTTCAAGGCTCCCCCCAAACAGTTAGTGAGCCCGGCGAGTCTCCCAAAGAGGGTTCGCCAAATTCATGCCTATCACAGCTTTTCCACAGAACAAACAATTGTCCAGAAACCGCACAGAATTGTGTGGAAAGCGCATAGAATTCTGCAGAAAGCGACTCAGGTCTCGATTTCATTGGGACTTTAGTCCCCGAATTTCAGCTCAGGCTACCCCCTATGCCTCCTGAGATATGGGACGAGCTAGGCGCCCGCGCCTTCGGTGTCGTCGCACGTGCCTGCGCCGTGATCAGGTGGCGTTTGAACAGCTTGGCAGGCGACGATGAGGAGGTGGCTCTGCTGCTGCCGTTTGTCATCGGCGAATTGATGACCGCGCTCCAACGGCTGGTTGGTACAGATGAGCTTCAGCGTCAGGTTGGCGACTGGTTGAACGAGCGACGGGACCAGTTGGGAAGCCGCCGGCTGAGCTGATGTTCGTGCGGTGTACGTGTACGCATTGACCTGTCCTCCGTAGCGTCGTGAAGGCGGGCCGACCAGGGGGAGGCGACGTACCTGCGGTCGGTCCGCTCCAGATGGAGTTGCTAGCTTGGTTGGGCGGTCGGCAATCAGTCGGCAACCTGGCTCAGTAGCATCGGCCTTAGCACCGCCCCGGCAGGCGTCGATTCGCCGGGATGACTCACCGAGCTAGGCGTCGTCGCCAAGGCGTTCGGCGAGCTCACCGACGAGCAGTGGGGAGCTCCGACCCTGCTGATACCGCTGGACGAGAAGCTCCCGCACTGGACGGTGTTCGAGCTGGCCGGGCACTTCGATATCTCGATCGGCCTGACCCGGATGCTCGTCGCCGACAACACCGCTGGCCAGGTCGGCCGGGACCGGACCAGCTTCTTTATCTTCCCGCGCTCCGAGGTGGCGCCGGTCATCTATGCCTATGCGTACACGATGGTAGAGGGCAAGACGCCCGGGCAGATGCCTGGCGTGCTGACGGAGACGTTCACCAAGACGATCGAGGAGTCCCGTGTTGCGGGACCGGACAAGGTCGGATCCGGCTACTACGCGCTCATGCGGTTGGACGAGTTCGTCGCCAGCCGCATCGTCGAGGCTGTCGTCCACGGGCTCGACCTCACCGACGCGCTTGGCCGGCAACCGATGGCCACCCCGGCGGGGATTGCCGCAACCGCCGCGATCCTCGACGAGCTGCTGGCTCGCCGTACGGTGCCCGGCCGACCGGCCGACCTCGCCTGGATCCGCGCCGCCTCCGGGCGGGCCGAGCACTCGGATCCCCGGCTTCCCCTCATCGGCTGAGCGAGTCGGCAGCGTCCGTCCTAATCAAGGCTCCAGAACTCGCCGCTAGGTCCGGCAGCCCGTAGGTACTCCCGCCCCGCCGGCTCGCGTCGGGAGTCGCCGCGTTCCATCCGGCGGTCGTACTGGCAGCGCTCTGACCTCGGTGGCCGATGACTTCCCCAGCCACCTCGGTCATCCTCCTCAGGACCAATCGCAGGCGCGATCACCAATCGAGGAGCACCGATGTCACTCGCACGGATCCACAACCTTTCCATCTCCCTCGACGGCTTCGCCACAGGCGAGCCGCAGTCCGCCGATGCACCGTTCGGCCATGCGGGCGATCGTCTGCACGAGTGGATGTTCGGCACCCGGTTCTGGGACGCGGGCGGAACCGCTGGAGTCGACGACGCCTTCGCCGAGCGTCACAACCACGGCATCGGCGCAGAGATCATGGGCGCCAACAAGTTCGGCCCGCCCGGCTGGCAGGACGACCCGGACTGGCAAGGCTGGTGGGGCCCGAACCCGCCATTCCACACCCCGACCTTCGTGCTCACCCACCGCCCGCGGGCCTCGATCGCGATGGAAGGCGGCACCACGTTCCACTTCATTGACGCCGCCCCGGCCGAGGCACTGGAGACCGCCGCAGAAGCAGCCGATGGCCTGGACGTCCGGATCGGCGGCGGGGCCACCATCGTGCGCGACTTCGTGGCAGCCGGGCTTGTCGACCACCTGCACCTCGTCCAGGTACCGATCGTGCTCGGCCACGGTGTCCGCGTTTGGGACGGCCTGGAGGCCCTCGAGGACGCTTACAACATCGAGGCGGTGTCCTCGCCAAGCGGCGTCACCCACCTCACGTTCACGCGGAAGGTCGCCTCGTGAACAGCTCGAGGCATGTGAGGACGTCGGTAAGACGGGTCACAGCAGGCGGGGTAGCACTTTTGGCGACCGCTGTTTAGTTGTCGCCGTAGTCTGCCTTCCACCAACAGACCGGGTCGGCACCGTCTACACACGGTATGGCGGGTGCTTCCGGCCCCCCGTTGCGTCAGCATTGCTGGATCCATGCAGCGCACTCGCCAGCGCGAACGGCTGGCTTGTTGGTCGATGCTGTCGCGTTGCGGATGACGGCTGGGATCGCCGAGTCGTCTACGTTGGCGGAGGTCGATGGCCCCGAACTTCGCTCGAAGTGTGGTTGCCTTCAGCCCCGCTTGAGCCGGCGGACGGCCAGCACGGCCCGTCTCAGTCTTGCGCTTCTTTGGGGGTCAGACTGGATCCCGGAATCCCGGTTCCCGTCGTGCTCAGAAGGACGGTCAGATGACCGGATTGATACTCCCTTTCCACTCCCACTCCTGGCGGAACTGACCAGCGATTGAGGGAGCTAGATAGCGGTTGCCGGATGGCACGGCTCGAGCAGAGGCGACGAGCGCGTCGAGGTGTTCGCGTGCCTTGTCGACCGGCCATCGGAAGGTCCGCGCCAGGTCGCGGGCAGAGGCGTCGAGCACGACGCCGATGAATTGGTCCGCAGCGGTCAGGTGGTCCTGTCCTCCGCCGACGTCGAACCTTCGACACGTCAGATCAAGGACAGTAGACGGCCATCCGGAGGCCTGTTCCTGCACCCCGGCGGTAGTGACCAGCAGCTGGCGTTGCAGCTCGACTGCAGCACGCTGATACCGGCTGCGGTCGCCGATCAGAGCGCGAAGCGTCGCACTCGGCAGCGGACCTTCGGCGAGAGCGGTAGCGATCTCGTGGGCCGTCGGCGACAGGTCGAGCCCCGCGTGGTCATCCGGCCCGCCGTACGCCGGGTAGAGCCACCGCAGGAGTGACGGCGATAGAAACGAGCCGCGGCCGGCGACGAAGTTGCCGTACCAGGCAAAGCCGCGGCGCGGGAACTCGTCCTTCCACGCCCACACTCGCTGCTCGTCTGAGCCCATCCCCGTCGCGAAGGGCTCGGCGTCCTCACCGGCCACTGCCTCCCACAATGACGGAACAAGCACGCGCTCGGAGGGGAAGAGCAGAGCGAAGCCGACGTCGTCGACGAACGCCGCTGCACGGGCGATAGACCGGACCCGGCGCCCGCTCAGCAACCAACGTCGCCCCCGCGCCTCGCCGAGCGCGGCCTCACCGTTTGGCTCACGCGTCCTCGTCGACATCGACCCAGTCAACCACCGACCAGGGACGCTTCGGAAGTTCACGATGTCCAGCCCCGTCTGCTGTCGGGTCCGTGCACCGAACGGGCTCGCTAAGGGTTCCCATCCGGGCCTCCGCAAGCCGCCCGGATACGGGTCGGTCTGTGGGACGGCCTAGGGCAGGCATGCCGGACGAAGGGATAAGCCCTGTGTTGCCGTGACCGATTTCTTGATCAAGAGCCGTCACCACGCAGCACGAACTTATGGGCCTGCCATCATTTCTTACCCCGCTCGGGCTCGAAGCTCTTGAAGGCCCGCACGGTCTGTGCGGGCCAATGTTTTGGGGCCGAAAAGGAACAGCACCCGACGAGCGACGCCGGATTCATGGAGCGATAGACCTCGTTCACGGCGGTCAGCGTCTTACCGGTTCCCATCGCCATCGTGACTAGCAGCTTGCGCCGGCGCTAGGCGATGGCTTCCTCGATCGCCTCGTTCGCTTCGTGTTCGGAATCGCGAATGAGCGGGTGTCGCTGAATGGTGCGCAGCCGTGCAAACTCCAAGTCAAAGTCTCGGTCAAGCAACTCCCGGAGCGCGTTCACTCTGTGGAAGCCGCTGACGATCCCTTGGTGACCCACCCAGCACGTCGCCTTGCTCCTCCGCCAAATGTCGGCAAGAGCGAGACACGCCGAGTCCCGCTGCGCGGACCCTCCTACAGGGCAGTCCGCCGCAGAGTCAAGGGGAAGATGAAGGGTCGCATGTCTCGAGTTGCGTCCCGGCCTAGCTCCGGTCTTTCATGACGCTTCTGATCCGCGTCCCTGTTGATCTTGATTCGCGCAGCCTAACTGTTCTTGGGGTGTGGGCGTGGCTGTGATCGGCTATGCGCCGGGCGGTTCTCCGATGGTTCCTTGGCTGGTCGTGGTCGGGTGGGCCTCTCCGTCAGGTGGGTGCGGGGATGATCATGATCCGGTGGAATGCCTCGAGGACAGCGGCGGCCCACGGCCAGTGGCGGGGTAGCCGGAGCTTCCGGCGCCGGCTGCTGTGGGTGAGCCGAGCCGGGAGGTGCAGCATCTTGAACCGCAGCAGCTTAGGTTCGGCGGCAGCGAGGTCGCCGGTCAGGGCGAGCAGCCGTAGCCAGGCGGTCAGATCAGCAGCGACGGCGACGATCTGGAGCCAGGCCTGGTTGATGGCGTAGCTCCCGTGACGGGGCCCGGCCAGGCCGGTGTCTTTGGCAGCTTTGATCCGGTCCTCGACGCGGGCGTGGGCGCGGTGCCGGGCCTCCAAGAACGCCAGCTGCCCGACGGCGGTGTTGGTGGCAAAGGCTTGGTAGCGCCAGCCGTCGGTCTCCTCTAGCAGCGACAGCTGCGCGCCGGGATGCGGCCGTTCGCGGCGGACGATCACCCGCATCCCGGCTGGCCAGCGCCGCAGATCGAGCAGGCCGGTGACTTCGGCGACATCGGCGCCGTCGCGAACCTCACCGTCAGCGGTGACCGCCGATGTCCACGCGGCCTCCGGCAGCTGCGTGATCGCGCTGGGTCAGCGCCATGTTCTTGGTCGGGAAGCCGACCGAGTACTCCAGGCGGCGGCCACGGACCTGACCCTGGAGGCTCAGCCAATCCAACAGCTCGTGGGTGGCGCCGGCCCCGTCCGCCCGGACCAGCAGGTATCTGCGGTGCCGGGTCGGGACCTGCGCGATGGCCCGGCCAAGGACATCTATGTGGTCCCCGGCATGGTGGAGCCCGCGTTCCCCGGCCGCAACGTGATCGCCAGCAGCTCGGTCGTGTTATCGCACCACACCCCGATCGGATGAAACCCAAAGCCACCGTTGAACGTCGCCCGGGCCTGCTCCTTCTCCGAGTGCGCGGTCACCAAGGTGGCGTCCACATCCAGCACCACCGCGTCGCCGAGACCAGCGCCGGCGACCTTCGACGGCGGCAGCGCTGGGAGCAGACCCCAGACGTGGCGGTGGCCCCGGGCGCGGGCCTTCTCGACCCGAATCAACATGGCCGGGGTGGCCTGATCCAGGGTCCGCCACACCGTCGGCGGCGATGCAACCGGGCCCAGCAGCCCGGATTGGTGCCGCAGGGTGTCGATGTCGGCGATCGCCTCACCACCGGCGACCAGCATCACTGCCACATCCACCCACACCTGGCCGCGATCATGGCTGGGAGCGGAACCCCCGCCGTGCCAACGCCGTCGACAAGCCCGAGGTGAGCCCGACCCGATCAGCCAGAGAACCAACCGGACCCACACCGCCCCAGCCAGCGGCACGACGCCATCACCGTCAGCGGTGACTGACAACCCCTGCGACCACGAAGTACCCTTCACCTGGAAAGCGCTCCTCAGCTTGGCCGAACGAGACCTTAGACAAGACTCATTCTCCCAAGCCAGGAGCACTTTTCAGTTGATCAACACCGTGTCAACCAGCTAACCGATGAACG
>CAWILN010000036.1:0-14832 GCA_963836855.1 uncultured Actinomycetota bacterium | reverse complement strand
CAACATCGGAAGTGATCGCAAGTGTCTCCTGCTGACCAGGCGATGTGATCATGAACGACCCCATTTCCGAGGGTTGCGGGTGGCTGGCAGGACATCGCCAGTCGGAAGAGTCTGCACAAATTGCGGACAGATCGCGTACGGAACCTTAGGCGGTCTCTCAGAAGAAGAAGATCAACAGCCACCCCGCCTTTCCGATCGACGGACGAGCCCTTCAGACCCGTCCGCCGCGTCATGATCCTCCGTTGTTCCAGCCTCTAAGCGGCCATCGGGCACCAGCGCCGGGCGGCGCGTGAGGATAACCCCGGCGATGTGCATCAGTCCTCAGCTTGGGGCTTACCAGCCCTTCCGGCCACGCCGCGCGGCTAGTTCGAGCACGGCATTGCTCAACACGCGGCAGGTTGCCGCGACGCATCCTGCCAACTTCGCCGGACTAACGGCTGTCGGTTTCCGCGGCCATATGATGAGGCACGCAGCGCGGTCTTCACTGGGGTTCAGTTCGACGCTGATTCGAGCGTCCTGGGCGATCTCGCCGGAAGCGAGTTCGATACGGTTTGGCACTGGGATCTCCTGGTCTAGTCAGTGAGGTCCGGCCCCGGTGGTGTTGCTGCATGCCGGGGGACCACAGACACATCCTGCGTGTCAGTGGGCCGTACGAGTTGATCTAGGTCTTTTCGACCCCCTTCCAAGCTTTCGGGATCTAGTGATCTTCGGCACGAAATGATCAACTGTTGCCCGTCTCCTGTCCGCCACTTGGTGAGTACCGGTGAGTACACCGAGTGATGCTGCAGCGACATCGCTAGTAAAACGGGATTTCGGGGATATGACCCCACAGGGCATAACCTGTGGATAGCTTCGAATCAACACCTGCCAGCGTCAAGATCATAAAAGATCGGGCCGCACGGCGGCGCGTGAGCGCATCGAGGCTGAAATCCAATCAACAACAGAGCGGACCCGAGCCGGTTTCGGCAGCACCAATACAGGGCCTTCTCATCCCGATCGGCAGAGGGCGAGCGAGGCTGGCGCAGATGCCAGCGGCGGAGCTCGGGCAGGCGTCGATCAGATCTCCCGTCTGAGGTGGCGTCGGGTTTGTCGCAGGATCTCGAGCGGTCTCTCGATGGCGATGGCTAGTCGCTTGGCGTCTGACTGGCCGAGACGATCGAGAGGTATGGCCTGGATAGCGGCGGCCAGCAGCTCAACGGACGTGGCCAATTCTTGCGCCATCACTGTCGGCTCGAACCGGATGCGGTTGCTTTCCTCGAAATGGGTGGTGTCCGCGAGTTCGTCGAGTAACCCGCTTGCCGGAGCGGTTCCCGGCCGAGCAAGGATCAGATACGCGATGCCTCCGCGCCTTCCAAGCCAGGCGGTCTGATGTGGAGAATGGTCGCTCGCCCATTGGCAGCGAGGCGATGGGCGGCGCGGCGCGCTGCAGTGATCTCGGCCCGGGTGGGTGTGCGCCGCAAGTGATTAATGACTGTGCCGCGGACGCTGATGGCCTCGTGCTCGGCCAACGCAGAAGCGAGGAGGTCGCGCCACTGACGGGGCCGAGCCCGATGGTTGGTGGTGCGCTCAACGTCCACGCGCCGCAGTGTACGAGTCAAACGGGGCAGCCGGAATGGCCTGGCTGGCGGCGCGTGCACAGGCGTACGACGAGTCTGCGTGAAGCAGCAACTACGTGGTTTGTCGGTTTCGTCGGCTCGGCGTGCGAGCTCTCGTGGTTCCCGCTTTTGGTCTGAGAATCGGCCCGCGAAACGGACGCGAAGGCTTCAACGCGAGGCGAGCACACTTGTTTGCGATGTACGACATGCTCTCGGAAGGGCTGCGGACGCTCAGATAGTCCTTGTTGTTCAATTCACGTTGAAGTGGTCGGGACGGGGCCCAAAGCCGGCCTCGACCAATGCGACTGTTATTGTACGC
This sequence comes from uncultured Actinomycetota bacterium, assembly GCA_963836855.1. Taxonomy (GTDB): domain Bacteria; phylum Actinomycetota; class Actinomycetes; order Propionibacteriales; family Propionibacteriaceae; genus Microlunatus. The sequence continues at coordinate 12,918 of CAWILN010000036.1, read as the reverse complement.
GCTCATATGGGCCGCCGATCAGGATGGGCGAACTCGCGGTCCGTGGGACGAGGGAGTGGATCAGCAGGCCTCGGTACGAAGCGTGGACCAGCCAACAATCCATGTGATCCGCTTCCGTAGCGGAACTTTCGCGCAGCGAGGCCGACAACGAAGACGCGACATGGGCCCCAGTGTCATGAACTCATGTCGGATGTAGCCTGACAGGCTGGCATACGCAGTTCCAGTCTCGATCCCGCAGCTTGCCGCACTGAATCCTGGGGAACTATTCCACCGAGCCCCTGCCTCGACTACTACATGAGGAAGGGCCGATCAGTTTGCGATGAGAACCGGGGTAGCTGTGACTGATGTATCGCCATGAATTCGGTGGCTCTGTACGACGAGCACAAGGATGCGATGTACAGAGTCGCCAGGAGCATTCTGCGTCAGGCAGGCTGAATGGTGACCGCTTGCATCCCGCGACACCCTCATAGTCCTGAGGGGATAGCCGCCGAGGCGAAGGTTGCTGTTGCGGCGGGAGCGCAGTCGGTCCATCTTCACCGCTATGGGCATGACAGTCGACAGACCTTGGACGCAGGAGTGTGCGCCGAGACGATTCGGCGTGCGCGTCACCGCCAGCGTCGTCCCGATCATCCCCTGCTCTGGCAAGTCATGCGAGCGCCGGTGTCATCCGGGAGGGATGCCTCGCGTGGCGACAAGCGGTGGCCGGCTTCTACCAGCTCACGATGCTGAACCGGGCTGCCAGGCCATCTGGGTGGAGCTTGGTCAGGGGAGGAGCAGGCCCCAGTAGAAGGCCCATGGGAGGAACACGGTTCCGGCGGTGAGCAGCAGTGCGAGCCGTACGTGTTCTCCTCGTGGGAGGTTTGCGGCGGCACGGCGCCATGCCACCGCGGTGGCGATGGCCGCGGCGACGGCGGCCACGGCAAGCCCTTGCAGGGCGAGCCACGGCAGGGGCCTGCCGGCGAGGATGGGCCCGGGGTCTGGTGACCTTCCGGCGGCCATCAGATAGAAGAGGTAGCCGAAGAGGCCGATCGTAGAGGCCAATCCGGCTCCTGTGAGTAGGCGAGCCCATCGGCTCACCGGGTGCACCCTCCGTCCGCGCAGCCGTCGTATCAGAGCCACCAGTGGGTAGGCGGTGAACGCCACGACGACTAGCACGAATACGGCGAGCTGCATCCAGCCCGACTCCCACCGTGCTGACGGGGGTGCCTCGGTGCTGGGGTAATCCTGCTTGGGTGGCGTCGGGGCGTCGGCGTTGGGCAGGCGTCCGCTTGTCACGTCCCGGATCCACGAGCCGACACGTCAGATCGTTCGGCGGGAGCGGCGGACGAAGGTGTAGCCGACTGACCTCTTGTCGTAGATCAGGCCGCGACGCCTTGCCGCGCGAACTCGGTGGCCTCGGTGAGCAGGTGCTCGCGCGGAGTGCCCGATCCGGAGCTCGTCACGAGCACCACGCCCGGCCGGGGTGTCCTCGTCGTCTTCGCCGGCGCCAGGACCGTGACATTCAGGGTGAGGCCACCGAACCCGATGAAGCTCACATCGGTGAAGGTCAGGCCGGGTGGCGCCGGGATCGAGCCGGATGCGGACGCTCCGGCCGGCGGCAGGCCCGCGACACCGATAAGGAGTGTTCGTGATCGTCGTGGGCGGCAACGCGGTGACACCGATCCGGCAGCAGCTCTGGAGCGCGACCTCCTCACCCCGTCGGGTGGGCGTGTCGGGTTCGCTAATCGACCATGGAAAGCGCAACTTCACCCGCCTAGGAGCAGACGCTGGGCTGTTCGCCGAGGCGTACTTCGACGCTCAGGACGTTCTGCAGCGGGTGCGGCAGCCGCTGCTCGGCGTATGGGGCAGCCGTGACCTGCAGACCTGCCCGAGGACAACCCCCCGCTGTTCGCGCAGGCCCTCCGGCGGGGCGGCAACACGCATTACACGTTCCGCTTCTTCGCCGGCGCCGACCACGCCGCGCATGTGAGCCCCGATGGCGGCCTTACTCGAGGACCGGAGCTGGCACCCGGCTGCGCCGAACTGGGCGCCGCTCGCCGCATCCGGCGACAGCGGAGACACCGCACCGTACGCGGTCGACCGCGAGTACGAAGACCTCGACGCCGTCATCGACGCCGCCGGCGGATCAGCCTACGCGCTCGGCAACTCCGGCGGCGGGATCCTCGCCCTTGATGCGGCCGCACGCGGCCTGGCGATCACCAAGCTGGCCGTCTGGGAGCCGCCCTACATCCTCGACGGCACCCGCCCGCCAGTGCCGAAGGACTACCGGCAGCGGCTCAGCGACCTGCTGGCCGCGGGGCGCCGGGGCGACATGGTCGAGCTGTTCATGACCCAGGCGGGTGGGGCTGCCAGCCGAGTTCGTCGCCCCCCTGCGAGGGTCGCCGCTCTTCCTGTCGATGGAGGCGGTCGCCCACGCGCTCGTCAACGACGCCATGATCGTCGGCGACTTCTCACTACCTACCAGGCGGTTCGCCACCGTCAAGGCCCCCACCCTAGTGATTGACGGCGGGCAGACCCCGTGGCTGACCCCAGCGGCCGACGCGGTCGCAACCGCCCTCCCCGACCCGCAGCGCCGCACCCTGGAGGGCCAGCCCCACAACGTCGACGCGGCGGCGCTCGCCCCCCTGGTGGCGGACTTCTTCAACGGCTGAACCGTCGCGGCGCACCCCCAATCTGCCGCTGGCCGGCTGCTTGCGCCGGCGCTGCGTTCGCGGCGAGTAGCCACCACAGCCCTCCGGCCCGTCCAGCGCCGACGTTGGCTGCCGACCATGTTCACACAGGCCTTTCAGCGGATCGCGCATCGCTTCGTTGTGGCGACCCGCATTGCCGATGATGAAGCAGGGCCCCGACCAACATCGGCTCCGGCCTCGCTCAGGCTCATGCAACGGTTTCCTTCACTGCAAGCGATTCCTGGCTACTTTGTAGGCATCGGCCTATTGCCGGAGCATGCACCCGATTTCGGCTCGCCCGCGAGCCTCCGCACGGGTGTAGGCAATCTGGTCTAATCTCCGGCGCGGTTCCAACGGCTGCCGATCTCCTCCCAGGTCGGTGGCGGACCGGGAAGTAGTTCCGGTGACGGCGTGTGGAGGGCGTCCAGCAGCAGCGCAAGGTAGCGATGCCGGAGCTGGCCGGTGCGTACCTCATCGCCGAGGCGGATGGAGGCCACTTGCTCGAACAAGAATGAGAGGTCGTTGACGTCGAGGTCAGCGCGTATGGCGGCGGCGGCTTTGGTGCGCTCCAGGAGCCGAACATTGAGGTCCGTGGCCGTGATTGCGTCGCGGGAGAGCTCCTCAGTCGGAGTGAACGTGCCTGCCAGGCGCAGCGTTAGCGAGTGTGTGTCAGCATCCACAATGCGGCGCATGAATCCAACAAAAGCGGCCCACGGGTCTCCCTCGTCGGCCAGGGCCGCTTCGGCCTCGGCGATGTAGGTGCGCAGGCCGTCGCCGCTGAGTTGACGCAGCAGCTCCTCTTTGCTCCCGTACCGGCGATACAGGGCACTGATGCCAACGCCGGCCCTTTGTGCCACCGCGGAGATCGGCGCACTGGGGTCGCTGACAAACACTGCGCGAGCGGCCTGCAGAATCAGCTCATCGTTGCGTGCGGCTTGCGCTCGCCGGCCGCTGAGCGGCCTCGCTGTTGGCTCCGTCATCGGTTCCATGCTGTCAGCGTACTTGAACGGACTGTTCTGTTCCACTATGATGGAGCGGAACGATCTGTTCCGCGGACTTCAATAGCATCCCAGGAAGGGAGTTCTTGTGACAGAGATCAATTCCGCCGCCCAGGCGAACACAGAAATTCGACCGTTCCGAATCGGCATCCCCCAGGCTGACCTGGACGACCTGCGCGGCCGGCTTGCGCGGACCCGCTGGGCCAACGAGCTCCCGCTCGACTTTGGCGCCCCGCAGACGGGCCCGGTCCCGCCGGGCTGGGAGTACGGGGTTCCGGTCGGCTACGTGAAGGACCTTGTGGACCACTGGCAGCACCGCTACGACTGGCGTAGCTGGGAGGCCAGGTTGAACGGCTATCCGCAATTCACAACGATGATCGACGGGCAGAACATTCACTTCCTGCACACCCGCTCACCCGAGCCCGACGCCATCCCGCTGATCCTGACGCATGGGTGGCCCAACACCTTTCTGGAGTACGTCGACCTGGTCGGTCCGCTCACCGACCCGCGGTCGCACGGGGGTGACCCGGCGGACGCCTTCCATGCAGTGGTCCCGTCGCTGCCCGGCTTCGCCTTCTCTGGGCCGACGACCGAGCCCGGCTGGGACGCCTGGCGCACCGCGCAGGCGTGGGCGGAGCTGATGCGACGGCTCGGCTATGACCGGTACGGCGCCCACGGCAACGACGCCGGCTCGATCGTGGCCCCTCTCCAGGGCCAGGTCGACCCCGAGCATGTGCTTGGGGTGCATGTCACCCAGATCTTCTCCTTCCCCTCAGGAGACCCAGCCGAATTCGAAGGCCTGACACCGGAAGAGCTGCAGTACCTGAGCTTCTTGCAGGGCTTCGTGGACCATGCGGTCCATGACAAACTGCAGTCGGCTCAGCCCCAGACCGTCGCCCACGCGCTGGCCGACTCACCCGCCGGGCAGATCGCCTGGAGCGGCCAGCTCTTCGGCAACGCCCTGAGCCAGGACCACATCATCACCAACGTGGCCATCTACTGGCTGACCAACACCGCGGCGTCGGCGGGCCGCTTCTATTACGAGAACAAGCACGCCAACCACCCGACTGAGCCGACCACGGTTCCCATGGGCCTCGCTAGCTTCGCCTTCGACTTCCGGCCGATCCGCAGGTTCGCCGAGCGCGACCACGCCAACATCGTCTCCTGGAACGAGTTCGACCGCGGCAGCCACTGGGCGGCACACGACGCCCCCGACCTGCTGCTCGGCGACCTCCGCCAGTTCTTCCGCGGCCTTCGCTGACAGCGCACCGAGGAGAGGAGCCGCGTAACCGAGACGAGCGCGTCAGCCAATCTGGGATCTGGTGCCGGACGGCATCGTGCAGTCCATCGCCAAGCCCGGCCTCTATCGGGAGTGACCGAGCGGGCGGCCCTCACTCAGGCGGTAGTTGTACAGCCAGTCGTTGGATCGGTCGTTGGCAGCGCGCCTGAGAAACAGCGGGAGCATCGCATCACGGATGGCTACAGCGACCCGACTCTTGCTGACCCGTTTCTGGCTGTCGATCTTCCGCGCATATTCGATGACCTTGTCCGCTCGAGGCTGGCGTTCGGCTTGGTAGCGGGCGAATGCGGCCTCATGATCAGCTTCTACGCGCAGGCACATTGCGAGGGTCTGCGCGTCCTCGAGTGCCAGTGAGGCTCCTTGACCCACGCTCGGGCTGGTGGCGTGCACTGCATCGCCCACGGCGACCACGCGTCCGCGGCTCCAGCGGCGGACTCCGCTGAGGTCGTATACGGGGTAGGCGCCGAGATCGCCGTAGTGACCGTCCAGGATCTGCGGCACTGGGCCCAGATCCGCCAGATTGAGGCCGGTAGATACTTGAGAGACGTAATAACGCGGGTTCCTCTCGTACTCCTTCCCATCACGCTCGCCGGACCCGCACCATCTGGCAGTTCTGGCCCGTCCCGGCTTTGTCAGGGCTGCTCCCACCCACCCCGGCACCTTCCGGGGCAGGCTGCCCTCAGCTTCACCTCCCTGCCACGACAGGGTCAGCGGTGCAGGTCTCCCACCTCCACTCAAACAACAGCGCCTCGTGGCGCACGGATGCCGGGATCAAATTGTCCTCCGTGGCCAGCGACATCACCTGCGTGTCGGGCCGGTTGATGCTGCAAGCGTTGATCGATGGCCAACATGACCCGGTCGTGCTGGCCGATTTGGCCAAAAGACGACTGCGCGCCAAGATCCCGGAGCTGACCGAGGCGCTGACCGGTCGATTCAGCGACCACCACGCGTTTCTAGCCGGCATGTATTTCGAGGCTATTGACCAACGCAGCCGGCAAATCGCGGAGCTGACAGCCCGAATCGAGGTGGTGATCGAGCCGTTTCGCGCCTTCTGCGACCTGATCGGCACCATCCCCGGGATCGGGGAACGATGCGCGGAAGTGATCGTGGCCGAGACCGGCGCCGACATGAACATCTTCCCGACCGCAGCACACCTTGCCTCCTGGGCCGGATGCTGCCCGGGCAGCAACGAATCCGCCGGCCGCGTCAAATCGACCGCAACTCGGCCCGGCAACCCCTACCTGAAGGCCGCGCTCGGCGCCGCCGCCTTGTCCATCGCGAACACCCGCGACACCTACCTCGCCGCCAAGTACCGACGCATCGCCGCCCGCCGCGGAGCAAAGAAAGCACTCGTCGCGATCGAACACACGATCTTGGTCGCGATCTGGAATATGGCCCACACCGGAGCGCTCTATGACGACCCCGGCGCCGACTACTACACCCACCGCGACCCCGACCGCGCCCGCCGCAACGCCATCAACCAACTCCAACGGCTCGGCTACCAAGTCACCCTCACCCCGGCCGCTGCCACAGCATAAGCCGGCTGCCAGCAAGGGAATCTTCGCGTCAGAGGCCGGTTTTGGCTTGTGGCAGGTGTTGGATTCGAACCTATTTGCAGGGTTTTCCGACTAGGGGCAATGCCCCCGAAGCGCCGCTGACTAGGTAAATCACTGCTCAACGCTACTCGTTGTTACCCGCGAGTTTTCAACGAGTGACGGAATCTTGACGGAATATGATCTTGAAAGGAGGTGGGAGCAAATCTGCACCTTGAGCTAAGACGAAGCTTAAGGACTCGAACCCTGATCTCTTCCATGCCATCGACAACCCGCTGCTTCGAATACCGGGTCGTGAGCATGGCGACCGGTCGCCAACATGCGCCCCTGTCCCACGGGAAACGGACCGATTGGTAAGCAGATTGGTAAGCAACCCATCATTCGGCTGGCGCGGGCTTGTCGCCCACAACTCCGTCGTTCGGCCATCGCCCCCACGACCATCAGCGTGCGGTGTAGCCGCCGTCCATGGGTAGGGCGACGCCGACGATGAAGCTGGCTCCAGGGCTGCATAGCCACAGCACCGAGGCGGCGATCTCCTCGGCCCGGCCGAGTCGGGCGATCGGGCCCACTTGCCATCGATGGAACGTCCCGACGACTTCCTCGCCCCACTCCGTGATTGGTTGGCCTTGTCCGAGCCGCCACGCCACTGAAACCGACGACATGCAAGAGCACGGATGTAGTCACGGAGCGTTCCCCCGACACAGCGCCGACTGCTTAAAAGAGGTTCCTCAATCGGTAAGGATGATCATGATCTTGCCATGGTGGGTTCACTTGTGCCTCCAAGCGCTGGAGCGGGCTCGTGCCCTGACGGTGCTGGTCGCTGGGTCACCGGCGGTACGTGCGGACCACCCCAACTACCCCGAACTTCGCAGGTATTCGGTTGTGCCGGGCGAGGTTCTCCACCGCGGGGGCCGCGTGACTGCATCGGCGCTGTCAGCCGGCTCTCGGCGGGACTGGCTAGCCGATCGACGGCGTGCATCATGTGGTCCTGGACGACTTTGACCGCCTGGTCCGCGTCGCCCTCCTCGATGGCGTCGACGATGGGGGCATGGTGGCTGCCCGACAGGAGGTTCAAGTGGCGCTTGTTGTCGCTGAAGATCGTGATGCGTACGCGACCCTCCAGATGTCGCCACGCGTCTACCAACACGGAGTTTTCGGTCAACTGGCAAAGCAACAGATGGAAGCCTAGGTCGGCATCGATGTGGGAGCTGAAGTCGTGGTCCGGATCGTCGAGTTCCGAGAGCGCCTCGCGCAGCCTCGCTACCACTTCAGTCTTTCTCGGCGAGGCGATGATCAACCTGACCGCCAATCCCTCTAGCGTTCCGCGTACCTGATAGAGGTCCCGGATTTCATCGGGGGACAAGCTCTGCACTCGCAGCATGCCGCGCACTCCGGCGGTGACCAATCCCTCCTGCTGCAGGTGCCGTAGCGCCTCACGGACCGTTCCGCGACTCACCCCTAGTCGGCCGGCAAGATCCTCCTCACCGAGGCGATCGCCCGGGCGGTACTGGCCCGAGGTAACCGCCGTACGGAGTGCCTCCAGCGCCCGCTCCCGCAACGTGCTGCGGTCCAAGCTGGCAAGCGGCTGTGTCATCATCGCTCGCTCCTCTCCGGACTTGTTTCGACCACCCTATCGCATCATTGTCAACCGCCAACAGCTACCAACTCCCACTGTTGACAACCAATGCGGATCTGCACTCTAATCTCTGCTAACAGGCAACTGTTAACAGTCAGCGATCAACGGCGCTTGCGGAGGTTCTCTTGGTCGATTCACTGAGCCGGGTGAAGGCGACGATCCGAGCCGGTCCATGGTGCCGATTGTTGTGCGCCGGCTGACCGAAGCGGAGCGATGTCAAGCCACCTGCGAGGTCAGGCGCCGACAGCACGGCAACTGCGGTGGACAGTTACCCGCCGAACTCCTCGCCCACGTGGTCGCCGCACTCTCCAGATATCGGCGCCAACTGCGCGCGAACGGGGAACGGGTGCCCACCCAGATCGAGGATCTCATTGCGTTCCTGGCAGATCGCGTCAAGGCGCGTCACGACGTGCTCATGCTCGACCCTTGGCGTGGCGCGGCCGATCCTTCGGCGATGCCGAGACGACTGTTGATCACCAAGAGCGACGCCGCCGAGCAGCTCGGCGTTTCGCTGCGAACCATCGAACGCCTGATCTCAGCCGGCCGGCTGCCAATGGTGCACGTGGAAGGCGCCGCCCGGGTGCGTGTCACCGACCTGGAGGCATACGTGCAAGGTCTTGAGCCCGACGCCGGACCCAACTCATCGACCTGAGGGAGCTGTACGTCAGGAGTCAGTGGATGTGGGAGCCGCCGTTGACGTCGTAGGTGACGCCGGTGATGTAGCTCGACTCCTCCCGACAGAGGAAGGTGATGAGGTCGGCGACGTCGTGGACGTTGCCGCCACGGCCGACCGGGATCTGGGCGACGAGCGGCGCCTTACGTTCGCCTGTAAGGCACCGCCGGTGATGTCGGTTTCGATGAAGCCGGGAGCGACGGAGTTGACCGTTACGCCGTTCGGCCCCAGCTCTCGGGCCAGCGCGCGGGCGAACCCGAGCTCCGCGGCCTTCGCCGCCGAGCACGCGATGCCACCGAATACCCCGCCGCCCCGCTCAGCTGAGACTGAAGACAGGAAGACGATGCGACCGAAACCGTGCTCCACCATGACGGGCGCAACCCGGCGGGTGATGTTGTAGAAGCCGCGGACGTTCACGGCGAAGATCCGGTCCCACTCTTCGCCGGTGACGTCAAGAAATCGGGTTGGGGATGTGATGCCGGCGTTGTTTACCAATGCCCCGACTGGAGGCATCGATCCGTCGAGGGCTGCCAGCGCTCCTCCACTGACGCCTCATCGGTCACGTCGCAGCCGATGCCCACTGTCTGCACTCCTTGCCGCTCGGCGACCTCGTCAGCAGCCTCCTTAGCGCTGGGCTCGTCAAGGTCGAGGATGGCGACGTTCCACCCGGCCGCGGCCAGCGCATGCGCGGTGGCGCGCCCGATGCCGCGCTTCGAGCCCTTCGGTAACGATGGCGGTCTTGTCGGATATGGGCATGGCTTCCTCCAAGGTTTCTTTGGTCGAGCTGTGGGCGTCAACCGGTGGTCATCGCTGTAACAGGGGATGTGATGTAGTGGCCGGCGCGGCCGGCTTCAGTCGGACGGCTCGGCGTCTTCGATGTCGTGGGTTTCCAGCTCCAGGCTGTAGTGGCCCGCTATCTGCTCGAAGTGAGCGCGTCGATGGCAGCTGAAAAGTTCACCTTGCCGCGCGTCCCAATGCTCACACTGATGTCGCCGAGGACGGCATCACGCAGATGCACGTGCCCGATTCGGCCGTCAATACGGCGGACCGCCTCGACCTCGTCGTCCCCGCTGGCCACGACATGACTGAAGTCCAGCACGGTGCTGACCGGCGACTCCCCCAGTGCTTCGTACAGCATTTCCGACCGCTCGACAGTGGCGCACAGCCGCCGCGAGTGTGGCGCCTCCACGAGCAGGTTCAGACCCGCGGCATTGACAAAAATCGGCGGCCGCGGTGAGGCTTCGCGCCACCATCGCGATGTCGCGGGACAACTCGGTAATGCGCCCCTCGGCGCCCTGCCTGCTGCAGGGCAGCATGATTGCGGGCGCACCGAACGGCCAGGGCCAAGCTCAACCAGAGTCCGCAGCCGGCGCTGCATCTCGGCTGCGTCCAGGTCAGGGTCATCCATGTCCGCGACGTCCGCGTTGATCAGCCGGACCGTGACGCCGCTGTTGAGGATTTGTTCGGCAAGCCCGTCGACGCGGTCAGCGGGCAGCGGGATGGGGACGTGGTCGCAGACTCCGGGTAGGGATCCGAGGTCGGTCTCGCCGAAGCCCTGCGCCTTGATCTCCGCCAATGCCCCTGGCAGCGGCCAACGTCGAAACGAGATGGTCGAGCAGCCGAGTCGGGAATCAATCGACGATCCGGATCCTCCTGGCGAACCTTGCATGCTCATTTGATCTGCCTCGTTTATCGACGGCGTGATCGGACACGGCACTGCGGACGCCACGGTTTGTGTCAGGCGGTTGGCGGTTCATCGCCTCGGCGGGCCACGGGCCGTGGCCATGGCCGGTGGCGCCGAGCTCAAGCTTTACCCGAGCGGCGACCTCGTCGGTAGACAGTCCGTAGCGGTCGTGCAGGGTGGGTAGGGCACCGGCGGCGAGGAACTCATCGGGCAGAGCGATGGGCGCGATGCGCCGGCCCTTTCCGGCGAAGGCCAGCGTGGCGGCCACGGATTCGGCGAGGCCGCCCACGATGGTGTGGTTTTCCATGGTGACGATGAGCCGGTCGGTGTCGGCGGCCCGCAGGATGGTCTGGTGTGTCGAGGGGCTTGATGGTGGGTACGTGCAGCACCGCCACGTCGACGTGGTCGGCCTCGAGCCGCTCGGCGACGGTCAGCGCACGCATGGTCATCAATCCGGTGGAGATGAGCACCACGTCGCGACCGGTGCGCAGCTCGGCAGCCTTGCCCAATTCGAAGTGGTAGTCGTACTCGTCGAGCACGGTGGGTACCTTGCCGCGCAGCAGCCGCATGTAGGTGGGTCCGGGATGCGCGGCCAGCGCTGGCACGGCCTGTTCGATGTCCACCGAGTCACACGGGTCCACGATGGTCAGGTTCGGCATGCCGCGCAGAATGGCCAGGTCCTCGGTGGCCTGGTGGCTGGGGCCGATCCGGTCGTCAGCCCGGGCAGCCCGCCGACGACATTGACGTTGAGCGCCGGCTCGGCGATGTCCAGGCACAAGAAGCTTGGACGGCGCTCGGCTGGCGAACACCGCGTAGGTGGACGCGAACGGCACCAGGCCCACTTCGGCCATGCCGGCGGCGGCGCCGATTAGCGCACTGCTCGGCCATGCCCATCTGGAAGAACCGGTCCGGGTGCGCGTCACGGAAGATGTGCATGTCGGTGTACTTGCGACAGTCGGCGGAGAGCCCGACGATCTCGGAACGTTCGTCGGCCAGCCGGGCGAGGGCGTGGCCGAACGGGGCACTGGCGGTCTTCTGACCCGGGTCGGCGAACGAAGCGATCATCGCCGATGTGGTGAGTTTGGGGCTGGTGGTCTGGGTGTTCATCCGCGGAAGCCTTCCTCGAGCTGGTCGCGGGCCATCTGCCATTCGTCGGCCGTCCACGCGCATGAAGTGCGCCTTCTCCCGGGTTTCTAGGAGCGGTACGCCGCAGCCGATGCGGGTGTCGCAGATCAGCACCGAGGGCGAGCCGGGGTGGGCCCTAAGCTCCTCGAAGCCCGCCACGACTGCCTCGATGTCGTTGCCGTCAACGCGTACGGCGTACCAGCCGAATGCCTGCCACTTGTCGGTGATGGGTTCGGTGCGCAACACGTCCGCGGTGGGGCCGTCGGCCTGCAAAGCGTTGACGTCGACGATCGCAGTCACATTGTCCAAGTCGTGATGCGAACAGGCCAGGGCCGCCTCCCAAGTGGAGCCTTCGTCCAGTTCACCGTCGGAGAGCAGGTTGTACACCCGGGCATCGTTGCCCTGTGCGCAGCCCGAGCGCCATTCCGGTGGCGACCGTGAGCCCGTGACCGAGGGATCCGCCGGAGATCTCCATGCCGGGAGTATAACTACGCCATCCCGGACATGGGTAGCCGGCTGCCATCCGAGCCGTAGGTTTGCAACTCGGCGACCGAGATGATCCCCGCCTCGGCCAGCGCCGCATACAGCGCGATGGCGTAGTGCCCGATCGATAGCAGGAACCGGTCCCGCCCCGGCCAGTGTGGGTCATTGGCGCGGTGCCGCAGCTGATCCATGTACGCCACGGCGAGGACGTCGGCGACCCCCAGCGCCTGGCCGATGTAGCCCTGGCCCTGCACCTCACCCATGTCCAAGGTGTTGCGCCGGATCCGATACGCCGAGTGCCGCAGCGCGGCAAGGCGATCAGTGCGCTGATCGGTGGTGGATGTCATCATTGCCTTCCTTTAGGGGGTCAGATCGGTCCGGTGCGCCCAAGAGGCATGCTCGGGGATGACCTCGCGGCCCTCGGCCCGCTCACGCTGCACCTCGCGTTCCACCCGCGCCACCTCATCCCGCTTAAACATACAGGTCCCCAGGTGTCCCTGGTTACCAAGGCCGCGATCAGTCCCAACAGCCCGTAGAAGCTGAACAGCAGGGCCGGGGCGATCCAGCCGAAACGGCCGAAGAGGGCGGTGGCCAGCAGCGGGGTGAAACCGGAGACGACCGCTGAGAACTGGTGTCAGCCCAGCGACGCACCGCTGGTACGGGTCTTGGCGTCGAACAACTCAGAGAACCAGGCGCCCTGCACCCCGGCGAGCGAGTTCGGCAATAGACCACGAAGCTGACAACGAAGGCCACAACGATCAGGGCTGCCATGCCGGTGTTGACCGTGAGGAACAGCG
>CAWILN010000035.1:0-84800 GCA_963836855.1 uncultured Actinomycetota bacterium | reverse complement strand
GGCGCTGCCCCGACCGTCGATCGTTGGGCCGCAGGATGTCAAGCTCCTCGTAGTCGCGCAGAGCAGAGCGCGCCACGCCCGTGCGCTGCGCCAACTCTCCGATCGTCAGCAGCTCACCGTCGATCATCTTGACCTCAAAGGTAGTTGAGGGCGTTGCCCGGCCATAGGCGCAGGACATGCGCGCGGCGAGTTTTGGCAGCGCCCGAGGAATCAGGAAGCAGGCGCGTCAGGCCACGTGGCCGCCAGCGCCGTAGTACTCGAGCAGTACCCGGCACACCCACATGGTTCCGTATGCCTACGACTCGTTCAACATGCTGATCCAAGGCTTCGAAAGCGGGCGGGACGTTCTCCAACCTCCACGGCTGACCTCATACAACGGCACTGCCGGCATGATCACCGAAGCTGGACGCGGAAACTTTCGGTGCACCGGCAGTCTGGGTCATCGAAACGGCCAGCCGCTGCTGGCAGAGCATGCGTCCCGGGCGTGAAGACATCGGCGTGATCGCCGCACGTCCGCGATTCATCGCCCACAAGGGGCCGTTGGTTAGAGCTGAACGGTCCCGCATGGTGATGGGGTGAGCGGAGGGGTTGGTCCGAACGGGGTTGATGCCCACAGTCGCTCCGGATAATCCGATCGGCCTGGTGCTCAAGCTCGTGGAACCGGCCGACCGGCATCGTAGGGTCGCTGGTTACTGTCGCGCCCACATTGAGTCGATGCCCGGTCCAACGCAACCGCACCTCCTCCACGTCGGTTATGCCCGGCACCGAGCGCACTGCCTCCTCTGCTTGTTCGACCAGGCTCGGGTCGACGCCGTCCAGCAGGCGGCGGCCGACCTCGCGGGCGGTACCCCACAGCAAGACGAAGATGGCGATGCTGATCGCCAGACCGACGATCGGGTCGGCCAATGGGAAGCCGAGCCAGATACCGATCACCCCCACCACGACCGCCAACGAGGTAAAGCCGTCGGTGCGGGCGTGGATGCCGTCGGCCACCAATGCCGCAGATCCGATCCGGCGACCGACCCAATCCGGTACACCGCGACCAGCTCGTTGCCGGCGAACCCAATCACACCGGCGATCAGACCCCACAGCAGGTTCACGACAGGTTGCGGCTCGAAGAAACGGCGGATCGACTCATAGCCGGCCAGCAGCGCCGACAGGGTGATCATGATCAAGATGAACAAACCGGCGAGGTCCTCGACTCGTCCGTACCCGTAGGTGTAGCGACGTGTCGCCGGGCGTCGGCTCAATGCCCGAACGCGATCCACAGCGGGACGGCGGTCAGGGCATCGGCCACGTTGTGGATGGTGTCGGCCAACAACGCCACCGAGCCACTGATGATCACCACGATCATCTGCAGGCCCGCGGTTACTGCCAGCCCGAGCAGGCTGATCTTGACCGCACGGATGCCCGCCGCGCTGGCCTCCAGGGCGTCATCGATCGAGTCATGCGGGTCATGGGTATGCGGCACAAACAAGCCATAGAGAAACCCCGGATTCCCGTTGGATGCTTGTGGCTGTGCTCACGGGCATCGCGATCGTGATCATGTCCATGATCATGATCAACAGCGGGGCCACGGTGATCGTGCGGACGTTGGGAGGTCACGGCCGGACCTCCCGATCGGTTGCCTGTGATGCCGGATGGTCCTCGACAGGTGATCGGCCTGGAAGAGCGCGCCCGCTATGTAGGGCTTGTCGACCGGAAGTCCCTCCCGGCGCCACCGATCCATTCCTTTGGTCAACTGGCTCGCATGGAAGCCGTGTGCTGTCGACAGTTGCGTCGCCGGGATCGATCGGTGGGCGGTCTTGCAAATGGTGATGACTGGCTTCGACCAGTCCAGTCGTAGTCCTGGTAGCTCCCGTCGGAGGGACTGAATCGGGACGTTCACCGCAGCAGCGATGTGGCCGTTGGAGAACTCAAGCCGTGTTCTCACATCGACAATCTGAAGCTCCTCGCCGAGCATCATTCGTTCGTGGAGCTGTTGGGGCGCCACCTCTGCACCCGCCCAAGCCGCGCCCATCAGGGCACCATCACAACCTCCACATCCCTCGCATGAGCTCTCATCAGTTGTTCAGCGGCGTCGCTCTTGCTGTGTTTAGCACGGCTGAGCTGGCCGAGCGGGCTTGCCAGGTCGACATGCTCCAAGCCTGCGTGAGCTTGCCATTCGAGAGCGATCGATCGCGATTGCGATTATTTCTCGACGCGGTGCTCCAGATCCATGCGGGAAGCCCGTTTGTGTCTCGTCGTCTTCGACGACTTCACGCGGTTATGGTTCGACGGAGAAGTGTCGGTCACCTTGCGGACCTTCGGCCTTGTAGCCCATCTCAAGCAGAGAGACGGCGATGATCTGCTGGAGGGCCATCGGGAGGTACGGAAACTGCAACGACAGATAGTGCTGGACAACCGGGTCGCCGCGGCGCTGTTGGACTTCGGCATAGATTTGGCCGACCGTCAGGCCGTCCCGGGCGTCCAGAATGTCTCGCAGAACTGCTTGAAAGTGTCTATGTTCGAAGAGCAGCGTCCCCAGGAACGCGACCACTTCTTCCTGACCGCGATAGACCATGTGATGGTGACCCGGTCAACAGCTGTATGGCGCCGGCAGATGCCATGGCTTGGCATCTTCCCAGCATCGCCCGGATTACCGTTCCGTTTGAGCTGGGGAAAGTCGGAAAGAGCGGAAGGGTGAGGTCAGCGGTATGAAGCAGCTGGTGCTCGGGCAGGTAAAACAGCACCTCGTCTGGCGTGTGGCCGCGCGCTTCGAGAACCCAGACCTCATCTTCGCCTAGCACCGAGCCGGTCCAGGCGACGTCTTCGACTAGCAACGGCTGCCTCGGCAATGATTTATAGGTCTGAATGGTCTCCAGTGAGGGCGTAGCGGCCCAAATTTTCTGAGGTAGAGGAGGAAGAAGACTCCAGCGTTCGCCGTTCGCCGGCGATTTCCTTCGCGATATCGCGCAGACGCCCGACGGCCCGCCACCGCAGCCGGTGTGCCTGGAAACCGGTTACCGGATCGTAGTATGCACTAAGTTCTGAAAATTGCGTCGCAAAATATGAGCGGGCATCCAGCAAAGAGAAGCCTGCTTCTGACAGATAATGATGGGTCTTTTTGGCCTGTGCAAGCTGGATCAAGTCATTGTTACCGACGTGATCTGGATGTCCGTGGCTGTTCAATAGCGTAAAGGACTGCACAGGGCCCGCCTCGTGTAGCACCTGAAGGATGCTTGCTTTTATGGTGGGACCGGCACCGCTGTCCATCAGGTAAAGGCGATCGCCTTTTCGGTAGATAAGTGCATTGGGTACATCGGCGGGCATGTCGCCGATGACTACCCATAGATTGTTCGCCAGTTGTACGACATCGCCGAGCATTCTATATGTCTCCTAATCCGAATCTTGATGATCTTGGCGGCCAGTACGGTCGGGCAAGCGGGGAGCCCTGTTTGGGAAACTCGAGCTTCTCGAGGTCCAGAATCACCTAACAGTGCGCCAGTTTCGACGTGCAGGGCCACCGCTCTCCGCCTTGAAATCACCTGAGCTCCATCGGGCTTCAGGGGTTTGTCGCGTCTCGGCGCTGGAGCGTCAGCAGGTAAACCGTTTCGACCACGGCCTGGAGCGCCACCCGCGGCCGCCTCGACTTGTGATCCATCATCATCGGTAGGCATGCTCGTCCCGCAAATCGCGCCGAGTCCAGACGTCGACGCGGAGCGGCACCACACTTGCACCCCCGGGCTAAGAGTAGGAGACCGACGATGATACGAACTGTCCTTCGGGTGTCCATGGCCGCCCGTCGCGACTTGGCGATGGGCCGAGACAATGGATGAGTCGGACGACACCAGTGTGCAGAAAATAGACCTGACTGGGCTGGTTCGGAACCATTTCACTCTGATCTTGACCCTTATTCCGATTCTTTTGTGCGCCATGCGCATCTTCGCCGTAGCCAACGGAGATCGGGCCACTCTTGTTACGTTGCTGAGTACGCTTGATGTGAAATCGGTGCTTCTTGGCACGTTCGCGTGGCTTCTTCCGAGTGCCTTTGGAGTTGTCGCAGCTATTTGCTGGATTAGATGGATTCGACTGGGATCAGTGACTGGTCCTAGCAGCCCGAGTCAAAGAGTGACCATATTCTGGCTCGCCATTTTCACCACTGTAATGACGCTCATTTTGTTCCTGTTTGCTCCTGTGAACGATCTCTTCAACCTCCTCGTCCTCATACCTGCCGTCTACCTTTTTCGTAAGACTGAACGAAACCGTGCCGGGAAAGCTGTAATAGTTGTGGTTGCTTTTGTCACGATTTTCTTAGCGCCGCTCGTCTTCCGGCGGCAAATGTGGCATCCCGCCGAAAGAATCGCCGTCAAGCAAGGGCCGGCCATTGTCGGATACGTGCTCGCCACCGACAGTCGGTATGCGACCGTTTTGCAAACGGCTGACTCGGCGGTACAAATAATCCCCTTCGATGAGGTCGAGTCACGAACCATCTGTCGCCTCAATCCTGACTTGGAGTCTGCATCCTTGGTCCGGCATCTCTTCCGCTCAGCCTCGGAACGCACGCCGCCGTGCTAGTGGCCACATTGGCCCGGGGCTGGGCACTTACTCTCGAACTATTAACGGCGCCTTGCCCAAAGCTGTCCGCGGGATACTGGCGACTTCCCGGACCTTAATTCGCGGTGGCTGGACGCCTTGAGTCGCCAGCGCCGAGTTGATGGCGCCCGCCAGCGCGCCGTGGTCGAGGTCGCGCGGTTGCGCCAGCAGTACCTCCAGCTCGTCGCCATGCTGCGTGACCTGCCAGCCGGCGGCGGTGACGCGGTCCATGATGTGGTGGAAGACGAGCGGTTGGACGGTGCGACGTTGCCCATTCGCCGTGGCGAAGGTCAGCGCTTCCTGCTCTCGGCCTTGGATGCCGGTGATAACGGCATAGGGCCGGCCGCAAGGGCAGTTATGGCCTGCCGCCAGCTGGAGGCTGTCGCTCATCTCGTAGCGGATCAGCGGCAGGGTGCGGGAGAACAGGACGGAGACGAGTACCTTCGCGCCGTAGTGGCCAGGCGGCACCGGTCGGTTATCGGCGTCGACGACTTCCGTAATGACGAGGTCCTCGAAGAGATGCATTCCGGCGTGCTGGCCGCATTCGGCCGCGATTCCGGAGGTTTCGGTGGCACCGTAGACATTGAATGGTGGTCTACCCCAGGCTGCGCTGGCGAGCCGTCGGGTGGAATCGGTCAGGACCTCGGAGGCGCTGAATACAAACTGCGGGCTGACGGTTAGTCGATCGGCCAGCTGCTCCTCCGCCAGCAGCCGCAGCATTGACGCATAGCCGATGAGCATTTCCGGTTGCCAGCCATTCAGCCGGGCAACAATGCTCGCAATGTCGTCGCCGGAGTCGATCCGCAGCGTGGGCACCCAGCGGCTGTGGATGGAGGCGCCGACGCGGGCCGACTGATGGCTGGGGTTCGTCGAGCTGACGACTGCTGTCTTGACCCGATGGGTGAGGCCGGCGGTCGAGCCGGCCCAGTCGAAGGCCCGGTTGTAGGAACAAACGACTTGCACCCACTCGCCGAAGTCCCAGAGAAAGATGCCGCGGCGGCCAGTGGTGCCGGCGGTGGCCGACACGAAGTAGCGGTTATTGAACAGCTCGTTGCCGCGCAGCTGCGCCAGATAACGCTCGATATCGGTCGAGGTGCACATCTGGGCGGGTCACCAGGCGGTCGAAGTTGTCCATTAGACGCTGCTTGGTGAGCACCGGCAAGGCCGATAGCGGTGCATCGGTGAGGCCGGCGTGGAAGTCCTGGTAGAAGGGGGATTTGTCGTAGGCATGGGCGCGTAGGCGGGCGAGCGCCTCCGCCTGGTATGACAGCAGCCTCGGCCGGCTCCACTGGTCGCGCCGCCGCAACCGCCGCCTGTAGCCCAGCACCGCCAGGACCAGGGCAACCGTTCGAGCCGAGTCGACCTTCCGTGAAAGCCGGCTCACGGTTGTTGCCATCTGTGGTTCAACGTCAGCGTCACATGAATACCCTATGGGGGTATCGTGTGAGACTCTAGGGTCGAAGGGCCCACGTATGAAGTCATCCATTGCATCGGCTTTAAGCAGAGTGTCAACCCTTAACCGGGTCGGTCAGCGGGCGCTGGTGACAGGAGCGTCAGGTGGCGTTGGCGGACACATCGCATGCGCGCTTTCTCAGTCAGATGGTCGATCTACGAAGGGGCGGCGTGACTGACAGAGACTCCGTCTCGGGTGAAGGCCATAGGAGGATGCCAGCCGTCCCGAAGGAGACGCCTGACCGGCCAGGTCATCCGGGGAGTCGGGCGACTGCATGCATTGTGGAGCGGCGCCTTGGGCATTGTGGGCATAGTTGTGGGACTTGCACCCCACGTCCTTCATCATTTCGGTCTGCTGGTGGGAACCGCTCTCGTGGCAGGAGCGGCTGGGACGCTAATCTTCGGCCTCTTGGGCCTGGCGGCTTCGGTCCCAATGCTGCTGCGACTTAAGCGACGCTTTGGTACTTGGTGGGCGCCGGCGCTCGGCCTCGCCGCCTTTGCTGCGATGTTCTCCGTCTCCGCCTTCGTGATCGGCCCAGCAATCCGCGGGAACGATCAAGCTGAGCAGCAGCAGCTGCCAACCCCAACTCCTCATGCTGAGCATCACAGTTGAAGCATTACTCGAAGGGTTTGGCTGGGGTTGGCCAAAGAAGCTCGCCGTATGTAGAGAGGCGTTCTTGACCAGTCACCCGAGGCGAGGTGGCCGCGCAGGTTGAGTGGGTCATGGACCACGGTGGTGCCGGTGTCTTCCCCGGTCGCCGCTTCCATCGGCGCGCCGCCCTGCAGCGACTGCTGCAGCAGTGTGCGGTCCTCACCCATGGCTCCCTTGTCCAATGCGTCCTTGGCCGCCTGGACCTCGGCCAGGTCAACGCCCTCCTTCTCGGGCGCGTTCAGCGCGTCATTGATCTTGTCGGCCGATCTCGTCCATACCGTCGGGCCTATTCACGATGATCCCAATGGCCTGCAGGACAAGTACCGAGGCCCGGTGGCTGTCACCATCGTGCGCCAATGCCGGCAGCGCCGCCAGCGCCGCCAACCAGAGGCCGACCACGCACACGACTAGACCGAGACTGCGGCTTTGAGGGCTGAGGCTCTGTCGTAACACGGTGACCTTCGTCCCCGTACAAGCAGCCTTTGGCCTCTCGGACAGCAGCTTGCCCTAGACGAGACTTGCAGCTGAGGCAGAACGCCCGCCGAAGAGGTCCGAGAGCATGAAACGGACCCACCGGGTTCGCGACGCGCTGGCTCAGCAGGGCTTCGGTGTGCTGACCGAGATTGATGTGCGGGCCACCCTTCGAGAGAAGCTTGGACTGGAGATGGAGGACTACCTCATCCTCGGAGCCTGCAATCCTGCTTTGGCCCATCAGGCCCTGCAGGTCGAGCCCGGAGTCGGTGTGCTGCTGCCGTGGGACGTCGTGGTTAGCGCTGCAGACGGCGCCGCGACGGTGCGGATCCTCAACCCGCAGATCATGGCGTCGCTGACCGGCCGCGAGGAGCTCCGGCCGATCGCTGAAGAGGCAACCCGGCGGCTGCAGGCGGTCATGGACAGCCTGTCCGGTGCCACGTGAACTGACAGATAGCGGCCATGCGAATGGTGCAGGCATCCGCCGCTTCGTCGCAGGAAAACGTGCACCGTAGGCAAGGCCGGCGACGAGCGAGCACGCGAGAAGGAGCCAACGGCAATGATGGGATACGGATACGGCGGAGTCTGGATGTGGCTGTTCGGACTGCTGACCCTGGCCGGGCTTGTGTTGCTGGCCGCGGTCGCGGTTCGCGCAACCGGTGGCGGGATCACCCGCACGCCGCCGGCCTCTGGCCCGGACACTGCCCGGTCGCTAGGGCGGAGCCCAGCTCAGGAGATTCTTGATGCGCGCTACGCCAATGGGGAGATCGGCACCGAAGAGTATCGCGCGCAGCTCAAGGCACTGCAGGATCACTGATGCGCCCGATCAGCCGTCGCCGCGCACTGCAACTGACCGGTCTGGGCCTGGCGAGCACTATTGTCGGCGGCGTTGGCCTTGCTTACGGAGTCAACTCTTATCGGCAGTTCGATGCTGCAACGGATGCTGAGCTGCTTGAGCCCCCGGTGCTGACCAGCGCCGGCGGGCTACTTGACCTGCGGCTGGAAGCCATCAAACGGCGGGTGCGGCTAGCTGGGCGGGAGGCCACTGTCCTCAGCTTCAACGGAGCCGTCCCGGGGCCGACGCTCTACCTACGGGCAGGCGACCGGCTGCATGTCGAGGTGGTCAATCGACTCGACGAGCCGACCAACCTGCACACCCACGGGCTACACGTGTCGCCGCGCGATCACGGCGACAACCCATTCGTCACAATCGAGCCCGGTGGGTCGCACCAATACGACATCCAGCTGCCCGACGATCATCCGCCTGGGGTGTACTGGTACCACCCGCACCACCACGGGCTGGTCGCGGACCAGATATTCGGCGGTCTGTACGGCGCCATCATCGTCGCCGACCCAACACCGCTTCCGGTGAGCCGGGAACGGGTACTGGTTATCGCCGATACCTCCCTCGACGCTGCCGGCAACCTGCGCCCGGTGTCCACGATGCAACGCATGATGGGCCGCGAAGGCGACCTCGTCCTTGTCAACGGGCAATCCCAGCCGCGGCTGACCGCCCGGCCCGGAGAACGGCAGCGCTGGCGCATCATCAATGCCTGCACCGCCCGCTATCTCCGGCTGCGCCTCGACGGCCACCAGCTGCACCTGCTCGGCGTCGACTCCGGTCGATACGCGCAGCCGCGCGAGTTGTCGGAGCTTCTCCTAACCACCGGCAACCGGGCCGACCTGCTAGTCACCACCCGCGCCGGAACCAGCCAGCTGCGCGCCCTTCCCTACGACCGGGGAAGCCCGACGGGCATGGGGATGGGCGACGGCAGCCCCATCGATCGACAAGAGCGACTGCTGGCCACCTTGGATGTGTCCGGCCCTTCGACATCCGGCCCGGCTGAGCTGCCTACTGGGCCGGCCCCACGAGACTTGCGTACTGTCCAGGTCGCTGCGCGCCGCGAGCTGACCTTCGCTGCCGGCATGGGGATGGGCGCGGGCGGCATGATGCGATTCGCCATCGACGGCAAGGAATTCGACCCCGACCGCGTCGATCAGCAGGTCCGCCTCGGCACCGTGGAGGAATGGACCGTCATCAACACCAGCCCGATGGATCACCCTCTTCACCTGCACGTCTGGCCCATGCAGATCGTCGAACACCTGGTCCAGCCGGTCGACCCAGCCGTCTGGCGGGACGTGGTCAATCTGCCAGCCCAAAGCCGCACGACTATACGGGTAGCGTTCGACGCGTTCCCCGGCCGCACCGTCTACCACTGCCACATCCTCGACCACGAGGACAACGGGATGATGGGGGTCATCGAAGTACGCTGACGGCCATCCTCGCGGCCCGCACGCCGCGCGACCTGGCTCAGCCGTAAGCGCGCGATGCCAAAGGCTTGTCGGTCACTGTTTCGTAGATGTGGTGGTGTAGCGGGCCGGGTCGGCGTCGAAGGTGGCGGCGCAGTGCGTCGAGCAGAAGTAATAGGTCACACCCTCGACTTCGCGGCTAGCCGCCGCCGTCTCGGGGTTGATGGTCATGCGGCAGACGGGGTCGACGACGGTCGTGGTCGCCATTGCTGCCTCCTCATGATTTTCGGGGTGGACGGTCTCTGAGGTCGTGGTCCCCAGCTGCACTTGAGGTGTGACCGGTGCCAGCTGGGCGGCGGGGAGGGGCGCCGGGTGCCAGCGGCGCAGCCGGTTGGCGTTGGTGACCACCGACAGCGACGACAGGGCCATCGCGGCGGCGGCGATGATCGGTGACAGACGGATGCCGAAGAACGGGTAGAGCACTCCGGCGGCGATCGGGATGCCGACCGCGTTGTAGACCAGGGCGAAGAACAGGTTCTGGCGGATGTTGCGCATGGTGGCCCGCGACAGGCTGATCGCGGTCGGCACCCCGGCGAGCGAGCCGGAGATCAAGGTGATGTCGGCGGCCTCGATGGCCACATCGGTGCCGGTACCGATGGCCAGCCCGATGTCGGCCTGGGCCAGTGCGGGGGCGTCGTTGATTCCGTCGCCGACCATGCCGACCCGGGCACCGGTCGCCTGCAGTCGTTGGACTTCGCCGGCCTTGTGCTCGGGCAGCACCTCGGCCAGGACGGTGGAGATGCCGACCTGGCCGGCGATCGCGGCGGCGGTACGCGCGTTGTCGCCGGTGATCATCACCGTGGACAGGCCCATGTGGTGCAGCGCTGCGATAGCTGGCGCCGAGTCGGGTTTGATGGTGTCGGCAACGGCGAGGACGCCGGCGGGTTGGCGGTCGACCGCGGCGAGGATGGGCGTCTTACCTTCGGCTGCGTAGCGGGCGGCGACCTGTTGGGCGGGTCCGGTGTCCAGGCCGGCGTCGGAGAGCAGCTGCGGGGTGCCGACCAGAATCTCGCGGCCGTCGACGGTGGCGCGCAGCCCTTTGCCGGTGATCGAGGAGAAGCTGGTCACCGGCGGCAGGCTGAGCTCGCGCTGGTGGGCGGCGCTGGCGATCGCGGTTGCGAGGGGGTGTTCGCTGTCCTTCTCCGCCGCGGCAACCAGCGACAGCAGGGTCGTCTCGTCGAACCCGTTGAGGGGATGCACGTCGGTCAGGGCCGGTTTGCCGGCGGTGATGGTGCCGGTCTTGTCGAGCACGATGGTGTCGAGCTTGTGCGCGGTCTCCAGGGCTTCGGCGGAGCGGATGAGGATACCGGCCTGGGCGCCCTTTCCGGTCGCCACCATGATCGACAGTGGGGTGGCCAGGCCGAGCGCGCACGGGCAGGCGATGATCAGCACCGCCACCGCGGAGACCAGTGCGAGGGTGAGCGCGGGTGCTGGCCCGGCGATGAACCAGATCGCGAAGGTGGCGATCGCGATGGCGATGACGGCGGGCACGAAGTAGCCGGAGATCGCGTCGGCGAGGCGCTGGATGGGCGCCTTGGAGGCCTGGGCCTGCTGCACCATGCGGATGATCTGGGCCAGCATCGTGTCGGCGCCGACCTTGGCGGCGCGTACCCGCAGCGATCCGGTGGTGTTGATGGTGGCGCCGATGACGGTGTCGCCTTCGCGTTTGGTGACCGGGATCGGCTCACCGGTGATCATCGACTCGTCCACCGGTGAGCTGCCGGACAGGACGGTCGCGTCGACCGGCACCTTCTCCCCGGGCCGGATGACGATCTCGTCCCCGACCGCCACCTCTTCGATGGGGATCTCGGTCTCGGCGCCGTCGCGGACCACGCGGGCGGTGCGGGCCTGCAAGCCGAGCAGGGCGCGGATCGCCTCGCCGGTGCCGGCCTTCGCCTTGGCCTCCAGCAGCCGGCCGAACAGGATGAGGGTGATGATGACGCCGACGGCTTCGAAGTACACGTCGCGGACCTCGGCAGGCAACAGACCAGGAGCGACGGTGACCAGCAGGCTGTAGCCGTAGGCGGCGGTGGTGCCGAGCGTGATCAGCGAGTTCATCTCCGCGGACCGGTGGACCAGAGCCAGCCAGCCGATGCGGTGGATCGGCCAGCCGGTGTAGAACATCACCGGCGTGATCAACGCCAGCTGCACCCAGTGGTTGAGCAGCAACGCCGGCACCCAGTCGGCGCCGAACACCTCGTGCGCCATGACCGCGAACAGCACCGGCGCGGTCAGCAGCGCGCCGATGATCACGCGGCGAGTCAGGTCGGCGATCTCCGCTCGGCGCTCAGCCATGTCCGCGGCCTCGGCCTCAGCCGCGCTGGCGGCGCCCCCATCGCGTGCCTCGAGGTGAGCCGTCACGGGCTCCGCTGCCGTTGTGCCGGCGGTGTCGGCGGGGTCGACGACGAGCGTGCCGTGGACCATGTTCATCCCGCAGGCGAACCCGAACGTGCCGGCCCGGTCCGGCTGTAGCCGCACCGTGGTCTTGGCGTACGCGGGAAGGCCGGCGCTGACGCCGAGGTCGGCGAACACCACCCGGTTGGTGCACTCGCCGGACTCCTGCCGGTCGAATTCGATCTCCAGCGGGACGCCCTGGCGTGCATGGATCAGGTCCGGGCTGTACCCGCCCTTGACCGTCACCGCGATGCTCTGCACGCCGTCGGCCATCTCCGCGATGCGGCCCTTGCGGGGGGCGAAGAAGTACCAGCCGAGCGCGGCGATCGCCAGCACCGACAAGACAAGAACGGTGATATCAGCGCCGCTCATGGCGTGACTTCAAAGTTCCGGAACCTTGCTCCACGCTTCCGAGCATACCCCCCGGGGTAGGTCAGTAACGGCCCGGTCGAGGACGTTAGGCCATACGCCATGACAACCACAGGGCAACAGCACAGCGACACTTGCATGACGCCAATCGACTAACCCCGACAGAAAAGTTCCCCTGCCGTTCACAACCAAATTGTTGGGATCGGGACGATTGATTGACGTCTGTGAAGGCGCCCGCCGTTTGCCTCTTCCTAGTCTCGGCAATCTGTCCGTCGCCGCTCGGGATCATTGGTTCATGATCATTGACCACTTTCGGCCTCGATGGTGAGCAATACCTTACGAGGCGGTGCCAGCGGCCGCGGGGCTGATGTCGCGGTTCGTTGAGGACATCCCGGCCCATACGACGTCGACGAGCCGATCAACCGCTGCCGAGGAGGCGGAGTCGCCGGCTGCGCCGAGTGCGTGAACGCAGTAGCCGGCCATTTCGTCGGCCGAAAGGTCCCGTCGGACCACGCCTGCTTCAGCTGCTTCGGCCACCAAGCCGGAGATCAAGTCCAGCAGTTGCCGCTGCAGCTTGCGGGCTCGCGGACTGTGGTGCAGCACCGCAGCAAGTTCGTCGCCGCCGTGGCGGCGACGCCTCCGACAGATGAGCGCGTAGGTCCGCAGTAGAGCCTGAAGCCGAGTGGCTGCGTCTCCCACCCCGTCACGGAGGTGTGCTAGTTCGGCGAGATGTGCCTCCACCTGGCGCTGGTGCCAGGCGTTCAAGATCGCTTCGACGTCTGGAAAGTACTTGTAGAGGGTCGCCCGGCCGATTCCTGTGGCCTCGGCGATGTCCGACATGGTCACCGCCAGCAGACCGCGGCTCAACACGAGTTCGCCAGTGGCATCCAAGATCGCCTCGCGCACCTCACGTCGATGCGTTTCGACGGTCTCAGTCCACAATCTCGGCACGCGATATAGTATACCGACCGACACTGCCGTTACACTATGCCAGGGCATCAGACACTATGTCTTGAAAATTTCACCGGTGACGGAGAAGATCAGAAATGAACGATGGCAAACATGAACCTGCCGACACCGCCGAACCTGGCCTGGCCGTCTCGCGCCCAGGACGCACGGGATGGGTCGCCGGGGTACCACGCTGGGTAAAGATATTCGTCTTTACCACGCTGGCGCTCGTCCTACTCATGGTCGTGGTGATGCTGCTCTCCGGCGGCCAGCACGGGCCCGATCGGCACTTCTCCTCTCTGGGAGTTGATGGCCGATCGGCGCAGGTCACTGCCACAAACCTGTTGAGCGCAGAGGGCACATCAGTCCGAGTGGGCGTTAATGTCCCTGCCGCTTGAGCTGCGCCGGGCCACGCTGGCGGCGCATATCGTCTGCTCCGTCGGCTGGCTCGGTGCTGCGGCCGCCTATCTTGCACTTGGCGTGGTCGCCGAGGTAAGCCGTGACGTGCAGGTTGTACGAGCGGCCTGGATCGGCATGGACCTCACCGGCTGGTTGGTCATCGTCCCGCTCGCCTGCCTCGCGTTCTTGACCGGGCTTGTCCTCTCCTTGGGAACCCCCTGGGGACTGTTTCGGCACTACTGGGTGATCATCGCCCTGCTGCTGACGGCGCTATCGCTCGTGGTGCTGCTGCTCCACATGCCCAGTGTTAGCGCTGCGGCTGCTCTTGCGCGGACCGCGGACGACACCTCCGCCAGCCAACTCGGCGGCGACGTCGTACACCCCGCTGTCGGGCTCGTTGTGCTCGTCGTCGTCACGGTGCTGAACGTGCACAAACCCCGCGGCCTCACCCCCTACGGGCAACGCAAACAAGCGGAAGAACGCGGTACCAAACGTCGCGGCGTTGTTAAGTCATCCGGGGGCTAAGTATCAGCTCAGCTGCCGAGCTTGAATTCGCCTTCCTCGGTTCCGTATGCGAAGCTGCTGGCCCTGCCGCAGTGCTCCGTTGACGAGTGTGACGACGAGGTTAATTGTGTAGCTCTCTTCATCTAGCAAGGCCTGGCTTGTGTACCTTGGCGTTGCCCCGCCGGCGCTTGCAGGTCGACGCACCGCGAGAGATATGAACGTCGGCGGGGCTTCTAACCTGTACCAGTTCTGTCAGCGCAGTGGCCCGTGAGTCGGACTGTTGTTGCGCGGCAGCGCGCTCGTGGGTGACGCGTTGAGCTTGACGAATGAGAACTATTGAATGATCTTGGTCAACGGTGTGTGTGTCCTATTCGATCCCGAGCCTGGGCCTACGTGACTCAACCTCATGATGATCTTGGCGAGATGATCTTGGGTCGTAGCGCCAACGACGCCTGACCGTCAGGCTCCCGCTGCTCTTCCAACGAGATGTCCAGCCGCAGCGATGTGTGGGAGTTGAGCTGCGACTCAGCCTGGCCGGCGGGCTCCCGCGTACGGCATGTAGGACATCTTGATGTATTCCACCGACTTGCCTGGCCGGGGTGCGTGGATGACCTGGCCGTTGCCCGCATAGAGCCCCACATGGTGGATGTCGCTGTAGAAGAACACCAGGTCGCCCAGTTGGAGATCGGCCTTGTTGTATATATGCCGGCCGAGGCTGAACTGCTGCCTGGAGGAGTGTGGCAAGCTCACCCCGACAGATCCCCAGGCCTTCATCGTCAGGCCCGAGCAGTCCCAAGAGCCGGGCCCGGCGCCACTGCGCGCGTAGGGCTCCCCGAGCTGCGCCTTCGCGAACGCTAGCGCTTTGGCTCCCTTGCCGCTGCCACTGATCGGGCTGCGCGAAGCTTGCCGGGACGCCCGGGCTGCTGCCCTGTTCTCGGCGTCAGCGATCTGCTGCCGCTGCGACGTGGTGAGCTCGGCCAGCACCTTGTTGGCCTCGGCGATCTTCTTGTCCGAGGAATCGGCGAGAGACTTAAGCTGCTTTTCCTTCTCGACGAGCGTGGCGAGGTCGGTCTGCGCCGAATGGTCCATGGCCACCAGGCTGGCTTGGGCTTGCTGGTAGTCCTGCAGCACCGAATTCTGATTCTCACTGACCTTCTGCACAGTGGAGATCCGGCTAAGGAACCCCTCGGTGTCCGGCGTGACGACGAGTTGAGCAGCGGTATCGAGATTCCGGTTCTGGAATTGGGCCAGCGCGACTTGACCGACTTGAAGCCTCATCTGTGCCACTTTGTCGGTCTGAACCTTGACATCTGCCCGCTTCAGCCGAAGTTGCGCCCGGCCCTGCTTGATCTGCTCCTTGACGGCGGTGTACTGCTGGTCGATACCGGCGGCGTCGTTCTGCAGCTGTTCGATCAGCGCCTTCGCTTCTGCGACCGTCTGGGGTGGCTCGGCCGCGGCCGGCGAGCTGGCCGGAAAGACGACCAATACGGTCAACGCCACCGAAGTGAGTCCAAGCATGGCGGCACGTGTGCTTCGGACGATTGATGTAACGCGGCCAGCCTCAAATGCGCGTGAAGTCACGCGCGCAATGAAATTCACAGTTTCCCCGACTCCTGCGTTCCCCGACTCATGCGCGCAGCTCTCGCCAGCGCTGCCTTAGGCCTCCCCAGGCCCAAGCACAGCTGAATGCTGTCATGGACGCGCCTACTGAACGGTGGATGACGCCAAGGTCACCTTCGTCAGTGACTGACACATTAGGTCACGGTTAGATCACTGGCAATCAGGATCGCCGATATTTGATCAACGGCGGGCCCGGCACGGAAGGCGTGCGGGCCGCCTGAGGAACCTGCCCGCTGCCCTACCGTGACATTGCTGCTGCTGCTGTGGTTTTGGCAGTACTCAGTTGACCGCCAGCACGTTACGTCGGCGCTTACGGCCGGTAAAGCATCGTTATGTCCCAGGGGATGCGCTATCGGACCTCTCGGTCGTCGCTGTGGCTTCATGGGGCGCCTTTCTGAGCAAGGAGAAAGCTGCGTGGGCATCGAGCCGATCGGCGCCGAGGTCGTTGAAACGGTGGTGGGCGTCGTGCGCCTGCTTCGGCGTGCAGCTGAGCTCGCATGGAGGCAAGCCGACTGCGGTCCCCGGTCATCGCATCAACTGCTCGCTTTGGGGATCGACTCTGCAGTGGACAAGGTATCCGGCGTGTTGCTCCGCACGGCCCAGTTGGATGGGCCCAGGGCAGTTGAGGAAAACCCAGCGCTGTCGGTTAAGGAACTATCTGCTAGGCATATGCGGATCCGCTCGACCAGTAACGCTTTGCTGAAGGTTGCATCGAGGCCGCGTTCGACCGGGCCCGCTACGGGAGCCTCGATTAATCGAAGCTGACCAGCAATCAATTATGAATGCCGACGAATGGATTCGGGAGCAATTGGCGAATGCGCCGAAGCTAAATGATGATCAGCGTCGGCGTATTGCTCGATTGCTAAACGAACCGACTATGCGCGGGAAGGTACCGAAGCAGCGAAGCGCCTAACACAGCGGAAAGTACGAACGCATCTATGGAAGACATCGCGCCGATCACGTATTGGTCGGCGTCTGATCATTGAATGTGCCGGTTTGCCTTGGCCGGTCACCGCCCTCGACAATCAGCTGAAACTTAAGCCAGTCATTGGCTTTCATTAGCTTAGGCCAGAGTTCGACGTTGGCGAGTGCTTGGTCTATCGGACCGACATCATAGACACGCAATTTCATGCTGCGCTGAATAGCGGATTGGTTGCCTTCCTCCAGTGGCTACGGAAGGAAGGAGCGCAACTGAGGAAGGACTTTATTCGGAAGGTTCAAAAAGCTGGTGAGACTCCTTGAACTTATTTCCAGTTAAACATGAATGAGCTAATCGTTCCAGGTGATGGCTACACGCTCAGGGTTGAATTTGCCGCCCCGGCCCTCAGCCCGATTCACCACGATATACCGGATAATTGTGCCGATCACTGCCCGCTTCTGATCGGTGTCCAGCTCGTCGTACGCCAGGTCGGCCTGGTGGATTTTCAG
The DNA here is from genome assembly GCA_963836855.1 of uncultured Actinomycetota bacterium. Classification (GTDB taxonomy): domain Bacteria; phylum Actinomycetota; class Actinomycetes; order Propionibacteriales; family Propionibacteriaceae; genus Microlunatus. Next base: position 67,678 of record CAWILN010000035.1, on the reverse strand, counting down.
ACTGTGCTGCCTGACCCGCGCGATCTGGGCTTGCCGTAACTCCTTGGCCTGCGCTTCCAGCTGTTGTACGGCTGGGAAGACCGTCTCGGCGGAAAGCTCTCCCTTCGTATACGCCTTCATCAGCTCGGCTTTGCGGTTCAAGACCTCCGGTAAGCCGTTGTCTGATTCTGGTTCTGACTCATATGGCTCATCAGTCATTTCTTCTGCCAGTTTCTGGCGCACGAACTCCTCAACCAGTCCGTCAAGCTTCGGACCCGACATGCTGACACGGCCACAGGGCTGCTCGCATTTGTAGAAAAAACTCCCGTGCCCTCTGTTGCCGTGTAACTGGCGCGAGCACTCACCACAGCGGGCGATGCCAGACAGCAAATACTTCCGAGCACCGAGACGAATACCGTGTTTTCGCGCAGTTATCGTGGCGACCACGTACTCCCAAGTCTCGACGTCCAGAACGGCCGGATACTGCCCTCTGACGGGCTGGCCGTCAGCGTCCCTGAACAGCTCGCCACGGTACACCCGGAACCCGGCCAGCCTGGGATTTAACAACATCTGGCGCATGACCTGGTGCTGCCAGAGGTTGTTTTTCGTCGTACGTACACCGGCCCGGTTCCACTGCCGGACGATCGTGTGGATACCGACGCCGGCGATCACGTCACGCGCAGCCTGCCGGATCAGGGCAGCTTCTTCCTCGTTAATCGTGCATTTATCGACCTGCCAGCCGAAGGGACGGTTGCCGCCGACCGGGACGCCGGCCTGAGCCAGCTGTAGGTGCTTGGCCGCGATTCGGCGTCCGGAGTCGGCTGAGGACTTATTCGCCACGTTGACCATTAGCCGGGCATAAAAGCGGCCGTCGGAAGTCGAGAGGTCGACGTCCTTGTTGGCGGTGGCGAACACCAGGCCCTTGCGTGTCTCATAGAGGTCGATGAGCCGCTCGAGGTCGCGCGGTTGGCGAGCCAGCCGATCGGAATCCCAGACGCAGATACCGTCGATCAGACCGGAGGCTAGATCGGTCAGCAGCTGCTCGAAGCCGGGCCGCACGACACGCCGCTTGTAAGCGCTGACACCGGCGTCCTCGTACTCGCGAGTAATCTGCCAACAACGATCTGCGGCGGTCTTCTCGTTGGCCTCACGCTGGCGCTGGAGGCCGAGCTGCATGCCCTCGGTCTCTTCTGACAGTCGTATGTACGACCCGACCCGCACGCCCGACTCCCCGCCACGCAGAATTGCCTGCATGATAACCAACCCCTCGCTGAGGCTCACCGGCAACCGCTGAAGCCGACCGCCTTGCTTACCGAAGACGACAATGCACTTCTTTTAGAATGGTATTCGACCAGCAGGTGCCGATGGAGAAGGCGTTCAGCGGGCCATTGGTGATCGCGCAGCGGATGGGCGGGCGATTGGACGTCGCCAGGATTGCCGCGATGAGCGAGGACGAGTTCGTTGAGCTGTGCTCACAACGGCCGGCGATCCATCGATTCCCGGCGGCCATGGCCAAGCGCATCCGCCAGCTTTGTCAGGTGCTGGCCGACGACTACGAGAGCCAGGCAACAAATGTCTGGAAGGATGCTCGGTCCGGTGATGAGGTCAAGGCCAACCTGGCGCGGCTACCTGGGTTCGGACAGGACAAGGCGGCCATCTTCACCGCGGTGCTCGGCAAGCTGCGTGGAGTCACGCCCGAGGGCTGGCGTGACGCGGCGGGCTACTACGGTGAGCCCGGCACATTCCGCTCGGTTGCCGACATCGTCGACTACGACTCGCTGCAGAAGGTGCGTGAGACAAAGAAGTCAGTCAAGGCCGCCGCCAAGATGTCGGCTGGCTAGCTGCATCGATAGATTCCACCTCGCTGGGGGGTCATCGTGTCTCCGGCTGGGTATGTCATTGACGTGGCCGGTACACGGACTGAGAAGGCGTCGATTGCAGAGGTGAGGCGCAGCCGCCCCTACCATGCGTTGGTTGGTCTTGGGCTGGTGAGTTACGGCCTCGTCCATCTCGTGCTGGCTTGGATCGCGCTCCAGCTCGCCTTCGGGAAGCGGGCTGACGCCTCGCCTGAAGGCGCTCTGAATCAGTTGCAGAAGCAGCCGTTGGGCGGTGTGCTGCTGTGGATCATGGCGATTGGACTTCTCACCCTCACGCTTTGGCAAGTGCTCGAAGCCGCGATCGGCCGTGAGCAGGCGGGCCGTGACAATCGGCTGCGCCGGCGGCTCACGTCCACCGGACGTGCCATCGTCTACCTGGCGCTGGGCCTGCTGGCGGTTGGGATCGCGACAAGGGCGTCTGGATCCAGTCAAGGTGAGGAAACAATTACCGCGAAGTTGATGAGCCTCCCGTTCGGACAAGTGCTGGTCGCTGCCGTTGGCGCGGTGGTGATCGGCGTCGGCATCGGCCAAATCGTGAAGGGCACAAAACAAAGCTTCACCGAGGATCTTGATCGGGGCGCCCCGCCCGCGGTGCGGAGGCTCGGCACAGTCGGCTACTGCGCCAAGGGAGTAGCGCTCGGCATCATTGGCGCACTGTTCATCTGGGCGGCGGTCACCTACGACCCCAAGAAGGCGGGTGGCATGGATGATGCGCTTTCGACCGTCCGGGACCAGCCGTTCGGGGTGGTGTTGTTAGCGATCATGGCGGCCGGCATCGCGTGTTTCGGGATCTACTGCTTCTTCTGGGCGAAAATGGCGCGCTACTGACTTTCGAACTGGCGCCGCAGCTTCGGAGGCGCCTTGATCAACCACGAATCAGTGATCAGCTCACGCAGCTCGTCATGATCAATCTTGTCCAGGTCCACGAGCACGACGGCGTATCCGTCGTAGTGCGGGGTCGTAAAGAAGGCGTCGGAATTTGAGTTGAGCAGCGCCTCCTTCTCTCCCAGGTCGGACACAAGACCACCAGACCGCCCTCGGCCTCAGTCCGCAGCCGCAGGAACCCCTTTCCGGCGACCTTGTACCCGGACGTCTGATACCACTGCTCCTCGGCGGTGCCAGGCAGAGACAATGCGATGGCGCGCACGTCGTCTTCGGTGGCCATCAGCCCGCTCGCTCCCTGGAAGTGCAATGCGTGGTGTCGTGCCATGCGGATTGCGACTCGCCGTAAAAGGAGACCCGGTGTGCACTCCAACCGTGGCTACGATTCTCGCGGGCCGGGTGGGGAAGTGTCCGATCTGGCGGTAGTCGCGCCATGGTTCGACCATACGGCAGCCGACGTGGCAACCCTCTCGGCGCCGGGGCACCCGTATTGCCGAAGAGGAGGTTTCGCTTGGCGTGACCAACGGTGGGGCGCACGATCTCTGGCAACTCCCCGTGGACCTGGATTGGGTAGCCACCGTGCTCGAAGCTGATCCGATCCGGTGTCAAGGCGCTTTCTTGGACCTTCAGACTGGCGAGGTTATTCCCTGCCTCCCCAACGACACCGACCTGGCGAGCGATGGTGAGTCGGCGAAACGAGCAGTCGAACCGGAGCGCTGGCTCTTTCTGCCGTGCCTCGGCTCCCGAGCGGTACGACAGGACATGGCAGATTTTGCGGCCATGATCAAGTACCGGCCCATGCGGCAACGCGTCGAAGAGGCCATCGAGGGTCTCGGAGCATTTCATCGGTTTCGTGATCTGATCTATGCCGAAGGCCTGGCCTCAGACTGGCACGCGTTCTCCGATCGGCGGCGCATTGAGCGGGCCCGCGGCTTCCTTGCCGAGCTGGGTGTGCGTGTGCCAGCGTCGTGATGCATATAAGCTCGACCTTGACTACCAAGATCAACTAATGGGGGAGTGAGGTGGTTTGATCAACATCGAGTCGGAAAGACCTATCGGCTATTGGCTCAAGAAACTGGACCGCCTCATCGACGGGCAGTTCGTGCGCCAACTGGGCGAAGCCGGGCTGTCTCGTCGGCAGTGGCAGGTGCTCAGTCTGATCGAGGACGGTTCACGGTCCGTGCCCGAGCTGCAGTCTGAACTGGCACCCTTCCTACGAGATGCTCCAGACGATCTCAGCGACGCACTATCGGGGCTTGTCACTCGCGGCTGGGCCGACGTTCAGGACAACATCGTCAAACTAACCACCGAGCCCGGCCAGGCCCAGTTTGAATTGATCAAGGCCAAAGTCACCGAGTTGCGCCAATCGTTGACGGTTGGGATATCACCTGAGGAATACCACGCAACCGTGGACGTACTCGCCCGAATGGCCGCCAACATCGAAGCCGGCTAATGCGGTGCCGGCGGCCGCTCGGCAACTCCGGCGCGGCGCTACGATCTTGGAGGTGACCAGCAGACCTGCCGAACAGCAGCACATGAGCGACCTCGCGCGGTTGCGCCGCGTCCGGGACAGGATCGACCGGGAGTACGCGCAGCCGCTGGACGTGGAGGCGCTCGCTCGCGGCGCGCACATGTCGGCCGGGCACCTCAGCCGCGAGTTCCGACGCGCGTACGGCGAGTCGCCGTACGCCTACCTGATGACGCGGCGCATCGAGCGCGCGATGGCGCTGCTGCGTCGAGGCGACCTCAGCGTCACCGAGGTCTGCTTCGCGGTGGGCTGCTCCTCGCTGGGCACCTTCAGCACTCGCTTCACCGAGCTGGTCGGTGTGCCGCCCAGCATCTATCGGGATCAGGCGGCGCGAGCGACGGCGGGGATGCCGCCGTGCGTCGCGAAGCAGGTGACCAGACCGATCAGGAATCGAGAAGCGCCGGTCTCCGAACCGCAACTAGCGTGACTGCCATGGACATCACGATTCACGAAACCTACCTCCCGCACACCGACCCGGACGCCTCCCTGGCGTTCTTCCGCGACACCCTCGGCTTCGAGATCCGCAACGATGTCGGATACGCGGGGAAGCGCTGGATTACGGTCGGCCCCGCCGACCAGCCCGATACGTCGATCGTCCTCCACCCGCCGACCGCCGTCCCCGGCCTCACCGACGACGAGCGCCGCACCATCCTGGAGCTGATGGCCAAGGGCAGCTACTTCGGCGTCAACCTGGCCACGGCCGACCTCGACGGCACCTTCGCGAAGCTGGAGGCGAGCGGCGCCGAGGTCGTCCAGGAACCGACCCAGCAGCCGTACGGCGTCCGCGACTGCGCGTTCCGCGATCCCGCGGGCAACATGATCCGCATCCAGGAGCTGCGCTGAGCCTCCGGCGATCGCAGCCATGACCTGTCGTAGGAGCGGGGGGACCGGCTCCGCGTTACAGATGGAGACCCAATGAGCATGAGCACGGCCACGAGGACGGACACGCAGTCGCCTGCGCTGAACATTGCCGACAGCCACGATCTGATCCGCGTGCAGGGCGCGCGCGTGAACAACCTCAAGGACCTACATGTCGAGATCCCGAAGCGTCGGCTGACGGTCTTCACCGGCATCTCCGGCTCGGGCAAGAGCTCGCTGGTCTTCGACACGATCGCCGCGGAGTCGCAGCGGATGATCAACGAGACCTACAGCGCCTTCGTGCAGGGCTTCATGCCGACGCTGGCCCGGCCCGAGGTCGACGTACTGGAAGGGCTGACGACCGCGATCATCGTCGACCAGGAGCGGATGGGTGCCAACCCCCGCTCCACTGTCGGCACCGCCACCGACGCGAACGCGCTGCTGCGCATCCTGTTCAGCAGGCTTGGGCAGCCTCACATCGGACCACCCACGGCTTTTTCGTTCAACGTTCCGAGGCGGACCGCCACCGGGTCGATGACCGCCGACAAGGGTAAGGGCGAGCGGCTCGTGGTGCGCAACGCCGTCTACCACGGCGGGATGTGCCCGCGCTGCGAGGGTATGGGCTCGGTCACCGACTTCGACCTGACCGCGCTGTACGACGACAGCCTGTCGCTCAACGAGGGCGCGCTCACGATCCCCGGCTACAGCATGGACGGCTGGTACGGCCGCATCTACCGGGGCTGCGGCCTCTTCAACCCGGACAAGCCGATCCGCAAGTACACCAAGAAGGAACTGCACGACCTGCTTTACAAGGCGCCGACCAAGATCAAGGTGGAAGGGATCAACCTGACGTACGAGGGCCTGATCCCGAAGATCCAGAAGTCGTTCCTGTCAAAGGATGTCGACGCGATGCAGCCGCACATCCGCGCGTTCGTGGAGCGGGCGGTGACGTTCACGACGTGTCCCGAGTGCGACGGCACCCGACTCAGTAAGGAGGCCCGGTCATCGAAGATCATGGGGAGCAACATCGCCGACGTCTGCGCGATGCAGATCACCGACCTGGCCGACTGGGTCCGGCGCCTCGACGAGCCGTCGCTGGCCCCGCTGCTGACCGGGCTGCAGCACCTCCTCGACTCGTTCGCGGAGATCGGTTTGGGCTATCTCTCGCTCGAGCGCCCGTCGGGCACGCTCTCGGGTGGCGAGGCGCAGCGCACCAAGATGATCCGCCACCTCGGCTCGTCGCTCACCGATGTCACCTATGTCTTCGACGAGCCCACGATCGGTATGCATCCCCATGACATCGAGCGGATGAACGACCTGCTGCTGCAACTGCGGGACAAGGGCAACACCGTGCTCGTCGTGGAGCACAAGCCGGAGACGATCGCGATCGCGGACCACGTCGTCGACCTCGGCCCCGGCGCCGGCACGGGGGGCGGCGCCGTCTGCTTCGAGGGCACGGTGGAGGGGCTGCGGAGAAGTGACACCACCACCGGCCGCCATTTCGACGACCGCGCGACGCTCAAGGAATCGGTACGTTCGTCTTCCGGCACGCTGGAGGTCCGCGGCGCGTCAACGAACAACCTCCAGGACGTGGATGTTGACATCCCGCTCGGGGTGCTCTGCGTTCTCACGGGCGTCGCCGGCTCCGGCAAGAGCTCGCTGATCCAGGGCTCGGTCTCTGGACGCGACGGCGTGGTGGTGATCGACCAGGGCGCGATCCGCGGTTCGCGGCGAAGCAACCCGGCGACGTACACCGGCATGCTCGACCCGATCCGCAAGGCGTTCGCCAAGGCCAACGGCGTGAAGCCAGCGCTGTTCAGCGCCAACTCCGAGGGTGCCTGCCCCACATGTAACGGTGCCGGTGTCGTCTACACCGAATTGGGCCCGATGGCCACCGTCGAATCCACCTGCGAGGAGTGCGAAGGGAAGCGGTTCCAAGCGTCGGTGCTGGAGTACACGCTGGGCGGCCGGAACATCGCCGAAGTGCTCGCGATGTCGGTGACCGAGGCCGAGGAGTTCTTCGACGACGGCGAGGCGCGTACGCCGGCCGCCCACAAGATCCTCGACCGGCTGGTCGACGTCGGGCTCGGCTACCTCAGTCTCGGCCAACCGCTCACCACTCTGTCCGGCGGCGAGCGGCAACGGCTCAAGCTGGCCACTCAGATGGCCGAGAAGGGCGAGGTCTACGTCCTCGACGAGCCGACCAGCGGTCTCCACCTCGCCGACGTCGAGCAGCTGCTCGGCTTGCTCGACCGGCTCGTCGACTCCGGCAAGTCAGTCATCATCATCGAGCACCACCAGGCGGTCATGGCGCATGCCGACTGGATCATCGACCTCGGCCCCGGCGCGGGTCACGATGGCGGCCGGGTTGTCTTCGAGGGCGTACCCGCCGAACTCGTCGCCGCCCGCTCAACCCTCACCGGCGAGCACCTCGCGGCCTACGTGGGCACCTGATCGGGGCCTCCGGGACACCCAACTAATAGACGATCCGAGAGTCGCGGGTCCGTACGCGCCATTCATCATGGCCGCCGACGAGCTTTTTCGCCCCGTTCGGCCGAGGTCCAGTACTCAGGAGCTCGACTGCTCCCAGGCTGCGGGCGATCGCCACCCTCACTAGCCAGTTGTCCGATAAGTGACATTATGTCATTTCGAAGTGGCTGCACATTTCTCCTCCGATGGCGAGAACCAGCCGAGACCCGGGTTGACCAGGATGCGTGAGCGCACGCTCAGACCGCTGACACGATGTCCTTTAACGGACGAGAAGTGAGTGCCGTACGGGATACCCGTGAGGATCAGCAGCAGTAGACGCGACTCGTATCTTGGGAGTTAGAAATGTTGATCAGTTGACATCGCTTGCCCCCTGGTCAGGGCGGGTCCTCATCCTGATCGCTATTGCGGCCCTTGCCCTCAACCTCCGGCCACCCGCGATCGCGATCGCTCCAGTGCTTCCGCAGATCCGCGCCGACCTGGGCTTTGGCGGCGTGCTGGCTGGCGTGCTTACCACACTGCCACCCTTGTGCTTCGCGGTGATCGGTGTACTTGCTCCCGTCATCGCAGCCCGCGTAGGCCTTCACCGAGCGGCCCTCCTCTCACTGCTCGCGATCGCGATTGGTCAGGCCGTCCGTGTCTTCGTCCCGCTACCCACGGTGTTCCTGGCGGCAACGGTTCTCGCCCTGATCGGCATGGCGACAGGCAACGTGCTGCTCCCATCCCTGGTGAGGCTTCACTTCCCCGACCGGATCGGCCGCGTGACGGGTATCTACTCTCTCGCCCTCGGCATTGGGGTCGCGCTTCCCAGCCTGCTCTCCGTCCCCCTCGCCACTGCCACCGGCAGCTGGCGGTGGTCGCTCGGAGTCTGGATCATCACTGCTCTCATCGCAGCGGTCCCATGGGTGCGCCTCGCGACCGAGTCCCGCCCGATGCAATCGAGGACCAGGCCAGCGATCCGTATAAGTCACGTAGCCCGCACCCGCGTCGGCTGGATCATCGCTCTGTTCTTCGGCATCCAGTCCATCCAGGCCTATGCCATCTTCGGCTGGCTGCCGACGATCTACATCGACGCCGGTCTCGACTCAGCCTCCGCCGGTCTGATGCTGACCATCACAACCGGCCTGGGCCTCCCTTTGGCCTTCTGGGTGCCACATCATCTCGCCACCACACGCCGGCCGCACTGGCTTATCGCCATCATGCCCGTCTGCGGTCTGCTCGGCTTCATCGGGCTCCTCATCGCGCCGACGACCCTGCCTATGCTGTGGGCGATCCTGCTGGCTGTCAGCCTCGCCTCGTTCCCGGCCTTCCTCGCCTTGACCGCGTTGCGGGGAAAGACCCCCGCCGGCACAGCAGCCCTAGCCGGGTTCTCGCAAGGTGTTGGCTACTTCCTCGCCGCGATCGGACCGCTCGCCATGGGCGTTCTGTCCGAAGCGACCGGTGGCTGGACCGTGCCGCTGATCTTCCTCAGCGCGCTATGCCTACCCCTGGCGGTATTTGGTCAGCTGGCCGTCCGCCCGAACTCACTCGAATCAGAACTCCACACTCGGCAGCTGATACAACCAAGACAGTCATGATCCGGTAGGTGCCCGGCGGGCGGTGCGGTAGAGCTCGACGAGCTGCTGAGTCGTGGTGGCATCCTGCGGCTCTTTGTCGTCGCGCCAGCGGCCGGTGAACCGCGGGAACCGCATCGCGAGCCCCGCATTGTCCTTGAGCTGCCCCCACCCGGCGGTGTGGTTGGGTGACACCGTGAGTTCGGCGCTGAGAACCTCGAGCACGAGGCTTGGCTCGAACCACACATCGGCAGGAACGCGGGAGTCGACCCGCGCGGGCCGCTGGGTCCGGATGAGTGGGGCCAAGCGTGCTGGAAGCGCAGCGAGCTCGGCATCGGAGAAGCCGGTGCCGCACCGGCCGACCGTCTGATAGAGCTCCGCGTCCGGGTCGTAGGCGGCGAGCAGCACGGCACCATACGTTCCTCGGCGCCGACCTCTGCCGGCGTACGCGCCGACAATGACAAGGTCCACGGTGTCCGCCAGCTCGGTCCGGTAATCCCGTTTGAGTTTGATCCACAACCAGCCGCGAGCACCGGCCTGATAGATCGCGTTGGGGCCGATCGCCTTGCACACCAGACCCTCTGAGCCGTCCGCCACGGCCTGCTCAAACGTGGCGTCCAGTGTCGGGGCAGTCGCCACCTCCAGCGCCGCGGTCAACCGGAGCCGGTCCGACAACGTGACTGCCTCGGCGAGCCGGGACCGACGGTCCAGATATGACAGTCGGGTGAGATCCTCGCCGTCGGCGTAAAGCAGCTCGAAGCAGAACAGTCCAACCGGCACGTCTCGTACGGCTTCAGCGATTCCGTACTTGCGACGACGAAACATGACTTCCTGGAAGGGGCGCAGCTCGTTGGCCGCAGCGTCATAGGCCACTACCTCGCCCTCGAGGATCGCCTCACGCGGGCCGAGCCCAACCTTGAGCAGCTCAACCACGTCGGGAAACTGGCTGCTGACGCGCTCCTGCCGCCGAGTGAACAACTCAATTCGCCCATCGGCGGTGCGGTGGGCCTGCACCCGCATGCCGTCGTATTTGTACTCCGCCATACAGGTTCCGCCTAGTCTGGCGAGAATCTCGTCGGCGTCGGACAACCGCTGGGCCAGCATCACCCGCACTGGATGTCCTGGCCGCACCCGCAGCCGCTCCACGGCCCCCAGCCCTCCAGCGGCCAATGTGGCCGCGACAAGGCCGAGATCGCAGCAGATGTTGTACGCCCGCTCCAGCACCGGCCGGTCCTTCCGATTGCCTGTGTAGACCTGCGCCAGCGCATCCAGAATCGTCGGTGTGCCGATCCCCAGCCGCAGGCTGCCAGTCACCAAGCGCAGCAAATAGCGAGCCTCGAGCGGAGTGGCCAACGCCAGGAGCCCAGCGAGCAGGTCGAGCTTGCGGCCCTGCGAGCCTGGTCCTTCGGCGCTGGCGATCTGGTGCAGTGTGTCGACGACTGCGGCGACCTGGAGGCTCGGTTCCCGGTCTCCGGCTGTTACCGCCAACAACTGCTCAGCGGCTTGACCCAGATCGCCGGCGTCCCGCACCGCTGCGACAACCTCCGCCGGCTCGACGGCAGTAGCAGACGCAACGGCGCGCAGTGCCAGCTTCTCGGCAAGCCCCAGGTCCACTCCGGCAAATTCCGGCGCCACCAGCCCCTGGCACAGATAGCAAACGGTGGGCAGTAGCTCCTGCGGGGTCTGTGCCAGCAGTGCCGCCAGCCGGTCGATCAACATCAAGCGACCCGAAGCCTGCTCTAGGTCCCGATAAGCCTCCGCTACGACCCGGTACTCCACCCCGCCATCCTCGCCCACGATGAACAGCTGAGTCGGCACCGGGTGGTGGCTTTGCCCACAAGACAACTCGGGAGGCAGCAACGATGTCCGTGCTCCCAAGCCGGACCCTAGTGTCGCAGCAATGTTTCAAAGGTTTGACGAGGCAGGGGTCCCGGTCCGGCGCTGCCCTCGGGTACGGCGCGGAGGAATTCCTTAACGCGTCCGTTGAGTTCCGCATCGGCGAATTCCTCTGATGGGTCAGTGAGCAGATTGTCGATGCGGTGGGAGGCTGCGGCTGCTTCCTTGTCACCTTGTGCTCGTAGTGCCATAAGGGCGGACATCTCGTCACTGGGGTTCTTCATCGGGGCTCCGGCGACTCCGGCGCGGAGGCTCTGCACCATCGCTTCGTCGATCTGCACTTGTCGGGCGAAGCGCGGCCCCAGGGTTTGGTTGGTCCAGGTCTCGAGTTCACAGACCAGCCGACGGTTGTCGCGGCCGATCAGGTGGGTTCGGTGGGCCAGGGCCTGAGCCTGCCAGAAGCCCAGGCCAATGCCCTGTCCCAAGGTCGCATTGGTGTACAGGCTCGCGTCACCAAGCAGCACATAGCCCTCGACAACTGGGTCGTTGCCGTCCATCAGGGAGCGCCGCCGGTTGGCGATTCCGCCCATCAGCTGCACTTCGGTGATCGGTGTGCCCGCCTCAAGCCATGGGGCGATCGTGGGAAGGCCCGCCATGACACGTTCAAACTTCGTTCCATCACGCAGCGCCGTCCGGTATGGGTCGATCTTCGAAAGCCCTCCGGCAAGGCAGAAGGTGCCGTTGTCTTCGCCCATTGCGAAGAAGATGCCGTACGGAGTCAGATCCATGTCAGGAAATGTGGTGCTTGGGAACTGTGATCCGGGCTTGAGCCGGTAATGGCGGGCGAAATAGTAGAGGTCGCACGAGTGGTAATCATCAACGGCCAGACCGCTGCCGAGTGCTTCCAGCCAGCGCGGGCTCGCCGACCGACGCCCGCCACAGTCGATGACCAAGTCGGCGGCGACGCGGTTATCCCAACGTGTCCAGAGACCAACGACGCGCTCCACGCCAGTCCTACGGACTGAGTCCAGTCCCGCGACCCGAACGCCTGAGCGGAACTGCACACCGGGCTGCTCGCGAACGATTCGACGAAGTACAGCCTCGAACACAAGCCGCCGTGACATGGGGGAAACATCGTGCTCAAATCCGGTGCCGAAGTCGTACCCGGCCTTTTCGATGCCGCAGTCCAGCAGCCTGTCGAGAACGTCCGGTGCCTCCTCGCGGAGAACACGCCCCACCCGGCCGCGGAAGACGTGTCCATGCATACTTTGCGGTACGCCGGGCCGGCGCCAGCCGAAGAAGATCTCATCTGCGCCGTCGCGCACGGGATCCTTATCTGAATCGAGGAGCACAATTTGATGTCCGGAGCGAGCCAGCAACAACGCAGTGAGCAGGCCTATCGGTCCCCCACCGACAACCGCGATATTAGCCAGGTCAATCCCCCCTTCTGGCGCATCCAGGCCAGTACGGCGGAGATACCCCGAGATCCTGGACGTTGACAAGACAATCCAGTAGGGACTACTTCTAGTCCAGAAGGGACTACATGTCAAGAGAACCCGGGAAGCTCACCACGACGTCGTACGCGGTCCTTGGCCTGCTCGCGATCAAACCGTGGACGACTTACGAGCTCATTCGGCAGGTCGGTCGAGGCGTCGATCGGTTCTGGCCGCGTTCCCGCAGCAAGCTTTTCGAGGAACCAAAGAAGCTGGTCGCCCATGGCTTAGCCGAGGCTTCGCCAAGTCGTATCGGCAAGCGGCCACGTACTCGATATGCGATCACAGATGACGGACGCCGGGCGCTCGCCGAGTGGCTGGCTGCTCAAAGCCAGCAGCCGCTGCTGGAGTCAGAGCACCTCTTGAAGGTGTTCTTCGCCGAACAGGGCGCAAAGGAGAACCTGCAGGGGACCATTGCCGCAATGCGCGACTGGGCCGAAGAAGACGCAGCCCTGCACGCTGGCATCGCCCGCAGCTATATCGCCGGTATAGGGCAATTCCCTGAGCGCGCGGCAGTCGTCATTCTCACGGGCCGCTATCTCGCGGAACTGGCCGACATGACACGTCGCTGGGCCGACTGGGCCAGCGACGTGGTTGAGAGCTGGCCCGAAGACCTCAGCGCCGCCGAACCGGACTGGGCCAGCTTTGCTGCTGTTGCCAGCCTCGCAGGCCCCCCGCTCCCTGAGGCGGCACCCCTATCAGAGTCAGCTGCCAGTGACGCGCAACCTCGATAGAGCGGTTCTCCTACTTGCTAACGCCCTGCGAAACCGACCCTTGGAGCTGACGCTGGAAGATCAGGTAGATGATCAACACCGGTACCACGGTGATCACCACGGCCGCAAAGAGCGCGCCGAAGTCCACCGAATAGCCGGCTTGGGACGCGAAGGACGCCATCGCCTGGGTGAGGACGTAGTTCTCGGGGTTGGTGTTCAGCGCGATCGGCAGCAGGAACTGGTTCCACAAGCCCACAAAGTTCAAGATCGCAACGGTAGCCAGACCCGGCTTCGCCATGGGCAGCATGATCTGGAAGAAGGTCCGCCACTCCCCTGCACCGTCCACTGCGGCCGCCTCTGCGATCGATTTTGACAATGATCGGAAGAATGCGTAGAGGAAGAACACTGTGAACGGGAACGCGAACGCCGCATAGGTCAAGATCAGGCCAGGCAACGTGTTGAGCAGGCCGATCCCTCGCAGCACAAAGAACAACGGCACGATCGCCAGAAAGATCGGGAAGGTGAGCCCGGCCAGCATGAGGTAGTACAGCGCCCGGCTGCCAGGGAAGCTGAACCGAGCGAGCACGTAGGCCGACATCGAGCCGAACAGCATCGTGAGAATCAGCGCGCCGAAGACGACGATCACCGAGTTGAGGAAGAAGCTTCCGATCCCCGCGGTCGTCCAGGCATTGACGTAGTTGTCGAAGCTCCAGCGCTGCGGGAGGGCGAACGGGGAGGCGAAGATCTCCGAACTGGTCTTGAACGAGGACATCAGAACCCAGATCAACGGCAGGATGACGAGGATGGACCAGATGATCAAGACGGTATGGGAAAATCCGGTCACCGCCTTGTCGCCGGCCGTACCCGGCGCCTCGCCGGACTCGGCTGGCTCGAACGGCACTCGCTCTCCGGGCGTCGCGGTAGGGACGGTGCCCTCGGAGATCTGTGTCATTCGCCTACCTCACTCTTTCCACCGAAAATCCGGTTCACGGCGAACACGAGACCCGCGTACGCCAGGGTGATGACTGCGAGCACGACACCCATCGCGCAGGCATAGCCGAACTGCCCCTTGCTGAACGCGGTGGTGAACAGCTGTTGGGCCATGACAAGAGTCGTATTGTCAGGCCCGCCGCCCGGTTCCAGAGCAGCCATGTAGACGAACGCATCGAGCGCGAGGATCCCTATGTAGATGAAGGCGGTCTGCACGTTCTCGCGGATCAGCGGAATGGTGATCGAAACCGCCGTGCGGAAACGTCCGGCGCCGTCGATCCGGGCTGCCTCGAAGACCTCGGCGGGAACGCCCTTGATGGCGGCGATGAACAACACCATGTAGAAGCCGACCAGACCCCAGATGATGACGAACATGACCGCCCAACGCGCCGTGCGCGGGTCGCCCAACCAGGCAAACGAGGCGAACTGCTCCAGACCGAGGCGGGTGAGGATGCCATTCAGGAGTCCGGCGCTGGGGTCGTAGATCTGGGACCAGATCAGCCCGATGACGATTGCGGGGATGACGTAGGGAAAGAACGAGATCACCCGGTAGAAGCTCGAGTTGCGCAAGCCTTTGACGTTGCCCCGGGTCGAGCCGCCGACCGTGACGAGGGTGGCGAAGAACATCGCCAAGCCCAGCGTCACGATCGGGACCACGATCGCCATGAGAATGTTGTTGCTCATGGCTTGCAGGAAGGTGTCGTCGGTGAACAGCTTCGCGTAGTTGGACAGCCCGATGAAGTTCATCGCGGGCGTGAAGCCGGTCCAGTCGGTCAACGAGAAGTAGGCTGCCTGGACGAACGGCGAGACCACGAAGCCGATATAGAACGCTACCGGGATAACCAAGAAGACCAGGAAGAAGCTGATCTTGTCGAATGTCAGGTTACGCCGGCGCCAGCGGGGAGAGCCGATCCGCCGCAACCCGCCCTGCGGCGCGCTAACCCCGCTGGTGAGCCCCCCGCTGGCCAATGTGGTCACGACACTTGCACCTTCTTGATCGAATCATCGTTGGCGACCTTGTCGGTGATGTCCTGCAGACCCTTGGTGAGTTTGGCCACGTCTGAGTCGCCCGCGAGGAAGCTGTTCCAGACCACCAGCTGATCTGTATTCATGCCATAGAGTTCGATGAAGGACTCCACGAGAAGATGTTTGAGCCTGCCGCCTCGAGCAGCTTGATCTGGGATTGCAGTGCTGTCGAGCCGAACCCGTCCGCGAGGCACAGTGCCCTTGACAATGGTCGAGGCCAGTTTCGTCTTGGCGAAGTTCACCGCGGCCTCCTGCGAGAGCATCGCGCGCAGGAACTCCTTGCCACCGGCGACGTTCTTGCCCTGTGACGGGACGATGTAGGGCTCGCCAGCAGTCGAGTGCAGTGCCTCCCACGGCATCTTCGCGTTACTCGACACAGTTGGCTCCGGCGCACCGGTCATCTTGAAATCCGACTTGGTCTGGTTCTTCATCTCGTTCTCGATCCAGCCGCCCGACGGGTAGAGGATGAACTCCTCGGCCTCGCTCCACTGGGCCTGG
Organism: uncultured Actinomycetota bacterium; assembly: GCA_963836855.1. Taxonomy (GTDB): domain Bacteria; phylum Actinomycetota; class Actinomycetes; order Propionibacteriales; family Propionibacteriaceae; genus Microlunatus. Next base: position 51,958 of record CAWILN010000035.1, on the reverse strand, counting down.
GCGGCGGTGAACTCGGTCCCCGACCCTCCCGGCTTGACGTAGCCGGCGTCGATGATCTTCTTCAGCCCGTTGAACACGTCCTGAACCGGAGGGAGCGACCAGCAGTCGGGCTTGAGATTCTCCAGCGCCAGCCGCACTTCGTCGCCACCCTCTTTGATCGCCGAAGCGATGGCCATCGTCTGGTAGTAGGTCGCCGCCTCCTTGCCCCAGCCGAGCAGATACTTGCCCTTGCCCTTGGCCTCGGCGCCGAGGGCCAGCATCTCCTCGTACGTCTTCGGAACGGTCCAGCCGTTCTTCTCGAAGAGTGAGGCCGAGTACCAGATCGCGTACACGGTGAGGGCGTAGTTCAGCACAATGAACTTGCCGTCGAACGTTCCTGGCTCGGTGACGCCTTCGTACAGCGTGTCCTTGATCACCTTGCCCTCGTAGTTCTTGGCCTCGATGACGTCGTTCAGCTCGGCCAGCTGGTCGCGGATCGAATTGATGCCAATCTGGTCGGCGCCGCTGTTGTCGATGACGTCCGGCGGGTCGCCCGCGACGAAGCGGGGCTGCAGAGTCTGGGCGACCTTGGTGGTGGGTGTCACCTTCACCGTCACACCCTGCTGCTTCGCCTCGACCTGTTTGCCCGGCGAACTCCGCGTAGTCGATGCCATAGCCGCCGTTGAAGATGACGGCGTCAACGCTCGAGCCCGACTCCACTCCGAAGGGGTTGGTGTCGCTCACCTGACCCGCTGGGGCGGAGCTCGACGAGGTACTGCTGCTCGTACCTGAGGTGGCGCAGGCCGCGAGTGAGCCGGTGGCCGCCAAAGCCGCCGCGGCCAGTGAGCCGCGGAGGAAGTCGCGTCGCGCGAGCGGCCTGATGTTGATGTCCATGTGATGTCCCTTCCGATCGATCCCTGTTTGGTTCCGTGAATGTCTTGCGCATCCGTGATTGTGTGTTGTCTCGTACGGGGCGAAGCTACGCTCCTCGGCTGTGCGGCTTCAGGTGACGCGCCGGATCCGCCCCTCGTATTGCCTTTCAAGCGCATGGTTGTGCTCGTCGCCGCCGGGGATGTTGGCTGACAGGTAGAGCGGAGGCACTCGGCCGTCGCCGTTCATCCGCTCAGCTACACCGATGGTCAGCAACTGGGCGATGAACGCGCTCGTGATCGAGGAGACCGAGCCAACGGCAACGCCCCCGGGCAGAGCAAGGGTCGCGTCGCCGTACGGCGCCAGGTTGTCGATCACCACGTCGGCGATCTCGGACAGCCGCAGGCCGCTGGGATGCTTCGGCCGCACCTGAGCGGTGTGCTCGAGCGACGTCACCGCGATGACGTCATGGCTCTTCTCTTTGGCCAGCAGCGCCATGCCCACAACTGATCCGTTGACGCCGGAGTTGGAGGCGATGACGAAGACGTCCCCAGGATGGATCGGCGAGATCTCCCACAACTCGGCAACGATGTCGGGGTTGCGTTCGAGGCTCGACCCAGCCAAGTTCGTCCGTCGGTCAGGCTGCCCTGCAGCACGAGGTCGCGGAGAGCGATCTTGTTCGTCGGGATGAGGCCGCCGGCCCGGCCCGCGATCTCCATCGCGAACGCCTCCGAATGGCCGGTCCCGAACGCCTGAATCACCGCACCGGCCTCGATGGCTCGGGTCATCAGACCGATCGCCGCGTCCAGCCCTCCGTCGGCGGCCAAAGTGACGAGGCGCTCGAGCCTTCGGCTCACCTCATTCGCGAAGTCGCTCGCCACGGGCGCAACGGCACTCTTCGTCACCGGTCGGCCTCCTTCCGGTCAGCGGCGCTGCTTCCGTCGCGCAGTGCGCCAGGCACAGCGGCCGCCGCCCGTGGCGGTGTGCGACGAGGCCGGCGATGAGAGGACACGGCATGAGCGGAGGCGGCCAGCTTGGCGCTCGACCTGTCGAAGTTCTCCTGGGCAACGAGCAGGTAGAGCAGGTCGAGCACGAGGAGCTGGCCATGCTTGGCCGACAGGTCGTCGGGCTGCAGGAACTGCTCGTAGATCGACGTCACAATGCTTCGATCGGCGAGCTCGGCTAGCGGCGATGTGGGGTCGTTGGTGATAGCGACCGTGAACGCGCCTGCATGACCGGCCTGGGCGAGCATCTCGATCGTCTCCTCCGTTCGTCCAGTGGCCGAAATGCCGATCGCCACCGTGTCCGAGTCCTGGATGGCCGCACTCGTGAGGCCGCTGTGGACCTCCGACCAGGCGTAGGCCGGAACCCCGATGCGGTAGAGCCGACCCTGCAGTTCCTCGGCGAGCATCGCGCTCCCGACGACGCCGTAGATGTCGACGTGCGAGCTCAGCGTGATCCGCCGCGACACCTCCGTCATGACGGCCAGATCGATGGCCGACGTCGCTTCTCGCAATGCCTTCGTGTGGCTGCTGATCAGCATCCGCAGCAGGTCCTCCGGGGAGTCCTCCGGGCCGAACTCGCCTCCGATCTCAGCTGGTCCATGAGTCGAGTGAGCCACTGCGGCCGACATCGGTGGCAATGCCGACGCGAAGCTCGACGTACCCGAGGTAGCCGATGGTCCGGCAGAAACGCGTAACGGTCGCAGGCGAGGCCCCGGCTTGCTCGGCAAGCTCACCGATGGACAGCGTCAGCGGCGCCTGCGGATGCTCGAGCAAGTACGCCGCTACACGTGCCACCGCGGACGGCATCTCAGGCAACAGGGACCGGATGCGGTCTTGCACTGCAGGGCTCTGCTCCTGGGTGTGAGCAGCACGAGCCGGTGTGAGAATCACTATCACCCTGACCCAAAGACGCTGAAATTCGCTCTTACACTAGTGTCTAGCGCTTTTCCCCGCAACCGATGAGACCAACTGAAACCCGAGCGGAGCAAGCAAACACGGATTGCGCCCCTCGCCGTGCTGAGGAGGAGTGAGCGGACACGCTTTATCGTCTGCGAGTGACGACGAAGTAGGCGAGCTCGAAGGCGCGATCCGCGCGGAGCGAGCGGAAGCGAGCGGAGCAATCAGACACGGATTGCGCCGCTCGCCGGGCTGAGGAGGAGTGAGCAGACACGCTTTATCGTCTGCGAGTGACGACGAAGTAGGCGGGCTCGAAGGCGCGGTCCGCGCGGCCGCGATGTTCGCGCCGCCGATCTGCAGGAGAAGCCCGACGAAACGCGTGAGATTGGAGAAGATCCTCCGAGACAGTCGTTTCGTCGGGTTCGACGAAGACGGCGGCTCCAGCGAACATCGCAGCGAGCGGAGCGAGCCATTGGACGCCGAGCGGAAGCGAGCGGAGCAATCAAATATGTTTCTTGCCGTTGACGCCGGTGGAACCAGCACGCGCGCGGTCGTGCTCGACACGTCTGGGCGCGCGTACGGCTACGGTCGCGCCGGTGGCGGGAATCCGACGGCAGTCGGCATCCCCCAGGCGGTGAACGCCATAGGCTTTGCGGCCGAGCGGGCCCTGGCTGGCCTAACCGGCTCAGGGCGACCTGGATTGGGCCTGATCGCGATGGCCGGCGAGAAAACCCCTGCCTTTCGAGAGCAAGTCGCGGGCAGGCTCGCTGCGCTGGGTCTGCCCGCGAAGTCGTGCTTCGGGCACGACCTGCTCGGCATCTTCCACTCTGGGACCCCGCGCTGGATGGCTATGCCCTGATCGCGGGGACGGGAACTGTGGCAGCCAGGATCCGCGAAGGCCGGCTGGACCGGGTGGCGGGCGGCCGGGGTTGGCTTCTCGGTGATGCGGGCGGCGGCTTTTGGATCGGACATGCCGTGGCCCGGGCCGTGGTCGCGTCACTCGATGGGCAGGGGCAGGGCACTGCACTGACCGGTCTCGTTCTGGAGGTGATGAGGATTGAAGCCGACACGGCACACCCGCAGGCCGTGCAGAAGCGTGCGGCAACTGGTCTCGGCCCTCTATGCCCGGCCGCCAATCTCGTTGGCCGAATTCGCGCCACTTGCCTTCGCGGCCCATGAGGATCGGGTGGCTCGCTCCGTCCTCATCGGCGCGTCGGCGGCGCTGGCGGACCTGCTTTCCGCGGTGCGGGTGCCGGATCTGCCAGGCCCGGTCGTTGTGGGCGGCAGCGTCATCGTTCGCGGCATGCTGCCTGCGCCACCCGCTCTCCAGGCAGAGCTTGTCCCCCTGGTGGGTGATCATGTGATTCCGGTTTCGGATGGCCTGGTCGGCGCCGCACTGCTGGTTTTGCGGCATGTCGGCTGCGAGGTTGACGACGCCCTGTTCCGTACGATCCAGGCGGAAGTCGCGCGTGTCAGCACCGCAAGCGCCTAGGAGCGAGCGAGAAGCTACCCCGCGGGATCGCCTGCGAACGCGAGCCAGTTCAGCAGCACACGACCCATGAGGCGCGATGCACCAAATGTTGCCACGTCGGCGTATCGGCGGTCAGCTGATGGCCAGCCCATGTCGACGACCAGCACATCGGCATGTTCGGAACGCAGCCGGTCGACAGCGTCTCTCGCGAACCGATGCTGGTGGATGTCGCGCCCAACGACCAGCACAGGCCGGTCAATTTGAAGGGGCGGCGGCGCCGCTCGCTCGGGGGAGGCCAGCCACACGGACTGTGCTGCGAAGGACGAGACGGCCGGTGCCGCGGGGTCAGCGGCGACCGCGGCGAACGGCCCCCACGGTGTAGCGCCTACCGCGATGTTGGGATCCGTCTCAAGACGAACGACGGCGTACTGGCCCGCTGCCCTCCCCCGCCAATCCGATGCGCCAGGTTGGACATCGAAGGTACGAATCAGCTCGGCCTCATCTCCATGCCAGTCTGCGGCCAAAGGTGGAGGCGCCCCTGCTGCTCGCCGCGCGGCTTCCAGGTCCTCAGCCAGCCCGCGCACTCGGCTCATTGATTCGGACACCCTGCCATACGCAAGGGTGCCCTCGGCTACTGCGCTGCTCACTGCACGCTCAATTGCGGCCAGCTGAGCATCGGTGTTCTCGGTCCCAAGACAGAGCAGGTCGCAACCAGCTCGCAATGCAGCGACGGCCGTCGCCTCCATCCCCACCGAGCCGGATGCACCAGCCATGTCCAGGGCGTCGCTCACGATCACCCCGGAGAAGCCCAGATCCTCGCGCAACAGATCCTGCAGGACGACTCGGCTCATTGTTGCCGGGCGGTCCGGATCCAGTTGTGACACGAGGATGTGGGACGTCATCACCACCCGGCACCCCGCATCGATCGCTGCGGCGAACGGCTGCAGCTCGCGCTGGCGCAGCTCCTCGAGGGAACGCATGACGATGGGCAGCGAGACGTGGGAGTCCTCCGCTGTGTCGCCGTGCCCCGGGAAATGCTTGGCACTCGCCGCTATACCGGTCGACTGCAGGCCGGCCACCCAAGTTCGGGTGTGCCGAGCAACCCGCTCGGCCTCGCTGCCAAAGCTGCGAACACCGATCACTGGGTTGTCGGCCCGGGAGTTGATGTCGACGCAAGGCGCGAAGTTGACGGTGCAGCCAGCCTGACGCAGCGACCAACCGATTGCCGCCGCGATGTCTTGCGTGGTGTCGACGTCGTCGAGCCGGCCGAGCACAGCGTTGCCAGGAAACGGCGCACCCGTAGCCGCGAACAGCCGCGTGACGTCTCCGCCTTCCTCGTCCAGAGCAATGATCGCGTGCGGGTTCTCGGCCGTGATTGCCTCGGTCAGCGCCCTCAGCTGTCCAGGGGAGGAGATGTTCTGCGCGAAGAGGCAAACACCGCCCAGACCTGCCCTGAGTCGGTCCCGCAGCCATATTGGCAGTGCAGCCCCGGCGAATCCGGCCAGGAGGGTGGGCAACACGCTAGAACCCCTGCCAGCTCGGTTTGCCCTGGTATGTCTCGATGTAGTACGAGGCGAGCTGAAGACGCGAAGCGGCCGCGGTGTCCAGGAACACGGTGACGTGTGGGTGTAGCTGCAGCGCGGTAGCCGGCCACATTGCCGACACAGGTCCTTCGACGAGTTGGTGTACCGCCTCTGCCTTTCCTCGCCCCGAGGCAACGAGCACGATGTGACGGGCCTGCAGGATGGTGCCAATACCTTGGGTCAGGCAGTGCTGCGGGACGTCTTCGACGTTCCCGCCGAAGAATCGAGCGTTATCTCTGCGGGTTTGGCTGGTCAACGTCTTGATCCGGGTTCGAGAGGCTAGCGAGGAACCGGGTTCGTTGAATGCGATATGCCCGTCGGTGCCGATCCCAAGAATCTGTAGGTCGACACCGCCGGCGTCCGCTATGGCTCGTTCGTACGCCTCGCAAGCGCTCGCGAGGTCAGCGGCCAGTCCATCTGGCCCTTTCACCTGAGCCGGATCGATATCGACCTTGTCGACGAACTCATCTCGGATGACGTTCCGATACCGCTGCGGATGGTCTGCCGACAGCCCGACATACTCGTCAAGCATGAACGCTCGCGCCTTCGCCAGTGACAAGGAACCCTGCGCCACTCGGCGGCCCAGTTCCTCATAGATCATCAACGGACTTGATCCAGTCGCCACGCCCAGGACGGCATCTGGCCGCCGGCGCACGAGCTCCTCGATACCGTCGGCGGCCAACTTCCCCGCTTGGTCGGGCGTCGTGCTGATGACCACTTCCATGTGTGTGCGGATCCTTTCCGGACTTGGGTAGCAGGCAATTGGCGGAGAGGCCATGCCAGACTCCACTCATGACACACCCGTCCAGGCACGTGTCAAGCGAGATTGCTGACCAGCCGTCGGCTTGGGCCCGAGCCGCGAAGCTGGGGCCCACCGAAAGTGTCCGTCATTCCCTTCCCGAGCGTGGTCAACGGGTGGCCATCATCGGATGCGGCACCTCATTCTTCATGGCACAGTGTTTCGCGGACGTCCGCGAACGCTCAGGCCATGGCGAGACTGATGCCTTCCCCGCCTCAGAATTCCCGAGCCGCCGTTCCTATGACGCTCTCGTTGCGCTGACCCGCAGCGGCACGACGACAGAGGTGCTTCGGCTGCTTGGGAGTCTGCGGAGTGGCACGGGACCCCGTACTGTCGCGATCACCGCCGACCCGGACACACCGGTCGTCGGACTTACTGATCATCAAGTGGTTCTGGATTTCGCCGACGAGAAGTCAATTGTTCAGACACGGTTCGCGACCACATCCCTCGCGCTGTGGCGGGCCTGGCTGGGTGAAGACCTCACTGCTGTAGTCGGACAGGGTCGGTCGGCGTTGACCGACCGGTTGTCGCCTCGCACGCTGGAGGCTGCTCAGTTCACCTTCCTGGGTAGCGGTATGTCCGTCGGCATCGCGAACGAGGCTGCGTTGAAGCTGCGCGAGGCTTCGCAGTCATGGACGGAGTCCTACCCGGCCATGGAGTTCCGTCACGGTCCCATCAGTGTGGTTGGCCGTACCTCCACGGTCTGGATGTTCGGTGCCGCTCCCCCAGGGCTGCTGAACGACCTCCAGGTGACCGGTGCGCAGGTGGAGAGCAGCGGTCTTGATCCGATGGCGGACTTGATCAGGGCCCAGCGCCTGGCCGTGGCGCTCGCCGAGGCCAAGGGACTCAATCCCGACGAGCCGCGGCATCTGGCACGGTCAGTCCTACTTTCTTGAGATGATCACTAAGCCTCGCAGGGACGACCAGGGTGCCATTCAGCGCGATCTTGTCATAGGAGTAGATGTCGGTGGCACCACTGTCAAGGCCGCCCTCTTCGATTCTGACGGACTTGAGTACGTTCGCAGCGACCGGCCAACGCCCAGACACCTCGGCCCGGACGCCGTCATCACGACAACCATTGACACCATCGTCGAATTGCGCGCACAGATACCGGACGCCGCGCGGGTGCGGGCGGTTGGCCTCGTGGTTCCCGGGCTGGTAGACGCTGAGCAAGGAGTCGCTGTCTACGCCGCGAACATCGGTTGGCGGCAGCTGCCGCTGCGCCAAATAGTTGCAGAGGCAGTTGGTCTGCCGGTGATTCTCGACCATGACGTGCGGGCGGCCGGGCTGGCCGAGCTGGAGTTGGGTGCAGGCCGACGCCTGCAGGAGGTCCTCTTCGTCGCTTTGGGCACCGGCGTGGCGGCGGCGGTGATCACGGGAGGTCAAGTGTCAGCCGGCGCAACCGGCAGGGCTGGTGAACTCGGGCACCTACCGGTGTTTCCCGAAGGAGAATGGTGCGCCTGCGGGCAACGGGGATGCACTGAGACTTATGCCAGCGCGACCGCCCTGTCCCGCCGATATGCCGCGGCAAGTGGCATCGCCGACGTTCCCGCCAAAGACGTCATGAGCCGGGCTGCAGCCGGCGACCCCGTGGCCGAGCGAGTCTTCAGGGATGCGATCACTGCCCTGGGCCGGGCGCTGGTGAACTACGTATTACTTATGGATCCTGAATTGATTCTGATAGGTGGTGGCATGGCGGCCTCCGGGGCAGCACTGCTCCACCCGCTCACCCGCGAGGTCCAAGCCGGCCTCGCCTGGCGGCCGGTCCCGGCGATCTCGAATGGAAGGTTCGCTGGCGACGCAGGACGCAGAGGAGCTGGGTTGCTGGCTTGGCGCGCACTGAAGGAGTCCATGTTGTGACCCGAAGCGAACGCAACGCGCTTGTCGTACGGGGCGGCTGGTCCGGCCACCAACCGGTGGAGACCACCGAGATGTTCGTCCCCTTCCTCGAGGAGCACGGATTCTCAGTGCGCATCGAGGGGTCACCTCAAATCTATGCCGACGTGGACTTCATGCCCAGGGTCGACCTGATTGTGCAGGCGATGTCGATGTCGACAATCGAGATGGACCAGTTCATCGGTCTGCGGGGGGCGGTCGAGGCGGGCGCGGGAATGGCCGGCTGGCATGGCGGGATGGTTGCCTCCTACAAGAACACGACGCAATACCTGCACATGATGGGTGCCCAGTTCGCGGAGCACCCCGGAAAGCACCCGGACGAGCGTACGGGCGACCAGTCCGACAGCTACATGCCGCACACGATCAACATCACCGAGTTCGGCCGACGGCACCCGATCACTCGGGGTATTGATGACTTCAGCCTCGTGACCGAACAGTATTGGGTGCTGCACGACGACTATCTGGATGTGCTTGCAACCACGACCCAGCCCGTGCGCGCGTGGGATCCCTGGCACCGTCCCGTTACCTCACCTGCGATCTGGACGAGACAGTGGGGTCGTGGACGGATCTTCGTGATCACGCCAGGCCACCGGGTGGAGATTCTCGAGGACCCTAATGTGCGCACGATCATCGAGCGAGGTCTGCTCTGGGCTGCCCGCCGAGCATAGTTTCGACCGTTCGACTGGCTAGTGACGAGCCAGCTGGATGAAGGGTTCTAGCGAATCCGGGTTGGCCAACGCGTCGCGGCTCACCGCTTGTTCAGGGTCGACACCCGCGAGGATCCGCTTCACCGGCACCTCGCACTTCTTGCCGTTGAGGGTGCGTGGTATTGCATCGACGGCCATGAACCGGTCCGGCACATGCCGCGGCGATAACTCGGTGCGGAGTGCCTGACGCAGCTGCGGCTCAACCTCGGCAAGTGTGGCGCTCGGGGCGAGCACGACGAAGCAGAGCAGCTCGTCCTCGTCGGCGCCCAGCTTGCTCGTGTCGATCACGAGGGAGTCGGTGATCTCCTCGAAGGCTTCGACCACCGCGTAGAAGTCGGCAGTGCCCATCCGCACTCCCCCACGCTTCAGGGTCGAGTCGCTACGACCGTAGATCACGAACGACCCGCGTGGTGTCTTGCGGACCCAGTCCCCGTGCCGCCAGACATCTGGAAAGTCCGCGAAGTAGGCGGCGCGCAGCCGGGAACCGTCCGGGTCGTTCCAAAACGAGACGGGCATCGATGGCATCGGCTTCGTCAGCACGAGTTCGCCGACCTCGTCGACGACTTCGGAGCCGTGCGCGTCATAGGCGGCGACCGACGCACCGAGAGCGGCGCACGACAGCTCCCCGAGCCATACAGGCACAGTGGGCGCTGACTCGAGGAAGGCGGTACACACGTCGGTTCCACCGGACACTGAGCAGGTCTGGACATGCCGACCGACCGCATCGGCGACCCAGCTGAAGCCGTCGACCGACAACGGCGCTCCGGTTGAACCCAACGCCCGGATCCCCGACGTATCCAACTCGTCCACAGGACGGAGGCCGGCTTTCAGGCAAGCGTGAATGTATGGTGCGGAAACGCCGAAATAGGTGACGCGATGCTTCGCAGCGAGCCGCCACAACGTGCCGAGATCCGGATATCCCGGGCTGCCGTCATACATCACCACTGTCGAGCCCACCATCAGACCTGAGATCAGCAGGTTCCACATCATCCAGCCGGTAGTGGTGAACCAGAAGAATCGACTGCCCGGCCCGAGGTCGTGATGTAGGGCAAGCGTCTTGAGGTGCTCGACGACGATGCCTCCGTGTCCCTGCACAATGCCTTTTGGTAGTCCGGTCGTGCCTGACGAATACAGCACCCACAGCGGATGATCGAATGGAACTTCGTCGAAATCCAACGAGCCCGGCTCGGCCGTCAGATCGGACCACTGAATTGTTCCGGCCAACTTTGCGCGGTCGTCGAGGTAGGGCAGCAGAACGGTGCTGGTGAGCGTAGGCAGCTGCTCCCGCAGCGCTTGTACGCGGTCGCGGACGTCGAAGGCCTTCCCGCCGTACCGGTATCCATCCACGGTGAGAAACACCGACGGCTTCAGCTGTGCGAACCGGTCGCGCACGGCGCGGGTTCCAAAGTCGGGTGAGCACGACGACCAGATCGCGCCGAGACTCGCGACCGCCAGGAAGGCAGCCAACGCTTCGACGCAATTCGGCATCAGCGCGACGACCGTGTCACCGCGGCTTATACCGAGGCGTAACAGGCCGCCGCGCAACCTGCCGACAAGTTCCCGTAGCTCGCCATGGTTGACGAGCCGTTCCAGCCCGTCCTCCCGCGCGAACACCACGGCGAGGTCGTCGCTAGCACGCCCTGGGCCGTCAGTAAGCGCGTGCTCGGCGTAGTTCAGCGTCGCCCCGGGGAACCATCCCGTGCCAGGCATGCCAAACGAATTGAGCGCTGCGCGGGGCATGGCGTGGAAACGCACGCCGAGGAACTTCGCAGCCGCAGCCCAGAATCCCTCGAGATCGTCCACCGACCAGGCGTGCAGCGACGAGTAATCAAGCTCGTCGACGTCGGCAAGGCGCTGCTTTCGTACGAACCGCGTAAACGCCGCGATCCTGCTTGTGCGGGCGGTCACCGGATCCGGCGTCCAGAGCACCTCGGCGACGTCTGTTCTCATCGGGACCATCCTTCCCGACATAGCAAGGATGGTGGCAAGGTTGGCACCCTGGTACACCGGGAATCTAAGAGCACCTTTTTTGGAGGTGGTGAACCGTGCGAGCGTCCATCTCGCTAGGCCGTATTGCTGGCATCCGGGTCGGGATCAACGCCAGTGTGTTTCTCATCATTGCGATTCTGGTGGTCGGGCTCGCGACCGGGCAGTTGCCCGCCGCGTTTCCGGGCCGTGGGATCGTCGCCTACGTAATCGCGGCGATCATCGCTGCGGTCCTGTTTCTGGCATCGCTATTGGCTCATGAGTTGGCGCACTCACTGGTGGCCCGCCGCAACGGCATCGAGGTCGAGAGCATTGTGCTGTGGCTTCTGGGGGGCGTCGCACAGCTGCGGGGCGAGCCGAAGACCCCCGGCGCTGACTTTCGCATCGCCATCGTGGGCCCGCTGACAAGCTTGGTTCTGGCCATTGTCTTCGGTCTCGCCGCTGGAGGCTTCGCCTTGGGTGGCGTCACTGGGCTTCCGTTCGGAGTGCTGACATACCTGGCGGCCACCAACGCGATGCTCGCCGTGTTCAACCTCATCCCGGCCGCGCCGCTCGATGGTGGTCGAGTGTTGCGCGCGGCCTTGTGGCGGTCGCGCGGAAACCGGCAAACAGCTGCGGTGAGCGCTGCCCGTGCCGGTCGCTTTGTCGGCTTCGCGATGATCGCTCTCGGCGTGCTGCAGCTGGTGACCGGTAACGGACTCGGAGGGGTATGGCTCGCATTGATCGGCTGGTTCGTGGTCAGCGCGGCTACCGCCGAGGAACAGCAGGCCAAGGTAGGAGGTCAGCTGGCCGGTCTCACTGTCGGCCAGGTGATGACCGCAGCTCCCACTGTCCTCGACGGGAACCTCACCGTCAACGACTTCGTGGCACAGGTGGCTCTGACTCATCGGTTCTCCACATATCCACTTATTGATCCGTACGGGCGGCTCACCGGCCTGGTCACCCTCAACCGGGTACGCGCAGTGCCGCCGGAGCTTCGTGCCACCACCCGTCTGCAGGAGATCGCCTGCGCGCCGGCCGAGGTCCCCGTTGCCCACCCGGAGGAGCCTCTCGTCGAGCTCTTGGAGCGTATGCAGGGCTGCACCGATGGCCGCGCCGTTGTCGTGGACAGCGCCGGAGGAGTAGTCGGCATCGTGTCACCGACCGATGTGGCCCGCGCGCTGGAGCTAACCGACCTGCGCGCCCTCAATCCCTACGCCGCACCCTCCGGAGCCGACGTGACCTCGTTGTCGTCCCAGTGGGAGCCACCTCGCAACTGACCCGTTTCCGCCGCCGTCGCGTACCTTTTCGACATCGATCGGGTTCGTGAGAAAGGCGGGAGCAAGATGTCTGACGCAGTTCGAGCCGCCGTGTTGGTGGCTCCGGGTCGCTACCAGGTGCAGGAGTTTCCCCGGCCTTCGCTGGACGATGGGTCGCTCCTCATGCAGGTCGAGATGTCGGGCATCTGCGGCACGGACAAACACACGTTCCTTGGCGAGACCAAGCAGTACACCGGTACACCGGCCGAGACCGAAACGCCCTTCCCGATCATTCAGGGGCACGAGAACGTCGGTGTGATCGCAGAGATCTCTCCGACCGCGGCCGAGCGCATTGAGTTCTATGGCCGCCGGTTGGCCGTCGGCGACAGGATCACCATGTGTCCCGACGTGGTGTGCGGACGGTGCTATCCCTGCACCCACGTCATGGGGTACGTGTGGTGCGACAACTCACAGTGCTACGGCAACTCATTCACCAGCGCGGAGCCGCCACACCTGTTGGGCGGGTGGGCGGAGTACATGTACCTGCGACCGGACACCTTTGTATACAAAGTGCCGAGTGGACTGTCTCCGCGAGCGGCAGTCTTGGCGGAGCTGATGGCGTGCACGGCCAGCCTGGACAAGGTGAAGGAGTTCTCCTCCTACGCCATGGAAGGCTTCAACTCCGGCGACACCGTGGTCGTTATCGGATCCGGACCGCTTGGCCTGCTGCACATCGCCAAGGCCGACATGATGGGGGCCGGTCAGATCATCGCAACCGATCTCAGCCCTTATCGGTTGGCGTGGGCCCAGCGCTGTGGGGCTGACCAGGTTCTCGACGTGTCGTCCACGACGGCCGAAGAGCGCCTCGAGCGGGTTCGCGAGCTGACTGCTGGACGAGGCGCCGATCTTGTACTGCACATGGCGAACACACCGAAGTCCTTTGTCGAGGGCATCGAGATGCTGAAGCGCGGCGGGATGATGCTGGAGATGGGCAACTTTGCCGACACCGGCGAGATCAACCTCAATGTGCATCGGCACATCTGTAGCAAGAACATTCGCCTGCTTGGCCTCACCAACCACCCGAGCACCGCGTATGGACCGGCCCTTAGGCTGCTGGAGCGTTACGCCGACCGCTACCCCTTCGAAGAGATGGTTACTCACGAGTTCGGTCTGGACGACGTTGAGATCGCAATGCGCACCAGCATGAGTGCAGAGAGCATGAAAGTGGCTGTCGTGCCTAGCCTCCGAGGCGACGTTTGAAATACACCGGCCTGTTGGAGAAGTTGATCTTGCGAAAGGGCGGAGCGATCAGATGGCAAGTGAACGAGAAGTCGGCGTCGACCGGATTATTGCCTTCGGCGACGGCGTCGTCGCGATCGCCATTACCCTGCTCGTCCCCCACTCACTGAAATCGATCGGCCGCAGGGCGCAACCCTTACCAACGTAGTCGTAGACAACCAGGCCGCACTGTTCGCATTCGCCCTGTCGTTCGTCGTCATCGCCAACTACTGGATGATCCACCACGACATGTTCCGACCACTGCGGCGCCACAGCACGCGCCTCATTCAGCTCAACATGTTGTGGCTTGCCGCGATCGTGTTCCTGCCCTTTCCGACCGCGTTGATCGCCGATGGCCTCGAGGGAGGATTCAGCACTCTCTACATCGGTAGCTTGCTGGCTGTCTCGATTCTCGATCTCCTCCTGGCCACCTACCTCGCGCAGCACCCGGACCTTAGCGATGGCCCAGCCACCGCTGACAGCCGTCAACGAGTCATTGGAAGTGGCCTCAGCGCTGCAGCACTTCTGGTCGCGGTGATCATCTCGTTCTTCTCGCCCACAGCCGGCATCTGGGCGCTTCTCTTGCTCGTCCCCACCCAAATCATCGCCGGCCGACTGCCTCGCAACGCGGGGCCGGCCGAACCCACGGCGAAGTAACAGGCGAGTGAGCCCGCCAGCATCCACGCGAAGAACGCAGCGCTCCGACGGCATCCCAGTGCATGCGGCTAATCGAGTTGATCCAGAGCGCCGGCCGTGAGATCGATGACGGTCTCCAGCGCGCCTGGCTCCTCAAACAAATGAGTAGCAGCCGGGACCAGCTCGATGGTGACCGGGGCTCGCATCACTGCGGCCGCACTTTCGTTGAGCTGGCGGACCTGCGGATCCCGCTCACCGACGATGAGGAGGGTCGGCGCCACCACCCGACGGAGCGCGTCGCCGGCCAGATCGGGCCGCCCGCCCCGTGAGATCACCAGTCGAACTCGTTCTGGTCGATCGGCTGCGGTGATCAACGCGGCGGCAGCACCGGTGCTCGCGCCGAACACCGCAAGTGGCAGCTGGGCCGTATCGTCCTGCTCCGCAAGCCAATCGGCTGCCTTGGTCAACCTGGCGGCCAGTCGGGAGATGTCAAAGCGCAGCTCGCGCGTACGCAGGTCGATCTGCTCCTCGGAAGGCGTCAAGAGATCCAAGAGCAACGTCGCCCAGCCGAGCTCTTGAAGCACGCCCGCTACGCGTCGATTCCGCGGACTGCGACGACTGCTGCCACTGCCGTGGGCGAAAAGCACGACGCCGCGTGCCTCAGCGGGAACGGCAAGATCACCATCCAGCACGACGCCCGCGCGTGGTATACGAACCGCTCGCTCGACCACCTTGCGCTCGCTGCTCATATCACCAGTCTGACGCTGAGTCGGGAGGCAGGTGACGAACCGGTCGCCGTGCCGGGCAAGATGGCGCCTAAACACATGGCCCGTGAAAGGCGATGGAAGATGATCAGGCAACCGCCTGGCCCGTTGGTAGTGTCCACGACCAATCCCAGGTACTTCGCTTCTCCCGCAGTCGCGGGTGTACCGGAGAAATTGGTCTATCTAACGGGTTCGCATGTCAACAACAACCTCCAGGACGGGTTGGGTCCCGGTCGTGAATGTCCTGATAACCCGGAGCGGTTCGACTTCGACGCGTACCTCGGGCTGCTCTCAGAGCGCGGTCATAATTTCATTCGACTCTGGCGCTGGGAGCAGTTCCAGGGCCATCTGGCGCCGGCTGATGTGCACTTCTGCATGACGCCACAGCCATGGTCGAGGACCGGGCCCGGGTTCGCCAAGGACGGCAAGCCGAAGTTTGATCTGTCGGTCTTCGATCAGACTTACTTTGATCGACTTCGCGAACGGATCATCGCGGCCGGAAATGCCGGCTGCTACGTATCAGTCATGCTGTTCGAGGGCTTCAGCCTTCACCTGACCGCAGTTCCCGACAATATCGAGGGCCATCCGTTCCACGCCGCCAGCAACGTCAATGACATTGGGATCACCTCGATCGTCGATTACCAGGTCCTCCCTCTCGATTCCAGGGTCGAGGCCGTACAACTGGCCTACATCCGCAAAGTGATCGACACCGTTCATGACCTTCCCAACGTCTTGTACGAGGTCGCGAACGAGTCGTCCGGGCAGACCGCGGATTCGGTTGTATTCGAGGACGGATTCTCGATCGAGACGCCGATTGGTGATACCACGCAGTGGCAGTACTGGGTGATCAACACGGTCAAGGCCTACGAGCGCGACATGGGATACGACACGCATCCCGTCGGCATGACCTACCTGTTTCCCGTTGCCGATCTGAGCGAGTCCAACGAGCCGCTGTGGAACAGCCCGGCAGATTGGATTTCGCCCGGTTTCGACGACACGTTGGGTGAGGGTCGGTGGCTCACCGACCCACCGGTCAATGACGGAAGCAAGGTCGTGCTACTCGACACTGATCACTTCTCACCGTTCTCGAGCAGCGCTGTCTGGGTGTGGAAGGCGTTTCTCCGCGGGCACAACCCCATCCTGTACGACTTGGGCATTCTCGGCGGTGGCAAGCCGCCTATCCCCTCGGAGGGGACGCCGTCCTTCGATTCCCTGGAGCCGACCCGCCATGCCATGGGAGATACCCGCGGCATTACGGAGCGGATCAGCCTCACCACCATGCAGCCGAACACTGAGGTGAGTGGGACCAGATTTGCGCTAATGGATCCGGGAAAGCAGTACCTGATCCTGCAGCACAGTGAGGCAGGCGACGCGTTCACCATCACCGTAAGACCCGGCCGGTACGCGGTCGAGTGGCACAGCCTGCGCACCCGCGAGACACTGCCCGGCACCACGCTGACCGTTGACCATGCCGATCCGATGAGCGTGAGCCCTCCGTTTGCGGTGGCCGGTCCTTCGGTGGTGCATCTCCGCCGCATCTCGAGGTAAGCCGCGACCGGGCAGCATCCTCCTCACAGGGGCTGCGGACGCAGGAATCCGGTGAGGTGCACGGGCTGAACGCGTACCTGCGCGCCTGGCACCTGCCGCATCGACTCCAGCACTCCATCGCTTGGCGTGCCGTAGATGTCGATCTCATAAGTGTCCAGAGCGTCGCCGGCCCGCTGGGCGAGCCGCTCGTAGTAGATCTTCAGATGGAAATCCAGCGAGTCGGCGTCCGGATGCACTTGGATGCACGACATTTCTGCCTGATCCGAGCTCGACCACGTGTTGAATGCGATGACCCGCGGCTCGTCTGAGTCGACGATTTCGGTCGCCTCACGGTCGTGCTCCAGCTGCTGCTCCCACATTCCCGGCTTGATCGTAGAGCGGGTAATGAAGACCAACGGTCCAGACATGGAATCCTCCTCGTGCGTCGGTAATGATCAAGGCCGAAGCTACGGACGACCCACCGGCGGAACATCTGCAAAACGACGTATCTTTCGCGCCCCAAGGTCGGGCGTCAATCGCGGATGAGCCCACGGCGCCGGGCGATGTCAGCGGCCTCGGTACGCCGCGCCGCGCCGAGCTTCTGCATGATCCGCGACACGTGAATCCCCACAGTGCGCGGGCTTATCACCAACGCCTCCGCTATCTCGGCGTTGGTGCGACCGGCGACTATGAGCGGCAATACTTCGAGCTCCCGGTTGGTCAGCCCGGATTCAGCGGCGGCCACCCAGATACCGTCGACGCCCGACTCGGAGCGGGGTAGTCGGATGCGGGCCACGGCGGCGAGGTGGTCGATTGATTCCAACAGTGGACGAGCTCTCAGTTGGTTCGCGGTCTGTCGGGCCGCGCTGAGCTCATTCGCCGCCTCGCGACGCCCTGACCGCGACCCCAGCAGGGCATGTGCGAGCCGCCAGCGGCAGTACGCGGTCCTGTAGGGGTCGCCAGCCGAGTCCCAGTCGGCCACCGCGTCACGCCACGGGGCAGGATCGCGCTTCCCGTCATGCCGGGAAATCTCCGCACGAGTGGTCTTGACGAGCGCCGCCACTTGGGGACGGCGCTCTGTTGCCGCCCAGGCACGGGCGTCAGAAACGAGATCGTCGAATTGGTGGCCGTGGCGACGTCCACGCTCGGCAACATCAGCTGCGGCGCGGGCTCGGATCGTGACGGCCTCCGCTGTGCGCATCGGGTCGGTCGTGAGGGCAATGGCCAGGTCCGCGTACTCGATGGCCTCATCGGCGATGCCGGACCACATGCACGATTCAGCACGTGCGCACCACGCGATGGTGCGCGGGATGGGTTGGTCGGGCAGTTCAGTCGCCAGCTGTTCCACGCGGTCAGCGCATTCTCTTGCCGCGGCGATGTCTCCTCGCGCGGCAGCTAGCCGGGCTCGATAAGCATTTGTGAACATCGGGTGAATGCCGGTCAGCGCGCGCGGTTCGAATGTGGCGAGGATCTCGTCGGCTTCGTCCCATCGGCCGGCGTCCAGCAAGACCTCAGCAAGCATGTAATTCATCGGCAGCCCGAAGCTCTTGCCAAGACCGTGCGCGGCGGCATAGCTGATGCCGTCACGCATCATTTGCTCCCGCTCCGCAATGCGGCCCTGCCTGCGGAGGGCCTGGTCAAGGCCGGCGTGAATTCGTGTAAGTTCCTCGCCCGCATCACACGCGATGGCGAGGTCGCGAGCCCTCCACAATGCCGCAAGCCCGGCCTCGTCGTCAGCACGCGAGTAGCCCCAGGCGAGTAGGGCCCGGCACTGTTGCAGCGCCTCGCCGCTGTCAATTGCGGCATCGAGTGCCTTCGCCGACCAGTTCCGGGCGTCGTCGGTTCGATTAGCCATCATGAGGTACATGCCATAGCCCGCTAGCACCTGCGCTCGAATCTGGGCCGGTGCGTCGTTCGGCAGCACCGCGAGTGCAGTCTCGTACGCCTCTCGGGCGCCGGCTCCATTCCTGGTGACCCAGCAGTAGAGCCCGAGACGCTCCCAGCGGACTGCCGAGACCGACGCTTCATCGCCTATTTCGAGAGCTTCCTTGACCAAGGCGACTGCCCGGTCATGCGCGCCAGCGCGATGCGCAGCTTCGGCGGCCCTGACCATCAAGCCAGCCCGACCGTCCACCGCCGCAGCTCGGCTCGCCGGAAGCGCATCGAAATGTTCGAGCGCTCGTTCCAGGTAAGTGAACGCCTCGCCCGGTGCATGCAATCGTTCGGCAAGCGCGGCTGCCTCGAGGTTGGCCAGTCCCGCCTGAGTTGGCACTTCCCCGTCGTACCAATGGCGCGCCAGTGCGGTCGCATCAGGGTGTGGCGCCGCGGTCAGCGCCTCGGCGATCCGTCGGTGCAGCCGCCTACGCTGCCCTGCCGGGAGGTTGGAGTACACCGCTTCGCCAAGGAGTTCATGACGCATCCGGTATCCGTTACCGTCGGTGACGAGGATCTGCGCGCCGACCGCGCGGTCTAGTGCGGTCGCGACCATGCCAACGTCGAGGCCCAGCACATCGGCAACGAGCCGCTCCTCGCATCTGTCACCCATGACGGCAACCACACTGGTTGCGCGAATCGCTGGCTTGCCCATGTCTGACAGCCGGGCGAGGAACAGGTCGCGAAGGTGATCGGGCACGCCAGACGCGCCAGCCGCTTCGGCGGCCACTACCTCCTCGACAAGCAGGGGAACACCCCCGCTACGGCGATGAACACGCTCAGCATCTTCGTGCGACGGTCGTTGACCCGTGATGCCCTCGATTTGAGCAGCGACCTCCTGCCTTGACAGCGAGACCAACGTCACATGCATGATCGCATCGTGATTCAGTGCATCGAGAAACTCCCGGACCGCCGGTCGACGAGAGACCTCGTCGTTGCGAAATGTCACGACCAGAGCCCATCGACCCTCACGGGCTAAGGCCAGGAGGTAGAGCAGAGCGTCTCGCGTGATCCGGTCAGACCAATGCACGTCTTCAACGACAAGCACGGTTGGTCGCCGTTTTGCCAGGGCGGCGGTCGTGGTCCGCAGCAGTTCGAAAAGCCGTGACCTACGCATCACGACGGCCCCAGTCAGCCCATCGAGTACCTGCACGGCGGGCGGATCAACACTGCGGAACGCCGCGATCAACGCCGAGTATGGCGGAGAGCCAGCTCCGAGGTCGAGGCAGACCCCCACCATGGCGCGCATCCCGTTCATCCGAACCTGCTCTGAAAGGGCCGATACAAACCGGCTCTTGCCGATTCCGGCCGGCCCGCTCACCATCACCACACCTGGCCGGGCTTCGGCTATCCGGCTGACCGCCTCGACGGCACTGACCAGCTCCCGGTCCCTGCCGACGAGCCGGTCGCTGCTGAGGCGCACCCAGTGGGGCACGCGATCAATCCCAGCCCATCGAGCGCGCAAAATCCATCATTCTCCTGCGCGGTCGAGCGGCCTGGCCCGATAATCGCCGTTGTGCCCAAACGAGGCATGAGCTGTGCGCGATACGGGAGGTCCGAATGCGACGTCGTCGTCTTGCCATCGCCGCTGCTGCCGAATTGTTGGTGGCCGGCGTGGGATCAGCAGTGCTCCTCGCCCAAGCAGCGGAGGCATCCAGCCGAGTCAGTGAGCAATGATCATGATCTTGGCAGACTTGGAATTCGATCACCGCAGGGTCTCTCGTAGGCTGTGTCGTATGGATGACTCTGACATCCTCGCGCGCATTCGCGAGATGGTCGACGCCGAGCATGAGCTGCGCCGCGAGATGCAGGACGACCCAGGTCACGTCGGCGGCTCCGCCGATAGGCTTCGTGACCTTGAGGAGTCCCTCGATCAGTGCTGGGATCTGCTTCGCCAGCGCCGCGCCCACCGGGAGTTCGCCCAGGACCCAGACGAGTCACGGACGAGACCTCGGCAACAGGTCGAGGGATACATGCAGTGAGGCTTGCGCCACGTACCTCTTGAGACCAGCCGACCCGGCCGGGCTCACATCGGCCGATACGCCGCCACGGTCCAGGCCAGATGACCTGATCTGATCACAGTGGATTCGACCAGGTCGAGCCGGTTTCCGATGGCCTTCAGCAGCCGCCGTGAGGACCAGGTCCTTGCGTAGATGGAGATGATCACGGCTCCCCCGGGCGCCAGTCGACGCGCGTGATGCTTTACCGCCGCGACCGGGTCGGGCAGGTAGTAGATCACCTCGTTCATCACCACAACGTCCGGTGGCTGGTCGGCAACGAAGTAGGACCCATCGGCGCAAACAAACTGCGTCCAGCGGTCGCACTTGGACTGGGCGAGCCGGATGGACTCCTCGCAGTTGTCGACGCCGAGATACCGGCCGTACCTCAGACCCTCCTGGAGAATCCCCTGTGAGCAGCCGATATCCAGGACGAATCCATCGCCGGCATAGCGCTCGATCACGTCCCGGACCGCGCTGTAACGCGCCGCCTCACTGCGCCCACGCAGTCGCTGCCAGCTGTCTTTGCGGTTCTCCCGTGCATTGTCATGCGCCAGGATCGGCCGGACGAGAAATAGCGGGATCGGCGCCGCGGACAGCAATCCGACAGCCACTTTGCTGCGCATCAGCTGCGCCACGAAGGTGCCCGCGGCATGCTGCGGGCTCCGCGAGGCTTCCTTGCTCATCTGGCCCTACTATCCCCTGACAACAAACATCACTCGAAACGCGAAGGATCTCCGGCTCCGCGGCGTACGATCACTGCTTGGCCGTTGGAGAGATCCACCACTGTGGTCGGGATCTCGCCGCATTCGCCGGAGTCCACGACCGCGTCGACGAGATGATCAAGGCGCTCCATGATCTCCCAACCCTGCGTCAGTGGGCGATCATCCCCTGGCATGATCAAGGTGCTGGAGACCAGAGGTTCACCGAGGCCCGCCAGGATCGCCTGAGCGACCGCATGATCAGGAATGCGAACCCCGACGGTACGTCTCTTGGGATACAGCATTCGTCGGGGAACTTCTCGCGTGGCCGGCACGATGAAGGTGTACTGCCCGGGCGTGGACGCCTTGACGGCGCGGAAGATCACGTTGTCGAGCTGTACGAACCGACCAACCTGAGTGAAGTCTGCGCAGACGAGCGTGAAGTGATGGTGGTTATCCAGCTGCCGGATCTCTCGAATCCGCTCCAGGCCCGACCGGTTATCAAGCTGGCAGCCCAGCGCGAAGCAGGAGTCAGTTGGGTAGGCGACCAGCCCGCCAGCACGCAGCAAGTCGACCACCTGGCCAATCATGCGCGGCTGAGGGTTGTCCGGGTGGACATCGAAGTATCGGGCCACGAGGTCGAGCGTAGTGGGCGGCAACTCGGAAAAATCCGTTGCTGCGAATTGATAGAGCAATTGCAGGTCGAACCGTAACCGTCGTCTTCGGATCTGTCTTTTGGCTGTGAGCGCTCCCCTATCGTGTCGGCGGTCGGCGCGAAATACCGCCAGGACTCAACCTGTCTAGGGAAGCAGTCGGGCCCCGCCTTGCCGAGTGAAAGTTAACGCGAAGTTTAGGT
The DNA here is from genome assembly GCA_963836855.1 of uncultured Actinomycetota bacterium. GTDB lineage: Bacteria > Actinomycetota > Actinomycetes > Propionibacteriales > Propionibacteriaceae > Microlunatus. The sequence goes on along the minus strand of CAWILN010000035.1, from coordinate 29,837 downwards.
ATTGCTAGAATGAGCGGTGTGTTGCACCGAACGGATCTGCTGACTATCGGCGAACTGGCGGCCCGTTCTGGATTCGCCCCGTCAGCACTGCGGTACTACGAGAGCCTCGGCTTGATCACCTCAACCCGAACGTCTGGAAACCAGCGCCGCTACGAGCGGGCCATGCTGCGCCGCCTGGCGTTCATTCGCTCAGCGCAACGCGTCGGATTGTCGCTAGAGGAGATCACTCAGGCGCTGCGGACGCTGCCAGGAAGTCGGACGCCAACAAAAGCCGACTGGACCCGCCTCTCTCACCAATGGCATGGCCGGCTCAATGAGCAGATCGAAAGGCTGGAGCGTCTTCGGGACCGCCTGGACAGCTGCATCGGCTGTGGCTGCCTGAGCTTGCAGAAGTGCAGTCTGCAGAATCCGGACGACTACGTCAGCTCGCGTGGACCTGGCGCTGTCTACCTGGAGCCGTCCAAGGACTGACCGGCTGGCAGACGCACAGCCAGGCGGCTGATTGTGTCGGATACTTTTGCGGGCATGGTCAACAAGGTGGCAATGCTTACCGCTGGCGGTGTCGCACCGTGCCTCTCTTCCGCTGTCGGAGGGCTGATCGAGCGCTACACACAGATCGCCCCGGACGTTGAGATCATCGCGTACCGACACGGCTATGAGGGTCTATTGCAGGGTGATTCGATGGCAGTCACGCCGACCGTTCGAGAAAACGCTGCAATCCTTCACGCCTTCGGCGGCTCCCCCATTGGGAACTCGCGGGTCAAGCTGACCAACGCAGCCGACCTGGTGGAGCGTGGGCTGGTCGACGAAGGGGTGAACCCACTCCAGGCCGCGGCTGATCGGCTGACGGCCGACGGCGTCGACATTCTGCACACCATCGGCGGCGACGACACGAACACCACGGCGGCCGATCTTGCCGCATTCCTCGGCAGGAACGGCTATTCCCTAACAGTGGTTGGCCTGCCCAAGACCATCGACAACGACATCATCCCGGTGCGCCAGTCTCTTGGTGCTTGGACCGCGGCCGAACAGGCGTCGCGTTTCGCACACAACATCATCGGCGAGCACAACTCCGGATCGCGGATGCTCTTGGTACATGAGGTGATGGGACGGCACTGCGGCTGGCTTACCGCCGCGACGGCCCAGGCTTACCGGGAATGGCTGGACACTCGAGCCTGGGTGCCCGACATCGGGCTCAGCCGAGAAGCCTGGGAGGTACATGGGGTCTACGTCCCAGAAGCGGTCTTCGATCTTGAGGTCGAGGCCCAACGCCTCAAGGAGAAGATGGATCAGCTTGGCTCGGTCAACATCTTTGTTTCCGAAGGAGCCGGGCTGGAGACGATCTTGGCCGAACTGGAGCGCTCGGGCGAGGAGGTCCCACGGGACCCGTTTGGTCACGTCAAGATGGACCAGATCAATCCCGGTGCCTGGTTCGCCAGCAAGTTCGCCGAGCGGCTGGGTGCCCGCAGGGTCATGGTGCAGAAGTCCGGATACTTCTCCCGGTCTGCGCCAGCCAACCAGCGCGACCTCGATTTGATCAAATCCATGACCGACTATGCAGTCGACGCCGCGCTCCGCGGTGAGTCCGGCTTGGTCGGGCACGACGAGGAACGCGGCGATGAACTAAGGGCCATAGAGTTCGACAGGATTCGGGGCGGCAAGCCGTTCGACATTGCCGCGCCGTGGTTCTCGGCCTTGCTGGACAGCATCGGTCAGCCTGGCGCGCAGCTCGCGACTGCGCACTAACTCGCCCCTTTTGATGCTGCTGGCGCATCGCGCTGTGTCCGATTGCTCGCGTCGCTCGCTGCGATGTTCGCTAGGTTGCCGCCGTCTTCGTCGGAGCTAACGGAACGGAAAGGCGTCGTTCCGCCAGCTCCTCCTGCAGATCGGCGGCGCGAACATCGCTGTGTTCGATTGCTCGCTTCGCTCGCTGCGATGTTCGCTAGGTTGCCGCCGTCTTCCTCGGAGCTGACGGCACGGAAAGGCGTCGTTCCGTCAGCTCCTCCCGCATACTCGGCGAGAGCTTCAAGTCTTCTTCCGGCCGCGTACTGCAGCTGAGATCAGGTACGCGAGTGTCGCGCCGAGTCCTACGCCAGTCGCGGCTCCGGTGACGTAGCCAGCACCCATGCCGACGCGTACCGAACGCACGGCCACAGCCTCCGGTACGACATTCGGTTCCTCATCCTCGGTTTGCTCAGGTTCAGGCGTTAGCGCGGTATTCATCTCCTGCCCGGGAGGGCCAGGGACTGCGTCGTGCTGCGCGGTCGCGATCCAAGCAGCGATGAACAAAATGAGTTGGGCAAAGATGTTGAAGAACAGCATGAGTACGATGACCGGTCCGAAGATCGCCGCAGCTGGATTGCCTTGGAACGCAGTGATCAGGAAGCCCGCCACGTATTGCAGTGCCGCTAGCGCGATCGAACCCAAGAGCGCGCCGCGGCGTACCACGCGCCAAGGCTCACGGGTCTCGGGCAGCACCGTGTAGAGATACATGAAGATCAGCCAGCCGGCGCCGATCGAGAAGGCCAGCGAGCTGATCCGAAGCAGCGGCGCAGTCCACGCTTGATCATCGAGTTCGAGGAAGCCGAGGACGGCATCGGCAAGCGAAGTCGACAGCGAGGAGAGGCCGAATGTCACGGCCAGCCCAAGCAGCAGTCCAAGCAGCAGGAGGAGGTTGCTGAGCCACCAGACCACAATGTTGATCTTCTGAGGCCGAAGATCGAATCCCGATCGCCACTGGGTCCGTACGGCATTCTTCAAGTGGCCCATCGATTTTGCGCCAGCGTAGAGACCTGTTATCAGGCCCACGATGCCAATGGTCCAGTACTGGCTCAGGGCGGTGTTCACGAGATTCAGGATCTTCTCGCGGGCGGCCACGTTCGTGCTGCCTAGAGCTGCCGTTACGGTGTCAGCGACGGCGTCCAGGAGATCGGGATACACGACAGTGAGCACGAAGCCAGTGATCGAAAAAGCTACCATCAAGATCGGGACCAGTGCGAGCACCCAGAAGTAGGTGGTCGCTGCTGCGAACTGTGAGCCGAGCCGACTGACGTAGCGCTCCACCGTACGAATCATGTGCGCGATCCACGGTCGTTGCTCGAGCCGCTTGATACTCTCCGGCACCGCAACCATGTGTTTCCTTCTCTGCTTACACCCGCTGTTGCGCCCCGACGCTATCGGATGCCAGAGCGTGCGAATGTGTCCTGAGCCTGTCGAAGGACACGGGCTGCGCTTCGACGAGCGCCGTCCTGAGCTTGTCCAAGGGCTCAGCGCGCAAAGAGGTTAGCTCTTGACACTCGCACCAGCCACCCCTTGGCTGAGGCTATGAGCCAACTATTGACCGATTCTGAGGTGTCCCGGCAGCTTGCAGGATTGCCGAACTGGCGTCGCGCCGATGGCGATGAGCCCGCGATCGTCGCGACCTACGAGTTGACCGACTTCGTCGCTGCCTTGGACTTCGTCAATCGGGTCGGCCATGAGGCGGAGCTCATGAACCACCATCCCGACATCGACATTCGTTGGAACAAGGTGACACTCGTCCTCTCCACGCATTCCGAGGGCGGACTTACGCCGCACGATTTCGAGCTGGCGCATCGGATCAACGAGATGGCAGGTCAGGGAGACTGATTTACTCGAAGGCTTCCGGCGGAGGACAGATGCAGACAAGATTGCGATCGCCGTAACCACCGTCAATGCGGCCGACTGGAGGCCAGTACTTGTCAAAGCCATCGGCGTAGAGCGGCCCAATGTGAAGGCCGGCTGGGAAAGCCGCGACCCGACGCGGGTAGGGATGATCCCAATCCTCGGAGGTCACCTGAGCCTGTGTGTGAGGGGCATTGACCAACGGGTTGTCATCGCGCGGCCACTCCCCCGCTTCGATCTTGGCGATCTCCGAGCGAATGCTGATCATGGCGTCACAGAAGCGGTCGATTTCCTCCAACGTCTCCGACTCGGTGGGCTCGACCATCAGCGTGCCTGCCACCGGAAAGCTCATCGTCGGTGCATGGAAGCCGTAGTCGATCAGCCGCTTGGCCACATCCTCCCCGCTGATTCCACTCGCCCTGGTCATCGGGCGCAGATCAATAATGCATTCGTGGGCCACCCGTCCATTGCGGCCCGCGTACAGCACCGGATAGTGATCATGGAGTCGCTCTGCAACGTAATTCGCTGAAAGTAGGGCCTGTTCGGTGGCCGAGGTCAACCCATCGGCGCCCATCATCGCGATGTAGGCGTAGCTGATCGGCAAGATGCCCGCCGACCCGTACGGCGCCGCTGAGACTGGGCCGATACCAGTCTTCGGGCCAGCCGCGTCCAGCAGCGGGTGGTTGGGCAAGAACGGAACAAGATGCGCAGCGACGCCAACAGGACCGACTCCTGGCCCGCCGCCGCCGTGCGGAATGCAGAAGGTCTTGTGGAGGTTCAGGTGGCTCACGTCGGCGCCGAAGCTCCCCGGTCGCGCCAGTCCCAGCAGCGCATTCAGGTTGGCACCGTCTACGTAGACCTGACCTCCGGAGTCGTGCACCATGTCACACACCTCGACGATGCTCTCTTCGAAGACCCCATGCGTGGACGGATACGTCACCATGATCGCCGCAAGTTGATCATGGTACTCGGTGATCTTGGTGCGCAGATCGTCCAAGTCGATCGCTCCATCGGCAGCAGCCTTGACGACGACAACCCTGAGGCCCGCCAGCGCGGCGGAGGCGGCGTTCGTGCCATGCGCTGACGAGGGGATCAGGCAAATGCGCCGCTGATGATCACCGCGGGACTGGTGATAGGCGCGGATGGCCAGCAACCCGGCGAACTCGCCCTGGCTACCTGCGTTTGGCTGAATCGATACCTTTGCGTACCCGGTGAGCTCGGCCAGCCACGACTCAAGTACCTCGATCAGGTCGACGTAACCGGCTGCGTCCTCAATCGGGGCAAACGGATGAAGATTGGCGAAGCCTGGATAGGAGATCGGCTCCATCTCGGTTGTTGCATTCAACTTCATTGTGCAGGAACCGAGTGGGATCATGCCGCGGTCGAGCGCGAGGTCCCGATCCGACAACGCCCGCAGATAGCGAAGCATCGCAGTCTCGCTGTGATGGGTATTGAAAACAGGATGGGTGAGGTAACGCGTCGTACGCTCTCGCCCAGCCAGGTTGTCGTCGAATGTCCTCGCATCGCTCCCAGCTACGCCGAACGCGGCGCGCACGGCCTTCAGGTGGGCAGCGGTCGCGTCCTCTCCGACGGATACGCCGACATGATCATCGTCCGCAAGCCGGAGATGGATCCCTGCACTACGCGCAGCAGCAAGTACCTCCGCCGCACGGCCTGGCACCTCGGCGAGCACCGTGTCGAAGAAGGAGTCGTGCACCACACGGATTCCGCCCTCGGCAAGATCACCTGCCAACGCCGCGGCGCCGGCATGGATGGAGCTAGCGATCTCTCGCAGACCTTTCGGACCGTGGTAGACGGCGTACATGCTGGCCGCGACGGCAAGCAATACCTGGGCGGTACAGATGTTCGAGGTCGCCTTCTCACGACGAATGTGCTGCTCGCGGGTCTGCAAAGCCAAACGGAAGCCGGGCGTGCCGTCGCGATCCTTGGAGACTCCGACCAGACGCCCAGGTAGCGTCCGTTCCAGCCCAGCGCGGACGGAGATGAAGCCCGCGTGCGGCCCGCCGTAGAACAGCGGTACGCCGAACCGCTGGCTGGATCCGACAGCGACATCCGCACCCCACTCCCCTGGCGGAGTGGTCAATGTCAGCGCCATCAGGTCGCAGGCGGCAATCACCATGGCGCCCCGGGCATGCGCACGATCCGCGACAGTCCGCAACTCCTCCGTGCTGGCGAGTCGTCCGCTGGCGCCGGGGGTCTGCACGAGAACGGCGAATAGATCGATTTCCTCGATCGCTTCAATCAACGGCTTGCTGGCTACGACGACCTCGATGCCGAGCGCATCGGCCCTGGTGGTCACGACGCCGATGCTCTGCGGCAAGGTGTCACCGTCAAGCAGGATCGCCTGACCGGTCTTGGTGCTGCGCCGGGCCACTGTCATTGCCTCGGCGGCAGCGGTCGCCTCGTCGAGGAGGCTGGCACCTGCTGTCGGGAGCGCCGTCAGATCTGAGACCACGGTCTGGAAATTGAGCAAGGCCTCGAGCCGGCCCTGGCTTATTTCTGGCTGGTAGGGCGTATATGCGGTGTACCAGGCCGGCGATTCGAGAACGTTCCGGCGGATCACCGATGGTGTCACGGTGCCGTGGTAGCCGAGGCCGATCATCGATGTCAGCGGACGATTGCGACTCGCGAGGTCGCGCAGCACTTCCAACGTCTCGGACTCCGACAGTGCGGGCGGCAGTGCGAGCGGCTCGGTGCTCCGGATCGAGTGTGGTAGTGATCCATCGACAAGCTGCTCGAGGTTTGCCAACCCGAGAGCGGCCAGCATCTTTTCGCGATCATCGGCCTGAGGCCCAATGTGCCGAGTGCTGAACCGTTGCGATGGGAACAAGCCGATCTTGGCGTCTGGAAGAGTGGCGGTCATCGAAACTTCTTTCGCGCGTACACAGGTAGGTGCGCTCGCTTCCGCGAGGCACTCCCCCTCTGTCACCGGTGGCTCCAGAGTTGCCATAGCGAGCGCGGTCTTGATTGCCTGAGAGGTTCCGGGGATGTTGCCCCTTCGGCGCCATCACCTCGTTCTGAGGTGGTGAACTCTCCCGCGCCGCCGTTCCAGCAGCGCCCAGATTACTCCAGAAGGCTCAACTGCTGGCGCGTGCCTCGCGACGCTGAGAGAGCTCATCTTGGGACGGCCCATCAGCTTCAGCTCGCTCAGCTGGCAGCTCGGAGAGCGTCCCTTCGAGGTCACGCCACACGCCGCCCAGAGCGATGCCAAAGACGCCCTGGCCACCGCGGAGCAAGTCGATCACCTCATTGTCAGAGGTGCATTCGAAGACCGAGACCCCGTCGCTCATCAGCGTGACCTGGGTGAGGTCATGGCCGCCGCGCTTACGCAGATGTTCGATGGCGGTGCGGATCTGCTGCAGGGAAATGCCCGCATCGATCAGCCGCTTGATCACCTTCAAGATCAAGATGTCGCGGAAGCTGTAAAGGCGCTGTGAGCCGGATCCAGACGCACTCCGTATCTCCGGAACGACCAGGCCCGTACGCGCCCAGTAGTCAAGCTGACGATAGGTGATGCCAGCCGCGCTGCAGGCGACCGGCCCGCGGAAGCCGAGGTCGGTTGGCAGTGGCGAAAAGTCGCCGTCGAACAGCAGCCCCTGGGCTTCAGCCGGTTCAATGCCGGGCGACTCGGCAGGCCTCGCTGATGCGTCGGTGCTATTCACGTGTCGCCTCCGGACTGAAGCTAAATCAACTGCTGCGGATGGGAAGAGAGGAACTCGGAGAGTTCCCTCCGCGTAATTCCACGGTCGGCATTACATTGACGAACCTACGTCGAGCACACCAAGCGGGTCAAACACCACGGCACCGAGTCCGACTGGCGGAGGCCAAATCTTAATTCATCTCGGGAGTCAGATAACGATGTGGAGTCGATGAGCGCGAGCCTCGACTTTAGCTTTAGTGTTTGCTCTGACTAGGACTATGACTTTGGCTCTTCGCCGGTGACGAAGTCATCGGGATTCACCTGGTCGAGAAACTCACGGAACTTCTCGACCTCGTCATCTTCGGCCTCTGGGATCTCGATGCCCGCCTCATCGAGCACATCCTCTGCGCAGTAAATGTCGGAGCCGACTCGCAGTGCGAGGGCGATGGCGTCCGACGGGCGCGAACTGATCTCGATTCCATCAACCAGCAGCACCGCATAAAAAGTGCCACCTTCGAGTTCGGTGATGTGCACCTCCGTCAGTCGGTGGCCCAAGGTCGTAAGCGCGTCGACCATCAGGTCATGGGTGAGTGGCCTCGGGGGGACGATGCCCTCCTGAGCATTCGCAATCGCGGCGGCCTCGGCTGCTCCGATCCAGATCGGGAGGTACCGAGTCCCGCCGACCTCGCGCAACAACACCATCGGAGCATTCGACGGCATCTCGACCCGGACACCCACCACATCGAGCTCGCGCATGCGACAACACTACTTCGCGAGAAGCTAGCTACAAGATCAACCCCTCGTCGACGAATGGCGCGTCGCCGGGCTGAGGCTCAAAGAGTGCGTTCCATGGCGGTGCGGACCAGGGCTGCGTGAAAGCTGATCACGAGTTGGATGACATCGCTTGCTGCATCGCGGTTGCCGCTCCCGCGTCGGACGTACGGCGCGATCGCCTGCTCCACCAACCCCACCTCACGCTCGGCTGACAGCTTGAAGGCCCGCAGATGGCGCCCGTCAATGCCGTACTCGGCCAGTCGCCGGGCGGCGATCGCAAGCGTGAGGGCATCCCGGCCGTAATGGGTGGTTCCGCGCCGGGTTGCCACGATCTGAGTTCGCTCCAGTTCGCTGAGGGCGCTCTCGGTGAGGCCACTTGCCTCCAGCAACTCCTGGCGGCTAAGCCTGACCGACTGCCTGGCGGCTGGCTGGTTTGGAGTTCGTCCGGCGCCCGATGAGCTGCTGCCAACCAGCGCACCTGGCCCACCCACACTCAACGCGGGCTGGCCACGATCGAGCTGATCCAAGTGCTCCCGGATCACCCTCAATGGCAAGTAATGTTCCCGCTGCACCGACAGCACATAACGCAGCCGCTCCACGTCGCCTTCGGTGTAGCGGCGATAACCCGAGGGCGCGCGCTGCGGAGTGATCAGGCCTTCGGCCTCCAGGAACCTGATCTTGGAGATCGAGATCTCCGGAAATTCAGTTCGCAGGATCGCCATGACTTGGCCAATACTGCGGGTCGCGTGCCGCGGACGGCTTTCGGATACCTGAGCGCCCGGATCGTCCGCGCCTCGGGCGCGAGCTTCGCCGGCCGCGTTGGCCGGAGACTCGGCAGAGTTCGGCATGATGCGAGGGCTATTCCGCGCCCCGAGCACTCCCGTAGTAGACGAGGCGGAACTTGCCGATCTGCACCTCGTCGCCGTTGCGCAGCAGGCGTTGGTCGACGAGGTCTCGGTTCACGTACGTTCCGTTGAGGCTGCCCACATCCTTGACCACGGTTCCCTCCGGCGTACGGGTGAATGTGGCGTGGCGGCGGGACACCGAGATGTCGTCGAGAAAGATGTCGGAATCCTCGTGCCGTCCCGCGGTGACGAGATCGGTATCCAGCAAAAACCGGCTGCCAGCGTTCGCACCTCGCTGGACCATCAGCAGCGCCGAACCGTGCGGCAACGCGTTGACGGCCGCCTCATCTTCGGCCGTCAACGAATCCGTGTCACGTTCCTCAACCATCGCGGGCATCGCCTTGGTCGTGTCGCCGGTCGGCACCTTCTCGGGGGTCGCGGCTCGGGCAGCACCGGGGATCAGCGCAGAGCCACATTGGCCGCAGAAGTTACTCCCCTCTGGGTTCTCATGTCCACAGTTGGTACAGAACGGCATTGCTTCGAACTTTCGTGTACAGCCTCGAAGGCTCGAGGCGTGATGCAGAGTTTAGGACCAAACGCAAACCGGCGCTTGGGCGGCCAGTTGTTAGCCCCCTAGCTGTTCAGCGTAGGAATCAGCGTCCAGCAAGTCGTCCAAATCTGCACCTTCGTCCATCTCCAGTTCGAAGAGCCATCCATCCCCATATGGATCGGCGTTGATGATTTCCGGGTTGGCGTCGAGCAGCGGATTGACGGCTGTAATCACTCCGGGTACCGGACAGAAGATGTCCGAGACACTCTTGGTGGACTCCAACTCACCGCATGCGTCACCAGCTGAGACTGTCTCCCCCACCTCGGGCAAGGTGACAAAGACGATGTCTCCTAGCTGCTCAGCCGCGTACTCGGTGATTCCGACGCGGACGCTGCTGCCGTTTCCGCTCCGAACCCATTCATGCTCGATCGAGTACTTCAGATCTTCTGGATAGTCCGACATCAGGCTCCTCAAGCTCACAGGGTCATCGAGGGGTTGGCGGCGGGGGCGCAGGGCGAGCGTACTGATTCTCTCGCGACGCGTGTAGCGATTCGATCACAACGCGGTCTTCTTCTTCGATCTGAACCTGTCCGCCGATCTTCGGCCCGGTGATCTCGGAGACGATTCCGCCCCGGAACCGCGCAGCCTCTTCCAGACTGTGTGGCTCCCCAATGACCTCGAGCGTGATCGGTCGACTGACCGGTTTGCCATCGATGACGAGGCCACTGCTATCCGAGCCGAACCACGTCGATCCGACAACCCGGATCGTGTTGTTCACCTCGATCACTTCAGCCCCGGCGTCCCGCATCTCCTCGACCGCGTCAAGGAGAACCCCGGCGTCCACGGCTGCATTCGGGTCGGCGATGCGCATCCGGATACCGCGCCCTTGCGCAGGCGTCGTGCCAGCAAGAATGGACAGCTCTGTCATGTGCCGTTGGGCTTCCGAGCGCGCCACGCGTTGGGTGTCGGCGCCTGACTGCAGGTTGCTCCGGGTCTGCTCCAGCTGGGTGATCTCGCCCTCGAGCCGTCGCGATTCCGCGCTGAGCCCATCAAGTAGCTGAATGAGGTCCTCGCGTCGAGCCGACGCATAGGTGTCGTCCGCAGCGTTGATGCGGACCTGCATGACACCGGCTGCGCCGACGATGAACAAGATGATCGCCGCCAGGATCTGGCCGCGACCCGGATGTCGCAGTGATGCTGCTAGTTGAGCGCGCGCGCTGCGTGCTATGTCGGCCGCATCTCTGGTCCGGCTTGTGGGCTGCGAAGCGGGTCGTGCGTCGTCCGGTGCTCCAGCAGTCGGATGCTCCTCGCCAGTCAAGCGGCGTTGGCTGCGCTGCAGCGAGCTCATGCGACGGGACGCTGCGCTGTGCGACCGGCCGTGAGGTCGTCGGCGCCGCACCGACGGCGCTGGTGTCTGGTCGTCGATGCGTGCCTCGTCAGGCATGGAACAGCGCCCGCCTGATGGCAGCAGCATTAGTGAAGATGCGAATTCCGAGGACCACGACAACCCCGGTTGAGAGTTGTGAGCCGACGCCGATCTGGTCGCCTACGTAGACGATGGCGGCGGCGATCAGAACGTTGGAGATGAACGACACGACGAAGACCCGGTCAGTGAAAGTGCCCTCCAGGTACGCCCGGAACGCGCCGAACAGGGCGTCCATGGCCGCGACAATGGCAATCGGAAGGTACGGCTGGAGGACCTGAGGAATCGTTGGCTCCAGTACGATGCCGAGCACGATCCCCGCAAGCAGGCCCAACAGCGGAATCACGAGCTGGCCTTCCCCGCGTGTCGGAGCACTATGCCAGGATCGGCCGCCAGATCGAGTTGCTTCACGTCACTGATCTCGTATCTCATTCGCCGGTTCTGGGCCAAGTCATTCCACCATGCCCCAGCCGAAGACTCAACAAATCGAGCCTGCAGCGTACGCGGATCGCCGATGGCTTCGACGCGGTACGGGCGGGTGAGCGAGCGAAAGTCGACCGTAATGGCGTCACCCGCGCTGCGGATCGCGGTCAGGCTCGACAGTCGGTGCCCGTTGATCGAAATTGCCTCAGCATCCGCCTCCCAGAGTCCGTTGGCCAACACTTGGAGATCGATATCCAGGACCCGGTCGCGGGCGTCGGCGGTGGCAGACGGTGAGTCATCAACGACGATCAGCACCCCTGGGCCGCTGACCGGAACAGTGCCGACTACCGGGTCGAGCGCCTCGATGAGCGTTTCCAGGGCACCGGCCGCGTCATCATCACCCAATGCCGCTGTTCGCAGCGTCGCGATCTCCCCAGACAAGGAGGTGACTCTGCCTCTCAACTCGTCCTGCTGGCGTTCCGCATCCTGCACCCGATTGATCAATTCGGTTCGCTCCGACTCAAGTTCGGGTGCGGCCCGGGTGGTTTGCACTGCCGCCACGGCAAACAACGCGCCAATGATCATTGCGAGCGCGGCGAGCATCCATCGTCCCCGCACTGGCTCGTTTCCTCGCGCGGCCACGACCGCGTAGTCGGGGTCGACAGGCTGCCGGATGATCTGATTCAGCAGATCCATGCTGGCATCCGGAGGCGGACCACCCGAGCGCGTGGGCGGTCTTGTGGCAGAGTTTGCGGCCAGGCTGCGACGGGATCGGCGCCGTGTGGAAGTAAGTGTCATCCGGCTGTGGAGCGGGCCGCGCGGTGTCTAGCGGGTCACGCTAGAGCGATGGCGGCCGTGGATCGGCGGTGTGGAACGGAGCAAATGGATGGTCTGAGCACCATACAGGGCTCCCGCGTACCAGTACAGAGCAGTGCCCCAGATTGCGAATGCCCATCCCACCACCCAAGCCAACTGATGCCAGCCCTCCTCGCCTGAACCAAGCAGTACCAAGGGGAACGCGTAGAGCAGGCTGAACGTGGCGACCTTGCCCACGAAGTGCACGGGTAAGGACGAATAGCCTCTCGTCTTGAGAACTGGGACGAGCAGCGGGACGAAGACATCCCGTCCCACCACGATCACAACCAGCCACCACGGCACGATCTCCCGCAACGCCAGTCCAATCAGGACAGCAAGAATGTAGAGGCGATCGGCGATCGGATCCAGCATCTGCCCGATCCGGGAGGTCTGGTGCCACGCCCGCGCCAGGTGGCCGTCCAGCCAGTCGGTCAAACCGCCAAGCGCGAGAACCAGGACCGCTAACCCATCCGCCTGGGGCCCGACAATGAGCCACAGCACCAGGGGAGCACCGGCGAGCCGCAGGAAGCTCAGCACATTGGGCAAAGTCCACACGCGATCTGTGTCGTACAGCGGAACAGCTCGCGCTGCTGTGGGCGGCGTTGCCGACAATTCCGCAGTGGCGGTCGTCGGCGGGCTTTCCGGATCATGCGAAACGCCGGCGCCCGAGATCCGCCGATCGCTCTCACTCACAAGGCCAGCCTAGTTCTCGGCCGTCGTGCACTATGACGGTTGGCCCGCTTCGCCGACTGCAGGAGCTCGCGGCTCGGCTGCGTAGTCAGCTAGGCACACGTACGCGAGCGACATACAAGTAGGCGAATCCGGCGGGCCAGCCGTCAGAGTGCAAATCGAGCCGTCTGCCATTTCGAACGGACGCGGCTCGGCGGAACGCCCTGCCAGCCGCAAGATTCGCACGGTATAACGGCGACGTAGGAGGAGGGCTGTCGCCACGGCATCGTTGTGCAATCTGCGGTAAAGGCTGGCTCGCGCTCGCTCCGAAGCAAGCTCCCTGGGGCTGGCCGGAAGCATTGGATCGACCGCATCGAGTACATGACTCAAGTCACTCTCGGCTCGTTCCCGATCGCCTCGTGACAAGTCCGGCTCGAGCGCGGCGACGGCCGCGTCCAGGACCAGCAATGCTGTGGCCGGGTCGAGGCCAGGCATCATGACGAGCTCAGCGGCGCGCCGAGCGCGTCCCACCAAGGCGCCGTCCAGCGCAGACCAGGTGCGTTCCGCGCGCGTGGTTACCCGGTGGACTCGGCTGGCGAGCCAGGTGACCCGCCAGACCAGGATCACCACAACGATGATCAACAAGGCCAAGATCTCCGAGGTGCTCATCCTCGGCTCCCAGTCCGTGTCACAGGCGCTGCGGAAAGGGCGGCTCGATAGATGGCAAGGACGGTGGAGCCCACATTCGACCAGTCGTAGTTTCGCGCCGCCTGTTGCGCCCTAGCTGCCCGTATCGGGTCGGGGTGGTCGAGGACGTGGAGCACTGCGTTGGCTAGCGCACGGTGGTCGCCCACGGTGAAGACTTCGCCGAGCCGGTGATCGTCTTGCCGCGCGCCGAGCAAATCGACGAATGGTGGCAGATCAGAGGCCACGATCTGGGCGCCACTCGCCATTGCCTCCAGGAGCACAATGCCAAAGCTCTCCCGGGCTAGCTGAGGCGCGACGAAAACGTCGGCGGAACCCAACAGCGCGATCTTCGTCTCCTCACTGATCGTCCCGAGATTGCTGCATCCGGGTGGGAGCGGCCGGTTTCCCTGGCCAGCGACGATGACTTGGAGATTGGGTCGAGCCTCTTTGATCAGCGGCACAGCGGCTAGCAGCACATCGAGACCTTTGCGCGGCTCATCGAGCCGACCAATGAAGATCAATCTGGGCTGCTTGGCCGGCTGAGGCGATCCAGCTGCATGCCCGAAGAGCTCAGTGCCCACGGGCCGCCGTTGAGCGAAGTCATCGAACCGGATCCCGTTGGGAATGACCACAGCATCTCGACCCAGATGCTGGATGACCACGCTACGCGCCGACTCTGACACTGCGATGCCTGCATCGATCTTCTCAATTGCTGCCCGGAGTACGCCGCTCGCCAATTGCATGGATCGCGATCGGGGGGTTGCGGTATGGAAGGTGGCCACCACTGGCCGTTCAGCCGCCCATAAGGCCAGCAACGAGATGCTCGGGGTAATGGGCTCGTGGATGTGAATGAGGTCGAACTTGCCGTTCCGTAGCCAGCGGCGGACGCGCGCCGCGCTGAGCGGTCCGAAGTTCACGCGGGCCACAGATCCGTTGTAGGGAACTGGCATGGCCGCACCGACACTCGCGAATCCTTCGAAGTCGAGAGCCGCGGCTGAGGGACCAAGCTCGCCGGGAGCCAGCACGATCGGGCGATGCCCCGCTTGGCGCAAGTAGCGCGCGAGGCCGAGGACATGGTTCTGCACTCCACCGGGCACGTCGAAGGAGTAGGGACAGACCATTCCGACGCGCAGGGAACGGCGCGGATTGGTCACCGGGCCTCCTCAACCGACTGCCGATCAGGGAAGAACGGCTGCATCATGTGCCAGTCCTCTGGCTGCTTGGTGATGGTATCGGCAAAGAAATCAGCGACCTCCTGCATCATCGCCACCAGGCCATCCCTCCCCCGGCGGGCCGCGACCGGCTCTCCAATGATGATCGACATGCCGTCCTTGGTGAATTGGCAAACGGCGGGCAGCAGGGCTGCGCCAGTGCGGCGGGCAACGATCGCCGGACCGGCTGGCATGGTGATGGGACGCCCCCGCCAGAACACCGGTACGCCCGTTCCCGAAAGATCCCGATCCGCCAGCAGGCAGACAACCCGTCGGCAATGGATCGCTTCGATGAGCCTCGCTAGGGCGTCAGGGTCCCGATGGGAAACCACCTGGAGCCCGAGGCCCTCCCGAAAGGCGACGAATGCTGCATACTCCGCATCGGAGAGTTGCTCGGCAACGGTCGTGACCGGCATTCCGGTGGCGCATGCCCAGGCACCCGCCAAATCCCAGTTGCCGCTGTGCGGCAGGGCGACGACAGCTCCCGGTCCTGCGTGGGCCCCTCGGACTGCTGGCTCGTTGATGGCTAGGACACGCCGCTGAATCTCGGTCTTGGGCCATGCTGGGAGAGCCAGCACCTCGTAGAAGGTACGCAGGTAGGACTTGACAGCCGCTCGGACGAGGTCGCTGTGGACTGGCGCTCCCGTGGTAAGCGCCAGGTTGTGACGCAGGGTCCGGACGTGGAGGCCATCGTGCCGTAAGGCCATCCAGCTGACGGCGGAAATGATCAGTGAAACCACCCGATGCGGGAGTCGAGCGGCTATCTGCCAGCCGGAGTGATAGATCCCCCGCATCAGCCAGTCGCGCAGCGGATCGCGCCATCGTGTCAGCACGGGGCTCCCTGCCGCTTAGGCCGACCGAGCATCGGCTGCCTTGGCCTGCTTGCGGACCTGGGCGATGCGTTGCAGCACTGTGATCATGCTTGTCACCGCCAGGGCCGCGACCGCCACCTGCAGTACGTACGGAACGCCGAGTCCGGCGAGGAACGCCCCGGCGAGGATGATCACGAGGCGGTCTGCACGCGCAGCCAGCCCACCCGAGCAGACGAATCCGAGGCTTTCGGCTCGAGCCTTCACGTACGAGGTCCATTGTCCGAAGACCAGTCCGGCCAGGGCGATGGCTGCCCACAGTGTTGAGTCCTCCCGGTACACGAAGTAGAGCAGGATGCCTCCGAAGACGGCCGCGTCACCGAGCCGGTCGGAGGTGGAGTCCAAGAAAGCGCCCCAGTTGCTGGACTTGCCCGTGATCTTGGCCATCAGGCCGTCGATCATGTCGGAGATGACGAAGATCGTCACGATGAGTACGCCCTGCCACAGCCAGCCTTGGGGAAAGCAGATCAGCGCACCAAACGCCACTCCTAGGGT
Source organism: uncultured Actinomycetota bacterium (assembly GCA_963836855.1). Taxonomy (GTDB): domain Bacteria; phylum Actinomycetota; class Actinomycetes; order Propionibacteriales; family Propionibacteriaceae; genus Microlunatus. The sequence goes on along the minus strand of CAWILN010000035.1, from coordinate 13,733 downwards.
GCCGGTGATCGTGACGACGTCGGGTGAGACGCCAAGCCTGACCAGCAGCCGTGCGATCGGGCCGAGGACGGCGTGGGACATGCCACGAAAGCGCTCGAGCATCAGCTATCGCCTGAAGCGACGTAGGTGTCCCAGCTGCTACGGACGATCTCCCATGTCTGATCCAGCAGCTGCGGCAGTGCCTTCGTCTGCCCGACGACGGGAAGGAAGTTGGCGTCGCCCGCCCAGCGCGGTACGACGTGCTGGTGCAGGTGGGCGGCAATCCCAGCCCCGGCGACCGCACCCTGGTTGATACCGAGATTGAAGCCGTGCGGCGCGCTCGCGGCTCGCAAGACGTGCATGGCGTCTCTGGTCAGCTCGCCGAGAGCACAGAGCTCCTCATGATCTAACTCGGTGAGGTCGGCGACGTGCCGGTACGGGCAGATCAGCAGGTGTCCGGGCGAATAGGGATAGAGGTTGAGCACGGCGAAGGCAAGATCGCCGCGATGCACGATCAGCCCTTCCCGGTCTTCGCGCGACTGCACAGCACAGAACGGGCACTCCTGCTCATCAGAGCTGGCCGGTTTGTTCTCACCCTGGATGTAGACCATCCGGTGCGGAGTCCACAGCCGCTCAAATCCGTCGGGAGTGCCTGGATGAGCTGCCGAGTCCTCCGGCTCTCCCACTGCCTAGCCTCCTCCCGACTTGTCAGAGCTGTATTGGCCTAATTCGATTGGCATTTCGATGAGCTGTCTGCAGGATCCGACTCCTTAGTCGCTTGCAGTACAGCGGCCACCTTCCTGCCGATGCCGTTCCCACTGCAAGCTCCTGCACTCATCGGAGCGAACAGCTTGTCACAGTGCCGAATAGCTCAACCAGATTCTGACAAGTCGGTGACTCAGACTTGGCGGCGCGCCGCGATGTCGCCAGTGATCTCGCTGATCGCCGCATCGATCGGGATTCCGTTCATCTGCCGTCGATCGCGGTAACGGAACGACACGGCGTGTGCGGCCGCGTCCTCGGCACCGGCAATCAGGATGTACGGGACCTTGACCCGCTCGGCGTTACGGATCTTCTTCTGCATCCGGTCGTCAGATGTATCGACTTCAACACGAACCCCGGCCGCCCGCAACCGATCGGCGACGCTCAGCAAGTAGTCGTTGTGCTCGGCTGCTACCGGAATGCCGATCACCTGGACAGGCGCCAACCAAGGCGGAAATGCACCCGCGTAGTGCTCGACCAGCACGGCCAGGAAGCGTTCGATCGACCCGAAGAGCGCGCGGTGGATCATGACTGGGCGCTGCCGACTGCCATCGGGCGCGGTGATCTCTAGATCGAACCGGTCTGGCAACATCAGGTCGACTTGGATGGTCGACAGCTGCCAACTCCGACCGATTGCGTCGTGGGCTTGCACCGAGATCTTCGGCGCGTAGAAGGCCGCCCCGCCGGGGTCGAGGACCAGCTCGAGGCCGGACGCCTCGGCTGCCTTGCGGAGGGCCTCGGTCGCTCGCTCCCAGTCTTCGTGGGAGCCGACCGACTTCTCCGGGTCGCGCGTTGACAGCTCCAGATAGAAGTCGGTCAGCCCGAAGTCGGCGAGCAGATCAAGGACGAACTGCAGCAGAGAGATCAGCTCACCTTGCATCTGGTCGACGGTGCAGTAGATGTGGGCGTCGTCTTGAGTCATGCCGCGGACCCGGGTAAGCCCATGCACCACCCCTGACAGCTCGTACCGGTAGACGCTGCCGAACTCGAAGAGCCGCAGCGGCAGCTCGCGGTACGACCGTCCACGGGACCGGAAGATCAGGCAGTGCATCGGGCAGTTCATCGGCTTCAGGTAGTAGTCCTGCCCCTGCCGCTTCAAGCTGCCGTCAGCGTGCCGCTCCTCGTCGACGTGCATCGGTGGGTACATCAGGTCTGCGTAGAAGCCGAGGTGCCCGGAAATGTCAAACAGTTCGGCTTTGCTGATGTGTGGGGTGTTGACGAACTCGTAGCCCGCCTCGAGATGGCGCAGCCGCGCGTAGTCCTCCATGATCTTGCGTACCAGCCCGCCTTTGGGGTGGAAGACGGCCAGACCGGAACCGATCTCATCCGGGAAGGAGAACAGGTCCAGCTCGACGCCCAGCTTGCGGTGGTCTCGTTTGGCCGCCTCTTCCTGTCGGGTCTGGTATGCCTTGAGCTCCTCTCGGCTCGGCCAAGCTGTGCCGTAGAGACGCTGCAGTTGCTTGTTCTGCTGATCGCCGCGCCAATACGCCGCCGAATTACGGGTCAGCGCAAACGCCGGTATGTAGCCGGTGTGCGGTACGTGCGGACCCCGGCACAGGTCCCTCCATGCAATCGAATCATCACGACGCAGGTTGTCGTAGATCGTCAGCTCGCCGGCGCCCACCTCCGCACTCGCCCCGTCGTCGACCGCCGCCGAGGCTTTGTCCGCGATCAACTCCAGTTTGTATGGCTCTGCCGCCAGCTCAGCGCGGGCCTCCGCGTCACTGACCGCGCGCCGTCGGAAGCGCTGTCGTTGCTTGATGATCCTCGTCATGGCGTTTCCGATTTCCCGAAGATCATCTGGCGTGAAGGGTTCAGCTATGTCGAAGTCGTAGTAGAAACCATCGGTGATCGGCGGGCCGATACCCAGCTTGGCTTCTGCGTGCAGGGACTGAACCGCCTGAGCGGCGACGTGAGCGGTGGAATGCCGCAAGATATTCAGGCCGTCCGTGCTGCTGATCGTGACCGGTTCGACGACCGCACTCTCGGGCAACGTGCGGTGCAGGTCCCACAGCTCGCTATTGACCCGCGCGGCCACGATCGTGCGGTCCTCACCGAAGAGATCGAGTCCAGTCGTGCCGGTGTCCGTCACTCGCTGCTGGCTAACGCCATCTGCTTCGATTGTGATGGACATGGTGGACACGATTTGTTCCTTTCCTACCTATCGCCGGTCAGGGCCCCTTGGCCCCCGGTAAGCCTAGACCTCCTCATCGGAAGGCTCGCTGGGCTTTATCGAGGAGTTGCCGATTGCCGGACGCGGCTCTGTGACCTCACCGCGCGCTTGAGATATGGTGGGCGTCGCTTGAGCGGGCGATTGGCGCAGTGGTAGCGCGCTTCGTTCACACCGAAGAGGTCACTGGTTCGAACCCAGTATCGCCCACCGTTAAGACCCTAGCCAGAGCATGATTTTGATTGCGCGAATGATCGTCGGCCCGCGGTGAGTAACTAACTGAGTAACTACCGACCATCGCCGGCCTGTCCGAACAGCTCATCCATCACGGTCGCGCCCGTCTGAATGACCGGCCGAATCTGATGCCGATACACGATCTCGGTGACGCTCGTACCGCGGTGGCCGACCAGCTGCGAGATCATCTCGACGGGCACGCCTGCATCCGACAGAAGGGACACGAACGAGTGCCGCAGCTCGCGCGGCGTCCAATCCTTTGGCTCCAGGCCGGGCACCAGCTTGAGAGCACGACGCAAATCACGGCGGACGTTCGCTGGATCCATCTCACTGCCCACTGCCGTTGCGAACACCAGTCCCGACTCCTTCCATGAAGGCCCGGCGGCCAGCCGATCTGCAGCCTGTTGGACGCGCTGTGCCCGGAGCGCGTCGATGCACCGACCGGGTAACGCAAGCGTTCGCCTTGAGCGTCGCGTCTTGGTATCACCCGTCGCACGCACCGACCGCCATACCTCGATGTACGCGGGGACCGGCGGTATTGCCGCCGCACGGCCCTCAAGGTGCACGTGCTTCCAGCGCAACGCCCGCAGCTCCTCAGTCCGTGCGCCGGTCAACAGCGAGACGACGATATACGGGTGTAATCGATCAACTGCGGTCTTGATCAACACATCGTCGGCCTGCTGCGCAGACAGCGCCTTCGAGGGGCGACCCCGCTGGCCAGTCGGTAGCTCAGTCAGCTCGACCACGTTCCGCCGAACTCGATCCCGTGCCATGGCCCGCTTTACGGCTCGGTTCAGACATGACCGAATCGCCTGCAGCGTGCGCGTGCTCAACGTGGTCGAAAGCTCCGTCAGCCAGGCATCCACCTCAGTCGCCTTCAGGTCGCGCAGCTTCCGGGCGCCCAACAGTGGGATCACGTGCTTCTCGCAGAGGCGCCGGTTGACCTCCTGCGTCGCCGAGTCCCGGTTGCTCAGCCCGTACGTCAGCCAGTCCTCGACCGCCTGAGCGACGGTGTAGCCGTCGTTCGCGACGACAAGGCCGTCCTCCAGATCTCTGAGCAACTGACGCAGCTTGTTCTTCGCCTCCGTCTTGGTCCTCCCGCGACCTCGACGGACGATCCGCTTACCGCCCCGACCGTCGTACCCGATCGTGGCGCTGGCAACCCACCGCTCCCGGGCTGCATCCCAGCTGAGGCCGCCATCACCCTTAGCTCGACGAGTCACGCCGCACCTCCCAGCGATGCGACATACTCCGCGAGCGCGGTGACCGGAACTAGCCGACGTCGGCCCTGCTTGACCGTTCTGAGCTGGCCGGAGCGGATCAGCTCATAGACCGACGAACGGCTCAGCCGCAGGGCGGCCGCGGCCTCGTCAACTCGATACATGAGCGGGACGACCTCAGACTTGATAGTCAAGCGCGGCATGATCATCTTCCTTTCTGTGGCAGTTAGGTCTCGGCCCCCCGACTGGCCCAACTACCTGGCTGGACGTCAGGGGAGGCTCACCGACACTCTTGACACCCGGCCCTGCGAGTACTGGCTTGGCTGAGCGTCGCTGGCCTAGCCGCAGGCCTGCTCGGGTGCCCCGTCCTGGGGTGGGGTTCTCGGGGATATTCGAGTCCTTCGCGCAGTCGCTCGTCCGCAACTTCAACGCAGAAACCTGATGGGCAGTGCGATTACGACTGGGGCTGGCCGCGACTGCGGCTTGATTCGAGGTAACGACGGTCTGATCAGTGACCTCGACCAGCGTGTCGCGCCCTGGGTGGGTGCTGTTCATCTGCGTGGTCCTCTTGGGGCGGGATCGTGCGGGCGGGCGATATGGAGGGTCTCGGTGGAACGGACGGGGCGCGCTTCGTGACCGGATCTGTTTGTTGCCCTGCCGTCGCTGGAGGGGAGTTGAGCGGCTGCGGCGACAGCGTGGTTGGTGGTGGCTATGACGTCGTCGGCGAGGCTGATCAGTCCTCGGCGGCCTGGTTCTGGCAGCGGGATCAGTTGATTGGCCGCGATCTGACGGCGTGTGGTCCAGGTGATGCCTTCGTAGCGGGTCTCGCCCTGCTCGATCGCGATCTCGGCCTCCCCTTGGGACCTCATGCCGATGATGCGCGCCGGAGCGGTCAGGCCGGGGTGGTCGGCCGCGGTGTCTCGGACGACATAGGCGATGTCGACGGATGCGAGCATGCTGAGGTGAAGGGTCGTGACCGTTTTGGGGACGTCGAGGCGGCTGGCGAGCTGGTCGGGTGTGGCCCATCCGGTCGGGTTGGTGGCGGCGGCTGCGATCGCGGCGCGGACCTCGCTTGCTGCGCCGACCAGCGCGGGGTCGGTGCGGCTGGCTGGGCTGGTGAGTTCGCCCCAGCGTTTCGCCGCCCGGCTCCACGCCACCTGGTTGGCCCCTAGCGCCGGCGCCAGCCGCTGCACGATGTCGTTGTCGATATGGCCCTTTCTGGCGGCGGCTTCGATCAGGATGCCGGTGGTGCTGGTAATGAGTGCCTGGACGCGGGCCACCCGGACCAGGTCGGCCGGATCCGGATTGTTGGCCAGGGTGCGGTGCGCCTGAACCTCCCAGGCCGCCAGGGCTGTCTTAAGCCGTGTGGCCGGTGCGGCTTCTCTCACTTGGTCAGCGTTGGCTGAGCGCGGCAGCCCGAACAGGTAGGCGCCGGCGAGCTGCTCGAACCCGTCGAACCTTGCGATCATGCCCTGGGCTGCGGTGATCTCCAGGAGGGTTGGTCGCTCAGCCAACAGCTGGCGGCGGCGCTTTCCGGCCGCCAGTCGGTGCTGCAGGTCGGTGACGTGCGCGCCGAGTGCGACAGCGGTCCCGTGTGCTGCCACATACAAGGTGTGCATCACCTGGCCGTGAAGATCTTGGAAGTCGCGCTGCGTTTCCGGTGGCGCTTGCTGGGATGGGCGGCCGTGCGGTTCGACCAGATGCCGCGCGCGGGAGAGGTTGTCCGCGATTTGCGTCAGTCGTTCGTCGGTCGGTCCCTGCCCTGGCCAGTGTCCGACGCTGACGCTGCGGCCGATCGCCTCCCCGACTGGCCGCAACCGCCCCATTGGATCCAACCCCGACGGGCCGTCGGGCGCCGAAGGCAATACGGCCCACAGTTCGGCCGCTGAATCGACGAGCTGATTCCAGCTCCTCACCATGGCCGGCGCGTGATCGGGAGTTGCATCGAGGAGCGTCTCCCGGGCCAGCTCCTCGCCATCGGCGAGCAGCTCCCCGACCGAGCGATGATCAGCCGCCGACACCGGTGTTCGCCTCCCACACCAGGTCGGCCACCTGCGCCCGCAGGCCTTGCAGCCCGGTCCCGGCTCCCGGGGTGGTTACGCGCCGCAGCAGCTGCTCAGCAGAGCGTAGGAGACCGGCCGGTTCATCCCCGACCGGGACCGGCCCGTCGACCGGGATCGCGTCCGGAAGCAGGTTTCGTGCCTCGTCCGCGGCCAGGTCGATGCCCAACCCGAGCAGTTGTCGAGGCGACCCGGCACCGTCGGCGTCGATAGCCACCCAGACCAGCTCAGCGGCGCGACGCAAGAGCCGGACGACCCCGGCCACCGTCTCCGCGGTGTCAGCATCCATACGTTGCCAGTTCATTCACCCTCCCGTTGCCTCGACGCGCATTGTTATCGAGCCAGAAAGGACGCCTGATGGCACGAGCAGCGCGTATCTGTGGAAAACCTGTCGTCCTGCGATCCCTAAGGCATCGCCAAGAACGCTGGCGGTCGCACCCCCGGAGCGCGCTCGGCCACCCCCTGCATGTAGGCGACACGCATCTTCATCGATCTGGCGGATCCGGCGACTGGCTACGTTGGATGCGTTACATAACCAGCTGGCCATCCGAGCAGGTCAGGTCGAAACGTCCACCTCGGCCAGGTCGTATGGCTGCCGTTGGGACTCGCGTTCGCCGTGGACCAATGGACCTGGGGGAAGTCGGCGAACACCGCGGTCCCTGCCTCGGCGTAGCGCAACGGATCGGCTTGGGCGGTCGCCGGCGTCGGCCGCACCGCGCGTGGTCTGCCGGCAAACTCAGCGCTGGTTCATGACAAACGATGTCCGACCATGAGCTGGAGGATCGCGACTTTGGTTTGGAAGGCGACGAAGCCCAGTCCGCCATGCCGGGCAAGGCGATTAACATCCTGTGGGCAACTCAGCCGCCAAGATCAGGCCCTGCCATCGCGCCAGATCATCGATAGTCACGGGAGGATTAGTGCGCATCTCGCGCCTACGCTTGCACGACTTCCGGGGGTGGGCCGACCTCGACCTTCGCCCGCGTGCTCACGTGTTGCTCGCTGGTGTCCCCCGGGCTGGACGCAGCGACATCATCGTCGCGCTCACCCGGCTGCTGGACCCGGCGTTCATTCGGGTCCAACCCACGTTGGCCGATGTCCGCCAGCAGCGCGCCGGCGCAGCAACCGGCGACGGCGAGGGCGCCACGACGACCGATAACGGCGACGCCGACGACGAGGGCAACGGCGCAACGACCGCGCCGGACGCGCCGACCGCAAAGGCCGACGTCGAGGTGGCCGCCGGCTCTCAGGGCGACGGTTACACCGTCGCCGCGTACGGCGAGGTTGAGGTGACTCTCGTGGAGCTCGATCCGGAGCTCGAGCAGCTGTGCGACGGGTTCCTTGAGCCGCTCGACGGCGACGGCCAAGTCGACGAGACGGGCAACGCGGTGCCGGACGCTTCCCTCGGTGTGCGGCTTGGCTACCGCGTCAGCTACGACCGGAACACGGACTCGCTGGAGCACGTCGTGTTCTTCCCGGTGCGCAGCAACCCGACAACGGCGCAGTACGCGAGAGTGCCGACAGCGGTCCGGCGTGCGCTGCCGGTCGTCGTGCTCAATGCACAGCGCCCGCTGCAGCTGCGGGCTGAAGGAGTGCTGCGCCGTCTTGTCACCGAGCGCGACGCCGACCGCGCCTCGGCCGCGTTCCGCGCGCTCGAACAGGGGGTGGCGGCGGCCGCCAACGGTCTGTCGGCTGATGCGACGATCGCCGCGACTGTCGACGCGGTCCTGCAGGCCGGAGGTCTCGCCCAGCACCTCGCCGACACCCCGCCAACGGCGGCGACGGTACGCTTCCGCCCGGACGACGGGTCGCTGTCCGCGCTGCTGCGCGCGATACAGCCCGCACTGGAGCTGGACGAGGCCGGTCTGCTGACGCTGTCCAACCACGGGTCCACCGCCGCTGCTCTGCTGGCGTCGGCCGAGGCGCTGTTGCTTGCCGCATCGGTGGACGGTGCCCTCGTGCTCGGTGACGATTTCGGCGACGGTCTGGACGCGGCCACCGCGGAGCACCTCGCCGCTGTGCTGAGGGCGCAGTCGGCGCAGGTGTGGCTGACGACGCGCCGCCCTGAAGTCGCGCGGGCATTCGCCCCGGGCGAGCTGGTGCGGCTCGTGCGCGATGGCCGAGCACGCGCGCACCACCTCGTGCCGCAGCCGGCAGATAAGAAAGAGGTCGCGGTACGCCGACTGCTGCACGCACAGCTGCTGCCGGCGCTGACCGCGCCCGTCGTCGCGATTACCGAAGGACCGCACGACCTGACCAGCTACAGCAGCGCAGACCGTCACCGGACGGCGGCCGCGTTGCCGCTGGCGGCCGCCGGCGTGCGGCTCATCTCGGCTGACAACGGCTCCGGCGGCGGTACCGGCCAGATCCCGCGCGTCGCCGGGCTCGCCCACGCTATGGGCTTCCGCGTCATCGCCCTGATCGACTCGGACCCGGCGAAGACGTCGGCGGCTGAGCTCGCCGACATCGAAGCAGCGTGCGACGCGGTCGTGCGGCTGCCGGCATCGACCGGGATCGAGCTGGCGCTGCTGACCGGGGTCGACGTGGCGGTCCTGAGGGCAGCAGCCGCCGTTCTGCCGGCGTACGGCGTGCCCGAACCCGACGAGCGGCGTGACAGACGCGGACGTCCCGAAGGCCATCGCGAAGCTGCTTCACAAGAAGGGACTGCACGAGCAGTTTCTCGACGCCATCGTCGACGAGCTCGGGTCAGTGCCGCCGGTGCTCGACGCGGCGTTGACAGCAGTCGCGACCGCCGCCGACGTCACCTACGCCGGCCCGAGACGCATCGATCTGGCGGCACCGGCTCCGCCAGCGGCCGCGAGCGCGCCATGATCTACACCCCGGTTGGCACGCAGAACGACGTTATCAGCACGACCGCGCCGGTGGCGGTAGTGCTCGGCGGCGCCGGCACCGGCAAGACCATCACCGCGGCGGCGGCCGCCGCCGCCCACCTCCGCGCCGCGGACACCGCCCGCGAGCAGCATCGCCGGACGATGATCGCCGACGGCGAGGTCGCCGCACTGCCGCCGCAGGCACGTGTGCTGTTCCTGTCGTTCTCGCGGACCGCGGTCGCACAGGTGATCGACCGCGCCTCCGGGGTCGTGGGGCCGCTGATCAGCCGGATCGAGGTCGTCACCTTCGACGGCTTCGCGTGGCGGATCATCAACGACTTTGGCGCAGGGTACGGATACCCCCCGCCGCTGCGCATCCTGTCCGAGGCGGAACGCAAGGTCCCCGGCGCGCCCACCGGGATGCGCTATGCCGACCTGATCCCGACCGCTCTCACCATCCTGGGAAACCCTGCCGTCGCCAACCACTACGCCCGGCGCCATTCGTTGCTGATCTGCGACGAGTTCCAAGACACCGACGACCAGGAATGGCACTTCCTTCAGACAATCGCCCCCGACGCCCGCCGCATCCTGCTAGGCGACGTCAACCAGTGCATCTACGCGGAGATGAAAGGCATCGACCCCGACGCGCGGATCGCGGAGGCGCTGGCACTACCGGGCGCGAAGCGCATCGACCTACCGGCCGCCAGCCACCGCGACCCATCGGGAGTACTGCCGGCCGCGGCTGACGCAGCCCGCGAGCGACGCTTCGGCGACGACGCGCTCATCCACGCCGTCACAGCCGGCCGGCTGGTCGTGACTCGGGTGACCGACAGTACCCGGCACACCCGCGTAGTTGAGCTGGTGCAGGCCGAGCGTGCGGCCCGACACACTGTCAGCGTGTTCACCCATAGCAACGCGTCGACCACCGAGCTGTCCGACGCGCTCACCGCGGCCAACGTGCGCCATCAGCAGGTTGGCTTGTCCGAGGCGTACGGCGAGGCCCTCAACGCACAGCTGGCGATGCTGCGCTACGCCCTTGAGGGCACGCCTGGGCGCCGCGCCCTCGCCGTGTTCGTGGCGTCGAACTACCGCGGGAATGCGCCGCTGGTCCACCAGATCGTGGAGGCTTCGAACCCCGCGTTTGAGCGCGCGCTCGACGCGGTGATCCGCGATCTGCAGGCAGCCGCGTCCCCCTTGGATAGCGAGCGTCTCGCGGACGTGATCGCCGGCGCGTACGCCAGGCTGGGTACCCACCGCGGGCAACAGACGTGGACCGAGGCGGCATGCCGCACCCGCGCCGCGATGCGACTCCTCGCCATCGGCGAGCCTCTCGCCGCCGTTGAAGACGAGCTCGACCGCGCTCGGCACCGTGCGTTGCTCGGCGACGCCGGGCTACGCCCACACCCCGTGCAGGTTATGAACCTGCATCAGACAAAAGGTCGGGAAGCCGACGCCACGATCCTGCTGCTTCAGACCGACGAGTACCACGGCAACGAGCGGTCGCCGTACCCCAAGCTGTCTCGGCTGCTGTACGTCGTGCTCACCCGGGCCCGAGATCGCGCTTACCTCGCGGTGCCCGACGACGTCCATCTGCTGTGGGGGCCCCTCATTGAGGCGTGCGAGGGAGCGGCTGAGGCTGCTGCTGCCGACGGATGACGGCGCTGACGCACGCCCGATCCGACATGATCATGCCCCGAGCCCGGTGCGTAGCCTGCGCCGGAGGCGTAACCGTACCGTCGAGGAGTGCCGGTTCAGCTGCATCCGCTCATCGGCAAATCCATGCGTATCCCCAGTGCCCGGACCGACCTCCAGCGCGACCGGTCCACTGTCGCAGGGTTGTTCACCATCCGCGCTCGGTTTGGCGGCCGCATTAACTGCAGCGCGTTCATCGGCCGCGTTGCCTGGCGGCTGCACTGACTGTGGCGCGTTCATCGGCCGCTGCCGCCTGGCGCGTCGCGCGCGAGTTGGCGTAGCCGAGTCACCTCCCGCACCGTGACGCCGCTGCCGCACCAGTCGACCGCCTCGCGCACCGACAGTCCCTCGTCGTCGGTCATTGTCCGCAGCGCTTGCCCAGCGCGCCGCTCAGCGTCCCGGACCAGAGCATCGCGTTCACCGAGCGCGGTCAGCACCGCGACCGCCAGAGCCTTCGAGCCGGCGTTCCCGGTCGGCACGTTCTTTGCGCAGTACCGCCTGGGCATCTAACGCTGAGCGTCGCGCCGCCTGCCTCACCGACTGCTGACTCATCACATCTCCCCTCATCGACACCGGCCCTTCACTCAGCCCTAAGCCGCTGCCGACGAGTCGAGCGGTCATCACCGACGATCTCGACCTGCTTCACGTACCCCCAGCCGATTTCAAGATCCGATGTGCGACACACCTTCTGCATCATCGGTACGTACCCCCGACCTGGCTGACCGCGGGGTTGACCCGGTTCGCCTTTAGTGGGTGTGACGATGAGCATCCACAAGCTCAGCGCCGGGTCGGGGTACGACTATCTGACCCGGCAGGTCGCGGCGTTGGATGCCACCGAGAAGGGCCATGTCGGGCTGGCCTCTTACTACACCGAACGCGGAGAGACTCCGGGAGCATGGATCGGCTCTGGCATGGCCGGCATCGACGGCCTCAGCGCTGGGGATGCGGTGACCGCGGAGCAGATGCGGGCTCTCTTCGGCGCCGGCATGCATCCCCTCGCCACCCAGCGGTTGGAGCAGCTGGACGGCCGCCGACTTGACCGACGCAAACGTCAAGGCAGCGACCCGGCTGGGCGCGCCGTTCAAGGTTTACGCCGGCGAGGTCAGCCCCTTCCGGGTCGAGGTGGCGAAGCGGATTGCCGCCCGGCAGGCGGCCGCCGGACAGCTCGCGGACGATCTAGTCTCTGCGGCACTTCGGGCGCAGGTCCGCACCGAGGTGGCGCGGGAGTTCTTCCGAGCAGAGCATGGCCGCGATCCGATCGATGCCCGCGAGATCGCCGCCACCATCGCCAAGCAGTCGCGTCCGCGCACCCAGACGGTTGCCGGCTATGACCTGACCTTCTCCCCGGTCAAGTCGGTGTCGACGTTGTGGGCGGTCGCCGACCCGCACGTCGCCGCGCAGATCGAGCGGGCGCACCAGGCTGCCGTGCAGGATGCGCTGAGCTTCATCGAACGCCACGCATTGTTCACCCGGCAGGGCAGGAACGGGGTCCGGCAGGTCAACGTCACGCGGCCTGGTCGCGGCCGCGTTCACCCACCGCGACTCCCGAGCCGGCGACCCGGATCTGCACACCCACGTCGCTGTGGCGAACAAGGTGCAGACCCTCGACGGACGCTGGCTGTCCATCGACGGCCGGGTGCTGTTCAAAGCGACGGTGGCGGCGTCGGAGACCTACAACACCGCCCTGGAACATCATCTCCGCGACACGCTCGGCGTCCGGTTCGCGGATCGACCCGACACCGATCCGGGCTAAGCGGCCGGTGCGGGAGATCGTCGGTGTCGACCCTGCGCTGAACCAGCGTTGGTCGACGCGGCGGGTGTTGATCAAGGACCGGCAGGGTGAGCTGGCGGCCCGGTTTCAGCGTGATCATGGTCGGCCGCCGACGCCGGTGGAGGCGTTGCAGTTGGCGCAGCAGGCCACCTTGGAGACCCGGGACGCCAAGCACGAACCCCGCACCCTGGCCGAGCAGCGCGCCACCTGGCATGCCCAAGCCGCCGAAACACTCGGCGGACCTGACGCGGTCCAGGCCATGATCAGCAGGACGCTCAATCCGATCTCGATGACGAGCCCGCGACGTGGATGCGGAGTGGGTGGCGGCGACCGCGGAGAAGGTGTTGGCGGCGGTGGAGGAACGGCGTTCGACCTGGCAGAGCTGGCATGTCCGCGCCGAAGCACAACGCCACGTCCGGGCCGTACAGGTTCCCACCGACAAAGTCGATCAGCTGGTCGAGCTGCTCGTCGCCGAGGTGCTGCACACCCGATCGATCTCCTTGACTCGCCCAGACGACGGCATCAGCGAGCCGGCCGTCTGCGTCGGGCCGACGGTTCCAGTGTCTACACGGTTGCCGGATCCGAGCTGTTCACCTCCGCCCGGATCCTGGCCGCCGAGCAGCGACTCGTCGCGACCGCGGGCCGCACCGACGGACGCGTCGTGGACGCCGCCACTGTGGAACTCGCCCTGCTGGAATCAGCCGCCAACGGGAACGCCTTAGACGCCGGGCAGGCCGCTCTGGTTCGTGCCATGTGCACCTCCGGGGCGCGGCTGCAGCTGGCGATCGCGCCGGCCGGCGCCGGGAAGACCACCGCCATGCGCACGCTGGCTCGGGCGTGGAGCGACAGCGGCGGCCACGTGGTCGGGTTGGCCCCGTCCGCCGCCGCGGCCGCGCAACTCCGCGACGCCACCGGCGTACCGGCCGAAACGCTGGCGAAGCTCACCTGGTCCATCCACCATGGTGACCTGCCGGATTGGGCGGACCGCATCGGCCGGTCCACTTGGTGATCATCGAC
>CAWILN010000034.1:0-127006 GCA_963836855.1 uncultured Actinomycetota bacterium | reverse complement strand
CATCGCGCGTGCCACCGACCCGCCAGCAGATCCAAAGGCCGACGAGCGACAGACACGAGGCACCGCCGGTAGCAGCTATAACAACCGGCAGCGCCCATACCGAAAACCCGAACGCCGTCCCAGCGGGCCGTCCGCGCCCCGCCGATAGCACAGGCCACAGTCGTCACATCGCGGCGCCCGGAACACGAGGATGCACTCGACGCGGCCACGGCAGACAGGCAGCACACTGCCGAATCTGGCTTTTCCTTCAGATCAAGAGCCTCGCTGCGCTCGGCCGGCGGCGCGTGTCCTCGCTTCGCTGCGGGCCGCGCCGGCCCCTTGCTCTGGTGTGGGTCAGAGATTGGTCTGCGCTTCGAGCTGATCGGGATAGCGGCCGCCGTGGATCTCGATGCGCGACGACAGGTCGTTCAGTTGGCTGAGTTCGGCCTCGGTGAGGGTGACGTCGGCGGCGGCGAGGTTCTCCTCGAGTCGGTGCAGCTTGGTGGTGCCGGGGATGGGCACGATCCACGGCTGCTGGGCGAGCAGCCAGGCGAGCGCAATTTGCCCGGGGGTGGCGCCCTTGGCGGCTGCGATGGCCTTGACCTCCTCGACCAGTGCGAGGTTGTGTTCCAGCGCCTCGCCGGAGAACCGAGGAATCTGCGCCCGCAGATCGTTCTCGGCAAAGGTGGTCGAGGTGTCGACGGTCCCGGTGAGGAAGCCCTTACCAAGAGGACTGAAGGGCACGAAGCCGATGCCGAGTTCCGCGCACGCCGCCAGCACGCCCTGCTCGGGACGGCGCCACCACAGGTTGTATTCGCTTTGAATCGCGGTCACCGGCTGCACAGCGTGTGCGCGCCGGATGGTGTCCTCGGCGGCCTCTGACATGCCGAAGTGTTTGACCTTTCCGGCGTCGACCAGATCTTTGACTGCGCCGGCCATCTCCTCGATTGGCACGTCGGGGTTGACCCGGTGCTGGTAGTACAGGTCGATCACGTCCAGCCGGAGTCGCCGTAGGGAGCCGTCGACGGCTCCGGCGAGGCCCTCAGGGCGCAGCATCCGCCCTCGAGGCTTGCGCTCGACCGGGTCGATGTCCTGGGCGAACTTGGTGGCGATCACGACCTGGTCGCCGTAGGGCGCCAGGGCTTCGCCGAGGAGTTCCTCGTTGGCGTGCGAACCGTAGATCTCAGCGGTGTCGAAGAACGTGACACCAAGGTCCACGGCCCGATGGAGCAGGGTGATCATGTCCTGCCGGTCCGGCATTCCGCTGTAGCCGCCGGTCATGGTCATGCAGCCGAGGCCAATGGCCGAAACCTCCAAGCCGCTGGAGCCGAGTCTGCGCTTCTGCATCAATGGTTCTCCTTCGGATGGCTCGACCTAGCACCGACACTATTTGCTTGCCGCCCAATTGGGGAGCCCTAGTTCGGTGCTCAGGCTGCTCGCACGCTCCGGCAAGGTTCCCTTCGAGAGGAACGCTGCCCCTTTGCAAGCAGAGGCTGCGATGGGCTGCCTGTCAAACTGCCAGCCAACGGGCCGCGCCGACTGAATGGTGCGCTGACAGAATCTGTCTGAGGCTTGAAACGGCGAGAAGAGAGTGAGGACTTGGCGTGCTCGGTCAGCTCAGCGGCGCCACGCGGCTGTTCCCGATCATCGGTGACCCCATCAAGTACGTTGAGTCGCCTATGCGTCTTACTCGCACCTTCGAAGACCGCGGCTACAACGGCATCTGCGTTCCGATGCAGGTGGCGGCCGACGACCTCGACGCCGCCATGGCGGGTCTCACCGCCTCGCAGAACGTCGACGGGATCCTCATCACCATGCCGCACAAATTCACCGCCTTCGCCCACTGCGCCACCAGTTCTGAGCGCGCCAAGATGCTCGGGGTCGTGAGCGTCATCCGCCGCAATCCTGACGGAACATGGCACGGCGACATGCTCGACGGCCTCGCATTCGTGAAGGCGCAGAAGGACCATGGAGCTGAGCCGGAGGGAGCGCGGGTCCTCCTCGTCGGCGCCGGCGGCGCAGGCAGCGCGATCGCAATCGCCCTGCTCGAGGCTGGCGTCGGCGAACTCATCATCCACGATGCCGACGAGCCGCGGGTCGCGACGCTCATCGAGCTGCTGTCGGGCATCAGCCAGGGGCGGGTGAGTGCCGGGCCGCCGGACCCGACCGGCTGCGATCTGGTCTGCAACGCGACTCCCATGGGCATGGAGGAGAACGACCCGCTTCCCGTCAATGCTGCGCTGCTGACATCGTCGATGTTCGTCGGCGATGTGATCGCCGGACACGGCCTGACCGCATTCCTCGAGGCCGCGGAATCCGCCGGCTGCAAGACGGCCAGTGGCGGACACATGGTCGAGGCCGCGCAAGACGTTATGGCGGACTTCATGCTGCGAAAGACAGATTCCCCGACGGGGTGACGGCAACACCCAGCAAGGTGATCGTGCTGGCTCGGACCATTGAGGACGAGTCTCGTGGACGGCTGGAGCAGGTCTCAGGGAACAGAAGCGGTAAGCCTGCGTGCCCCTGACGTGGCCCCCGTTCATCCGTCATCGACCGTCACTGGCCCGCACTGTCGGGCATAGCCCAGCGTCACACCACACCAACCATCGGCCACCGTCATGCACCGGACTCGCTCGTAGTGCGTCGCTCTTTGGTCGCCAGCCGACGACACGGCATCGAAGGGTAGGGATCAACACCGACGCAACGCATTGAGATGCCGCCCCACACCGGACCAATGGTTGAGGATCACGCCGTGGGCAGATGCGGACCGGACTTCGGTGGCGGTTGGATTGTTTCTCGCGCCTGCTGTTGTGTGGTGTACACAGAGACGAGGGGTCCCCGAAATATGGGAGATCGAACGGGCGGATCGACACGATCCCAGCAGAAGGATGTGCAGCAGCATGAGCGACAAGAAGGTTTGGTTAGTCACCGGCGCCGGCCGTGGCCTGGGCGTCGACATCGCCAAGGCCGCGCTTGCGGCTGGTCACGCGGTCGTCGCCACTGGACGGAACACCGAGAAGGTCAGCGCGGCGATCGGGGAGCATGACCATCTCTGGGCGGTCAAGCTGGATGTAACCGATCCCACCGACGCAGAGGCGGCCGTGGTGGCGGCGATCGACCGGTTCGGCCGGATCGACGTGCTAGTCAACAACGCGGGCAACTTCAACGCCGGCTTCTTCGAGGAGCTGAGCCCGGAGGAGTTCCGGGCCCAGATCGAGACCACCTTCTTTGGCCCGGTCAACGTCACCCGCGCGGCCCTCCCGGTGATGCGCAGGCAACGCTCCGGCCTGGTGGTCACGATCTCCTCCACGGCCGGACTTGAGGGCGGAGAGTTCACAAGCGCCTATGCCGCGTCCAAGTTCGGGGTGGAGGGCTGGATGGAGTCGCTGGCCCCGGAGGTTGCGCCGTTCGGGATCCGCACGATGCTGGTTGAGCCCGGCTTCTTCCGCACCGAGCTGCTCACGCCGGACTCGACCAAGTACGCCGCTTCCTCGATCGAGGACTACGCCGAGCGGACCGAGCAGACCGTCACCGCTTGGAAGCGCATGAACGGGCAGCAGGGCGGTGATCCGGCGAAGCTCGCCGACGCGCTGGTCTACCTCGCGGGTCAGGAGGAGCCGCCGCTCCGCTTCGCCGCCGGCGCCGACGCGGTCGCCGCGTTCGAGAGGAGGGCCAAGAACCTCCTCGCCCAGGCCGACGCTTACCGCGACCTGTCCAGCCGCCTCGCCCTCGATTCGACTAGTCCGTCCCAACCAGTTCGACTTAAAGGCTGAGCAGCCAATCGAGCAGCCTAAGGACTGGTCGACCATGGGCCCATTCACACGTCGGTGGACTCGGTCAGTCGAGGTGGCTACACCGTGGACTTCCTGCTTGCGACTCGTAATGCGTAGGTCTGGGGTTCGATTCCCCAAGGCGGCTCGACGGCGTTATGTCTAGTCATTGTGACTTTTCGCCAAGGCCACCACCTTCATCGGCCCGTCCCTCATCCGGCCGTGCCCCGTTGTGCCCCCGAGCCGCTGGGCCGCGTCCCACAAATTGCGGTCGATCATGTGCCCGTATAGGTCCATCGTCATGGCAGCTGTGGCGTGCCCCAGTACTCTCTGGACCACTTTCGGATCAGCGCCAGACGCCAGCCACACCGAAGCCGCCGTGTGGCGCAGATCGTGAACGCGCAGCTCGGCTTCGCCCAATCGTCGCCTTCGCGTTGGCCACGCTGCCCACCCGAGGTGAAGTGGATAGCTCGGCTTCGCCCACGGCGCGTGGATCGCCGACCCGGCGAACAACGTGATCGGCCTGATCCAGTACCCCGGACCGCTCGTCTCACTAGCGGATGGGCTATCGCGCCTTCGGAATCACACCGGTGACACACCCCCTTGCGTCGGTGACATAGTGGCCGGCTGACAGGTCGAGCAGGATGAGCGCGTTGCCGAAGGGATCGGTCACGACGGCTAATCGACCCACCGGGATCTGAGTCGGTTCGGTAAGCACTGTGCCGCCCGCCGTGACGACGATCTCGACCGCCTCATCGACCGAAGTGACTAGCCAGTTGGGGACGTACTGCAGGCTGGTGCTGAGCACGAGCTCGGTTCTGCTCTCAGGTAGGCGCAGGCCAGCTTGCCCCACTTCGTCGTTGCGCCACAGCAACTCGTGGCCGAGGTGGTCGCGGTAGAACTCCAAGCCCTGGTCGATGTCAGGGACCGGCACGGTGACGGCGTCGACCATCCGAAGGACAGCTGGGTTACTCATGGTTCATCCTGCTCCACGTCCTGTCGCGCTGCTCGTACCGGACAGTGGGCTTCGGCCAGGGTCGATTGGCCGTGTCCACCTTTTGCTGCCCGGCACGTCCGAGGCTCTGTTTAGTGGGTGCCTCCCGGGGGCGGTTCGTCTGGGCCGTTGACGCTCGATAGAGCCTTGGGGAACGCCGCCGAACAACTTGTCGGGTCACGAACCTTGGCCGAACCTGACCGCGTCGACAAGCACGTGCCCGGCCCTCACCGACGAACCCGCCTGGCCTACGCTCCGGGCTCACTGATCGACCTCGCCTCCGAGACCGGCAAGCATCCACTCCGCCGCCTACAGGAAGCCGCAAGCGGTCGCGATCTCTCTCTAGCGCAGGCGACATGGCCGCCGTCCTCTACTGGCGCCTCACAGCACTTCCGACACCCGAAGCAGGACCGCTACCCTGCTCCCACACGTTCCACACGCGATTCAGGACCATCCCGCCTGGGGCAACCACCTGGCCAAACGAGCACAACACGTCGCCGACCTCGCCGACCAGATTCGAGACCTCGCAACCCGAGCCCGTGATCAGCCAGTCTGGGCTCCACCGGGAAGCCACCCGAGCACCAAACTCATCGGCGACATAGCCGTGTGGCGGGCCGCCCGCGGCATCGACCCCCAAGACCCACGGCCAACCAGAGGGCACCAACTCGAGGCTGCCGCGGACCTGTGGAAACAGCACCTCGACCGAGATGTCGCCCGCGACACCGAGCAGCACAACTCCAACGTCGATCAGCGACCCGCACCGCGTAAGGCACACCGTCACGGTTACGACGACATCCAGCGCCCGTATCAAACACCACGGCCGAGCACTCCGTCTTCACCCGGCCGCTAGCGACCGCAGTCAGGGTCATAACAGTTTGAGCAGACGGCTTTGTCTGGTCGGATCGGGCAGTCATGGCAGCCGACTGACTGCCGAATCTAGCTTTGTCAGGGTCAAGGGCCGGCGAGAGCGCCGGCCAGGCGGCGCGTGTCCTCGCTGCGCTGTGGGCCGCGCCGCGAACAATAGCGCCGAGGGCGATGACGTCGTTGAACGCAACCACATCGTCGAAGGGGGATTCCCCGTTCGAGGAAGCCGCGCATCGCGGCGGCGCTGGTACTGCGAAACCAGCCGATATCGACGAGGCGCGTTACAGCCTATAACGTCTACACGGAAGGTCCGGCCGTGGTTACCGGCCGTGGCGATCGATGTCGACCCGCGTCAATTCCTGCGCGTGTCGACCCCACGCCCGCGCCCAGCCGTTGCCGGGCTTCTAAGACTGGGGGCACGCTCCCTCACTCGCTTTCCGAACAACGACGTCCGGGTAGGACGAAAGGATCAAAGATGAAGAGAACGACACGCTTCGCCGGGGTAGTGGCTTTGGCCACTGGTCTCCTGCTGTCTGCCTGCGCGACTAGCGCCAACAACAGCGGAGGCGGTGCTAGCGGCGCACCGACCGAGGAAGAGAAAACACCTCCGAAACTGACCAACTGCACGAACAAGATGAAGAACGATGCGCCGCAGGTCTCGGTGTGGGCCTGGTACCCGAACATGCCGAACGTCGTGGACAACTTCAACGAGAACCACACGGACGTGCAGATCTGCTGGAACAACGTCGGCGCGGGCAATGACGAGTACACCAAGGTGCAGACGGCGATCTCGGCGGGGAAGGGTCTTGCCGATGTGGTCATGCTGGAGGCCGACCGGCTGAGCAGCTTCTCCATCCAGAACGCGCTGGTCGACCTGACCCCGTACGGTGCGGACGAGGTGAAGGGCAACTTCAGGGCGGGCGCCTGGAAGGACGTCACCCAGGGCGACAAGGTCTTCGCCATTCCCGTCGACGGCGGCCCGATGGGCATGATCTACCGGACCGACGTGTTCAAGAAGTACCAGATCACCCCGCCGGCCACGTGGGACCAGTACGCCGCCGCCGCCCAGAAGCTCAAGGACGCGGGGGGCCCTCACTTCGGCGACCTAGGGTCCAACGTGCCGGCCTTGTTCATGGCCCTACAGCAGCAAAAAGGAGCCGTCCCCTTCGACTACGACCCGGCCAGGCCCAAGGACCTGACGATCAAGCTCAACGACCAAGCGTCCAAGGACGTCCTGAACTACTGGGCGGACCTCGCAAAGCGCGGCCTAGTCGGGACCCAGGACCAGTTCACCACCGACTACATCTCCGGTGTCGTGGGCGGGAAGTACGCTACCTACGTTTCTGCCGCCTGGACCCCCGGCTACCTGACCGGTGCCGGTGTGGGGAAGGGCTCGTCCAAGGGTGTCTGGGCGGCCGCCCCGCTGCCGCAGTGGGACACGGCCAACCCGGTCTCGGTGAACTGGGGTGGATCAGCCTTCGCAGTCAGCACCCAGGCCCCGAGCAAGCGGCTGGCCGCCATCGTGGCCAAGGGCATTTATGCCGACCCGGCATCATTGGAGGAGGGCTGGAAGAAGCAGATCATCTTCCCGCTGAGCAAGACCGTGCAGGACTCGCCCGACTTCATCAACAACAAGTCCGAGTTCTTCAACGGCCAGACGGCGAACAAGGACGTCTACGTCCCTGCCGGGAACGCGTACAAGGGCACCGTCTACGCCCCTATCCAGGTCTACTACTACGCACAGCTCCAAGCGCAGCTGGCCAAGATCATCAACGGCAAGACGACCGGTGACCAGGCGGCCGACGACCTGCAGGCACAGATCGTCAAGTACGCCAAGAGCCAGGGCTTCAACGTCACCGCGTAACCCGAGGCCGCTTCGCACTCACCACCCGTCCGGCCCGGGGGCCAACGGATGAAACCCCCGGGCCGGGCATCACTCAAAGGAGTCCGCGGATGTCTTACGCCACAGCCGTCGACACGCCATCGCCGCCGAACCAGCCAACGGCCCCAGCGGTTTCGACCAGGCGGCGCAGCCTCAACGAACGGAAGAAGGCCCGGATCGGGTGGCTCTTCGTTGCCCCCTTCGCCCTGGTCTTCGTCGCATTTCTGATCCTGCCCCTGGTGTACGCGTTCTACCTCAGCCTGTACAGCAAGGGACTCGCCACGGGCGTCGTGTTCGCCGGTGTGAAGAACTACGCCACCGCCTTCACCGACCCGTCGTTCCTTCGCGGGGTGTGGTTCGTCCTCCGGTTTGCGGTGGTACTGATCCCGGTGCAAATGCTCGTCTCGCTCGCGGTCGCGCTGGTGCTGGACGCCCTTACCACTCGTCTCGCGCGGGTCGCGCGGCTGATGATCTTCCTTCCCTACGCGATTCCGGCGGTGATCGGGGCCTTGATGTGGGGGTTCCTCTACAGTCCGACGTTCGGGCCGATGCAACAGCTGGCCAACATCTTCGGCGCGAACGCGCCGTTCCTGCTCAGCCCCGACCTCGTTTTCGTCGGACTCATGAACGTCGTCACTTGGCAGTGGGCCGGCTACTACATGATCATCATCTACGCTGCGCTGCAGGGCATCGACTCCTCCATCTACGAGGCGGCTCGGATGGATGGGGCGAACTCATGGCAGGTCGCCTTCCGGATCAAGGTCCCGATGGTCAGCTCGGCTCTGCTGTTGATCTTGGTTTTCGCCTTGATCGGCACCCTGCAGTTCTTCTCCGAGCCCCAGATCCTGCGGCCTCTGTCCAACGGAACCATCGGGCCGGACTTCACGCCGAACATCTACGCGTTCAGCCAGGCCTTCTCGTACGCCAACTTCAACTACGCCTCGGCCATCAGCTTCGCACTCGGGATTGTCGTCTTCATCGCCGTCTACGTGTTCCTCTTCTTCACTCGCAAGCGCGGGAGCATCTTCACATGACCACAGCAAGTATTGACGCGCCTGTTGGCGCCCAGACCACGAGCCGAGGCAACGGCCGACGCCCTCAGCCGGGGAGCGGCCACCATATTGTGGCTTACCTGTTCCTGGGCGTACTGGTGGTCTACTTCCTCATTCCGATCTGGTGGCTGTTTGTGGCCAGCACCAAGGATGCGGCTGGCCTGTTCAACGGCAGCAGCGGCGCCCTCTGGTTCGACGAGACATTCGCACTGCTGCCGAACCTTCGCAACTTGTTCGCCCACAACGACGGTATCTACCTCCGCTGGGTTGCAAACTCGCTGTTCTACGCAATCGCCGGCGGTGCGGGCGCCACCATACTGTGCGTGCTCGCTGGGTACGGCTTCGCGAAATTCCGATTCGGGGGACGTCGGCTGATGCTCGCGGTACTGCTGGGCTCAGTCATGGTACCGCTGACCGCGCTGGTCATCCCCACGTTCATCCTGTTCTCCAACCTCCACTTGACCGACACGGTGTGGGCGGTCATCCTGCCGTCGCTGCTGAACCCGTTCGGGGTCTACTTGATGCAGGTCTATACGGCCGAGGCAGTGCCCGATGAGCTGCTCGACGCCGCCCGGGTGGACGGAGCGGGGGAAATCAAGATCTTCTTCGGGGTCGCGCTCCCGCTGCTTCGCCCAGCAGTTATTACCATCTTGCTGCTTTCGATCGTCGGAGTCTGGAACAACTTCTTCCTACCCCTGGCCATGCTGGCCAACACCAAGCTCTTCCCGATCACCGTAGGTCTTGCCGTGTGGCAGGGCCAGGCCTCAGGCAACAACACCGGCGGGGCCAACCTTTGGGGCATCATCATCATCGGCGCGCTGGTGTCGGTTATCCCGCTCATCATCGCATTCCTGGCACTGCAGAAGTACTGGCAGGGCGGGCTCTCGCTAGGCGCGCTCAAATAGGTCTTTCCCGCGTCCCTCCGAATCGAGAGCGAACCATGCCACAAGACTCAGCTGGCCGTTGACCCTCACTTCGCCGTCGGGACCGTGAATCGCCGGCTTTCGGTTCCTTCGTCGAGCACCTCAGGCGCTGTGTCTACGACGGGATCTACGAGCCACCCGGTATCGGAACGACGAGCAGATCACCGACGTCGGAAACTTGCCGACCGCGCCGCGGATCCTGGAGCATCGGTACTCGGTGCTGGACGGGGTCATCGTCGGGGACCTGCTGATCTCGCTGCTCAAGCACGCCGATCGGGTCACCTCCGCGTCGACTCAGCCAGGCGTCCTGCTTGCAATTCATAATGCATCACTTGTGGGTGCCAGTCCTGGGACACATCGGGGACACACTGTCAAGTCAAGCAATAGCAAACAGGGCAAGACGACGACCGGACTCATCCCCTCTGACTCCCAGCGTGGATCGCCTCGTACACGGTGGGGCCGGCCCTCCTCGACTTGCTCTTTCAAGGCGGCAGCGCTGGCCCGGCCGTCATCCATGACTAATCGGCATCAAAGGCTGCGGCTGCAACCCCTGCCCCCGCCGTGCCCCCGTACTCCCAACACCGACCGTCGCTGGCTCTCGCTAGCCGTCAACTCCGAAGCAGGGATCCGGCACTGGACCGCTCTGACGATCGACCACCATCTCGCACTCGACACGCTCGTAATGCGTAGGCCTCGGTTCGATTCCGATAGGCGGCTCGTATTCGCTGTGTCCTTCGCTGGGGCACCTACTTCGGCTGATCCTTGCACTCCCGGAGTTGAGTGGCGACAGCGTTATCAGGCTGTGCTCGCGGTGATTAGTGATGGCCGGACGGTGACTGGACCGCCTGCGGTGGGGGTGTCGCGGCAGACGCTTCATGCCTGGCTGGCCAAGTCGAGGCGTCTGGATTGGAGGGTCTGGTCGACGGATCGCATCGGCCGTTGTCGTCGCCGCAGCAGATGCCGCCGCAGGTGGAGGCGGCGGTGTTGGAGGCGCGGCGGAAGCATCCGTCGTGGGGTCCGCGGCGGATTGCGGTCGAGGTCAGCAGGTCGGGTGGGGGCCTCGCGGTGACGGAATCGTCGGTGTATCGGTGTCTGCGGCGGACCGGCCTGGTGGAGCCGGATGGGCGGCGGCGCAGCAAACGGGAGTGGCAGCGGTGGGAACGGGGCCGGCCGAACGAGTTGTGGCAGATGGACACCGTGGGCGGGTTCTTGATCGCCGACGGCAGCCAGGCGAAGGCGTTGACCGGGATAGATGATCATTCCCGGTTCTGCGTGTCCGCGAAGCTGATGCCGCGGGAACGGACCCGGCTGGTCTGTGACGGGTTGCGCTCGGCGATTGGCTGTTACGGACCGCCGGAGCAGCTGCTGACCGACAACGCTCGGGTGTTCACCGGGCGGTTCTTCGCCCCACCGGTGGAGGTGTTGTTCGACGCGATCTGCCGTGAGTACGGCATCGAGCATCTGCTGACCTTGCCGCGGTCGCCGACCACGACGGGGAAGATCGAAAGGTTCCACCGCACCCTACGGGCCGAGTTCGACAGCCGCCAGGTCTTTCCCTCGCTGCCGACCGCGCAGCAGGCCTTGGATGAATGGGTCGGCTACTACAACACCGCCCGGCCGCACCAAGCCTTAAGTGATGCCACCCCGGTCGACAGATTCTCCAGCCCGCTGGCCAGCCAGCAGCAAGGGTCAAGTTCGACAACACCCGTGGCGCCGACCCGGGCAGTGATCAACTCTGCGCGCGCCACGGATCGAGACGGAGACGGCTGGATCTCTCGCCGAGTCGGCCCGAACGGCGTCGTCTGTGTTTCTTAAGGCGGCGTTGGATGCGCCAGCCGAGAAAGTCGAACCCTGTGTCTAGGTGGGTCAGGCGCGTCTTGGCCTCCGACAGGCGCAAACCCATCGGCCGCAGTACCGCCGCCACCTCCCCCCACAGCGCCTCGGCATCGGAGTGGTGGCCGTGGACCATGATCACGAAGTCGTCGGCGTAGCGGACGAGTTTCATGACTGGGCCGCCGGCGCGGCGATGCTTCTCTCGCCACCACCATGGCGAACGGCTCACTGATGTCCAACGATGGGATGCGGCGTATAGGGCTCTTCCAGGTATGTGACCTCGTCCTCGGACAACGTGACGGAGAGGGCTCCCACTGCAGCCTCCAAATGGGTGATCTTTGTTGCCCCGATGATCGGCGCTGTCACCGGCTTCTTCTGTAACAGCCAGGCGAGCGCGATATGGACACGCGGAACCTCATGCTTGTCCGCGAGCTCTGCGACTCTCTCCACGACCTGTCGATCCGTGTCAGCCGTCGCGTCGTACTTGGTCTTCGCGATCTGATCAGTCTCGGACCGAAGCGTGCTCTCCGACGACCAGTCGCGAGTCAATCGTCCGGAGGCGAGCGGGCTGTACGGGATCACCCCGACCTTCTCCTCGCGGCAGAGCGGCAGCATCTCTCGCTCCTCTTCGCGGTAGATCAGGTTCAGGTGATCCTGCATCGACACGAACCGGGTCCAGCCATACGTCTCGGCGACGTGCAGCGCTTTCTGGAACTGCCACGCGTACATGGCGGAGGCCCCGATGTATCGGGCCTTTCCAGCCTTCACCACGTCATGCAACGCCTCCATCGTCTCCTCGATGGGGGTCTGGTAGTCCCAGCGATGGATCTGGTACAGGTCGACGTACTCCGTCCCCAGTCGCTGCAGGCTGTGGTCAATCTCGCTCAGGATCGCCTTGCGCGACAGCCCAGCGCCGTTCGGTCCCTCACGCATCTGGCCGTGCAGCTTGGTGGCGATGACGACCTCGTCACGGTCGGCGAAGTCCCTCAGCGTACGCCCGAGGATCTCCTCGCTCCTCCCGATGGAATACACGTTCGCCGTGTCGAAGAAATTGATGCCGAGCTCCAGCGCCTTCTGGATGATCGGCCGGCTGTTCTCCTCGTCGAGCACCCACTTGTGGACCCACCGTTCCGCGTCCCCGAACCCCATACAGCCGAGGCAGATCCGCGACACGTCCATCCCGGTGTTGCCCAGTTTCGTGTAGTCCACGTGACGCCCTCCGTTCCATCAGACACCGACGAACCGCTGCTATCGTCTTGCCGCTCCATCACTACCGGCACAATATTGTTTTCAGGTCGTCCGAGCCCTACGGGGGCTCATGCCGGATGGGTCGCGACTGGTGCCGTCCGGTCGCCTGACCTAAGCCTCGATTGGAGATAGGCGTTCGATCCTCGTCACCCGCTCCACAGGATCATGCGGTCACTGTCCATCTGGAACCTGAGCCTAACCTGGCCGCCTCCGCCGAATCCTGGATCACCGCGGGCGATCCGCAGCACACCGAGTTGTCCACCGCGGCCGAGATCCACCAGCTCGTCGACTTCGGCAACCTGCTCACGGTTGATTTGTTGATCATCGATGGCGCGACCGACCGGCGCGACGTCGCCGTCCGGATCGAGTGAGATGAACGCTTCGCTGCCCGGCCAGTCATGAGGACCTACGGAGGCAGCAGGTGTTCCGCTTCCGCCGGAGGATCGGAGAAGGCAAGGGCGGCCTCCTCGATCACGCGATCGGTGGCGGTCAGCCGGCCTTCGTGCTGCCGAAGGTGTTCCTCCCAGGAAGCGATGCGGAAGATTTCGACGAACCGGTCCGGACGTTCACCGTCCCGGTAGAGCTCCCAGCTGGTCGCACCGGTCCGGCGCCGGGACCGGCGGAGCTTGATCATCGCCTCCAGAAAGCCCTCCTGCCGCTCGGCCGCGACGGTGAAGCGCACGGCGACCAGCACCGGCCCGGTGTCGGGTTCGGGATCGAAGGCCAGCTCCGGGTCGGTCCAGTAGGGGGCGGCCAGCCGCGGATCGAGGTGGCCGGTCTCCGGCACCCGGAGGAACAGGGCGGCGACGACACCGACGCCCACCGCGGCCGCGGCGCCCAGCACGGCCGGTCGCAGCCCGACCTGATCTGCGATCAGTCCCCAGAGCAGCGCACCGCCGGTCTGGGACGCCATGAACGTGACCGTGAAGATGGCGATCCCGCGAGCCCGTACCCAGCCCGGCAGGATCAGCTGGAGCTCTGCCTGCAGCGTCGAGGTCACCGCCATCCAGGCGATGCCACTCAGGATCAAAGTCCCCAGGGCCGCGAAGAAGCTGGGCACCAGGATGAGCAGGGCCAGCGCCGCGGCGTACAGAGCGGCTCCGCCGGCGAGGATCGCGTTGGTGGACACCCTGTTCTTGATCCGTCCCAGCAACAGCGCCCCCAGAATGGCGCCAGCTCCGAGAGCGCCGAACAGAGCGCCGTAGCCGTCAGCCTGCAGCCGTAGGTGCTGGCTCGCGATCACCGGCAGCAGCGCCCACATCGCCACCGCGGGAGCGACGAAGATGATCACGCGGAGCAGGATGCGGCGCACCACCGGTTCGTGCCAGACATAGCGACCGCCGGCGCGCAATGCCCGTACGAAACGCTCCCGGCGGCGCGCCTCGGCGGGTGGCCGGCGCCAGCGGAGCAAAGCCACCGCCAGGAAGAGGACCGACAGGGCGTTCAGCGCGAACACGACCGGTACGCCACCGAAATGCGCGATGACCACGCCGCCGATGGCCGGCCCGATGGCACGGGAGACGTTCACGCCGACCAGATCGAGCCGCGACGCCGCCCGAAGCTGCGCCCTCGGTACCAGCTCGGGGATGTTCGACGCCCAGGTGGGCAGCTGAATCGCCGCCCCGACACCAAACAGGAACGTGAAAGCGATCAGCAGGGCGGGCGGCATCTGTCCGAGCGCGGTCAGCACCGCGAGCACGATGCCGAGGACGAAGAAGTATGCCTGGATCGAGAACAGCAGCCAGCGCCGATCGAAGGAGTCCGCCAGCACCCCGCCGGGCAGCGCGAACAGCATGACCGGCAGTGTCGTTGCCGCCTGTACCAGCGAGACGAGCACGGCGGCGTTGGGCGCGTCCACCAGCAACCACTGCGCGCCGACGGTCTGCATCCAGGTGCCGGTCCAGCTGATCAGCACCCCGATCCAAAGCCACCGGAACGCGCGCTGACGCAGCGGCGCCAAAGCCCCCGAGTCCAGCGCGGCCGCATCCTGGGTCAAGCTGCCGCTTCCGGCGGCGTCGTTGCCTGGCTGCGTCATGCTGCCGACGCTAGGGCAGGCCATAGCGGAGTGGGAGTCCCGGGTCGTACGCGGGTATCTGGCTTCAATGGACCCGCCGCCAACTGCCTGACTAACTGCCTGACAATGACCTCACCCGAGGCCGGACAAGACCGGACGGTTCCGCGCTCCCGTTCAGCGTAAAAGGCCACAGGAGACTGACCGGAGCCGGGTTCACACCGAAGCGGTCAGCCACAGTCGTGACAATCCGTCCCGACGCAGCCACAGCCGCCGCTATATGAGCAGCGATGATCAGCAGGTTGGCTTACTGATCATCACCCACCAACCTGTGTCGAGACCGGGTCGCGCAACTGCTACTGTCGCGGAGCTAACTGCCTGACAATGACCCACACCCGAGGCCGAACACGCCTGCGAGGCGCATCTGAGGCCGTTGGATGGTCCGCGCGCCTGTGGTGTACACAGAGATGAGGCGCCCCCCACAGCGGAAGGACGTGCAGCAACATGAGCGACAAGAAGGTTTGGCTAATCACCGGTTCCGGCCGTGGCCTGGGCGTCGACATTGCCAGGGCTGCCCTGGCTGCTGGTCATGCGGTCGTCGGCACGGGACGGAACCCGGAGAAGGTCACCGCGGCGATTGGAGAGCATGACGGCCTTCTACCGATCAAGCTGGACGTCACCGACCCCGGCGACGCAGCGGCGGCCGTGGCGGCTGCGGTCGACCGGTTCGGCCGGGTTGACGTGCTGGTTAACAACGCGGGCAACTTCAACGCCGGCTTCTTTGAGGAGCTGAGCCCTGAGGAGTTCCGGGCGCAGATCGAGACCACCTTCTTTGGCCCGGTCAACGTCACCCGCGCCGTCCTCCCGGTGATGCGCGCGCAACGCTCCGGCTTGGTGGTCACGATCTCCTCAACCGCCGGCCTTGAGGGCGGAGAGTTCACCAGTGCCTATGCCGCATCGAAGTTTGGGGTGGAAGGTTGGATGGAGTCGCTGGCCCCGGAGGTTGCTCCGTTCGGAATACGCACGATGCTGGTCGAGCCCGGATTCTTCCGCACCGAGCTGCTCACCCCGGAGTCGACCAAGTACGCCGCCTCCTCAATCGAGGACTACGCGGAGCGGACCGAGCAAACGATCACCGACTGGAAGAGCATGAACGGGCAGCAGGGCGGCGATCCGGCGAAGCTCGCCGACGCACTGGTCCACCTCGCCGGTCTGGAGGAGCCGCCGCTGCGCTTCGCCGCCGGCGCTGACGCGGTCGCCGCGTTCGAGAGAAGGGCTAACAACCTCCTCGCCCAAGCCAACGCTTACCGCGACCTGTCCAGCAGTCTCGCCCTCGATTCGCACTAGTCACGCGCTGGAAGGGCACCCCTCGGTGGACGGCCTGTCGCAGGTTTGGCGCTACGCCGGGTTGGAGGCGGGGTCGTAGGCCGCGCGCATGGCCGCCCGAGCCGGTGTAGTCGATGACTCCGTGAACCATCAGCAGGGTGACACCGGATGCGACTCCCCGGGCTGTCGCCGGACGTTCGTGGACCCCATGCATGGGCAGCCGCCCCCGCGGGCTATGTGGCTTGACCGGATAGGCAGGGAGCTTGACAGCAGCCGTGACAGCTACGCAGCCGTGATTCCACCAGCCGAGGATGCACGGTCTGGCCTATGTCACCGAGGGCGCGGACCTCCGCGGACGGTTGCAGACGTCTTGCCTGGATCTAGGGAACTCATGGGCAAGGAACCCCGCCACGCTGAGCGGGCTCCGATTGGCGCCTCCTGTTGCGCTGCGGACGCGCGGCCACACAGGCAGAGTTGCCCTCTTGCAACCGCGCAGATCAAGGACGATTGACTTGGCAGCTGCGCCGATAGAGCCACTTCCTCCGCCGACTCTCGATTCCTGCCTTCACGCTCCGCGAACGATCGCCAGCGCCGGATGGACGGGCTTAGGGGATGCGGGCAAGGACTGGCATCTTCAAGAATCGAGGTAGCGCAATGGAGGATCGACTGCTGTACCGGGTTCCCGAGGTTGCGGTGATCTTGAACATTAGCCGATCAAAGGTCTACGAGCTGTTCAGTTCGGGCGATCTTGAATCCGTCAAGATTGATCGCATTCGTCTGGTGCGGAGCTCGGATCTACGCGCCTATGTTGATGGGCTTCACCCTGTCGACAAGTCTGCCTGATTGTGGTGACTGCACATAGGTTGACTTCTCATGATCTGCTGTCGGACGTGTTCGGGAATCTGTGTTTGTGTGAGATCGGCGTGCCAGCATCGGCGGTGAACATCAACTGATCGCGGCCGATCCCGTAGTGCTGATGCGCTTCGGCGGCCGCTGGACTATTCGGAGGAGCCGGTCATGCGATTAATGATCATCGTCCAGGGACGTTGGGTGAGCCTCGCAGGCGAGCGGGGTCTGCTGTGAGCACCACAAGACGACGGGGCAACAGCGAGGGCTCCAATCCCGTCCAGCGCGCCGACGGCCGTTGGCAGGTCCACATCCGCCACACAGACGAGGACGGGCGGAGCAGCCGATACACCGTCTACGGCAGCACTCGCCAAGGAGGCACGAGACAAGGCCGCAGAGGTCAGGGATCGGCTGCGCGCCAACCTGCCCGCCAAGGACCGCAAGAGTCACCCTCGGCGAGTTTACCGCGAGTGGATCGACTCGGCGTTGGAGGCGTCGGATCGGAAAGCGACCACGAAGAACGATGTACGCCACGATGGCGCGCACGCACATCATCGGTAGCAAGATCGGCGCGCAGACCGCTCGACAAGCTCCGGCCGTCCCACATCGAGGCGTGGAAGGTTGAGCTTGAAAGACCGCGGGCTGGCTGAGTCCACGATCCGCACTGCGTACACAGTCTTACGCGCCGTGCTCGATACGGCCGTGCGCGACAAGGCGCATAGCGCAGAATCCCGGCCCACGCCGTACGTCGCCCGAAGGTGCCTGTCAAGGAGGCTGCCTACCTGACGCCTGATCAAGTGCGCTCGCTCCTGGTTGCGGCGGAAGCCGAGCCGGTACGCGCCACTCTTCGCGCTGCTGGTCAACACCGGCTTGCGCAGAGGCGAAGCGCTCGCCCTCCATTGGTCCGACATTGATCTTGACGCGAAGCTGCTGAGGGTACGTGGCACCTTGGCCCGCGTCGACGGCGAGCTCGTTGTGACCGAAACGAAGACGCGAAGTCACGCCGAGTGATACCGCTCTCCCCTACTGCGGAGAAGGCTGCTTGCGCGACGTGCGCACCAGGCAGAGGGCCGAGCGGCTGAGGGCCGGCTCAATGTGGCAGCCGACCCCGTACGTGTTCACAACCGAGCTGGGCGAGCCATGCGATCCTCGCAACGCGCTGCGTGCCCTCAAGGCCGCAGCGAAGCGCGCCGAAGCTGCCTTCCACGGTCGGGCTGCACACGCTGCGGCACTCTGCTGCCTCAGTCATGTTGTCGGCTGGCGTGCCGCTCAAGGTGGTCTCTGAGATCTTCGGTCATGCGAGCGTCGCGATCACCGGAGACGTCTACGGCCACGTCTGTCCTGACGTTTCGCGTGAGGCACTGACTCGGCTTAGCGACGCCCTCGCGTGAAAAAGGTGGTCAAAAAAGGTGGTCAAAGGCGAAGACGATCATGAAATCCAAATCATTTCGACGGATGAATTATGCCGTCTGACTAGGCCATTTCGCTTAGTCGGGCTGGCGAGATTTGAACTCGCGACCCCTTGACCCCCAGTCAAGTGCGCTACCAAGCTGCGCCACAGCCCGCTGACAGTGCTTCAGAGAGCACCAGCCACGAGCGGGAACTCTACTACGGCGGACGCCCCGATTAGTAACGGTGGCAGCTGCGACACAATCGGCGCGTGACCCGTTGGGTGTGCCCGAACTGTGACCGGGAATTCGCGTCTGTCAATCAGGCACACGTCTGCGTCCCTGGCATCACCGTCAACACTCTTCTCGCGCGCCACCCGCGTTGGGTGAGTGAGATCTACGGCGCTGTCATCGAGCACTTGATCACTCTCGGGCCGGTCCACGACGATGCCGTCAATGTCGGGATCTTCCTCAAGAGCGACCGGAAAATCGCCGAGTTCCGGCCACGAGTCCGTTCCGTTCTGCTCAGTCTCTATCTCCCGTACGAAGTGAACGATGCGCGCATAAGCCGTACGCTGCCGGCTGCCGCTGATCGGGTGGTTCACATGATCAACCTGACCGGCGTCGACCAAGTCGATGATCAACTTCGCGATTGGCTGACTGAGGCTTACGACTTCAATACGTCACCGGACGGCTCGTAGCAGTCGTACGCCTCCTGGCGGATGATCTTCTCGTCGCGGAATGTGAAGATCAGGATGCTGTAGGTGTGAAGCCGCTGTCCCTTACGCAGCTGTCCCGCGTCCTTGGCAAGCTCGGCGTGCCACTCGGCTTGGCAGACGATGGTGTCTTCGGCCTCAATCCAGCGGCTTACGTCGTAGCGCTGGAAGGCCAGCATTCCGGCACCAAGTTCGCTGGCCGCGATCATGCCGTCCAAACCACGACGCCCGACGCGAGGATCGACCAGACTCGGATACTCAATCTGCTCCGCATCCTCGTGGAAGAAGCGGCGCAGCTCCTCGCCGTGAACGCCGGACTCGAGCGACTGCATCAGCTCGATCACCAGCGCCTGCTGATCAGTCACAGTCACGTCTTCGCTGGTCACTTTCGCCTTCTTTTCTCACGCGCGCGTACCTCGAGATGCACTGGAGTGCCACGAAAACCGAACTCCTCGCGGAGCCGACGCTGCAAGAATCGTAGGTAACCAGGCTCGAGCTGGCCCGAGGTGAAGAGTACGAAGGTCGGTGGGCCGGCGTGTGCCTGAGTCCCGAATAGAATCCGTGGCTGCTTCCCGCCACGCACTGGATGCGGCTGTGCAGCAGCGATCCTCCCGAGGAATGCGTTCAACCTCCCGGTTGGGATGCGGGTCCCCCAACCGGCCAGAGCTTCCTGGATCGCCGCACCGAGACGGTCGACGTGGCGGCCGGTCAGTGCGGAAATGTTGATCTTGGCTGCCCACTCGTAGCGGACCAGCTCGCGCTCGATTTCTCGCCCGAGATAGCGACGTCGCTCCTCATCTGTCAGATCCCACTTGTTGAACGCGATCACCAGTGCACGTCCCGCCTCCTCCACCGATGTGAGGATGCGGAGGTCCTGTTCGGTGAGCGGCTCGCTCGCATCGATGACTGCGACACAGACCTCAGCACGCTCGATGGCACCGTGGGTGCGCAAGCTTGCGTAGTACTCGTGTCCCGAAGCCTCCTTGACACGGCGACGAATCCCGGCCGTATCGATGAACCGATAGATTTCGCTGCCCAGCTCGACGAGCTCGTCGACGGGATCGACTGTGGTTCCCGCGACTTCATCGACGACCGCCCGTTGTTGTCCGGCGATCTTGTTGAGCAAGCTTGACTTCCCGACATTGGGTTTACCCACGATGGCAACCCGACGCGGAC
Source organism: uncultured Actinomycetota bacterium (assembly GCA_963836855.1). Classification (GTDB taxonomy): domain Bacteria; phylum Actinomycetota; class Actinomycetes; order Propionibacteriales; family Propionibacteriaceae; genus Microlunatus. Next base: position 106,998 of record CAWILN010000034.1, on the reverse strand, counting down.
CGCCCTCCAGATCGTCCAGGGTCCGTGGCGCCTCGGGAATCGTCGCCAAGATCGCGTCCAGCAGGTCACCACTCCCGCGACCGTGCAACGCGGACACAGGAAAGGGTTCGCCGAGGCCGAGCTGCCACATGGCCGCTGCCTCGCCCTCGGTGCGCTGATCATCAACCTTGTTGGCGGCCAGGATCACTGGTTTCCCACTCCGGCGCAGCACCTTGACGACGGCGTCGTCGATGTCTTGTGTCCCAACGGTCGCGTCCACAACAAAGACGACGGCATCCGCGGCGGCGACGGCGAGCTCCGCCTGCTCGGTCACTCGGGCAGCCATTCCCTTGGCGTCAGGTGCCCAGCCACCGGTGTCGACCAGCACGAACTGGCGTCCATTCCAGGTGGCGTCATAGGAAACCCGGTCCCGAGTTACTCCTGGCACGTCTTGGACCACAGCCTCGCGACGGCCGAGCATCCGGTTGACCAAGGTTGACTTACCGACATTCGGCCGGCCGACAACTGCGACTACGGGCAGGACCTGCAACTCTTCGGCAGTCGCTACGTCACTCATGTTCGCTTCGCTCGGGATTCTTCGGCCGGCTGGCGGCCGCTGACTAGACGGTGGAGAGGGCGGACTTGATCTTCGGTGGCCCCGGCAAGGGTAGCCCGGTGAGGGCCTGCGCCGCGACCACATGATCGGCGAGGCGTTGCCTTACGACCTCAGTCCACTTCGCGACCGCCGCTTTGCGGCGTGGCCAGGAAGATCGAGGTACGTTGAATGGCTCGCCGTAGACAACGTGGATCGGTCGACCCAGGCGGGGTACCTGGTTCTTGTGCTGCCCAGGTTCGCGAGTGCCGAGAATGGCGACCGGGACAATGGGCGCGCCCGACACCATCGCTAGGTAGGCGGCGCCTCCCTTCGCCCAGAGGACCTCTCCGCCAGCTCGTACTCCTTCCGGGAACACCGCGAGCACCTTGCCCGCACGCAGCACCTGAACTGCCCTCCGGATTGCCTGGGGATCGATCTCTCGACGATTGAGAGAGATCTGACCTACGTGCATCAGGAACTGGCCGACCGCGCCAGTGAAGGCCTCCCGCTTCACCATGGCAAAGGTGAGCCGCCTGGTTAGCGCCACCAGGGCCGGTCCGTCCAACAAGCCGATGTGGTTCGCCGCCAAGATCACAGGTCCGGAGCCCGGAACGTTCCAGGCACCTTGCACTTTCACCCGCCAGCAGGCAGATAGTCCAAGCCGTACCAGGGGCCTGGTGAGCCGCAAGACCCACTCTCTGGGAGCCGGCAGCCGATCGGTGTGCGGAAGATCAGAGCTAACGCCTTCGATCACGCCCGTCCCCCAGTGGCCTGACCGGAACGAATGAGCAGATCGTTTCGATCACCTCCTCCAGGCTCAGAAATGTGGAGTCGACCACGTGCACGCCAGGAGCCGCCGATTCGAATTGGGCGACCGTGGAATCGTCACGGTCCCTCCGGATTACCTGATCGGTCACGGTATCCACATCCACTTGATGCTCGGTGAGCTCAGCATGCCGCCGAGCCACTCGCGCGGCCGGATCGGCGACCAGCAGCACGCGTACCTCGGCGTCAGGAGCCACCACCGTTGTGATATCGCGTCCCTCAGCGACGATGCCGCCAACCGCATGGGCGATCAAGTTCCTCTGTCGCGCGATCAGATCTGCACGGATATCGAGGTTTGTCGCGACTGAGCTGACAGCCGCCGACACCTCAGGGGCTCTGATCGCCTCGGTGACGTCAACCCCGTTGATGGCAATCGCCGGGCGTCGAGGATCTTGATCGATATCCATCGACGCATGGCCCAGCAGCTCCGCAACAGCCGCTTGGTCGTCAAGGTCCACGCCTTCCTGGAGCGCCAGCCAGGTGATCGCGCGGTACATCGCACCAGTGTCGAGAAAGGCCAGCCCGAGTCGATCTGCGACGCCTCGAGCCGTACTCGACTTGCCTGAACCACTGGGTCCATCGATGGCAATGACGAGTGGCCCATCTGTCATTGCTGCCTCAGACACGCGCTTCAGCGTACCGGCCACTGGTCAGGAGACTGCCCAACCGTGGGACAGCATGGTCTCGACCAGTGCATCCGCCTGCTCCGGTGCGATCGACAAAGCCAGATAACCGACCTCCCGGACAGGATCATGTTCAATCGAGATGTCCTCCACGTTCACCCCGGCAGCACTCACGTCGCCGAACAGTCGTGCCAGCGCGCCGGGCTCGTCAGGAATTGCAATCACGACCTCGCTGTAACGGACCGCCGCCGCTCCATGCTTGCCAGCGACCTTGCGTGTCCCAGCGACTCCCTGCTCCAGTTGGATTCGCAAGTCGTTGGTGGCCGGGGTTGCCTCAACAGCCTTGATCAACAAGCCGAGCTGGTCCTGCACACTTCGCAGCTCGTCCAGCACCGCGTCCGAGTTCGCACCCACAATCTGCTCCCAGAGCGCGGGATCACTGCCAGCGATGCGCGTGACGTCGCGCAAACCTTGGCCGGCCAACATCAGGTCCTGGTCTGGAGTTCCGGTGAGGCGGCTCGCGACCAATACCGACATCAGGTGGGGCAGGTGTGATACCCGAGCTACAGCCGCGTCATGGTCGGCGACGTCCATAATCATCTCGCGAGCGCGGCAGGCTCGGACCGCGGCCCGGACGCGCTCCACCGATTCCCTGGCCGACCGGCGGTGTGGCGTAACAACCCAAGTCCGGTCAGCGAACAAGTCGGGATGGGCGGTCATCGGCCCGGAGTGATGTGAGCCAGCCATGGGGTGCGACCCGACGTAGCGACTGAGGTCGAGATCTCGCTGCCACAAAATGTCGAGCACTCCCGCCTTCACCGAGCCGACATCGGTGACCGTCGCATTCGGATAGACCTGGAGGCTGTGGATCACAAGATCGGGGATGGCGCCTGGCGGAACGGCGATCACCACCAGGGCCACGTCTGCGGAAATTGGAGGGTCGATTATGCCGGCACCCAGACCGGCGGCGACCCGGGCGTGGCTGATCTTGTGGTCGCGCAGATGGACTGCGTAGCCGGCGGCGGAGAGCGCGCAGCCGATCGACGCTCCAATGAGCCCCGCACCGATGATCACGACGCGGTCGGTCCGGGGCTGGTCGATGCTGGTGGCCGACGTAGTCTCTTTCACGTCGCGGGCTTCTGCTGGGGCTCCTCAGCGCCGTTGTCGCCGGGCGGCTCCGGTCCGTCGGCGAGCAAGCTAGCGAGCCGGTCACCCTTGATGCGCCGGAACTTGCGCGGCATTGCCCTGGTCCGATCAAGGACGGCAACCTCCAAGGCCTCCACACCCAACACGCGCGGGGCGGCATTTTGGCCTCCGTCGGAACTGAGGGCGCGGACCGCGAGCTTGGCGGCCTCAGCGAGGCCCAGGCCGGGAGTGAATCCGCCACTGACCACTTCAGCTATGACGTCTGCAGACCCGCCCATCACCGCGAAGTTTGCTTCGTCGGCCACTGAACCGTCGTAGGTCAGGCGGTAGATCTGGTCCAGCCCGGGCGCGATGCCGAGCTCGGCGACCACGATCTCCACCTCGTAAGGCTTATCACCGCCGGAAGAGAAGATCGTGCCGAGTATTTGGGCGTACGTGTTGGCAAGACCACGGCCCGTTACGTCGGTCCGGTCATAGCTGTAGCCCCGTAAGTCTGCGTATCGGATGCCGAGTTGCCGCAAGTTCTCGAATTCGTTGTATCGGCCGACGGCCGCGAAGGCGATGCGATCATAGATCTCACTGACCTTGTGGAGCGCCTGGGACCGGTTCTCGGCCACGAACAGGATGCCGTCCGCGAAGTACAGAACGACCACAGAACGGCCTCGGGCGATGCCCTTGCGCGCGTAATCCGCCCGATCCTTCATCTGCTGTTCGGGCGCCACGTAAAACGGCATGCTCATCGGTGCGTCCTTTTAGGCAAGTGGGGCCCCAGGTCCGTCGGGTCGGACGGCACGGCTTTCCATGAGCTGGTCGATCAGCTCGGTGATCTGCAGATCACTCAGCCGCTGCACACCATCCCCGGTTGCGGCCAGCACTACGGGGAAGATCTTTCGCGTCAGATCAGGGCCACCGGTTGCAGAGTCGTCGTCGGCAGCGTCGTAGAGCGCCTGGATTATCGCCATTGCCGCCTCGTTCACATCGAAATCAGGGCGATAGAGCTTCTTCAACGATCCTCGAGCGAAAACTGCCCCGGACCCGACGGAGAAGTAGGCATGTTCCTCGTAGCGGCCGCCAGTTGCGTCGTAGGAAAAGATCCGGCCCTCCCCGCTCGCTTCATCCCAGCCAGCGAATAGGGGCACCACCACGAGGCCCTGCATTGCAAGTCCAAGATTCAGCCGGATCATCGTCGCCAGCCGGTTCGCCTTGCCGACGAGAGATAACGGAGCGCCTTCGATCTTCTCGTAGTGCTCCAGCTCGACCTGGAACAAGCCGACTAACTCGATCGCGATTCCGGCGGCACCGGCGATGCCGATGATCGAGAACTCATCGGCGGCGAACACTTTCTCGATGTCACGTTGGGCGATGATGTTGCCCATGGTGGCCCGCCGGTCGCCGGCGACAACGACGCCACCCGGAAAGGTCGCGGCCACGATGGTGGTTCCATGCGGCGTGAGGTCGCCAATCCCGCCAGCGACCGCACGCGACGACGGCAATACATCGGGAGCGACGCGCGAGACGAACTCGGTAAAGGAAGAGGACCCGAAACGAAAAAACTCTGAGGTCAGCTCAACGACTTGTCGGCCGTCGTTCACTGGCCGCCCTTCTGAACGAATGAGCGCACGAACTCCTCGGCATTGACCTCAAGCACGTCGTCGATTTCGTCCAGCAATGAGTCCACCTCTGAGTCCAGCTCCGCCTTGTGCGCCGTATCAGCGGGCGTCAGCTCCTCGAGCTCGCGATCGTCGGCCCGCCGTGACTTGCGTTGGCTCTGCTCTGACTCAGCCATACCTGCTCCTCGTCTGTGCTGGCCTCAAGAGTAACCAACGCTACCGACAAGGCCATGACATTCCAGCGTGTGCCTGCCGGGTGGCGTTAGCGACCCAGAGCTGCGAACAGATCAGTGACGGAATCGCATTCGTCGATCATCTGGCCGACCTGTTCCCGGGTGCCTCGCAGCGGGTCGAGAAGGGGCAGCCGCTGCAGCGCCGGACGGTCGGGCACGTCGAAGATCACTGAGTCCCAGGAAGCCGCAACCACCGAGGATCCGAACTTCTCCATGACCCTCCCCCGGAAGTAAGCCCTGGTGTCATCTGGCGGGGAGGTGCGAGCCCGCTCGATGTCGTCATCGCTGATGAGTCGCCGCATCTTTCCATTTGCGAGCAGTGCCCGGTAGAGGCTGCGGCGTGGATCGACGTCGGCGTACTGCAGGTCGATCAAGGCCAGCTTCGGGGCCGACCAGCTCAACCCGTCGCGCTGCCGATAGGACTCCAAAAGCTTGAGCTTGGCTACCCAGTCGAGCTGGTCAGCGAGGCTGAAAATGTCCGTACGCAGCGCATCGATACATTCCTGCCAGCGACCGAAGATGTCCTTCGCCTCAATCCGAGCCGTCTCGGTGAGATCTCCGGCGATCCGTTCATAGTGGTTGCGACACGCGTCCAGGTACACCTCCTGGAGGTCCAGGGCGGTGATGCTGGTGCCCTCGAGGAGATAGAGGGGCTCGCGGGCCAGGAGGTCATGGCTGACCGTCCGCATGGCCGCCACAGGTCCGTCCAGCCGAACGTCGGATGCCAGCTCTCCTGCCTCGATGACCCGCAGCACCCAGGAGGACATGCCCACTTTGAGATAGGTGGAGATCTCCGACAAGTTGGCATCTCCAGTGATCACATGCAGCCTGCGATGCCGGCTTGCATCGGCATGCGGCTCGTCGCGAGTGTTGATGATCGGCCTGTTGAGCGTGGTCTCCAGTCCCACCTCAGCCTCAAAGAAGTCCGCGCGCTGGCTGATCTGGAAGCCAGGAGTCTGGCTGGATTGGCCCACGCCTACTCGACCGGCTCCAGTGATCACCTGCCGCGAGACGAGGAATGCCGTGAATTGCGTCACAATCCGGTCGAAGGGTGTGCTGCGCTGCAGCAGATAGTTCTCGTGTGTGCCGTACGAGGCGCCCTTGCCGTCGGTGTTGTTCTTGTAGAGCCGGACCGAGCGTCCCAAGGACTGGGTGGCCCGCTGCGCGGCGATCGCCATCACGGACTCGCCGGCCTTGTCGAAGCGCACGGCGTCCAACGCGCAGGTCACCTCAGGGCTGGAGTACTCCGGATGGGCGTGGTCGACATACAGCCGCGCTCCGTTGGTCAAGATGACGTTGGCCATGCCGAGATCGGTATCGGTCAGCTGGTCCGGGTGCGCCGCGGCACGCGAGATCTCGTAGCCGCGGATATCCCGCAACGGAGTCTCGGTTTCGTAGTCCCAGCCAGCCGGCTGGCCCGCCGCTGAGGCGCCGTACGCCTTGACGACATGGTTCGAAAGCTGCATGGGATGCAGATCGTCCTCGACGAACGCATTGCCGAATCCACCGGGCACCGCGGACGACCCCGGTGTAATGGCACTGATCCCGTACTCGGTCTCGATTCCCATGATCCGAGTGTTCAGACGGGCAGCCGTGTCCGAGCCCGCAGCAGCAGCGGACTCATCACGATTGCCTGTGGAAGCCATGGCCTCAGCGTAGTGTGAGGTTCGTGCAGATCCTTCCAGCGATTGCAGTGGACGTGATCTGCATCCTGGTCTTTGCGATCGTCGGACGCAGTAGTCACCAGGAGGCAACGGACCTGCTTGGCGTCGCTCACACCATCTGGCCGTTCCTCGCCGGCTGCCTCTTGGGGACGCTCATTGGGCGCACTTGGCGCCACCCGTACGCCCTAACGTCGGGGGTCGCGGTCTGGCTGGGCACCGTCATCGGAGGAATGACGCTCCGGGTGCTCACGGGCGGCGGTGTACAGCTGTCCTTCATCGTTGTCGCCAGCTGTGTCCTTGCGCTGTTCATCATCGGCTGGCGTGCCGGCCTCGGGCTGATCCAACGCGCCCGCGCCAAAACCGCCGAGCCCGAGCACAAACCTGGTCTCCACGTACCCCCGAGGGCGCCGCACCGCGTTCCCTGAGCAGCCACGGTCGGAAATTTTGACGAACAGGGCGAGCGCGAAGCGAGCCTCTGAATTCCGCGAGCGTCGGAATCGCGTGGCCCCTTCCTGAGCGTCGGAGATCGCTCGACAGTGAGCACAATGCAAGCGTGAAGGGGTTCACGCGGGCGCCAGGCGAGCCTCCGAATTCCGCGAGCGTCGGAATCGCGCGCCGAGGAGTGCAGGAGTTGATCGCGAACACGCTTTTCCGTTCGCGATCAACGACGAACGACTCGGCATGAGCGCGATGCGCGAGCGGAATTCTAAAGATATTGCCCGGTGTTGGACACCGTGTCTATGGACCGACCTGGCTGGGTGCCCTGCTTGGAGGAGATCAGTGTCCGGATGAAGACGATCCGCTCACCTTTCTTGCCAGAGATCTTCGCCCAGTCGTCCGGGTTGGTCGTGTTGGGCAGATCCTCGTTCTCAGCGAACTCATCGAGGCAGGCCTGCAGCAGGTGGCCGATCCGCAACCCCCGGACGGCGGTGTCGAGATAGTCCTTGATCGCCATCTTCTTAGCCCGGTCAACGATGTTTTGGATCATCGCTCCGGAGTTGAAGTCCTTGAAGTAGAGGACCTCCTTGTCGCCGCCGGCGTAAGTGACTTCCAGGAACTGGTTCTCCTCCGACTCCTCATACATCCGGCCAACGGTGCGGTCGATCATGGCCAGCACACATGTCTGCGGATCATGATCGAATTCGGCAAGATCTTCCGGATGCAGTGGCAAGGTCGGAGTGAGGTACTTGCTGAAGATCTCCCGGGCCGCCTCGGCATCAGGGCGCTCGATCTTGATCTTGACATCCAAACGTCCAGGTCGCAGGATTGCCGGATCGATCATGTCCTCCCGGTTGGAGGCTCCGATGATGATCACGTTGTCCAAACCCTCGACACCGTCGATCTCACTCAGCAGCTGCGGCACGATCGTGTTCTCCACGTCGGAGGAGACACCAGAGCCGCGAGTCCGGAACAACGAATCCATTTCGTCGAAGAAGACGATCACCGGCATGCCATCACTTGCCTTGTCCCGGGCGCGCTGGAAGACCAGCCGGATGTGCCGCTCGGTCTCACCGACGTACTTGTTGAGCAGCTCAGGGCCCTTGATATTCAGGAAGAAGCTGCGCCCTTCCTCGCCGGTTCGCTCGCTGACCTTCTTCGCCAGCGAGTTGGCGACAGCTTTGGCGATCAAGGTCTTGCCACAGCCTGGCGGCCCGTAGAGCAAGATCCCTTTCGGTGCCTTGAGCTCATGCTCGGCGAATAGCTCCTTGTGCAGGAAGGGCAACTCGACCGCATCCCGGATTGCCTCGATCTGGGTGCCGAGGCCGCCGATCAGCGTGTAGTCGATGTCGGGTACCTCCTCCAGTACCAGCTCCTCGACGTCCAGCTTCGGGATCCTCTCGTACGCGAAATGCACCCGACGGTCGATCAGCAAGGAGTCGCCAGAGCGCAAGTGCTGATCATGAAGTCGATAGGCGAGGCGCACAACGCTCTCCTCATCGCCATGCCCGATCACCAGTGCTCGATCGCCGTCCTCAAGCATCTCCTTGAGCAGCACGACCTCACCGACCTCGTCGAAGTCAAGGACCTTCACTACGTTCATCGCCTCGTTGATCATCACTTCTTTGCCAGGTGACAACGCTTCAAGATCAACATCGGGGCTGACGCTGACTCGCATCTTGCGACCAGCGGTGAAGATGTCGGCGGTGTGCTCCTCCTGCGCGCCAAGGAAGACTGCGAAGCTGGCCGGAGGCTGCGCCAGACGATCAACCTCGTTCTTCAACGAAACGATCTGGTCCCGCGCCTCGCGCAGCGTGGCCGCAAGGCGCTCGTTGTTGGCGGCCGTGGTCCGGGCATCAGACCGAGCGTCGGCAAGGCGTCGCTCGAGCATCGCGATGTCATGCGGATGCGAGGTAACCCGTTCCCGTAGCCGATCGAGCTCGTCCCTGAGCGCACCAATCTGGGCTATCAGAGACTCGCGGTCCTCATACGCACCGCGATCATGGAAAGGTCCGGTCATGACACCTCCTGTCAAGACCCTACCCGGGCTGGCTGCGCGGTCCCTTGTAATCGTTGCCGTACGCGCCGCGTGCTGGGCGACGTTTGCGTAACGGTGCTGTGAAACCTGGTGCCAGTCGCCGAGCTGTGATCACAAATCCAGTGTGGCCCACCATATCGTGCCGCGGGCGTACCGCCAGCCCCTCAGCGTGCCAGGCTCGGACCAACGACTCCGTGGCCTCGGGCTCAGTAAAGCCGCCGTGGACGCGCAGAGTCTCCACCGTCTCAGCGAGCTGGGTGGTGGTCGCGACGTAGGCGCAAAAGACGCCGCCCGGGACGAGTACCTCGGCCAACGCTGCAATGCACTCCCAAGGTGCGAGCATGTCGAGGATCACGCGGTCGTGGGGTTCCAGAGGATGCGACTCTCGCAGATCAGCCACCCGGAAATCCCAGCTGGCTGGGCTCGCGCCAAAGAAGTTCTCGACATTGCGCCTGGCAATAGTCGCGAAGTCCTCTCGCCGCTCGTAGGAGATCAACCGCCCGTTTGGACCGATCGCACGCAGCAGACTGCAGGTCAGAGCACCGGATCCAGCGCCTGCCTCCAACACTCGGGCGCCGGGAAAGATGTCAGCGCTCATCAGAATCTGGGCGGCGTCCTTCGGATATACCACCGCCGCGCCACGCGGCATGGTCACGGTGAACTCGTTCAGCAGCGGCCTCATGGCCAAGAACTTGGCGCCGGCCGTCGAGCTCACCACGACTCCCTCCGGCTGTGCGATGAGGTCGTCGTGATTGATCGCACCCTTGGCTGTGTGGAACATCCCACCCACAGCGAGCACGATCGAGTGCCGCCGCCCCTTCGGATCTGTGAGGGTAATCCGCTCGCCCGCCTCGAACGGTCCCAGCCGGACACCGGACAGTTGGACCTGCTCAGCCATTGCTGATACCGAAAAATCCAAGTTGCCAGCCGGGCCCATAGGAACCACCAGCGATCTCGACGCCACGCCGTAGGTAGACGGGCTCGTCCGACTGGGTGATCGGCAGCACCGTCAGATCGACAGCCGCCTGCTTCTGCAGCGCGGCGAGCTGCCGATCTGCGGTATCACCGTCGGTTGTCGCGCGGAATTCGGTTTCGATCGTCTTGACGGTGGATGCTGCCGCCGGTAGCGGCGCATCGAGATATGGCTGCATCCATGCCAAAGCTGTCGCCGTCCAGGCCTTCCGGTCGACGAGATTCAGATCCGCGTTCGGGTCTCCAGGCTTGAGTTGCACGCTCAGCCCCCCGGTGTTCTCAAGGCGGCCGCGGATCTGAGTCGCGATGTCCTGGCCATTGGGCATGGAGGCGTCGTAGCCGAGCGTGAGGTTGATACGGCTCTTCCAGGTCACCTTGGGCTTGGCCCTGCCGCCCACCGGGAATGCAGAGGCGTGCCCAGGCACACCGTTCGGGACGATCGAATCTGACGTGCGATCTCGTTGCAGAGCAACTGCAATCGCCTGCCGCAACGCCTTGTCCGACCGCATGCGCGAGTATGGCGACCATTCGAGTTGCAGCACCCGCGCGCCGCCCAACACGTTCTGAGTAAAGCCGTTGACCGTCTCGCGGTTCGGGTTTTGGCCCACTTGCTGGCTGTATCTGATGACTGCCGGCCCATCGAGACCCCGCCAGACCACGTCGACGAGGCCTCTGGTCATTGCATCCTCGATCGTCGGCGAGTCGGCAACACTGCGGTAGACAAGGTCGGGAAGTTGAGCTGGATTACGTCCGACGTAGTCCGCGTAGCGGCCGAGCTGCAGCTGGTTTCCGGTGTACTTGTTCACCACGAAGGGCCCAGATCCAACGATGGGACCATTCGGGTCCTGGACCCGATCCGCATTGTAGAGCTCCTCATCGACAATCGACGCCGCTGGTGAAGCCAGCGCCCAGCCGAACTGGGTGTCGACTCGGCTCAGCACGAACCGTACCGTCCTCTGGTCCGGGGTCTGGACCCTGCGCAGCGAGGACAGCGATACCGCGGACGAACCCGGAACGTTGAGCCGGGCAGCCCGCTCGATGCTGAACTTCACATCGCTGGAGGTCAACGGATGTCCGTTGTGGAACGCCAGTTCCTCGTTGAGGGTGCAGGTGTAGGTGGTTGAAGACGTAAACAGGCAGTCCCGTGCCGCGTCCGGCTTCAGTACCGATCCAGCGGGATCGGCCGTCATCAGCCGCTGGAAGACGTTGAGTGAGAGCACGGTTGACGCTGCATCAGTGATTGCAGCTGGATCGGTGACGCGGATCTGGTCCGTAGACATCACGGTGAACGGTCTCGGCGTCGAGCTCGCGGTGGGCGTCGGCGCCGGTGGCTCCCCAGGCGTTCGGCAGGCGCCGAGCAGCAACAAGGCGGCCGCGCCGGCCAGCACGCCACGCGCCAGGGTGTTAAGCCGCATTGACCTGCTCCAGCATTCGTGCCACGGCTGCCGCGTCCAGGCCAGCAAGCGAGCGTACGTGGAGCCGTCGCGGAGCCGTCGGGATCTCCACGCGGTTGGGCACAGCGACCACCAGTGCACCGGCAGCGTTGCCAGCGCGACAGCCAGTCTCGGAGTCCTCGAGGACCACACAATGCCGAGCGGCGACTCCTAAGGCCGTACACGCCTTCTCGTACGGCTCCGGGTGTGGCTTGCCCTGGCTTACCTCGTCGCCGGCCACCGATACCTGGAAGACCCCATCCGGCAGCTGACTGAGGGCCGCATCCAAGAGCACCCGGTACGACGCTGATACCAACGCGCACGGAACACCCGCCGCCGCGAAGGAGTCGAGCAGCTCGATCGCCCCGGGCCGCCAGATGATCGGGTTCTGCCGGATGTGGCCAACGACATCCGCGAGCAGCTGTTCCACGACCCACGCCGGGCTGAGATCCACTCGGCCGATGGCATTCAGGATGTAGGAGCCCGAGTCCAGCAGGGAATTGCCGACCAGCTGTTCGGCATGCTCATCCGACCAAGTGCCTCCTAACCGGTGGATCAGGCCATACTCGGCAGCAATCCAGAGCGGCTCGGTGTCAGCCAGCGTGCCATCAAAATCCCACAGCGCGGCCGCCAGCGTGGAGGTTGTCGTGTCGCTCATGGCGCGGCCATTCTTCCAGCCGCAGCCGTGGTCGCAAATCCATTGCACTCTGACGGCCACACCCGTAGTGCGGATCCACCACTTGACGGTATTAGCGGGCGTTGAAGTACTTGGCCTCCGGGTGGTGCACAATCAGCGCGTCAGTGGACTGCTCCGGATGCAACTGCAGTTCCTCTGACAACTCGACGCCGATCCGCTGCGGACGGAGCAGCGCGACCAGCTTTCTCCGGTCGTCAAGTTCCGGACACGCCGGATATCCGAAGGAGTACCGCGAGCCACGGTAGGCCTGGTCACGGATCATCTCTTCCATCAGACCGTCATCACGGGCGAAGCCAAGATCCGTACGCACTCTGGCGTGCCACATCTCGGCGAGTGCCTCGGTCAGTTGGACGCTGAGCCCGTGCAGCTCCAGATAGTCCCGGTACGCGTTCTGCTCGAACAGGCTGGCGGTCACTTTTGCAACCTGCGATCCCATCGTCACCAGATGGAACGCTACGACGTCAGGCCCTTTGAGTTCGGCTAGCTGGCGGTCACGGAAGAAGTCGGCGAGGCAGAGGAAGCGCCCACGGGTTTGCCGCGGGAAGTCATAGCGCTGCAGCTCCGCGGCTGGATCGGACGCCTCGCCTCCAAGACGAAGCACCACGAGCTCGTTCCCCTCGCTATAGCAGGGCCAGTACCCGTAGACCACGGCGAACTCCGCGATCGCGTCGGTCTGGATACGGTCCAGCCAAGCTCGCAGCCGGGGCCGCCCCTCGGTCTCAACCATCTCCTCGTACGACATTCCGTTACGGGTTCCTTTGAGACCCCATTGGCCCATGAAGGTCGCCCGTTCATCCAGATAGGCCGCCACATCGGCCAGCGAGATGCCTCTGACAATCCGGTCGCCCCAAAACGGTGGAGTCGGCACGTCAATGTCAACCGCAATATCAGAGCGCCTCGGCACCTCGGTCTCGACTCGCTCCTCGACGAGGATCGTCCCTCGAGCCTTCACCCGCCGCTCCCTTGGTGCGGGCAACGCGGCACCCTCCTCGCCACGTTTGACAGCCATCAGCGCGTCCATCAGCCGCAGGCCTTCAAAGGCGTCTCTGGCGTAGCGGACTTCGCCGGCGAAGATCTCCCGGAGATCTTGCTCGACGTACGCGCGGGTCAGAGCAGCTCCGCCCAGGAAGACTGGGTACGCCGTTGCAATGCCCCGTTGGTTGAGCTCCTCCAGGTTCTCCTTCATGACGACCGTGGACTTCACGAGAAGTCCCGACATGCCGATCGCGTCGGCGTGATGCTCGGTTGCTGCATCGATGATCGCGCCGATCGGCTGCTTGATACCGAGATTCACCACGGTGTAGCCGTTGTTCGTGAGGATGATGTCGACCAGGTTCTTACCGATGTCGTGAACGTCACCCTTCACGGTTGCCAGCACGATGGTGCCCTTGCCGCGGGCGTCGGTCTTCTCCAGGTACGGCTCGAGGTAGGCCACTGCGGTCTTCATCACCTCGGCGGACTGCAGCACGAACGGCAGCTGCATCTGACCGGACCCGAAGAGCTCACCGACCACCCGCATGCCGGCCAACAGGTCGGAATTGATGATCTCCATCGCTGGCTTGCCCTCGGCAAGCGCGACATCAAGATCATCAGACAGTCCTTTGGCTTCGCCGTCGATGATGCGGCGTTGCAATCGTTCGCTGACGGGTAGCTTGAGCAATTCCGCGGCACGCTCGGCCTTGGTGTCGGCCGTCGTCACGCCCTCGAAGAGCTCGAGGAAGCGTTGCAGCGGGTCATAGGCGGGCTCGGTCGCGGTGGCAGGGCGCCGCCGATCGTAAACCATGTCGAGCGCCACTTCGCGTTGCTCGTCCGGGATCCGGGCCATCGGGATGATCTTGGCGGCGTGCACGATGGCGGAGTCCAGGCCCGCTTCGATGCATTCGTTCAGGAACACCGAGTTGAGCACTACTCGAGCGGCCGGATTGAGACCGAAGGAAACGTTGGACAAGCCCGAGCGTCGTCTGGACGTCTGGGAAGCGCCGCTTGACCTCGCGAATGGCCTCGATGGTCTCGATGCCGTCCCGGCGAGTCTCTTCTTGGCCAGTGGCGATGGGGAAGGTGAGGCAGTCGAGGATGATGTCGCTCTGACGCAGTCCCCAGTTCTCGGTAATGTCCTTGATCGCCCGCTCCGCGACGCGTACCTTCCACTCCGCCGTACGCGCCTGGCCTTCCTCGTCGATGGTCAAAACGATCACTGCCGCACCATGCTCGGCGACCAGCTTCATGACTCGGCAGAATCGGGAGTCCGGCCCGTCGCCGTCCTCATAGTTGGCGGAGTTGATCACTGCCCGTCCACCAAGACATTCCAGGCCGGCCTGCAGCACCGCTGGCTCGGTCGAGTCCAGCACGATCGGCAGCGTCGAGGCTGTCGCCAGCCGGAAGGCCAGTTCTCGCATGTCGGCCGTGCCGTCTCGGCCCACATAGTCGATATTGAGATCGAGCATGTGGGCACCGTCGCGGATCTGGGAGCGTGCGATCTCGATGCAGTCGTCCCAGCGCTCAGCCAGCAAGGCCTCACGAAACGCCTTTGACCCGTTGGCGTTGGTTCGTTCCCCGATCGAGAGGTAACTGGTGTCTTGGCGGAAGGGCACGTCGGCGTACAGCGATGCCGCGGCGGGCACATGGCTCGGTGAGCGGCCAGCAACCGGCCGGCCCTCCAGGCGCATCACAACCTGTCGCAGATGCTCCGGCCCGGTGCCGCAGCAGCCGCCCACCAGGCCGAGTCCGAACTCGCCAACAAACTGTTCCAAGGCATCAGCCAGCTCGACCGGCTGTAGGGGATAGACCGCACCGTCGGCCGTCAGCTGCGGCAGCCCGGCATTCGGCATGCAGCTCACGCCGATCTTCGCGTGCCGGGAAAGATGCCTAAGGTGTTCACTCATTTCTGCCGGGCCAGTTGCGCAGTTAAGACCGATCAGGTCGATACCGAGCGGCTCGAGAGCGGTGAGCGCGGCACCGATCTCCGAGCCCAGCAGCATGGTGCCCGTGGTCTCGACTGTCACATGAACGATCACCGGAAGATCACGACCCGCGTACGACAACGCCCGTTTGGCCCCTAGCGTCGCTGCTTTCGTCTGCAGCAGATCCTGCGCGGTCTCGATCAACACGGCGTCGACCCCGCCAGCAATCAACCCCTCGACCTGCTGCTGGTAGGCGTCCCGTAGCCGGGCGAATGGCACGTGCCCGAGGGTCGGCAGCTTGGTGCCTGGGCCGACGCTACCGAGGACCCAGCGCGGGCGTTCCTCGGTGCTGCAGGCGTCGGCCGACTGCCGTGCGATGCGAGCACCGGCTTCTGCCAGCTCGAAGATCCGGTCGGCGATGCCATACTCACCAAGCGCAGAGAGATTGGCACCAAAGGTGTTGGTCTCGACCGCATCGACTCCGACCTCGAAGTAAGCGTCGTGGATGGTACGCACGATGTCGGGGCGTGTGACGTTCAGGATCTCGTTGCAGCCCTCGAGCTGCTGGAAGTCCTCCAGCGTCAGGTCATGGCGCTGCAACATGGTGCCCATCGCCCCATCGGCAATCACGACACGTCGCGACAACGTCGCGCGAAGGTCAACTGGTGACGACGTCGCGCGGAGATCAGGCGGGGACGGAACGGCAGACTGGCCACCGGGCATCTCGTGAGGATAACCGCCACCGCCACCTAAGTGGGAGAACTACCACGATGTGGAGCGGCGCTGCATCCAAGAGCCGGCGGCTACAGTGAGTGCCATGCCCGACTCCCCCAGCTCGGTCAACCGTGACCTTCGTGATCTGGTCGACCCGGTGGTAGTGGTGGCATTCGGCGGCTGGAACGATGCGGGGAACGCGGCAACCGGAGCCATCGAGCATCTTGCCGAGGCCTACCAGGCCGAGCCCGTGTATGCGCTTGACCCAGACGACTTCTACGACTTTCAGGTCAACAGACCTCGAGTGGCATTCACCGAGGACGATGACCGCGAGGTCACCTGGCCAACAACCGAGCTCAAGATCGCTCGGCTGCCAGACGGCCGTGACCTGATCTTGGTTGAAGGCCTGGAGCCCAACCTGCGGTGGCGCCAGTTCAGCACCATGCTCGCGTCTGCGCTCAGCTCGGCCAATGTAAGGCGAGTACACCTGCTGGGCGCCCTGCTTGCCGACACCCCCCACACTCGCCCGATCCCGGTGTCGGTATCGACCACCAACCGCGAGTTGATGAAGCAACTCGGCCTGGCACCAGCGACCTATGAGGGTCCGACCGGCATCATCGGCGTACTGGGCGACACGCTCACGCGTGGTGGAGTGGAGGTTCTCACGCTCTGGTCGGCCATTCCGCACTACGTCTCGCATCCCCCGTGCCCGAAGGCCACACTCGCCTTGCTTTCCCAGTTGGAGCAGGTGCTGGACGCATCCTTCGATCTTGGTGAGCTGACCGAGCTGGCGCGGGCCTGGGAGCGTGGCGTTGATGAGCTTGCGGCCGAGGACTCCGAGGTCGCCGAGTACGTCGCATCGCTGGAACAAATGCAGGACGCAACTGAGCTGCCGGAGGCAAGCGGCGATGCCATCGCAGCGGAGTTCGAGCGCTACCTGCGGCGTCGCCAGGGTTAACGCGCGACCTCTACTACCTGGCGGATGGCATCCATCACCAAAGTGTGAGGGCAGGGTCTCAGACGGCCGAAGCCGCCAGCTCGCGCAGCTTGATCACCATGGCGTCGGGATCGTCGGCGGCAAACACCGATGATCCGGCCACGAACGAGTCAACGCCGGCTGCCGCGCATCGTTCGATGGTCTCGGCTGAGACTCCGCCGTCGATCTGTAACCAGATGTCACCACCCAGTTTGTCCAGCATCGCCCGAGTCCGAGTGATCTTGGGCAGGCAGAGGTCGAGAAAACTCTGGCCTCCGAAACCGGGTTCCACAGTCATGATCAACACCATGTCCAGCTCCGGCAACAAGTCCTCGTAGGGTTCAATCGGCGTCGCCGGCTTGAGGGCCATTGCGGCCCGCGCCCCCCGGCCGCGTAACTCGCGGGCCAGCCTCACAGGGGCGGCAGCCGCCTCGACGTGAAAGGTCACCGATTCGGCCCCGGCCTCGGCATACGCCGGCGCCCAGCGGTCTGGTTGCTCGATCATGAGGTGGATATCCAGCATCTGCTCAGTGATCTTGCGGATGGATTCCACGACTGGGAGCCCGAGTGTGAGGTTCGGGACGAAGTGATTGTCCATCACGTCGACGTGTATCGCGTCCGAGCTCGGCACCGATTCGATCGCAGTCTGCAGATTCGCGAAATCGGCCGACAGGATGCTCGGCATGATTCTCAGGGCCACGGGGTCGACTCTAGTGTCGGAGTGTTTCCAGTGTTAGGCGGTTTTGCGGAGGTAGGCCGCGAACATGGCATCGGTGCCGTGTCGGTGCGGCCAAAGTTGCAGGTAGGGACCGAGACCAGCATCTGACACCTCAGGCAGCAGGTGCGCCGCTGGGATCACTTCGACATCAGCGCGGACGGCGAGGGTTTCATTGAGCACGTCGGTTGTCTCCCGGCGGTGAGGCGAACACGTGACGTATCCGACGACCCCGTCTCGGGCGGCACTGTCGAGAGCCGAGGCCAGCAGTGCCAGCTGCAGGGAGTGCAGCTCCTCCAGATGGGCCGCGTCGCGCCGCCAGCGAGACTCCGGCCTGCGGCGCAGGGCGCCGAGGCCCGTACAGGGTGCGTCGACGAGCACTCGGGTAAACGAGCCGGCTCGCCACGCCGGTTGGCGGCCGTCGGCCACCACGATTGCCGGAGCTGATCCCTGCTTGGTATATGCCCGTACGGCCGAGGCGACGAGACTCGCCCGATGCGGCGCCAGATCCGATGCCAGCACTCGGCTGCTGTCCAAGCGCGCCAGACCAGCGAGCAGGGCGGACTTGCCGCCCGGTCCAGCACACAAGTCAAGCCACCAGCCCGCCGGAGCCGCCACTCTGGTGAGCGCCCAGGTGACCAGCTGCGAGCCCTCATCCTGGACTCCGGCTCTGCCGTCACGGACCAACAGAAGATCCGCTGGATCACCACGCCAACGTGCCCCGAAAGGCGAGTGGGGGCTGGCCTGGGCCCCCTCGCGTAGCAGATCTGACATCTCGGCGAGGCCAGGCCGGACGGCTAGCGAGACCTGCGGCCTGAGATTGTTGGCGCTCAGGGCTTCCTCGAGTTCAGTCCGCGGCAGGAGGTCGGCGTATGCGTCCACGATCCAGCGCGGGTGTGCAGTACGCAGCGCCAGCTGATCGTGATCGTCGAGCCCCTGCGATAGCTGGTCCAACCAGTCGTCGAGGCTCTTGTCCGCAACGCGTCTGAGCACGGCATTGACGAGCCCGGTGACCCGCTCCCCCACCGTCACCGCAGCTAGATCCACCGAAGCCGCGACGCCAGCCGGCACCGGCACCCGCATCGACAGAATCTGGTGCACTCCGAGCCGCAGCAGATCCACTACTGCTGGCTGGAAGTCAGTCAGCGGTCGTCCAGCGGCCGCGGCGATGATTGCGTCGTAGCTGCCCTGCCACCGGCAGGTACCGGCCAACAGCTCGGTGGCGAAGGCAGCGTCACGACCAGCAAGGCCCCTTTCGCGGAGCAGCGTCGGCAGCACCAGGTTGGCGTAGGCCCCGTCGGCGTTCACCGCGCGCAGCGCGTCGAAAGCAGTCCGCCTTGCCCGATCTCCGCGACGTCGTTGGTTGCGAGCACCTACCGGACCGCTCACTCAGTCACCCATCCTGGGCTCGGTTGCGAAGGTGACGCCGCGTGCCCAGTCAGCGGCAGCCATTGGCTTCTTGCCCTGGCCTTGGATGTCACCAAGCTCGAGCGCCTGAGTCGCGGTGCCGACTTGTACCGAACGTTTTGTGATCTCCAGCGCGCCGGGCGGAAGGACAGCATCGGAGGTACGCGCGGAGTTGATCTTGAAGCGCTCGCCTCCGAAGGTGGTCCAGGCACCTGGCGCTGGAGCGCAGGCGCGGATCAGCCGGTCCACCACCTCGGCGGGCTGAGTCCAATCGATCCTGGCGTCCTCGACGTTGATCTTGGAGGCGTAGCTGACCTGCGAATCGGTCTCCGGCTGTGGCGTCGGAGTGAGGGTGCTGTCCTCGATCCCGTCCAGAGTCTCGACCAGGAGCCTGGCACCGCTCAGCGAAAGCCGGTGCAACAGGTCACCGGCAGTGTCATGTGGGCGAATGGGTTCCGTCACTGTGGCGAAAATGGGCCCGGCGTCCAGCTCGAGGACGATCTGGAAGGTCGTGGCGCCCGTCGTCTGATCACCGGCCAAGATGGCGTGCTGCACCGGTGCTGCACCGCGCCAGGCCGGCAGCAGCGAGAAGTGCAGGTTGACCCAACCGTGCCGGGGGATGTCCAGCACTCGCTGGGGAAGCAGCGCACCATAGGCGACCACCGGACAGCAGTCCGGCGCGATCTCAGCAAGTCGGCTTACAAACTCCTCATCACGAGGACGCCGCGGCTTCAAAACCTCAATCCCCAGCTCGCCCGCATGCTGAGCAACTGGGCTGGCTGTCAGTTTCTTGCCGCGGCCGCTTGGGGCGTCTGGCCGGGTGACCACGGCAACCAGCTCGTGGCGGGAATCGACCAGCGAATCCAGTGATGGAATCGCGACATCCGGGGTACCGCCAAAGAGGATTCGCACCGCAGGAGTCTAGGACGCCTTGTCGCGATCCAGCCTCAGCGCGACACAGCAGACTCAGACGTCACGTGCCGCACATAGTTGCCGCTGAGATCCTCAAGCCGTTCCCTGAGGTCGGCGAATAGCGGGATGCTGCGCTTGCCCGGCCAATCGGCGGGCAGCCAGGCTGCGGGCAGACCCGGATCGACGTACGGAATCACCCGCCACGCGTCCAAGCATCCGATCCAGCTTGCGAATGCCTGCGCGCGGTGTCAAGTCGCCCGCCGCAACGGAACCGTACGCATCCAGGAACGCATCGTGCCGGGCAGCGATGGCAGGTAGGTCCCACCATCGCGCGACGGCCCGCTCGAGGCCACCATCGAACCGTGTCTCGCCGACCAGGAAGATCGCTGCTGACCCGCGCACGCCGAGATCGGTGAGGATGTCCTCGATTTCGCTGGTGAGGTACTCCGGGCAGATCCACAGCGCTGCCGAGACGGTGCCGCAACCGATACCCGACAGCCGACGCCGCAACTGGTGGCGGAGCTGCCGCTGACTTTCCGGAATTGAGTACGAAATCAGGCACCAGCGGTCGCTGGCACTCATCGCGCGTTGTAGGTAGATCCGCCGATCCCCCCTGGCCAGCCGCGGAAGCGCTGACGGTTCGAGCGCGTAACCGGCATGACCATCCCGTACCTCAGCCGCGAGTATCCCCTTGCCGCGCACTCGGAGAACGGCAGTTCTGGTTCGTGTCTGATTGACCCCGACACTAGTCATCAGCTCCATCAGGGCGGCTGATGTGATCCAGCCGCCAAGGCGTCGCAAATAGCAGCCGATGATCGTGCGAAGCAGTGAGGTAGCACTGCCGGGACGCATGTCTGTGTCGTCGAGGACGGCAGAGCTCCGCCCAGCGGCGAGCGTCGTTAGCTGGTCAGCCGCCATAGCACCTCCCGTACGACCGCAAGCCCTCGGTACACCTCGCCAAAACTCGTGCTCAACGGTGACAGGCCGATTCGCAGCCCGTCTGGTGGCCGGAAGTCCGGTATGACACCCAGCTCCCAGAGCGTTCCAACCCCGATTCCGAAACTCGGATGCTCCAAGGTGACGTGGCTACCCCGCTGCGCAGGGTCGCGAGGCGAGCCGATCTGGACGCCAAGCGGTGCCAGCAACTCGTCGGAGATCTGGACTGCGAACTCCGTTAGAGCGACCGACTTGGCGCGGATCGCATCAAGACCGGCTTGTTCGATCAGCGCCAGCATGTCCTTCATGGCCAGCATGCCGATGATCGACGGAGTGCCGCTGAGAAAGCGCCGGATGCCGTCAGACGGCGTGTAGTGCTTGGCCATCGCGAACGGCTCCGCGGAACCCATCCAGCCCTGGATCGGCTGCCGGAGCCGATCCTGAAGTTCCGTGCGAACATATCCGAAAGCGGGTGAACCGGGACCGCCATTGAGGTACTTGTAGGTGCAGCCGATGGCCAGGTCGACCCGCCACTCGTCGAGTTGGCGCGCGATGACACCGACTGAGTGGCATACATCCCACAGCACGAGCGCCCCGTGCTCGTGGGCCAGCGCGGTAACCGCTGGCACGTCGGCCAGATATCCGGATCGGTAGGCCACATCGCTGAGCACGATGAGCGCGGTATGCGAGTTAGCAACGTCGGCCACCTGCTCCAAGGTGACGCCGCTGCTCCGGTCGGCCTCGATCCATTTCAGGCGAAACCCAGATTCGGCTGCAATTCCCTCGAGAACAAAGCGGTCGGTCGGGAAGTTGCCGACATCGGCGATGATCTCGTCTCGCCCGGGCTTACTCGCCAAGGCAGCCCGAATCCACTTGTAGAGCATCACAGTGGTTGAGTCACCGACGACTGTCTGGCCGGGTGCCGCGCCTAGCGCCACCCGTCCGATCTCGTCGCCGATCCGTACCGGATCGTCCATCCAGCCCTCATCCCAGGCCCGGATGAGCCGCCTCGCCCAAATCTGATCGACGAAGTAGCTCATCCGATCACGGGTTGCACGGAGCGGACGACCGAGAGAGTTGCCATCGAGATAGGCAATGATCTCGGAATCGTCTGAACCAATGAATTGATCGCGGAAGTCGACCAACGGATCGGCCGCGTCTAGTGCGGCGGCCTGGCCGGCAAGGTCAGTGTCGCCGGCCTTGGCAGCAATACTCTCCGGGATTGCAGAGCCAGTCACTTGATCGGTCATCCAGGAGCACCTTCCTCGAGTACGACAGCTAGTCGCCGGGCATGGCACATCCAGGCTGCGACATCGTCGGGGCTGTTCGGGATCGACAACGGCGCGTGGACAGCAGCATCAACCAGCAGCCGGTCGCCCGGTGGCCGAGTCAATGACCCAAGCAGGGCATCACCGGCGAGACCCGCCTCGTGGAGCGCCTTGATCTCCTCCGGTCGCGGCCCGGGCAGCATCGGGCCATTGCCCATGTCCGTGCCGTAGTCGAGCCGTCCACCAAAGCCGACGAACCGGCGGGCATTGTCCAGCGCTCGGCCTCGGTCGGCGCCAGGGTGTATCGCAAACGTGGAGATCCATCTCATGGAGCCCGCCATCGCACGAAGTAGGTCATCAGGCAGTGACTCACTCCAGGGCGCATGGACGAGAATGTCGGCGCCGGCCTCGAAGGCCCGGCGTGCCTGACCCCGACCCTCGGCATGTACACCAACCGGCAGCCGTTGCACATGCGCGGCACGGACCAGTGCATTGAGCGTCTCGTCGTCGAGCAGCGGGCCACCGCTGTGCAGCACCACCTTGATCAGGTCGTACCCATGTGCGGCCGCCTCGTCGACTGCGCCTACGGCGTCCCCAGGTCCTTGCACCTCCCGGACTGAACCCAGTGGAGCCCAGGCACGGTCGACTGGATATCCGCCCACAGCGGTCAGGAACGGTCCGGCGATTCTGACCAGGCCACCGGTCGGCGGACTGATCTTCCAACCACGGGCAATCCGTGGCACCCAGCCGAGGTCGTGCACCTCGACCACCGCGGTCTGCCGCAATGCGGTGGCATCGACGAGACCGAGGTGGACGTGCCGGTCGGCGACACCCGGCATCACCGCGCCGGTCATCCGCGGCACCCGAGCCCGCTGCACCGAAGCTCGTCCGAGCGCGACCGGCCTTAGCTCACCGTCAACCTGTTCCAAGACAGCGGGGCCAAGAGGACGGCCGATCCACACATCGTCCACTGCGATCCGCACGGGCAGCATCAGTTGCTATCTGCCGATCTCGGTTCGGACCGCGTAGAGCTCGGGGAAGAAGGTCAGCTGAAGCGCCTTCTGCAGAAACGACACTCCAGACGAGCCGCCGGTGCCCGACTTGAAGCCGATGGTGCGCTGTACAGTCCGCAGATGACGGAATCGCCAGAACTGGAAGTTGTCCTCGACATCAACCAGGGATTCGCATGCCTCATACAGGTCGAAGGCACGGTCGACGGCCTCATAGATCGAGCGGAAGACCGGGATCAGCTTCGGTTGCATCACCCAGGGCTGCCGCACGTCGCGCTGCAGTACCTCCTTGGGAACATCCAATCCGCGGCGAGCAAGGAAACCCAAGAACGCGTCGTAGACGGACGGCTCGCCGAGTAGCTCCTGCAACATGGCTGAGGCGGCCGGATCGGCGGCAAACACCTTGATCATGTGGTTGTTCTTGTTGCCCAGAATGAACTCGACTGCGCGGTACTGCGCCGACTGGAAGCCTGAGGCGGAGCCCAGAGTGCCACGAAACTCCGAGTACTCGCTCGGGGTGAGAGTCGCCAGCACCGACCACTGCTCGGTGAGCGTGCGTTGGATGTGCTTGACGCGAGCCAAGCTTTTCAGCGCCTGGTGCACCAGGTCGACGTCGAGATAGGCGCGGGCGGCGCGCAGCTCGTGAAGCATCACCTTGAACCACAGTTCCGCGGTCTGGTGCTGGACGATGAAGAGCAGCTCGTCGTGGTGCGGCGGGTCACTCCTCGGATGCTGTGCAGCCAGCAACGTATCCAGCTCGAGGTAATCGGCGTAGCTCATCGCTTCCACGAAGTCGGTATGCATTCCAGCCTCCATCGGCCGGATCCCTTCACGCACGCTCATATTGGCTCCTTCAGTCACTGCGGCGACTGTATCATTTTCTTGACGACCGTCACGATCGTGATATGAGCGCGGGATCGCTATCAACTCAGGTCGATGGGATTCACCCGGATTCGGAGCGGGCCATCACTTTTTCGGGCGCTCCGCAGCGCGGCGGCCACTTTTGCGGCACCGACCAGTTGGGGGCCTTCAGCCAACGGAGCCCGCATCGTCAGGCGCTGGAAAGTGGCCCCTGATTCGTCGGCACCCCCGGCTGGCTGCACGGCGAGCTCCGCCGGCCCGAGAAACTCGGTATGGGCCGGGGCTCGGACAAGTGAGGCGAATTCACTGAGGGATTCAGCACGACCCTCAATGGTGATCAAGGTGACCGCCGGCGGAAACCGCGCGGCAACCCGGTCCATGAGCTCCCGGGCAGCGAATCCGCCGGGATCGATGCGCACCAGGGCCTGCAGCGCGCGTCCCGGACTCTCCCCTACCGCAATGACCGAACCGCCGTCTGCGCCGCTCCTGACGAGCCCCACTACGTTTAGCCACCGTCGTAAGGCCTCCTCCGCCGCCCGCAGATCCTGGCGGAGGAGCAACAACGGCGTGTCCAACAGCACAGCGCCGGCATAACCTCCCACGGCATGTGGCTCGGCTCCAGGCGTGGCCACCACGATGCTGGAGTTGTCGGCCACCGCGCTGATCCGCTTTCCACCGATCGACTGTCGGACGGAGGTTTGGGGAAACGCCTTGCCCAACTCCTCCGCTGTCCTTTCGGCACCGACGATGGGTGCCCGCACCCGACGAGAGCCGCAGATCGGGCATTCCCAGTTGGTCTGCGGTCTGCCGCACCATGCACAGCTCACCCGAACGGTGGCCGCTTCCTGAGGCGCTGCGGCTGGAACCCTGGTCGGACCTCCGCAGAAGCCACAGCGAGCCGGCTCACGACATTCCTGGCAGACCAAAGCCATCAGATAGCCCCCGCGAGGTACCTGGACCAGCACGGGTCCCTGCGGCAACGTCGCCCGCATCAGTTCGAACACCTCGTGCGGTAGGCGGGCCGCTCGAGCCGCGGGGTCGCGCTCAAGCGCGAAGTCTGAGTCCGCAGTGACCTTCACCCTGGGTGCGGTATGCCGAACAAAGGCTCGGTCATCGGCCAGCTCCCGCAGCCAGCCGCGTTCCAGCCAGGCTTGCAGCTCCGCTGTTCTGGCGTAGCTTGCAAACAGGAGGGCGGCCTGCGCCTCGTGGGCTCGCAGGGCGACGACATCCCGTGTGTGTGGATAGGGAGCGCGCTGCTCGGCCAGCAGGTCGTCGCCATCGTCCCAGAGCGCAATCAGACCAAGATCATGAACCGGTGCGTACGCGGCGGCTCGGTTACCGATGACCACTCCTACGTCCCCGCGCGACGCGGACAGGAACGCACGGTAGCGCGCAGCCGGTCCGGCTTCGGCCACCAGCACTGCGAAGTTTGTGGCACCGAGCAGCTGGATGCAAGCTGCACTCAGTCGATCAAGATCACCCTGGTCTGGCACGATGATCACCGCGCCGCGCCCCCGCTCCACGCAAGCCCGTGCCGCGGTGGCTAAGCCGAGGGCCCACTCACCGCTGGGCGCCGCGCTGGGAGTCACCTGCCACATAGCTCGCGGCCGCAGTCCGCTGCGTAGCGCGGCCAGGAAGTCCGCGCCGGTGGGATAGTCGACCAGTGGCCCGCCTGGATGATCACCAGGCAGCTCGTGGCGGGTTCTAACCCGCTCAGCGAGCTCGGTCGCGGCGTGGCGTGGTGGTACTGCCAGGCGCACTACGTCGGCGAATGTTCCGGCGTAGTGATCAGCAACTTTCCTGATCAACCGTGCGATCTCAGGTGCAAGCACCGGCTCACTGGAGACGATCTTGGAGAGCGGCGCCAAGGCTCCTTCATGATCGCCCACGGCAACTCGATCGAGAATGAAGCCGTCCCGGAGGCGGCCGGCAAACCGCACCCGCACTCGGGCACCCGGTACGGCGTCGATATCCTGCTCAGCCGTTACCGCGTAGTCGAAGGGCCGGTCCAGGTGACTGAGCGGGATATCGACAGCCACCCTGGCAACCGGCAGTTCAGGCTGGCCGAGCTCGGGCACACCAGATGATAGGCAGCGAGCTATGACACTCGGGCGTCAGAGGGGATGGCGGCACGCGCATAGCTTGCCCTGAGCCTGTCGAAGGGCACGCGGCGAAGGTCAGCCCCGGACCGAGGCAGCTAAGGCACTAGCTCGATCGACGCGCTCCCAGCTGATCCCAGGCAGCTCTCGGCCGAAGTGCCCGTACGCCGCCATCTGAGCGTAGACGGGTTGCTTGAGATCAAGATCCCGGATGATCGCGGCCGGCCGCAGATCGAACACATCGAGCACCGCTTGCTGGATTTGCTCGACAGGCACTCGCTCGGTCCCAAACGTCTCGACATAGAACCCGACCGGATGAGACTTGCCGATCGCATAGGCCACCTGCACCTCGCAGCGGCCGGCCAACCCGGCAGCCACTACGTTCTTGGCCACCCAGCGCATCGCGTACGCCGCGGACCTGTCCACCTTCGAGGGGTCCTTTCCGGAAAAGGCTCCACCGCCGTGCCGTGACATCCCACCGTAGGTGTCAACGATGATCTTGCGACCGGTGAGCCCCGCGTCACCCATTGGTCCGCCGATCTCAAAGCGCCCAGTTGGGTTCACGAGTAGCCGGTAGTCCAGAGCATCGACGTCATAGCGCTCCAGGACCGGGTCGACGACGTGCTTACGGACGTCAGGCGCCAACAGCGCATCCAGGTCGATGTCGGCTGCATGTTGACTCGACAAAACGACCGTGTCGATCCGAATGGGGCGATCGCCGTCATACTCGACTGTCACCTGGGTCTTGCCGTCCGGGCGCAGGTAGGGCATGGTGCCGTCCTTGCGTACTGTTGCGAGCTGTTCGGCGAGTCGATGCGCTAGATCGATAGGCAGCGGCATCAAGGATGGCGTTTCGCTGCACGCATAGCCGAACATCAGGCCCTGGTCGCCAGCGCCTTGTAAATCGAGGAGATCGACGGACTCGCCGGTCCGACTCTCGAATGCCATGTCGACACCTTGAGCAATGTCAGGCGACTGCTGGCCGATCGCGATGGTCACGCCACATGAGCCGCCGTCGAAGCCCTTTGTCGAGGAGTCGTAGCCAATGTCGATGATTCGCTCGCGGACCACCCGGGGAATCTCCACGTATGACTCCGTGGTGACTTCGCCGGCGACGACCACCAACCCCGTGGTTACCAAACATTCGACCGCCACACGGCTGTTCGGGTCCTGCCGCAACATTTCATCGAGCACCGAGTCGCTGATCTGGTCAGCAATCTTGTCCGGATGCCCCTCCGTCACCGACTCGGAGGTGAACAGTCTGAGTGCCATGCCCCGGAAACCTACCGGCGTGCCCTGTGGCTGAGCGCTTCGTCCCAAATTTGATGCGCGAGTGTGTCCTTGCTCCCGCTAATGGGCCCAGTCGCGCCATCAGCAC
This sequence comes from uncultured Actinomycetota bacterium, assembly GCA_963836855.1. GTDB lineage: Bacteria > Actinomycetota > Actinomycetes > Propionibacteriales > Propionibacteriaceae > Microlunatus. Next base: position 79,569 of record CAWILN010000034.1, on the reverse strand, counting down.
TCAGGAGCGTTATCTGACTGTGATGTTGGCCGAAGACCAGATTGCGACCGACCTCGTTCAGGACCAACAGGTCGCAACCCTTACGCGCGAGCTTGGCACGACCCAGGTCGAGCAGCGTGTTATCGGCAGTAGGGGTTTCGGCTGCAAAACCGATCAGAATCTGACGCGGGTCGGTCCTAGCCGCCACCAGGCTCGCGAGCACGTCAGTGGTCTGCACCAGCTTCAGCTCGATCCCTCCGTCGGCCGATTTCTTGATCTTGGTCTGACTGGAGTTGGCTGGCGTGAAGTCGGCAGGTGCCGCTGCCATGATCGCGATGTCGGCCTCCTTGGCAGCCACGGCCATGGCTTGTGCCAGGTCAGCGGTCGAACTCACCGCCTCGACCTCGGCGCCTGGCGGAGCTGGCAGACCGACATTGGCCGCAACCAGGCGGACGTCCGCACCGCGCAGCACAGCCGCTCGCGCGAGCGCCCAGCCCATCAGCCCTGAGGACGAGTTGCCGATGAAGCGCACCGGGTCCAGGTGCTCGCGGGTGCCTCCGGCACTGACGACAACCTTGAGGCCCGTCATGTCCTGACCCGCAGCTCGAACTGCAGTGTCTGGGTCGTCGAGCACGGCAACCGCGACGGCAAAGAGCTCAGCAGGATCAGGAAGCCTTCCCACGCCAGCGTCGGGTCCGGTGAGACGCCCGACATCGGGTCGTACCACGACAGCGCCGCGGCTGCGCAGCGTAGTGACGTTGGCCTGAGTGGCGGCATTCAGCCACATCTCGGTGTGCATGGCGGGCGCAAAGACGATTGGGCAGTGCGCGGTCAGCAGCACATTGGTCAGCAGGTCGTCGGCACGACCTGATGCAGCCCGCGCGAGTAGGTCAGCGGTGGCCGGCGCGACGAAGACCAGATCGATCTCTTGCCCGATCTTGACGTGGGGCACCAGATGCACGTCGTCGAACACTGACGTGTGCACCGGTCGGCCGGACAGAGCGGCCCAGGTGCTCACACCCACAAACTCCAGAGCTGCCGCGGTCGGAACCACGATGACCTCGTGGCCGGCGCCTTGCAGCCGACGCAAAAGTTCACACGCTTTGTAGGCGGCGATACCGCCCGATACCCCCAGGACAATCCGACGCGGCGTACTCATCGAGGGGTCAGCGGCGGCAGTTGCTCAGGCGGTCTCGAAAGGCGACTCAGGATCCTCGTCAGCCGGTGCTTCAGGGTCCACATCAAGGCAGACCAGCTTGCCCTCATTTACCTCACGGAGGGCAATAGAGAGAGGCTTCTCCTGCACCGTGGTCTCCACTAGCGGACCAACGTGGTCGAGCAGGCCCTCGCCGAGCTGGGAGTAGTAGGCGTTGATCTGTCGAGCGCGCTTGGCTGCAAACAAGACCAACTTGTACTTGGAATCTGACTTCGTCAGAAGCTCGTCGATCGGTGGATTGGTAATCCCCTCAGCAAGCAGATGCTTTCCAGACACGTATAAACCTTCAGTTTGGGTGGACAAGCCAGCCGCGGCACAGGTTGCATCGAGTCAGTTTGAACTGAATCAGCACATACAAAATGTGACTGTACGGCTACAGACAGACCAAGGCTACCAAGCCTTTCACAGCCTGACCTATTTCAGCGTTGACAACCACGTGGTCGAACTCCGCCTGAGCCGCCATCTCGGCCCGCGCAGTCTCCAACCTGCGCTCCCGCTGCGCGGCCGACTCCGTGCCGCGCCCAACCAGCCGGCGTTCCAGCTCCTCCCACGACGGCGGCACAAGGAACACGAACTGAGCGTCGGGCCAGCTGTCGCGTACCTGCCGCGCACCCTGCAGATCGATCTCCAACAAGGCGGGACGCCCTTCCGCAATCGCCTGCAGAACGGGAGCACGTGGCGTGCCGTAGCGGTGCACACCGTGCACCGTCGCCCACTCCAACAGCCCACCTCGAGCGATCAGCGCATCGAACTCATCAGCTGATACGAAGTGGTAATGCACACCGTCGATCTCACCCGGTCGTGGCGGGCGGGTGGTGACCGAAACCGAAACGAAAATCTCTGGATGCTCCTGCGAAAGGCGCGTGACGACGGTCCCCTTGCCCACCGCGGTCGGACCCGAGACCACGGTGAGGCGCGCCGAGGTCACGAGTTTCGGGGCGGCGTGGATCGGTCCGAGAACTCGGCGATCAGGGCCGCAGCCTGATGCTTGCCCAAGCCCCGCAACCGGCGATTAGCGGCGATATCGAGCCTCTCCATGACCTTGTTCGCACGCACTGTGCCGACTCGCGGTAGTGCCTTCAAGACATCGATGACCTTGGCGTGAGCGATGACGTCGTCATATTCGGCGAGATCCAGGACCTGGGCAAGGCTGCGCTCGCCAGAGCGGAGAGCCTGCTTCATCTCAGCGCGGCGGCGTCGAGCCTCGGTCGCGGCATGCCGTGCTTGCTGGCGCTGCTCGTCGCTCAAGGGGGGAATCGTCACAGCTCGCGTCCTCATCTGGCGGCCAGGGGGATCCGCCGATCCGCAGAGAATCAGTCGGAGATTTGAGAACTTACATCAACCGGATCACTGCTTTCATCTCACCCAGCCTCCGTGTCGCGGCGGCCCGCAGGTCAGCTGCTGCTGGGCCCGCCGACATGACCTCGCGACTGGTGGATGGCAACACGAATCGTGCCGCATCCTTGAAGACCGCAGCAAGGTGGGCGGCAGTACCGCCTTGTGCTCCGATACCTGGAGCAAGAATCGACCCGCCCAGGCCAGAGAAGTCGGTTTGGGTATCTCCGATCGTCGCGCCGACCACGACACCAACAGGCCCGAGGATGGCTCCGGGTCTGCGACGAGAGGCGTTGCGGCTTGCCACCTCATCGATGACCATCTGACCCACAGTCCGCCCGTCAGCTACGCGAGCTTGCTGGACCTCACGGCCTTCCGGATTGCTGGTCAGGGCAAGGACGTAGACGCCGCGCCCGCCTCGATCGGCCAGCTCGATGGCGGAGTCCAGCGAGCCGAAGCCGAGATACGGGTTGAGCGTCACTGCGTCGGCGGCCAATGGCGAGCCATCACTTAGATAGGCCGCCGCGTACGCGTCCATGGTTGACCCGATGTCACCCCGTTTCACATCGAGCAGCGACATGGCTCCGGCGGCCTTGATGTCGGCCAGCGTGCGCTCCAGAACGGCGATTCCCGCTGCACCGTACGCCTCGAAGAACGCCGACTGTGGTTTGAAGACCGGCACAATCCCGCCCAGTGCCTCGATCATGCCGCGGGCGCAGCGCTCCAGGCCCGGTGCGTCGGCAGCAAGGCCCCACGACGCTAGCAGGCTGGGGTGCGGATCCACACCGACGCAGAGCGGCCCGCGTTCGGTGATGAGAGCGGCAAGGCGTTCACCGTAGGAGTTGATCAGGTGCTCCTTTCCAAGCACGGGAAGCGGTCAGCCGGTTCAGGTCGTCGACCAGGGCAGGGCCGCTGTAGATGTAGCCGGTGTAGATCTGCAACAGGCTGGCCCCGGCATTCAGCATCGCCTGGCCGTCGTCGCGCGTCATGATGCCTCCAACGCCAATGATCGGCAACGTGGTGCGCTCAGCGAGAAACCGCACGACGTGGCGGGCGCGTCGGGTAAGTGGTGCTCCCGACAGACCACCGGCTTCGGCGGCCAGCGGCTGGTCGGCTGATATGCCGTCACGACCCAGGGTCGTATTGGTGGCGATGAGCCCTTCCGCGCCGGCCTCGGTGCACACCTGAACGACCTCTTCCAGTGCGGCGTCGGTCAGGTCAGGAGCCACCTTGACGAAGATTGGCACCGGCGGCCCGCCCGCGGCCAGGAGCCATGCCTCGTTCACCAGTGCTGAGATCAGCTCTGCCAAGGTCCGAGCATCTTGCAAGGAGCGCAGTCCCGGGGTGTTGGGGCTGGAGACGTTGATGGCCACATAGTCGGCATATCGAGCGAGGGCGCGGAGTGAAGTGAGATAGTCCTCGGCTGCCTCGGCAAGTGGCACCGTCTTGGTCTTGCCGATGGAGATACCGATCGGAATGCCGACAGCCAGGTTGCCCCGACTGACCCCAGCCCTCGACAGTCGCTCGGCTAATGTCAGGGCACCGAGGTTGTTGAAACCCATCCGGTTGATGATCGCCCGGCTCTCGGGCAGCCGGAACAGTCTGGGCTTGTCATTGCCTGACTGCGGCTGCGCAGTGACCGTGCCGAGCTCGATGTAGCCAAAGCCCAGGGAGGCCCACGTCTTGGTCCCCACGCCGTCTTTGTCCATCCCGGCGGCGAGCCCGACCATGCCGGGGAACTGGATGCCGGCAACGGTAGCCGGAGCCCGGTGTCGAGCACAGAGCGCGGCGATGGCAGCGCGCGCCGGCCGGCCCCGTCCTGCCCGGGCAACTGCGGCAAGGGTTTGCTCATGAATGCGCTCCGCGTCCCGACCGTACGCGCGGAACAGCAGCGGCCGCAGGATGCTGCGATAGCCGAGATCAATGATCACGCCGCGGGCAGCTCAGGAGACATCGACGCTGCTCCAGGACTGCAGGGACCGGACCCCTACATTGCCGGCAATGATCGACTCGATGCCTTGGACTGCGGCCGCCAGGCCCGGCACGGTCGTGACGCAGGGAATGTTTCGCAGCACCGCGGCGGTGCGAATCTCGTAACCGTCGAACCGCGGGCGTCCGTCAAGACTCAGTCCGTGCGGAGTGTTGAAGATCATGTCAACCTGACCGTCCAGGATGGCTTGCACGATCGTTTTCTCCCCGTCGGGCCCGACGCCCTGACTGAACTTGCGCACAGTGGTCACCACAACGCCATGACGTCGCAGCATCGACGCCGTACCGGCGGTTGCCAAGATCTCGAAACCAAGATCAGCGAGGCGCTTCACCGGAAAGATCACAAAACGCTTGTCCCGGTTAGCCACCGAGACGAATACGGTGCCCTTGGTGGGTAGCGGCCCAAAGCCGGCGACCTGGCTCTTGGCAAAGGCCGTGCCGAAGCTGAGGTCGACGCCCATCACTTCGCCCGTCGATTTCATTTCCGGACCGAGGACTGTGTCGACCGAAATCCCTTCAAGGGTACGGAAGCGGTTGAACGGCATCACGGCTTCCTTGACAGCGATCGGTGACGATGAGTTTTCGGTTGAGCCGTCTCCGGCTGCCCGCAGCATCCCCTCGCTACGCAGCTGCTGCACGCTCGCACCCAGCATGATGCGGGCAGCCGCTTTGGCGAGCGGCGTCGCTGTCGCCTTGGAAACGAAGGGGACCGTACGCGAGGCGCGCGGGTTCGCCTCCAGGACGAACAGAGTGTCTCCGGCCATCGCAAACTGGATGTTGATCAAGCCACATACTCCGACACCCCGCGCGATCGCCTCCGTCGAGGACCGGATGCGGTCGACAACCTCCGCACCGAGAGTGATCGGCGGAAGTGCACACGCTGAGTCACCGGAGTGGATGCCCGCTTCCTCGATGTGCTCCATGACGCCGCCGAGGTAGAGATCGGTTCCGTCGAAGAGCGCGTCGACGTCGATCTCGACCGCGTCATCGAGGAAGTGGTCGACGAGCACAGGATGGGCCGGTGAGACCTCGGTGGCCCGTTGGATGTAGGCCGACAGGGTCGACTCGTCGTAAACGATCTCCATGCCGCGACCGCCGAGGACGTACGACGGCCGCACCAGCACTGGGTAGCCGATCTCGTCGGCGATGCTCTTCGCCTCGTCAAAGGAGCGAGCCAACCCATGCTTGGGCGCCGGCAGGTCCGCCTCGGCCAGGACACGGCCGAAGGCGCCTCGCTCCTCGGCGAGGTGGATCGCTTCGGGACTGGTGCCGACGATCGGAACCCCGGCGTCCTTGAGCGCCTGAGCGAGTCGAAGCGGGGTTTGTCCACCCAGTTGTACGATGACGCCTGCTACCGGCCCCGCGGCCTGCTCGGCATGCACCACCTCTAGGACGTCTTCCAGCGTCAATGGCTCGAAGTACAGCCGGTCGGCGGTGTCGTAGTCGGTTGATACGGTCTCGGGGTTGCAGTTGACCATGATCGTCTCGTAGCCGGCTCCGTCGTTGTCCGGCGAATTCGACAGCGACATCGCAGCGTGGACGCACGAGTAGTCGAACTCGATACCCTGGCCAATCCGGTTCGGTCCGCTGCCCAAGATCAAAACTGCTGGCTTCTGCCGCGGCGCGACCTCGGTCTCCAGGTCGTAGCAGCTGTAGTGGTACGGAGTCCGGGCGGCGAACTCGGCGGCACAGGTGTCGACGGTCTTGTAGACCGGCCGCAGCCCCAGGGCCCAGCGCACTCCGCGTACCACATCCTCGCTCAGGTGCCGCAGTGCGGCGATCTGAGCGTCTGCGAAGCCGTGCCGCTTGGCAGTCCGCAGCAGGTCCAAATTCAGCTCAGGCGCCGACTTGATCATGGTGGCGATCTCCAGCAGCAGCACGAGCTGGTCGATGAACCAGGGGTCGATCTTGGTCGCCTGGTGAACCTGCTCGGGGGTGGCGCCGGCGCGGAGTGCTCGCACGACGGCGTTGAGCCGGCCATCATGCGGCCTAGCGGCCTTGGCGAGCAGTTCGTCAGCCGACTCGGTGACCTCGTCTGCGAAATGGAATGGCGCATTGGCATCCTCGAGGCTGCGCAGTGCCTTGCCCAGAGCTTCGGTGAAATTCCGGCCGATGGCCATTGCCTCACCGACGCTCTTCATGTGCGTGGTCAAGGTGGAGTCTGCCGCAGGGAATTTCTCGAACGCGAATCTCGGCACCTTGACGACGACGTAGTCCAACGCAGGTTCGAAGCTGGCCGGCGTCCGTTCGGTGATGTCGTTCGGAATCTCGTCGAGGGTGTAGCCGATGGCGACCTTCGCGGCAATCTTGGCAATCGGAAAGCCGGTCGCCTTCGAAGCCAGAGCCGAGGACCGTGACACCCGCGGGTTCATCTCGATCACGATCATTCGTCCATCGGCCGGGTTGATCGCGAACTGGATGTTGCAGCCTCCGGTATCAACTCCAACCGCACGGATGATGCCGATCGCGACATCGCGCATCCGCTGGTACTCGCGGTCAGTGAGAGTCATGGCGGGAGCCACAGTGATCGAATCGCCGGTGTGCACCCCCATCGGGTCCAGATTCTCGATGGAGCAGACAATCACAACGTTGTCGGCCTTGTCGCGCATGACCTCGAGCTCGTATTCCTTCCAGCCCAAGATCGATTCCTCGATCAGTACCTCCGTCGTGGGGCTAGCGGACAAGCCGGCACCGGCCATCCGGCGAAGATCAGCCTCGTCGTGCGCCAGACCCGATCCCACTCCGCCCATAGTGAAGCTCGGCCGCACCACAACCGGATAACCAAGATCGTCGGCGGCGACTAGCACGTCCTCAATCGAGTGGCAGATGCAACTGCGCGCCACCTCCGCGGCGCCGCCAAGGATGCCAGTCAGTCCTTCGACGACCGCCTTGAACTGCTGACGATTCTCACCGCGCTGAATGGCCTCGATCGACGCCCCGATGAGCTCCACGCCATAGCGCTCGAGAACGCCAATCTCATCCAGAGCGACTGCAGTGTTGAGCGCCGTTTGCCCACCGAGCGTGGCGAGCAGGGCGTCTGGCCGCTCCTTCGCGATGACCATCTCGACGAAGTCCGGCGTGATGGGCTCGATGTAGGTCGCGTCAGCGAACTCGGGATCGGTCATGATCGTTGCCGGGTTGGAGTTGACCAAGATCACCCGAAAGCCCTCGTCCCGCAGCACCCGGCAGGCCTGTGTACCGGAGTAGTCGAACTCGCAAGCCTGCCCGATCACAATCGGACCGCTACCGATCACCAAGATCGATTCGATGTCGGTACGCCGTGGCATTAGAGCTCCCGCCCTTCGACAGGCTCAGGGCGCATTGCCGATGTGCCCTGAGCCTGCGGGCGCACTGCTGATGTCCCCTGAGCCTGTCGAAGGGCCATCAGATCTACGAAGCGATCGAAGAGGTAGCTGGCGTCATGGGGACCGGCGGCTGCTTCGGGGTGGTACTGCACCGAGAACGCCAGCAGCGTGCCGTCCGCATCGGTGACCTGCAAACCCTCGACCACGTCGTCATTGAGGCAGATGTGGCTGACCTCGGCAATGCCGTACGGCGTCTCGTGCCGCTCCCCGGGTGCGGCGGCGACCGCAAACCCGTGGTTATGCGCAGTGACCTCAACCTTGCGAGTGGTGAGGTCCATCACTGGCTGGTTGATGCCGCGGTGCCCGTAGCCCAGTTTGAAGGTGCCGAAGCCGAGCGCCCGGCCGAAGAGCTGATTGCCGAAGCAGATGCCGAAGTACGGGATGTCAGCCGCGAGTACTGACCTGAGAACCGCAACCTGCCGATCGGCCGCTTCCGGGTCGCCAGGGCCGTTGGAAAAGAACACGCCATCGGGCTCCCGCGCCTCGATCTCGTCAAATGAGATCGTCGACGGCACCACGTGAACCTCAAGCCCGCGCTCGGCCATTCGAGCCGGAGTCATGGATTTGATGCCGAGGTCGACCGCCACGACACGGAATCGCGGTTCACCGGCCGGCCGCACGACGTAGGGCTGGGTGGTGCTCACCTCATCAGCAAGATGGGCGCCCACCATCGAGGGCTGAGCTTGGACCCGCTCCAGCAGTGCTGATGCGCTGGTCTCCACGCTCGAGACACCCACCCGCATCGCGCCCCGCTCCCGGATGTGCCGCGTCAGGGCCCGGGTATCGACATCGCGCATCCCGACGATGCCCTGGGCCTTGAGCTCGGAGTCGAGGCTGCGGCGGGAACGCCAGTTGGAGGGGATTCGGGCAGCGTCGCGTACCACGTATCCGGCAACCCAGATCCGGTCTGACTCACCGTCCTCGTCGTTCCAGCCGGTATTGCCGATATGCGGCGCCGTCGCGATCACTACCTGGCGGTGATAGCTGGGATCGGTCAGGGTCTCCTGATAGCCCGACATGCCGGTCGCGAAGACGGCCTCACCAAAGGTCTCACCTATGGCCCCGAATGCCCGTCCGTGGAAGGTGCGGCCGTCCTCAAGCACCAAGAGCGCCGGCGGAGGAAACTCAGGCACCGAAATTTCCGGGCGCACTATCGGCTGCGAGCATGACCGCCCTTTCCTGCCCACCGGACGTGAAGGTTTGTAGGCCGCAACAGAGGTTATCAGCGAATTTGGTCGCCACGGGACGGCGAGACAGAGTGCCAGCTGGTCAGTTGGCCATTCAGGAGTAGGAGCACTCAGACACCGATCGACGACCGCAAAGGACTCAGCCGCCGATGCCCGTTCTTTAGCGCCGCGGTTCTCTGTAGCTACCTTCGTACTCCACCCAGTCGTCGATTACCCAAGCTCGAATCTTCGACAACCGCACCCGGAGCTCCGCCTACGCGTGAATCTAGCGCGTGAATCCTTCGATCAAGCCGTAGTAGACCCCTCCGAAGCCGTTCAGAATCTCCTTCACCTCGTCGCTCGGAGCGCCGTACACCGAGAGCCGGGTTGTGTCGACGGCTGCCATGTAGCGCCCTGCGTAGTTCGCGAGGAACCCGTCGAGATGCGTCTTGGCTGCCGCCGAGTCGCTGTAGCGATCAACGTTGTGAACGGTGGCGTTGTCGTCCGAGATGCACCACTGATAGTTCAGCGCGCCCGGCTCGGCGCGGGTCGACTCGACCATTTCCTTGATCAATGCCTTGAGGTTGTCAAGCTCGCCTGGCTTCACCGTCATCTCGAGTACCCAGGAGACCTGATCGTCCATCTGATGTTCCTCCTTGGAGTCCGGGTTCAATCGTCTTGGGCGAGGCTATCCCATGTCGCAGATCAGCTAGGGCTTCTCGGTTCTCTGTAGCTACCTAGCTCGGCCTCGTGCGAGCGCGTGCGTATAGGGCTCCAAGGGAGTGCCTCGGCTGCGCCGCGACGCACCTGCGGCGCAGCACCGCCATGGAGGTCGCACACGAAAGACCCGTCCACCGCTTCGCGACGGCACCGCTGGCCCGACTGCAGCGTGCCGTTGCAGCGCAGGATCGTGGGCGGCAGCTGCGCCCATCTGGACTCGCTGTGGCTGCGCTTCCTCCCAGCCGTGATCAGCTCACTGCTGCAAGCTTCCGAACTTGCTTGCCAGCTCGGTGATCTTGGTAGCGGGGTCGTCGATGGTCTTCACGGCGCCGCCGTACGCGATCTTGACGGACGGGACGTGAGTGGCGATCACCCTGTGACGCTGTCGCAGCCCGGCCAGCGCGCGTCGCGCGTCGTCGGGCGAGACCACGCCGCTCGTGATCTTCTTGCGAAGTTCCCTGGCTTCGGCGATCACGTCGCCGAGGGCCTCTTCGGCGTCGCCGGTCGCGGTGGCCGCCCCTCAGCTGAGTCGTAAGCCTGGGTCCCTGACCCGTCGCGCGATCTCGGCATTAGTCATGCCACACCGTCTATGCGGCCGAACTCGTACTTCTGCTTGAGTTCCTCCCGCGACTCCATATAAAGTGCGTCGCGCTTGCCTGCTGCTCCATGAACGCCACGAGAGCGTCCTCGGTCTCGCCCAGCTTCTGGTCGGCGCTGGTGCTGAGGCCATCGAGCTGTGAGCGAAGTCGATCTTGCGAACTCGCCGCGACAGTCGCCGGTGCGGCTGCTGGCCGGTCGACTGCTCTTCTGCTGGTGGCATCTGGTCTACTCCCCTGACGCCATTCGGAGATCGGGAATCGAGGTCGGCGAACGGGCCCAGCTGCGGCGTCTGAGCCGGACGCGAGCGCGTGACCAACCCGTGGGAGAAAGGGGATTTCCCAGTGGTACATCACAGATACCCCACAGGGGTATCGTCCTATCAAACTAAGACATTTGCGATCGTAGGTGGGACAGGGGCCTATGAGGGGGCGAGCGGACGGGTGGTTCAGTCTGCGCCAGACCGCAGTATCAGCACGCTCAAGATCGTACTGTGACTGCACCTGACTCCCCGTAAGTCACGTTCGCCTTGCCATGACCAAGGCCCAGCACGGCGGAGTACGACGTCGGAGCCACGAAGACCCATTGGGGCGTATTCGCTGATCATGATCGCGGGCCACCGGCCGCGACGAGCCATCCTCGCTCGTCTCCTTCCACGAGACCGGCGGACTCCAGGGCGGTCAGCGCGCCGAGGCAGGTTGGAACACTGACACCTGCCGCAAGCGCGATGTCTCCGACGGTGACGCGGCGGCGAGCCGGGATGGCTTCGAAGACTGCAAGCTGGCTCTCAGTCAATGCGTCGGTCGCTCGGGCCTGACCGTATGCGAGTGGCAGCGTCGCCTGACCCATCTCGGAGATCAGCTCGAGAACCTCCCCCGCGGTAGGTCACTAGCACCGCCTGGCCGTTACGGATCATCAGGTGCGGTGCCGTCGATGCCCGGGAATAGACCGGCCCCGGGACTGCCATGAGGGGTCGTCCGCAAGCAAGCGCCCAGCCCGCAGTGTTTCGCGCACCCGAACGTAGCGCTGCCTCGACAACCACAGTTCCCTTGGACATTGCCGCGATCAGGCGGTTTCGGGCCAGAAACCTCACCCGCGTGGGATGAGCGGCGGGCGGCAGTTCAGAGACGAGCAGCTGGTCCTTTGCCAGGGTTTCAAAGATCGAGGCATGGCCGGGCGGGTAGGCCACGTCGACGCCGTTCGCGAGCACACAGACGGTCGGCCCTCCTGCGGCAAGCGCCCCACGATGCGCCGCGACGTCGATGCCGAAAGCACCACCAGACACTACGGTCACTCCCTGCTCGACCAGATCTGCTGCCAGATCTGCGGCAACGCCGTTCCCGTACGCCGTTGCTGCCCGCGACCCCACGATCGCTACTGACCGCTCCATCAAGTGTGCAAAATGTCCAGGACCACGTAGCCACAGGCCAAACGGCTCGCCGCCGCGCCGCTGGATGCTCTCGGCATGTCGAAGATCATCAAGCCCGGCCGGCCACTCGTCGTCGCCGGGAACGACGAAACGGGCCCCCGCCGCTTCGGCCAGCCGCTCGAACACATCAGCTGTGACCCGTACTGCACGCCGGGCCACCGGCTCGCCCAGCACCCCCTCAATGATCTTGGCCCAAGCACCCTCGGCACCCAGGTTTTGAACTAGGTCAGCGACTGCGGGATCACCACCGTCTATGGCGCAGGAGAGCATCAGCCGCGCCTTCCGATCCGACGTGATCATGGCTCAACCCACCTCTCTCCTCACGGCTCCCGGCTGCTCACCCCGCCGCATGGCCAATGCGATCGCTAGCTCGTCACGGCCCGGCCGGTCCCGACCCACAAGGTCGGCAATAGTCCAGGCCAGCCGGAGTACCTTGTCGACGCCGCGGGCGCTGAGTCGGCCACGGTCGACTGCTTCGTCGACGGCCTGCAACCCTTCGGGAAGCGGCAGATGACGGCGCAGGTAGGTGCCGGAAACCTCGCCATTGGTTTGCCAACCGCTGCCTGCCAGGCGCCGGCGTTGCCGATCGCGAGCTTCCAGCACGCGCTCAGCTACCGCGGCTGATGATTCGGCGTACTGCAGCGTTGCCTTCTTCAGATATGCCTTGCGCAGAGGCAGGAAAGCCTGGTTGATGTCGATACGGTCCCGGACAGGTCCGGAGATCTTCTCCGCGTACCGTCGCACCGCTGTTGGGGAGCAACGACAATGGGCGCCGGCGGTGGCGGCCTGTCCGCACGGACAGGGATTCGCAGCCAAGATCAGCTGGAACCGTGCCGGGAAGCGGGCGTGCACCTCGCTTCGCCCAAGCGTGATCACGCCAGACTCCAGGGGCGTACGGAGCGCATCGATGACAGCAGGCTGAAACTCCGGTGCCTCGTCCAGAAAGAGAATCCCTTTGTGGGCGCAGGAGATGGCGCCGGGCTTGGCGATCCGCTGGCCGCCGCCGACGATACTGGCAATCGATGCCGAGTGGTGTGGGTCGCTGTAGGGCGGTCTGGTGATGAGTTCGTCGGCCAGGTTGAATCCCGCGAGCGAGTGCACCGCAGAAACTTCGAGCGAGTCATGCAGAGCGAGATCAGGGAGCAGGCCCGGGACACGCTCGGCGAGCATGGTCTTGCCGACACCCGGCGGGCCGTGGAAGAGCATGTGATGCCTACCGGCAGCGGCTACCTCGCAGGCCCACTTCGCCTCGACCTGGCCGACCACATCCGCCAGGTCAAGGCGACGGTTCGCATGCCTGCCGGCTCGCTCACCCATGACCTCGACGGGGTCAACCGGCGGTATCTGGTCGCCGCGCAGAAACGCGACCAACTGGGTGATCGAGGCAATACCGAAGACCTCGATTCCTTCAACCAGTTTCGCCTCTCCGGCTTGACGCAACGGCACGATCACCCTGCTGAAGCCCGCCTGTTGAGCCGCCAAAGTGGCGGGCAAAACGCCGCGGACAGGCCGGAGACGACCATCCAGCCCAAGCTCGCCCAACAGAACTGTTCCGCGTAGTTCTTCGGCTCGGAAAACACCCTGCGCCGCCAGCACCGCCGCGACGATCGCGACATCGTAATGACTGCCGGCCTTCGGCAAGGTGGCCGGGCTGAGGTTGATGGTCAGCAGCGAGATCGGCCACTCACGCCCGGAGTTGCTAACAGCCGCCTTGCAGCGATCACGCGACTGATAAAGAGCCGAGTCCGGCAATCCCACCAACACCGTGCGTGGCAGCCCCGCGCCAATATCGGCCTCCACCTCAACGATCCGACCCTCCAAACCGACCAGCGCCACCGACCACGCGCACGCCGACGCCACTACCCCACCGCCCGCACATGTGTCAGCGTCGGCTCCAGTCCCGCCTGCAGCACGACCCCAATGGCGTCCAGCCGGATGCTGGACGCCTGCATCCGATGCTCCCGCATCCACACCGCAGCCAGCTGCCGTAGCGTACGCAACTTCGTGTAGGTAATCGCCTCAAGGGGATGCCCGAAACTCAGACCGCTACGACACTTGACCTCACAGAAGACCAGCGTCAGCCCGGTCGGGCCAGCCTCCGCAGCGACGATATCGATTTCACCCAGCCGGCAGCGCCAATTCCGCTCCAGCACCTGCATCCCCTGCCGCTCCAACTCCGCGCAGGCCAAGTCCTCGCCACGTACGCCTACCAGTTTCTTGGACTCCGTTGCCGCCATCGCCCACCTCCGTCTGGAAGCATGCGGACGCCCGCCCAAATCGTGCCCGGTCGCTGAAATCTGTGGAAAACGCCCAGCTGTGAGCTGTGGAAACTACCCGCGGGTACCGGTCCTCAGCGGCCCGCGCGATCGCCGAAGCAGCCCGAAAGTCGGAGATCGGCACCAAGCCGTACCACAATCGGTGCCCAAGACGAGGACGACCGCCGTGGGCGTGATGACCAGCTGATCAGCAACGACTCCGAGAAACAGAAGCGGCTCCCTAAGGAGAAGGCGGAACTGAAGCGCACCACACCATACTGAGCAGGCAACCACGCTGGTTCGCAGGGCGAAGAAGTCGAAAGCCGTAATGGCCGAGAAGCCAGCCGACGAGCGCGGTGATAAGCGGTCCCGCGATGGGGAGCAGCGAAGACCGATTTCCCTGCGGGCTTAGCCGCGCGCTGTGATCGATACGTGCTGTCTCCGCTGGCCGGCACAGCGTCTAGCTGCACCGGCTCAATCACGGAGCTTTAGGTGGAGCCTTGACATGAGAGGTCACGCGTCGATCTGTCTGGATCGGGCGAGCACCTCGGTGATTGCGTCGGAGCCGACTGACGCGCCATCTTGCAGTCGGATCTCAGCGCCCAACCGTGAGGCGGCCGGCCGGTACCGTTCATCCCCAAGTACTTGTTCGATGGCCTGCCGGATTCGGCTCGGTGATGATCTTTTCGGGAGCAATTGGCCAGCACTTGCCTTCTCAAGCGCCTGCCCGATCTTGAACTGATCTGTGAATCTGGCCATCGGTAACACGATGTAGGAGAGGGCAGCCATGGTGGTTCCGTGGCCGCCGTGTCCGATGACCATTGAAACGGTTGGCAGCACATCAGTATGCGGCAGATAGGAATGCAACTCGGCGTTCTCCGGCACTCGGAGATCTTGGGCGGGGACCGCTGGGCCGGTCGTTACGATGGCCCGCACCGGCAAACCGCTCAACGCGTCGAGGATGTTCTGCAGAACCCGCTGCTGGCCCGGAAAAAGGTGCTGCTGAGGCTCACCAAAATTCGGGGCTCCCCGTCGGGCTGTTTCGGCGCTCGCGGGGTGCCCCTGCCAGACAGGGCCGGTGAAGCGAATACCGTCAGGCAATGTCTCGTGGCCGTCTGGGTCAAGGCTGCGGGGCGTGGCTATCAGACCCACCTCGCCCTCACGCCAATGTTGCGTTCACGAGCGGCCGCGTAGTCGGGCGATTGGCCCGTTGGAACCCATGCCCAACGCTGCAGTGTCATAGAAGGAGTGCACCAGCACCGCACGCCGGATTTGGCTCTGCTCAGCGGCTCGTAAGACATTTCTGAGCACGCAATCGATCACCACCAGGTCGGTCGTCTCACGCTGCACGGATCCGATGAGGTCAACCCCAAGGCTCCGGTCGTTGATGATGGCCTGGAAGCCCCTTATCCAGCCGAGCCACGGCTCGGGGGTAGTCGTGGAGTACGTATACGGATGTGAGTACGGCTCGAACCGCAGTCTCGCCCCTTCGATGGTGCTGCGCTGCTGTTCGTGTCCGAGCATCCGCACAGCTTCGTCGCGGCTTCGCAGCTCCGCGGCAATACCAACAGCCGGCGCTAGGTTCCCGCCGCCGTCCCAGGTGACAAACAAGATGTCACCCATGATCATTCTCCCATGTTGTGATCAGAGAGGATGCCGGCGATGAGTACTCGCACCCGTGGGTTCACTTGCGCGAGGTCGATGACGACTCCGTCGTCACAGATCGAAACCCGGCAACGCTATGCGCGTCGCCACGTACGGCGATCGGCCTGCCTTCGCCTCGGGCAAGACCCCCCGGAACCACATCCTCAGTTGATGCCGCCTGGACGATCAGCGCCGGCTGTTTGTCGATCGCGTGGTTCCAGACTCGGCTCTTGATGGCGCTGCTCCTGATTCGCTCAGTCAAGTTGACGCTCTTCAGCATCGCAGTAATTCGGTGGCTCAACTCTGCCGGTGGCCGTGACGACCGCTCATCCGTGGTGAACACGGTGATGTCCGACGCCGACCACGGATCTTCGGGAGCTAGGTGGATCGAGATCGAGGGATGAGCCGTCGATCGGCTGGCACGGTTGTGCGGATCAGTCCTCAGCGCGACTGACTGAGGGCAACTGTTCCCGGGTGGCTTGCCCGGTCTTTTGCAGCATGCTGCTGACGTGAGACTCGACGGTGCTGCTTGAGATGAACAGGCGACTGGCGATGTCGGTATTGCTGAGTCCCGCATTGACGAATCTCAGTACTTCGGTCTCGCGAGCTGTGAAACCGAGCCTGGCCAGGTGTGGTGGGACGGTTGCCGTCGATGCCTTGGGGAACTTTGGCGCCGATGGTCATCAGTTCGCGGCAACCTGGCCGCGTGCCCCAAATTCTCCTATTCCAGCGGCACCGCCGTCGACCCGCTCTGCTCCGTGGGTCCAGAGCGCAGCAGCAGGGCGATCAGCGCCGCCAGCAGCGTGGTCGCGGCGGTGAGCAGGAAGACGTTGGAGTACGAGTTGGCGAGCACGGCGAGCTGCGTTCGTCGAAAGAGACTGTAGAACTGCGCGAAATCCAGCTGTCCGACCTGCGAACTGGTGGCCTGCAGCAGCGCTGCACGCCCCGCGGCGAGCTGCGCCTGCTGAGTGGTGGCAATGGCCGTGAGCCCCGCCAGTCCGAGTGCCGCACTGACCCGCTGAGCGACGGTGTTGATGGCGCTTCCGGTGGTGGTGAGGTCATGGCTGAGCGAGGCGATGCCACCCGTCATGACCGGCATCATCGCCAGCCCGACCCCGCCGGCGCGGATGCAGGTCCATAGCACGATCTCGCTGCGCGTCATGTCGGGGTTGATGCCGGCGAGCAAGTACGAGCCGTAAGCCGCGATCAGCAGCCCCGTCACCGCAAGCCAACGCGGTCCGATCCGATCGTAGAGTCTCCCGGCGATCGGCATCAGGAAACCCATCACCAGCGCCTGTGGGAGGATCAGCAGTCCGGCGTTAAGCGCTGGATAGCCCTGACCGGCCTGCAAGAACAGCGGCACGTAGAACAGCGTCGCGAACAGGCCCGTCATCATTATGCTCATCACGATCAGCGAGACGGTGTATGCGCGGGACCGAAACACCCGTAAATCCAGCAGCGGATGATCAACTTCAAACTCGATCACAACAAACAGCGCCAGCATCAAGGCCCCGCCGGCGATCAGGATGAGAACCCGATAGCTGGTCCATCCCCAGGAATGGCCCTCAGAGAAAGCGAGCAACAAGGCCACCAGGCCGGTCGCGACAGTCACGAATCCCCACAGGTCGAACCGCTCCGTCCGCATCGCGGGAAACTTGGGCAGCGCGACCAGCGCGGCGACCACGCCGACAATCGCGATCGGGACGTTGATGAAGAACACGAGCCGCCAGCTCACGTACTCCACCAAGTAGCCGCCGAGGGTCGGACCAATAGCCGGAGCAAAGATGATGCCGAGCCCGTAGAGTCCCATGGCCGTACCGATCTTCTGCCGCGGCACGATCCGGTACACCATGGTCAAGGTGACGGCCGGCAGCAGCCCACCAGGAATTGCCTGGACCACTCGGAACGCGATCAAGCTGTTGAGGCTCCACGCCAGCCCGCACAGCGCGGACGTGATTGCAAAGCCGGCGAGCGAGAGCGTGTAGACCCGGCCGAGTCCGAAGCGATTACCGAGCCACGCACTGGTCGGCACGACCACACCAAGGACTAACGAGTACGCCGTGGATATCCACGCCACGTCCGCTGTGCTGCCGCCCAGCTCGTTCTGGATCGTCGAGATGGCGACGTTGACAATGCTCACGTCAAGGACCGACATGAACATGCCGGTGATCAAGACCGCGAGCGGCACCATCCAGCCTGTCGCCTCAGGTTTCGGAGCCAGGGCCGGGACTGGCGGTGCCGGGCGTGCGGGGGCGACGGTTGCCGGGCGGGTTACCGTCGTAGTCACTTCGTCACCCGCGCCGAATCTTGACGGTGGCGTTCATGCCCGGGACCAGCGGCAGGTTCTGCAGGTCGTCGATGGTGATCTTCACCGGGATGACCTGAGTGACCTTCTGGAAGTTGCCCGAGGTGTTGGACTGCGGAAAGAGCGAGAAAACGCCTGCGGCCCCGGTCTTGATCTCCGACACCCGGCCGGTGAGGTCAGCGTTCGGGAACGCGTCGACGGAGATTTTCACGGGCGCACCGACGTGCACGGCGTCGATCTCGGTCTCGTCAACGCGCGCCGTGACGAACACCCCGGATCCGTCGTACGCGATGGCCAGCTGCGTGCCGGCGGTGACGAAGGACCCTTGGACGCCGTTGTCCACTGCGACCACGCCGTCGGTCGGCGCCCGGATCACCATCTGGGGCTGCATGAAGCCGCCCTGAATCTCGATCCGTCCGACCGGAACGTTCTGCTGCAGCTGCGTTCCCTGCTGTCCGCGCCAGTCGGTGAGGATGCCGCTAGCCGGCGCGCTGATCAAGATCTGGTTGCCGTCGATCTGCGCGTTATCCGTTGTCACATACGTGCGGGACTCGATCAGGTAGTACGTGACAAAAGCCGCGGTCAACAGCAACGCCAGCACGCCGATGACAAGCAGTCTGATCTTCGTGGCGCGCTTCAGTGATCGACGTCCGGAGGGAGGGGCCGGCTCTGGCAGAGCAGCCTCTGTCGACTCCGCATCGGTGACTGCTTGGTCGGTCACGATTTCATCCTCCCTCGCGTTTGAGAGTCTTCATAGAGCGAACGCTGTGCAGACATGCCGGCCCCGCTCGTTAGGACGAGCCCAACGGAAGTACGACGCGCTGGCCCTCGATCAGGCCGGACAGCACCTCGGTGCGCTCTGCGCCGACCGCTCCAGGCTGGAACACCACAGTCCGTTGCTGCCCGCTCGGACCGAGCACGATGACGGTGCTGGCATTGCCCTGCTTTCTTACGGCAGCGTTGGCCACGCTCAGCACGTTGTCGAGCTCGACCGTAAGCACGGTGCCGCGGGCCGTCTGGCCATCCTTCAGGCGCGAGTCGGAGCTGTCCAGCTTCACCGTGACGTAGTAGGCGATGACCCCGGAGATCGCCGTGGCCGATGGGGCCACCTGCTGCACGGTGCCATTCAGGGTTACGTTGGGCAGGGAGTCGATCTGGACCGTAGCCCGCTGCCCAGGTGTGATCTGGGCGGCGTCTGACTCTTCGAACGGCAGCACGACCTCCATCCGCCTGACGTTGGACAGCACCAGAAATTGTGAGCCAGCCGGCCGGACAACGGTGGCGGCGCCGGCGCTGGCGCCGCCGCCGGCACCCGCGGCCGTGCCGGCTGAGCCAGTTCCGGGGATCGCGGCTTTGCTGCCGGGGGCCAGCGCAGTGGTTCCGGTGCTCGGCGTCAAAAATTCTCCGACGACCCCGTTGATCGCCGATACCGTGGCGTCACTCGGAGCCCGCAACACCGCGTCCCGGACGTCCTTGCGCGCGGTCTGGACCATCACTTCGGCGCCGGCCACTAGAGCACGCTGCTGTTGGATGTTGAACGGTCGGTCCGAGGAGGCCGAGTTGAGGCTGTTCTGCGCGGTGATCTCGGCCTGCTCGGCGTTTGCCACCGCGACGCGGCTCGCGGCCGCGTCGACATCCTTCTTCTGCTCCGCGGCGACCACGACGGTCCGGTCGCTGACCACGCGCTGCTTGGCGGCGGTCTGCGCCGCCTGCGCGGTGGTGACTTGGCTGCAGGCGGTTGCGGCGTCGCTGCTTGAGCTCGCGCTACTCAGAGCAGCGGAGAGTTGTGCGAGTGACTTGGCGGCGCCGGCGGCGTCGCCGGCCTGCAGTTGCTGGAGAGCCTGTTGCGCAAGCGCGCTGAGTCGGGCGTTGGCGGCAGCGCTGCCGGTCTTGGCCGACCGGCACGCTTTCTTCAGTGCGCTGACCGCATCTGCTGCCTGGTCCTCGGCATCATCGTCAACGGCAAGTTGCCGCCGCGCCTGGTGAATTGCCGCGTTGTCTGCAGTCTGTGTCGCCGCGGCCTGGTCTTTCGTAGCGCTCACGATGGTGTTGGCCTGGTCGACCGTGTCCTGCGCGCCCGACACCGAGGGGTTCTGCTCTATGCGGGCGAGAGCCGCCTCCTGCGCAGCCAGGTTTGCCTCCTGCTGCTTGAGGACCTGCCGATAGGCGTAGCCATCGACCGTGGCGAGGACCTGCCCGGCGCTGACGTGGTCTCCAACGCGTACGCGCACTGACGTCAGCTTGCCGCCCTTCGGAAAACCCAGGTTCTCGGTCGAGACCGCAGACAACGCTCCAGTGGCCGAGACGCCGTTGGTGACTGTGGTACGTCTCACGACATCGGTACGCAGGGACGGCTGCTGACCACCCGTACATGCCGCCAGCGTGCACACAAGCGCTGCTACGGCCAACACGCCTGCACAGCGTCGAGCTAGATTCCGACCGCTCACGAGACGACCCTCACGAGACGCCCCCTCACGAGGCGAATCGCAAGAAAGCCTGCCCGGACATCGACACCCCTCAAAACGAACGATCGTTCCCCTAAGTGGAGCATAGCGAACGACTATTCTTTTTGTTGTGCCGAGAGTCACAGAAGTCCATCGGCAGGCGCGACGAGACGAAATCGCCGAGGCGGCGCTGCGAGTATTGCAGCGCAACGGCGTCGCCGACACCTCGATTGCTCAAATCGTCGAGGAGTCCGGGCTCTCGGCTGGTGCCATTTACGTCAACTTCGAGAACAAGGCCGAGCTCGCCCGCTACATTGCCAGCCGGCTGCTCTCCTGGCGCATCGAAGCCATCCAAGACCTCGCCCACCAGGACACCATCTGTACGCCCGCGGACGTGATGCACGTCCTGCTCGGGACGCTCGACGGCGAAACGCCGCTGCCGGTCATGCTGCAATTCTGGGGCGAGGCGACGGTCAACTCGGACTTGCATGATGTGCTGACGGGCCAGCTCGACGCCATGCGTACCGCCATGGAGCACGCCCTCCAGCGATGGGCCCATCAGCAGGTCGACGGCGGTCAAGAACTCGCTGCTCGGGTCGCCAAGACCTGCATCATCATGTGCCAAGGATTTCTCGCCAACCGCTGCCTGTTCGGCTGGCTGACGGTCGAGGAGTATCTCGACACAGCGACTCGTGCGCTTACCCCGAACTGACGAGCCTGCCGCGCAACCCGACTCGCATAGAGACACCATCCCGTAAACAGTGACCGACTCTAGCGAGGAAGCGGCTGACTCGTAGGTCATACGATGACTTGATGGATCAAGCGATCCATCGCTGCTGTTCGAAAGTCCACCGGACCCACCGGCCGGATCAGGTCGTGCGATAACGCATCTTCCGACGCTTGCGAGGTTCGCGCCGCGAGCTCTCCTCCTCGATCTAGCGGATCAGGTGTCAACGCACCTCCGCGAGGGTAGGTCGCGCTTGTGGGAAGTGGCCCACCTCGCCGGACCAGCACCCCCGCTGCGGTCCTTGTCAGCCGTCTACATAGCGTCCGGTGCGCCGCACTAGCTCTTGAGCCCAACCGGGTGCTGGCCGAACCATCGGGTGAGTGCGGCACGCAGCTGGTCCTCGTCCGGTCTCTCCATGGTGGACTCCCATGCCACGTAACAGTCCGGGCGCAGCAGGAGGGCGGTTGACGCACTACCCTCCACCTTCGCGGTGACTACGTCGATCCGGTCCCGCCACGGCTCGACCACCGCGAAGAGGGCGCCGGTGAAGTCGAGCAGCAGCGGCCGCGCGCACCGCGTCAACTCGGCCAGTCGTACTGGCCCGGCGTCGGTGTGCAGCACCAAGTCGGGCGCCCAACACCCGACGAGCGGCCCGCCGGGTACACCCATGTCGTAGCGGATGTCTGCGCCCGCCAGGAGGGCGGCGATGTGGGCGGCGTTCTCGGGCTGGGCGAGGAACTCGCCGAAGAGCGCGCGCAGCGCGGTGACCTCGCTGCCTGGGGCGATCAGCGCCGACTGCGCCTGGGTCGACATGATTACCCGCTCGGCCACCGGGCGGCGCTCGGCCTCGTACGAGTCCAGCAGCCCGTCCGGGGCCCAGCCGTGCAGCTGCGCGGCGAGTTTCCAGCCGACGTTGACCGCGTCCTGCAGGCCCAGGTTCAGCCCGGGTCCGCCGATCGCGGAGTACACGTGGGCGGCGTCGCCGAGCAGCAGTACCCGTCCCGCGCGGTACCGCTCGGCGAGGCGCGTGTTGCCCCCGACGCGCCGGCCTAGCAGGTGTGGCCCGTCCCCGGCCGGAGAGCCGAGCGGTATGTCGGTGCCGAGCACCCGGGCCACGCTGGCGCGCATCTCGGCGAGGCTCAGCGTTCCGTCGCCCTCCGTCGAGTGGGGCCACTCGATCGTCGTGATGAGCGGCTGGCGGCCGCGGAAGGGTGCCCAGGCGATCAGCCCGCGGTCGGTGCGGGTGTGTTGGAACGGCGGGACGGTCCCGTACCCGGGCACCGTCAGGCCACCGGTCGCCCGGTCGATCAGCTCAGTCGGCACACTGACGTGGGCCGCGCGGGAGACCGAGCGGTCAGTGGTCATGCCGGGGAAGTCGATGCCAGCCAGCTTGCGTACCGCGCTGTGCCCGCCGTCCGCGCCGACCAGGTACCGGCAGGTGAGTGTCGTACCGTCGGCGACCAGCACCTCCACACCGCGTCCGCGCGTTGGGTCAGCCCAGTTACCTCGTACCCGCGGCGCATTTCTACACCCAGCTCGGCGGCCCGCTCCGCGAGCATGTGCTCTATGCGCCGCTGCGGCACCTGCAGTGTGTAGAGCGGGTTGTCCGCTACCCCGCGCAGGTCCAGCGGCAGCGCCCCGAAGACAAAGCCGGGCTGCGGCTGCGGCGGGGCGGGGTCGCCGCTGAGACGCTCGTACAGGCCGCGCCGGTCAAGCATACGGACGACCTGGCCGACCAGGCCGTTGGCCCGCTGCTCGGTGGTCGGCTCGGACAGCCGCTCGCACACGACCGGCCGGATCCCTGCCAGGGCCAGTTCGCTGGCGAGCATGAGGCCGTTCGGTCCGGCGCCGGCGATGATGACATCGATCATGACAAAATCCCTTCATAGGAAGGAGTGCCCCGTGAGGCGGAGTGGCGTCGGCCGGACCGCAGGGTGGGTGGCGTTAGCGAGGTCCGGGCGCCGGCAGGCCTGCAGCGAGTTGGGCCAGCGCGTCGGGGAGTAACCGTTCCATCGGTACTGGCGGATCGGCGCGCAGGAAGTGCTGCATCGCCGCGTTGACGGCCGCGCTGACGGTCGCCGCCACCAGATGGGGGTACAGGTCGCGTTTGAGGTCGGTGCCGCTGCGTTCGGCGACGGCCGCGGCCAGCTCGACCTCGGCGATTGCGCCCGCGCGCAGCATCTCGCCCTGCAGCGCCGGCTCGGCGAGCATCGCCTTGAGCCCGCTGACCCACTCGGCGTCCCGGCTCGGCGGCGACTGCGCGACCTCCGGGCCGGGCTCGAGCTGGGCCAGGGCTGCCGCTGTGATCGCCGTCCACAGTGGCTCGTCGGTCGGCCGGCCGCGCAGCGCGTCAGCCGCCCGCCGGCTGCGATCGAGGTGCCGCGACGCGATCGCCTCGGCCTTGCTGGAAAAGTAGTTGTTGAACGTGCGCGGGGACACGCCCGCGGCCTCAGCGACGTCCTCGACCCGCACCCTGTCGAAGCCTCGTTCAACGGTCAGGCGGATTGCGGCCCAACTCAGCGCCGCCCGGGTCTCGGCCTTCTTGCGCTCCCGTAATCCGCCCATGAGGGAACTATAACAAAAACTGCGTGATACGCAAAGATGCGTGCAACGCAGTTTTGTGTCATCGGTGTCAGCCAGTCGGCTCATGCGGACTGAGCGTGTGATGAGCCCTGGATTCGACGGGCCGCGACCAGAAGGTCGCGGTTCAGGCCCGGCACGTCGCCGCGCGCCGGATGAGTCGTCATGAGATTGTTGAGATTGCGGTCCAAGAGGTCCTCGATCCGATGATCCGAGGGCAGCAGGTTGTCCTGGGCGCCGAGGAGCAGTCTCTCCTCGCCACGTGGGCGTAAGTGTGCAGTCACCTATGCCACCAAGTGGGATCGCCGGAATCGTCCCTGTTCACCAGATGACTACCGCGACCTAATGACCAAACGTGAGCTCACACCGCATCGTGATGGATCTCTTCGGTCTCTCTCAGGTTCCGAGCGGTCTGGGCGTGGTCGTGAGGGCACTTCCGACCCGCAGCGTCACGGCCGGCAACCGCCAGCCCTCGGAGTCGGATCTCGTTCATGATCACATTCGGCTTGGTCAGCACCAGATAGCTGCGATCGCCCGCGTTGTCGTTCGCAGAGTGTGGCTAACCGGCCACCAAGCTCCTGGTCGGCGGCACCGGTCAGCCAGATGTGAGCCGGACTGGGCACGCACTTTGCCGAGTCGAACAATGGCGACCAACGCGATGGGCAGCGGCACGGATCGGGGCATGCGCGGACTACATCAGCGAGCTCCCATCACCCCGATCGGAGAGTGGGCTCGGACGATTGAGCGACCCGAGCAGGAGCGTGAGAGGACTTTCCTGACCGGCGAAGGCGAAATGCGCGAGAGTGCGGAGCTCGATCCGGCGACGGCTTGCTTCGTGGAGGATGGCCGTCTCGTTATCGGAGAAGCCGCCGCCACGGCGGCCTCCACGGACCTGTTGGCTGCCGCGCCCGACGCCGTTTGCGGACGCCAGCGGGCAGCTCACCCCGGTTGACGGACGGGCGGTTTTCGACCGGGACTCGGGCTGATCCTGGCCGAGTGGGCCGGGGTGCGGTGGGTCCGGCAGGGGTAGTCTGCCGGTGACGCGAGGGCAGGATTCGATTTCTCTGGAGGGTGAGCGGCACTCGATGGCGAACGAACGCAACCGCGACGCGGCCAGGGGCGGGCGGCAGTCGGTCACCATCTTCGGCCCCGACTTTCCTTTTCCCTTCGACGACTGGATCGAGCACAGCGCGGGGCTCGGCGCAGTCCCGGCCGAGCGTCACGGCGAGGAGGTCGCCATTGTGGGCGCCGGCGTCTCCGGTCTGATCGCCGCCTTCGAACTGATGAAGCTGGGCGTCAAGCCGGTCGTGTACGAGGCCTCGCAGCTGGGTGGGCGGCTGCGTTCCCAGCAGTTCGAGGGCGCACCGGTCGGAGTGGTCGCCGAACTCGGCGGTATGCGCTTTCCGGCGTCGTCGACCGCCTTCTACCACTACGTCGACATGCTCGGGCTAGAGACACGGCCGTTCCCCAACCCGCTGACCGCCGCATCGGGCAGCACGGTCATCGACATTGAGGGTGTCACCCACTACGTGGAGCGGCCCGAAATGTTGCCTCCGCTGTTCCAGCAGGTCGCCGACGCCTGGGCTGAGGCGCTCGAGGGTGTGCACTTCACCGAGATCCAGAACGCGATCCGGGCACGCGATGTCCTGGCGCTGAAGTCGCTCTGGAACAGCCTGGTCCCGGTTTGGGACGACCGCACGTTTTACGATTTCGTGGCGAGTTCCGAGGCGTTCTCGAAGTTGTCGTTCCACCACCGCGAGGTGTTCGGCCAGGTCGGCTTCGGCACCGGTGGCTGGGACTCCG
Source organism: uncultured Actinomycetota bacterium (assembly GCA_963836855.1). Classification (GTDB taxonomy): domain Bacteria; phylum Actinomycetota; class Actinomycetes; order Propionibacteriales; family Propionibacteriaceae; genus Microlunatus. Next base: position 54,015 of record CAWILN010000034.1, on the reverse strand, counting down.
ACTTCCCCAACTCGATGCTCGAGATCCTCCGCGTCGTGATGACAAACTGCGACGAGGACCAGCACCTGGTGGCTGGCGGCGTCGAGCAGGTGCCGCGCGGCCTGTGGGAGTACGCGCCGTCCGGTCTTGTCCATTGGCCGGTCGGCACCACGTTGGCTTCGCTGCACTCCGGCGCCCCCCGGGCGGGTGTGGCCAGTATCGCGCGGGACAACGACGGCGGCTTCGTCGTCACCGACGCGTGGGGCGACGCCCGCCATTACCCCGCGGTGCTCATCACCTGCCAGAGTTGGCTGCTCACCACCCAGATCGATTGTGATGAGAGCCTGTTCTCCCCGAGGATGTGGACGGCATTGGACCGCACTCGATACATGCAGTCGTCGAAGACATTCGTCCTGGTCGACCGTCCGTTCTGGAAGGACAAGGACCCGCGCACCGGCCGTGACGTGATGAGCATGACGCTGACCGATCGCCTCACTCGGGGCACGTACCTGTTCGACAACGGGGAAGGCAAACCGGGGGTGATCTGCCTGACCTACTCGTGGATGAGCGACGCCATGAAGATGCTCCCGCACCCGGTCGACCACAGGGTCCGGCTGGCGCTGGCTGCGCTGCGCAGGATCTACCCCGACGTCGACATCGCACGCCATATCATTGGCGACCCGATCACCGTGTCCTGGGAGGCCGACGCGCACTTCCTCGGTGCGTTCAAGGGGGCGCTGCCGGGGCATTACCGCTACAACCAGCGGATGTACGCGCACTTCATGCAGGACGCCTTGCCGGCCGAGCAGCGAGGCATCTTCATCGCCGGGGACGACGTCTCGTGGACGCCGGCGTGGGTCGAGGGCGCCGTGCAGACCTCGCTGAATGCGGTCTGGGGGATCATGCACCACCTCGGCGGCGGCACGCAGCCGGACAATCCCGGCCCTGGGGACGTGTTCGCCGAAATCGGCCCGATCAAGCTGCCCGACTGACCTGGATCGAGTCCGGATAATGCGCATCGCGATCTACCAGTGCGAGCCCCGGCCGACTCAGGTTGCCGCCAACTTGGACCGGCTGGCTCACGCCGCTGGTGAGGCAGCGGCCCGCGGGGCGGAGCTGTTGTTGTGCCCAGAGATGTTCCTCACTGGATACAACATCGGGCCGGCCGCCGCGCGCAGCCTGGCGGAGCCCCGCGACGGGGACTCGGCGCGGCGCGTCGGCGGGATCGCCCTCGAGCGCCGGCTCGCCATCCTCTACGGCTATCCCGAACGCGGCTCAGGTGATTCCGTCTTCAACGCCGCGCATCTGGTCGGCGCCAACGGCAGGAGCCTCGGTCACTACCGCAAGACCCACCTGTTCGGTGACCTCGACCGCAGGATGTTCTCGGCATCGGCGGCGGAGTCACCCGTGGTGGACCTGAACGGCTGGCAGCTCGGAATGCTGATCTGCTACGACGTGGAGTTTCCGGAGAACGCCCGCCAGCTCGCACTCGCTGGGGCGGACCTGATCGCGGCGCCGACGGCGAACATGATCCCCTACGACGTCGTTGCCACCACGATCGTTCCGGCCCGCGCCTTCGAGAACCAGGTGTACGTCGCCTACGCGAACTACTGCGGCCGCGAGGGCGAGATCGAGTACTGCGGGCTGAGCTGCGTCGCTTCGCCTGACGGCACCGAGGTCGCGCGCGCCGGCCGGAGCGAAACCTTGATCGTGGCCGACCTGGACCGATCCCGGATGGCAGCCTCACGCAGCATCAACTCCTACCTGACCGACCGCCGCCCGGAGCTCTACCACGGCCTCGCCTCCCCGGTTGCTACGCCGCCGCGCTCCCGCGGCAGCTGAGTGGCCGCGTTGGCCTGCTGCCTGAGAAGAAGCTGCCGGGGCGAAACGGACCTGACGCGCACCGCGCAAGGTCGGGCCTCACGGCCAGGCGCTTCGCGCTCATGGACGCGGAGGCTAGGAGGGAATGACGATGCCGTATGACGAGTCAAGCCTGCAGGCTTGACCGTCGCCGACGTTCTCGCCGACATTCTCGGGACCGACCTCCAGCAGCCGTGGGTCTCTCCGGCCTCAAGCCGCTCCCGCCGCCACCAAAAGGAGCGCGGCTGCACGGGCGCCGTCACTCGCGTGAACGGGACGCGGCATCCTGGTCGGCCGGATGGCCTGTGACAAGGGGGAGCGCTGGTCGGGCTGGCGAGATTTGAACTCGCGACCCCTTGACCCCCAGAAGGGTCAAGCGGTGTGCTCCTGTGGGCTTGCGGGGGTTGCCGTGCGGGAATGGTGGCCGTGGCGTACAGTCTCGTGGGCTCCGGGTCCGGGTCCGTGCGGCGCGCTTTGTGAGAGCCGTTGTGAGGCCGGCGGACCACGTGCAGCCGTGGGAGCGGGCCTCCCGTCGACCAGCGTGGCCAAGTGTTCACGTGGGCAGTTATGGACCCGCAAGATCGGCCTCATCAAGGAAGGCGTTAACCTCCTCCACGTCGTAGCCAGGCCGGTGGGTCGGGAACTGCTTGCCGCGGGCCGCAGGCCACGTCTGAGCGGGTCGCCTGACCCCGAGGAACGTGTCGCGGACGACGCTGCAGAAGACGTCCACCCCCCGCTTGTCATAGCCCTCCCTCAGACGGCGGGTTGAAAATCTCGTTGAGTCGGCCCACTCGGCCCACCCGGCGAGAATGGCACCGCTAGAGGACACGCCCCGTGCACTGTCGGGCTGGAAACGGCACGGCGGCCCGCATCCGTATGGACTTATGTGTGGTCCAGCGCTGGGATCAGGCGGAAGGTGAGCCGGGGCGGATCTGCTGGAAACAGTAGTAGATCGCGATCACGAAGTGGGCAACCAGGCAAGCCGGCGCGCTAGCCACGGCAATGCCGAGCGTCACGACATACAGCCCAATGCCGACGGCACTGAACCGTACGATGGATCCGCGCACCGCGCCGGGGTCCACGCCCTCGGCGAGCAGCACCGGGTGCAACGCCACATAGCTGTAGAGCATGGCGAATCCGAACGACATCGCGAGCATGATGGCGGAGTACACCAGCGCGGCGCTGCGCGCATTGCCATTACCGGCGAGCAGGTACTCCGACAGCAACGCCGTAGCGAACGGGATGGCCACGACCGACATCAGCAGCAGCAGGTTAAGGAACAGCACGGTGCGGTCCACCCGCCCGACTAGCTCGAACACCGCGTGGTGGTTGACCCAGATGATGCCGATGATGAGGAAGCTGGTCACGTAGGCGGCGTATGCCGGCCATTCATGCGCCAACGCGACCGCGAGCGGCTCGTGCAGCGCTGAGCGACGGCACGTGCAGGTCCAGCACGAGCAGCGTCACGGCGATGGCGAGGACGCCGTCGCTGAACGCCTCCGTGCGCCCTGCCTCGCTCATGGCCACCGGGTGATATTGATCGTCCATGTGGAGGTGTATACCGCCTGGGTAGCGCCACCCCAACCGCGGCGGCGAGTGCCGATTGAAGTGGCCCAAGCCAGCGACGTGGTGCAATCGGACATCGACTCGGTCAAATGCGGAAGGCTCAGCGGACGGCTCGCGCTGACGAAACGAATTAAGACCTCTCATACCGCTGGCTTGCGGCTAGTCCGGCGCCAACCGCGCGACCTTGCGCGCGAATTTGGCGCTTGGATCGGTTGACCTGTCGGGCAAACTGTCGGCCTATAGATTTGTGCAGTTCCGGTTCATGCTTGACCATCGGGTTCCGTAGCTGCTTGACAGTTTGGGGACGCGGTCCCGGTTCCCTGGGCGACAGTCGTTCCGGTAGGTGCTTAACATTTTGGCCCGTGCCACGGCTCGTGTCGTTTGGCGGAGCTCGACTTGGCCGAGCGAAGTAGCGTGATGGTCTCTCTTGCCCTGGTATTCGAACGGATACGGCGGCATCGTCAACCAAGCGTCGTCGGCGAGCAAGGCGACCACGGCTTTCGTTGTCTCCGCCTTCGAACGCTTCCACAAAGCGCCCGACGATCTCGCGCTCCCGCGGGCGAGTCCGGGAGCGGCGCACGCGAGGGGCTACGAGCTCGACCGGACAGCCTCAGGCTCCCTGCTCAATCTTGAGTCGAGGCGCGCGGGGAGCTGGCAACCTTCCGGACTCGACCAGCCAGCGGACCGTGTCCATGATGGTCTGGCGGAACGGTACGGGAACGATGCCCAGTTCGCGCCGCGCGGCGGAGTCGTCGAACCGCGTATCTCGGCGCAGGATTTCGACGCCCTCCCGGTCCGCCGGATAGTGCCAGCGCTGCGGAAACCGCCGCTGGGCCGCTTCGAGGAGCCGGACCGGCGGAGCGATCACCGGGCCCGGCAGCACGACGTGCGGGAGGCGGCGTCCGGCGGCCTCGGCGGCCGCGGCGTAAAGCTCGCGGCCGTCGACGTGATGTCCCGGCACGATGTATCGGTGTTGTCCGCCACGCTGAAGCACCGCTTCGATCAGCGCGGCGACATCGCGCACGTCCACGATGTGCTGGGCTCCTCGCGGATAGGTCGGGAAACGACCAAGCAGCATCCAGCGCAGCTGTTCGCTCTGAGCCCCTCGGTAAGGGTCGTTCGGGCCGTAGGCGGCGCCGGGATAGATCGACGTGACCGGGGCGCCCGCCTCCTGCAGCCCGCGTACGACCCTCTCGGAGGCGATCTTCGACTGGGCGTACGGAAGGCCAATATCGCCAAGCGGCAGGTCCGGTCCGCTCCCGCCATAGCGGACAAGCGCCACCGACGATGACACGTGCACGACCATGTCCAGCCCGCGCTCCACCGCGCCGCCCAGCACAAGCTCGGTGGCCCGGGCGTTCGTGCGCCGCATGTCCTCGGCGCGCCGCGGATCAAACGAGAAGATCGCGGCCGCGTGCACCACCGCCTCGCAATTCTCGACCGCGCGTGAAACCACCCGCTCATCGAGCACATCGCCGACCACGATGTCAGCGACCTGCACCCCCAGCGGGCCCAACGACGCACTAACCTGCTCCGGCCGACGGACCAACAGACGCAGCTCGTGCCCGGCACCCGCCATCGCCGCGACGGCGTGCGAACCGAGGAAACCGGTACCGCCGGTGACCAGGACCTTCACAGCCACAATGATGCGCCCAACCGCTGCGGTGGGCGGATGGCTGTTCGGCTCATCATGCATTGCTCCGAGCAGCGGCGGTGGCATACCGATTGATGAGCTCGGCCAGCTGGTGGTGTTAGCTCAGGCTACTCGCTGCGAACGACCGCGCCATGTGGTCTGTGTTAGTACGGCAGGATCTGACTGGATGGGCTTCTCAGGTCGAGCTCGTGTCGCGCTGCGGCGGGCCGACGCACCTCGTGCGGACCTGCTAGCCCCCGGTCAGCAGGTAAGCGGGAGCGAGGTTCGCGGGATCTGCCTGTCGGGAGCCCAAGCGGACTTGCGAAAGGTTCATGGTGTCATCGGCGCCGAGATACGCGGCAAGAAGATTGTCGTACCGGACATCCACAAACAGTTCGACGAACACGGCTGACTCGTCGACCAGAAGCTACGCGCCCACACGCACTCGACCTTGGCAGCCCTCATCGGCCCGGGCGCCGTAGCAGCGAGCGCGCCAAGGGCGCTGCCCATACTGACGAGCCGGCCACAACTCGGCAGGCGCTGGCCGCCTGACATAAAGCCAATTTGAAGCCGGTTCAGGAAAGGAGAAGGCTGATGTCGATCTGCTTGAAAGCAATTCGGATAAGTTTGAAAAACGGCGCGACGCCGGCACCGAAACGCTCAGATACATGCGTTGAGCCGGGAAGGGGCGACGCGCGATGAGCAAGATCACTGCAATCGTCAACGTTACGCTTGACCGCGTCAGGCAGGCACCGGGCCGACCAGATGAGGACACGCGTGGTGATTTCCAAAGGCTCATACGGTAGGTGGGTATGGCGTCAGCTCAGGAAACGCCGTCGGCCGCGCCGGTCACGATCGTTCCGTTGAGCGGTAACCGGCTGGATTCGGCTCGCGAGGTGTTCGCTTCCAGCCACGCCGAGTACCCGGCCTGGCGGCACGTCTTTCCCGATCCTCGACAGCGGCAGCGTGCCTTGAGTGTGTTTTTCGCCGCGACGGTGCGCGACGCCTTTCCATTTGGGGCGGTAGACGCTGCGGTCGCCAATGACGAGGTCTTGGGGATCGCGGTGTGGCTGCCCCCAGGGCGTTTCCCGTGGAGCGCGTCGCGCAAGCTCCGGGCTACCCCGGCGATGCTGGGTGTGCTGCGTGCCGCGCCAGCCCGCTTCTGGATCTTCGCTCGGCTTGGCGCGAACGCCGAGCGCCTACATCCGACGTACCCACACTGGAATCTGGAGACGCTGGGCATCCGGCACGAGGCGCAGGGCCGCGGAATCGGCACCCGTCTCATGACGCCCGGCCTTGCCCGGGCCGATCAGGCCGGCCTACCGTGCTACTTGACGACGGCAAAACGGGAGAATCTCGCGTTCTACGAGCGGCTTGGGTTCGAGGTGGCGGACGACGCGCTGCCGCTGGTTCCTAACGGACCAACCGCTTGGGGCATGCGGCGGCCGCCCATGATCGGTGAGGACTGATGGGCTAACCTCCCCGATCCGATGAGGACTGATGGGGTAACCTCCGTCCCCACGCACCGCCATAGGGTATTCCCGCCTTTTCGTCCTCGCCCGCATCGGGCGCGGGCGCAAACCACATTGGCAAATGCAGATTGAATGATCAGTCCTGGTGCAGGTTGATCAGATTGCCGAATGTGTCGTCGAAGACCGCGTCCATGCCGCGTAGTCCATCCTCGAGGGCTCTTAGACGAACACAACCCCCGTGGCCTGAAGCCGCCCGGCATCACGCTGGCAGTCATCGCTGCGGAGTGATAGACAGGCCGACGATAGAGCTTCCATATACGCGCAACGACGCCGGTTTCGGCGGGTCAGGGTTGGCCGTACGCGGCGAGGAAGGCGCGGGCGCCGGCGTCGGCGGCGCGGTCGACCTCGGCTGGCGCTAGCGCAGCTTCCTCCCCGCAGAACATCACCCGGTTCACCGGCACCCACAAAACCATCCCGCGAACTGCTGGGCGGCGAGCACCGGGTCCTCTAGATGCAGCAGCCCTCGCTCGGCGAGCTGGGCCAGCTTGCCCGCCAGGGTGGCCCAGCTCGCGTCCAAAGCCTCCGTCTAGTCAAGAACTGTCCAGAAGGACCCCCTGGCTACCGTAGTTTCGCAGGACGGCACCAGCATCGCGTTCCACCGCGCCGGGAGCGGGCCAGCTATCGGCGGCTTGGTGCGGCTTGCCTCGCCGTCGAACACTTCGATTAGCGTGTGGCCTTTGGCGGACCCGCTACTTGACTGGAGGTCATGACATGACCAGTAAATTCACCGAGCTTGCGATCGACTGTGCCGATCCCAACGGTCTCGCCCGCTTCTGGTGCTCGGTCCTTGACTACGAGGTGCAGGACGAAGACGACGGAATTGTCACAATTGGCTCCCCTACGGGGCCTGAAGGCAAGAACCACCTTGGCCCAGTGCCACCGACGTTGACATTCGCGCACGTGCCCGAGGGCAAGACCGTCAAGAACAGGCTCCACCTCGACGTCAACCCAACCGACAGGGAGCAAGACGAAGAGGTCCGTCGCCTGCTCGACCTAGGTGCTCAACACGCCGACGTCGGCCAAGGCGATGTGAGCTGGGTCGTACTTGCCGACCCAGAGGGGAACGAGTTCTGCGTCCTTGCGAGCCGCCGCCCCTGATCAGAGGCCGCACACCGCGCCAGACCCACTTCCGGTCGCCCACCCACGCTCACTCGAACACGATGAGGAGCCCTCCAAAGATGGAGGATCCCGACCCGAGCAAGATCAAACTCTGCCACCTTCTTGACTCATGACATGCGTCGAAATCACCGGGTCGGGCAACACCGGCGCGCCGTTACGAGCGTGAACGAAGTCAAGGCCAAGGGCCAGCAGGCAGACCTTGTCTTGCTCGAGGCGGACCTTGAATTGGATGCCGCAGCGATCGAGCGCTTGTCGGATCCTGGCGATTGCTCCCGCGACCTGCGGCGCCGCGAATTGACTCGCGAGCCCGATGCGTGACGCGCTGTCGGACTGACCTCCTCACCGAGTGCCGGCTGGGTAGGCCGCGAGCCGATCGGCGCGCATGCGCGGACGGCTCAGCGTGACGTAGTGGCCCCCGTCAATCTCGTCGGGCTCGATCCCGAGCCGCTCGCGGGCGTGGCGACGTGCCACTCGGCCGGGAACATGCGGTCCTCACGGCACAGCAAGTACTTCGTCCGGACCTCCGGCCACGTCGGCAGCGGCCACGGCGGGCGCAGCGCCCCGGGAATTCTCGTCCCGCACTCGCCGTCTCGCCGCGGCAGCGAGCTCTGCAGCGATGTCATGGTAGAAGACGTCCTCGTACCTGCCCTCTCGATAGCCGGTGTTGGTCCACCAACCCGAGAAGAGCTCGCCGGGTGCGGGGATCATCGCTGCCAGCAGCACCACCAGGTCGACGGGGACGCGGGCACAAACCAGCGGCGCAGTGAAGCCGCCGAGGGAGTGGCCGACTGCACGACCAGGTCGCTGCGATAACCGACCGCATCGACGACGGCGTCGGCGTAATCCCACCAGCCGGCCGACTCGTCGTCGCTGGGCAGATCCAGGGCGACCGCCTGCTGCCCTTGTGCACGAAGCTCGGGCACCACCAGATGCCAGTCCCACGCGCTCCCACCACCGCCGTGGATCTGCGCGAACGTCGCCACGATCCGCAAGAGATCAGGCCACCGCTGCCGCGACGGACCCGCGGAGCCGCGTCTGCAGCTCGCGATGCCGGCGACGATCTACGCAGAACTCCACAAACCGCAGTCCGGGCTCCGGCACCAGCGTGGCGTCGAGCTTGTCCAGCTCCGCCAGGACCCACGAAGAGATGTTAAACGCCGCACATCGAATGGCCCTCGATGGCGATCTAGGGCGCCAGGTTCGTGACCGCACTCCCCCTCGCAAGGTCAACGGGCAGTGAGACGTGTTCGTGCGTAATCAGCCACCCGTTAGCCGACCGTTGAAAGCTGGAGGTCGCGCGTACCCAAAATCCAACCTCGTGTCCGTTCGTCCGGGTTCCGCTTGCTCTGATGAGCATGGATGCCACCGCGACGTCACCGCCCGTCACGATGGTCAAATCGTGGACATCCTGGCCGATGGAGCCCTCAAAGCCATCGAACCAATCCGAAAACCTCTCCCGGAGCGCTGCGGAGCCGACGTATTGCAGCGGCGGCACGATGTCGAAGTAGACGATGTCGGGAGCGTAAAAAGACATCAGTCGATCGAGGTCCCCTGTCGATATCGCCTCGGATCTACTGTCTAGAAACGCCCTGATCTCGGACTGGGTCGAAGTCATGTTGCATCCTCGATGACGTCGGGTTCTTCGATTAGCAAGTGCCTAAGGAACAAGTCACGTCCGCACCGCCTGGCCATTCGCCCAACGGCAGAACCCATTAGAAGCGGACGCATTGCTCCATGGCGCCACTACTATAAGCATGCTCTGTCGGGTGCGCCTCGAAGGCTGGAACCGCTCCCCGGACGGCTTCGGAGCACGGTTCCACCTCACTGCCGCCCGTGTCGGCTACGCACCTGGTTCCGAACACCGTTAGTCGATCGCTTCGCCACCCGGTGGTCGTCCGCCGCGGCCATGGTCGGCTGTCGGTTCACCCTGGACTAACGCCGCGTGGGAAGTCATCGCCGAGATCCTCGCAGCGGTTGGCGGTTCGACTGAGCCCTGCGCCGGAGTTCGATCGACCAGCGACATGTCCGGATGACGGTTGACAGGGGCGGACGTCTGATTATCGAAGCACTACTGCTCGCAGCGCCGACGCGCGAGATGGACGGTGATGTCGGCGGCCAACTCGACCGCTCAGCAGGACCAGAATGATCTGGCTATATACCTGCTCTCGCTCCGAGATCAGCAATCGAGATAGGCCGAGACGGTCGAGACATGGCCAACGTAGTCGCGAGCACTCATCGTCAAGCGCCGCTCGATCACGGACTGCTGAACATCGGCGAACCACTCAGACCGTTGGAGCTCCGTACCCGGCCACTGCATGTCATTTTCGGGAGGCGTCCCATTCTGAGATGGACCTCGTCGCTCTCCAAGAATGGCGCCAGGCCCGCGCGCACAGCTTCCCTCACAGCCGGGTCAGCCAGCCGGAATTGGTCCACCGAACCTGCTTCGCTACGCCATCCGAGGTCATGTTGGAGTGTGCCATCGCCGACGGCGCGCACGCCGCACGTTCTCGACACATGCTGGCGTACGCGGTTCCCAGACCCTGATGTCGGGCTCTACATGTGCTCGAGTTGTTTCTGCCCTTCGTTCCCAGTTGTTCCGGGTTTCGGGTAGCGTCCCACCGCTCCACCGGATCAGCCGCTCGTCTGAGGGTGGATTGGGTTCCGTGCAGTCGTCGAGAAATAGGACACCTTTGTGGGCCAGTGTGTAATTAGGTTCTATGAGCTGGATGTTATCTGGGCCATGACGACTGAGACCACTTCACGCAGGGCTGGCATCTATGTCCGCATCTCGCAGGATCGCGAAGGTGAACGCTGGGGCGTCCAGGCGCAGGAGGAGGACTGTCGCAAGCTGGCAGAACGGCTGGGCTGGCAGGTCATCGGCGTTTACGAGGACAACGACGTTTCAGCTTTCAACCGACGCAAGCCGCGAAAGGAATGGCTGCGCCTGCAGGACGACATCGCCAGCGGGCGGACCGATGCGATCATCGCCGCGCACACCGATCGGCTATACCGCCAAGTGCGGGAGCTGGAGGATCTCATCGACTTCGTGAATCAGCACCGTGTGGCCATCAAGACAGTGATGGCCGGCGACTTGGACCTCACTACCAGTGCCGGGCGACAGGTTGCTCGCCACCTCGGAGCCGCAGCGCAGGGCGAGTCCGAGAGGCAGGCTGAACGAATCCGGCGCCAGAAGCGGCAGGCTGCTGAGCAGGGCGAGCGGCACGGAGGTAGTCGCGCGTTCGGATGGGATCTGATCAAGGACACGACCGGCAGGGTCGTCGACGAGGTGGTCAACGAGGACGAGGCCAAGATCATCCGTGAGGGCGCCGACCGCCTCTTGCTGGGTGCTAGTCTGCGCGCGGTGTGCCGTGACCTCAACGAGCGCGGCGTCCAGACGGTGTCTGGCAAACCGTGGACCTCGACGACGCTGAAGCGAATGGTGCTGTCGCCTCGCGTGATCGGGTATCGGGTCTACCACGGCGAGGGCTTGGTTCCCAACTCGCTGCCTGCAATCTTGCACTCGGAGACCCATGCAGCGCTGAAGAAGATCCTGAACGACGAGAAGCGCAGGACCAACCGGTTCTACAACAAGCGTTATTACCTGCTGAGCGGCGGCATCCTGCGATGCTTCCGATGCGGGCACCCGATGGTTGCTCGGCCAACCGGCACGCGGAAGCGGTCGTACGTCTGCATGGCACCCGTACCGCAGCCAGGGCCTGACGGCTGCCGCAACGGCAAGCTCCGAGTCATCGCTGAACCTCTAGAGGAATATGTCGTGAAATCAGTGATGGCGCGCTACCTGGAGTCACCGGCGTTGGCTCAGGCTCTTGCCGACCAAGGTAACGCTGCCGCTGACCATAAGGCCAACCTGCGTCGGCTGGAGGAGATCAAGGAGTCACTCCGCGTCAACGAGGACGACTACCGCGTCGAGCGGCTGATCGATCGTGACACCTACCTCAAGACCAAGAACAAGCTGGAGACTCAGCGGCGCGAGGTCGAGACCAAGATCAACGCAGCGTCCGGCCAGCGGTTCCTGGTCAACGTGCCACGCGATCGAGAGGAGTTGAAGGCCGCTTACGAGAACGGTAACCATGAGTGGCGCCGGGCGTTCATCGAGTCCCTAGTTGATCATGTGGTCGTCGGTCCCGGTGTCCGAGGTCTCAACAAATTCGACCCGACGAGGATCAAGATCATTTACCGTGCTTGATCAACTAGAAATAGTTTACCGAAAATCGCCACTCGAGGGTAACGCCGATTACTGTTGGTCTTAGCAGCTCACAGATGATCTTGAGCCCGTGATCATCAGGGCAGTATGACGAAGGAAGCGCCAGAAGGACGGACGAGAGGAAGCGCCGGAAGGTAGCCCCGGGCCGCTAATGCGGAGCAAGGGGATGTGACCGGAAGGCAGAGGTCACGTACGTCCCCACGGGAGGAGGCTTCCTTCGGATGCATTTGCACTCTCGCTTCGGCGACCAACCCCTCATCCAGATCATGAGGCGGAGACGGTGGACGTTCTCACTACTCAGTAGCGAAGTCGGTGTCACTTACCGACACCTCTACTACGTAGCTCATGGGCACATCGTTCCGTCGCCCAAGCTTCGGGACCGGCTGCCAGCCGTACTAAGCGCGCCACTCTCTCAGTTGTTCACTGAGGATGCGCTTTCCGCGCGGTACACCCAGCGCAAGAACAGCGGGGCTGCAGCATGACCGGCCGAAAGATCGACTGGGATCTCACCACGCAAGAGCGCGAGCAACTAGAGCGCGATTGCCGCAATTCCGGCGTCACGGTGGAGGTCAAAGATCAGCAAGCGATCGCGAAGATCGTGAGCTTGATCACGAAGAACGGCAGTGATCGGCGATGACCTACCGCACAGCCGCCAAGGAGCTGAACCGCGCTGGGCAAAAAATGATCGTGTTCGACCATGACAAGCTGATCGAGGACCTGATCAACGGGCTGTGCGAGATGCCAGACTTTGTTGAGCACTTCCGTCGCGGTGACTTGAGCGAGTCGGCAGCGTGATCAACTCCGACAAGGCCCAGATGGGCGACGTGCTCGACTTCGCGCGCAAGCTCGGTGAGTTGCTCGATGTGCCGTTAGTAGTCTGCGAGCCAAGCTCGGGCAAGCCGGAATTCCACTATCCGAAGGCTGTGCGAGACAAGATCCCCAGCGGCCAAAATGATCTTCGACTCGCGCAGTGGGAGCCCGGCAAAGCGATCGTAGGTGTGATGGGCGGCAACGTCGCTTCAGTTGACGTTGACCCTCGCAACCAAGGCAATATTGAACGTACGCGGCAGATGCTTGACGGGCTCAATATCAAGATCTTTGCGGAAGTGGAGACACCGAGCGGTGGCAGGCATTTTTATGTTGCCGGGCATCCCGAGCTAGCCAGTGCGCACAACCTCAACAGCTGGCCGGGAATCGATATCCAATCGTTCGGCTCGCTGCTATTCCTGCCAGGCACTCAGCGACTCAAGTACAACGGTGCCGGGTACAAGATCATCTTTGACAACCTCGACGCACTCGCCGACGGTGGTGATCCTGATGGTGCCGCAGCGCTTGCCGGTTGGGTTGCCGAGCAGCGCGTTAGTCGTGAGGACTTCGAGCCATCCGCACCGTGGGACGGCAAGCCACCAGATGAGCGACAGGCCGCCTATCTGGACAAGATGCTCAGGAATATGCACAACAAGTTGTCGATCACCGGCGAAGGGGGCCGCAACACTGCGGTCTACAATGCGGCGCTCAAGATCGGAAACTTCGTTGCCGGTGCTGGGCTTGACGAAGCACGCGCTACAGCGATGCTGCTGGATGCCTGCAATCACAACGGATTGATCAAAGACGATGGCGAGCGCTCCGTTGCTGCCACGATTCACTCTGGTATCCGCAACGGCAAAACTCGACCGCGTGCGGTGCCAGCATCCAACGGGCCAGATGGCGAGTCACCTGGACATGACATGCCCACAGACGATCCGTACCAGGACGAATCGAAACGCTCGGTCGTCATCACTTCAGCGAGCAAAATCAGGCCTGCTCGGGTCCGGTGGCTATGGCAGGACAGGCTGGCGGTCGGCACCCTCGCGCTCCTCGCTGGCCGCGAGGGAGTCGGCAAATCGATCTTGGCCTACTGGCTAGTGGCCGTGATCACTCGGGGGGTCCTGCCTGGCGAACACCTCGGCCAACCGAACGCTGTGTTGGTGGCCGCGTCTGAGGACTCGTGGGAGCACACCATCGTGCCTCGACTGATGGCCACTGGTGCTGATCTTGATCTGGTATATCGCGTCGAGGTAATCACCAGCACGAACGTCCACAGCGAAATCTCGATGCCACAAGACCTCCATGATCTTGAACAGCGGGCTGTCGAGGCGGGTGCGGTGCTGCTACTACTCGACCCGCTGATGTCCCGACTCAGTGATCGACTCGACACACATCGTGATGCTGAAGTCCGACTGGCCCTGGAACCGCTAGCCGCGCTTGCGAATCGCGCACACCTGGCCGTGCTCGGCATCATCCATCACAACAAATCCGGCAGCACCGATCCGCTGCAAGTGATCATGGGCTCGCGCGCATTCACTGCGGTAGCCCGGTCGGTGCATACCGTGATCTTGGACCCGGACGATGAGACGAATAGGCGACGACTCTTCGGCACCCCGAAGAACAATCTCGGTCGTTCTGATCTTCCCACATTCAGTTTCGTGATCGATTCATTCCCGATCCAAACTGATGATGGTGATCTTGCTTGGACGGGACGGTTGGCGTGGGGCGCCGAGAGCCAGGCATCGATTCATGACGCTATGGAACGTGCCAGTGAATCCAGTGACCAGAAGTCGGCGGCAGAAGAAGCACAAGGCTGGCTAGAGGACTTCTTGACCCTGAGGGGTGGAAGGGAGGAATCCGCAAAGATCAAAAAGGCGGCGTACGGTGCAGGGCATTCAGATAAGGCGCTGCGCTCCGCTCGGCGTCGGCTGAAGATTGAAATTGTGCAGCACGGCTTCCCGCGTCAAACCTGGTGGTCACTACCCAACACATAAATCGAACGCGAAGGATCACAGTCGTGACCAGTCGTGCCCTTTCTAAGGGAGAGGTCACAACTGACTTGACTGACCTGACTGGAGGATATTTCCCCAGTCGTGTCAGTCGTGCCCTGTGCAGCGACGGGTCAACGCCTCGCGAATGGGTTCCGGGATAGCTACGGGAGCTACGGTCACCGGAGATGGGGATTGACACCCTCAGCCCCGGAGAGTACCGAGGAGCAGTGAAGCTGTACCACACCACCGACGCCGCCGAGGCGATTCTGATGCTCGACGGAGACGCCCCATTCCATGACGACAGGTACCGTCTCGGCGGCCTCACCTTGGTCGGCGTGCTCGTAAGCGACCAGCCATTGGACGCGAATACGCGTGGGCTGCTGGTCGACAAGATCGTCATCGCTCCGCATCCGCACAAGATCGACAAGAACGGCAGGCGCCACTACACCCACGCGTCGTTAGGTCGGCGCGCTGGCTTCGACGCGGCTCAAGAGCAGCGGCCACACATTTGAGCTTGCGGACACCTCGGCAACCGCATCAGACTGGCAGGATCAGCCCGATGCGGAGCTATGAGGGAGACAAGATGGCAGTTTTGCTGACAATGGATGCCCCAGTATCTCTGGAGGACGCCACAGCCGTCGGTAACGTGATGGATATATACGACAACCCACCGGACGGCCTCATCGCCCATGTAATGACTAAGACGCCCGACGGCATGCATGTCGTGGACATCTGGGAGAGTCGGGAAGACTTCGAGAAGTTCAACGAGGAGCGCCTCATGCCGGCCACACAGCAGGTCATGACCGAGCGGGGCATCTCGATGGATCCCCTTCCGCAGCCGACATTCGAGGAAGCATTCGACCTCGTACGTGGCCGCTAGCGAGCCCCGTACAAGAACTACGAGGTCACGCCCCTTCCGTTGGTAGCGAGGCTCCCCGGGGTACGCAGCGTGCGCGGCAGCTGAAGGCGGGCCGAGGCCGCCGGCATCACTGCCGGGTTCTGGGATGCCAGCCCGGCCACGCATGTCGGTCATGAGTTGATTGCGGCTGGCATGTTGATCTTGGCCGCTGGCGGCTCGGGCAAGCCGCTGGATTACAGCGAGCTTGAGCGGTGGACCCGCGTTGGCTATGAGCGCGGCATGAGATGGCGCAAGGGCGAGCGGTGAGCCGCTAGCGTTCGTGTGGTGAATCGACCGGAGGTGGTTACCTCTGTTCGCCAAGCGGCTGCTGTGTGCAATGTGACGCCGCCTGTCGTGCGACGGTGGCTCTCCCTCGTTGGATATCACCCGCTTAGAGGTCTATGAGGTTACCTCGACAAGGAGCTGTACCAGCCCCGTCGAGTCCTCGGGGTTAAGGGCTTCGTCCCCAGGGTTCTCCACATATGTTGACTAAGGAAGTTTTTCGAACAGCCGCGCCTTAAAGGTCATGCGCCGAACAAGCGACGGTCCACAACTCAAGTGGTTTGTGCGCCGTCGCGGTCTGTTTGGAATGGCTACCTACCCCACTCCCGCGCAGTGTTAAGTACACGACGTCGGGGCGCAGGCTTGCCGCGCCGAGGTTCTCCTGGCTTAAATGTCCGCGAAGTTTCGACCGGACTCCAACTACCGGCTGGCTGATAGCCGACGGGCATCAACCGCCTGGTTACCTCCTGCTGGGCCGCGGCCAGCGTTTGCGACACAAGGTCGAATTCATGGGTGAACTTGTCGGCGTAGACGACGACGCAGGTGAAGCCGGTCGCCTTCTTCTGCCTGATCCAGACCTCGATCGGGCCGGTCGGTTTGGTTGCGTCGCCGTTCTCAGTGTTTTCGGTCATGGGTCACTTCATCCCTTTCTTCTGAGTTGGCCTGGCGGTAGAACACTCTCGCAGATGGCTCGCTCTTGCGTGGGCCGTATACCGACTGACTTGGGCATGTCCGCCAAAGACCAAACGCGTTGGCCTGGCTGTTTGGCCCCGGCGGACGCGGGTGGCGTTGTTGTTGTTGCGTCTCGCCGGGGCTGGCGCAGAAGAGTGAGCCGTCTTGAACCCGCCGAGCCTGTGGCGTGACTTGGGGCGCCTGCCACCGAGCGGGCTGTCAGATGCCGCGGGCGGGCTCCTTGGAGACTCTGCGCTAGCTCGGGGTCGGACCTGGGGCTGAAGAAAAAAATTCTGGGGGTTCTCGCCCGGACATCTTGCAAGGCGCAGACCGCGTGCGTATTGGTGTTGCAAACCAGATCAAAAAAAATTCTGGCGGGCATTTCGATGTGACCACGCTTGACGGGCTCCCCACGGTTCGATACATATGCATCCAACTGGATCTGCCGCATCTCATGACGGCAGGTCGACTTGGGGGTCCCATGGCAGCCGGCGGACCGGCGGACCGGCCATCCGACGCCGCCAGCAACCCCACGACACCAACAGACACCCCTCCAACCACCGCAACTTGGCCACTCCTCGACAAGGCGGAGAAGTCGCCGCCGGAGCCCGACACGGCGGAGGCGGCGTCCACTTGGGAGCCTCCTCCATGGGGAGTTCCGGCGGAGGAGGCCCGCCTTGTCGGGTGGGCCGAGTGGGCCGCGTCGGCGACCTTTTCATCCACCGGTCTGACGTCTGGCTACGACAAGCAGGAGGTGGATGCCTTCCTTAGCGCCGTTCGCGACGCGTTCCTTGGGGTAGGGAAACCCCCCGTGATATCAGATGATGTTCGCCCCGGCGAGTGGTTCTCGCCCGACTGGCCGGGCTATGACAGGACGCAGGTTGACCTGTTCCTCGAGGTGGCCAGCATCAGGCTGGCCGCGATGGAGTCGACGGACGCGGTGAAGGTCACCGTCGTGTACGAGAGCATGTTCGGTAACACCCGCAAGGTCGCCGAGGCAATCAGCGACGGGGTTCGGGAGGCAGATCCAGACGCCCATGTCGAGTGTGTTGCCGTAGGGAGGGCTGCCGCGGAGCTGATCTACTCCACGAACCTGCTGATTGTCGGCGGGCCGACCCATCTTCGCCTCATGACCACAGACTCCAGCCGCAAGAGACACATCAGCAGAGAAAAGAAAGCCCAAGCCAAAGGCAAGCCCCCACACGAGCTCGAACCTAAGGCGGAGGGACCGGGCTTGCGCGAATGGTTCTACTACCTGTTGTGGCCGGCCACCAAAGGGTGGCGCCATGCCGCCGCTTTCGACACTCGCGTCGGCTCCGTGCTGGTCCCCCCTGGCGGCGCATGCTATGGGATTGCCCGCAAGTTGCGTAGGCACGGTTATGAGCTGGTGACGAACCCACCAATCTGGCTACGCGGTCCGCGCAACGGCCCGGTGACGAACCGCGAAGGCTTCATCCTGGATGACGCATTTGGGCCGCTTCATACCGGCGAGATCGAGCGGGCGAAGGAGTGGGGAGCTCAGCTGGTGCGGACGAGCGTCGCCAACCCCGAAGGCTGGGAGATCTGGAACAGGCTGTTTTCCGCCAACGATAGTGCTACCGGTGGAAGTTGGTCGGGTTAGGTGAGTGGGCCCTAACACTCCTTCAGAGGCCGCCGCCGCCGTCTGGGCCCCCAATTAGGAAGGGATCCCCCATCTCATTGGAGGCGCTCGCCGACCCTGCTCAGACCTCGGGACGATCTTGACCCTGGCCTCGTGCACTGCCTTGAGCCGCTCAGCCTCATGCTGGGGATCTTGGTACGGGATGGCGCGGATGAGATAGTGGCGCCTGCCGTCAGTGTCGATCTTGTGAGGATGGGGAGCGACGACGATCTTGTCGACCAGCATTTCCGTGAGCGCGCGCCTGTCCTCTGCCGACAGGTCCTCCCACGCCAGTGACGGGTCCGGTAGCTCCGGCATGGCCGCCTGGCATCGACCTCCTTACGCACACGCGCGCGCGAAAGCTCTCGTCGATCTTTGCTCGGATGTGCTAGTTGCGCTCTGATCAACTTGGCCGATTCGAGCCGGACAAGTTGATCGAGGTAGTGCCAATGATCATCTTGAACTGCCAATGATCATGGAAAGAGTAGAGCGATCAAGCGTGGGTTTCGCGCTCCAATTCAAAAAATCACCGCCAAGTGAAAGTGTTGAACTAGTCTCGATCTTGGTACCCGAGGGGCTGCCCCTTTCACCTTAGGGAACGAGGACAGCCTGGCGGTTCTCCAAGGGCTCGCCAGGCCAGACCAGATCGCCAGGCTGTCTCCCAAAAAATGAGAGACAAGATCACATGACGCACCCGCTCTACACGCCGTCCACCGCGCGATCGCCGAAGGTGATCAGCTTCGAGCCGCTCCAGCGCGGCGCCGACGCCGCGGAGGCCGCCATCCGCGCGGCGGAGGACCAACTCGTCGCCGCGATGAAGGCCGAGGAGGCCCGCGCCGCGCTTTACGCCAAACGAGACCAGCTGACCGAAGAGCAGCTGCGCGCCAAGTTCAAGTACGGACGCCTGGGGAGCGGGGAGGTGGCGTGACCGTGAGCAAAAACCCGCCGCTGACCGAGGACCAGATCCGCCAGTCGGCTGAGGCCGAGGCCAGGCACGCCGCCGCCCAGGCGTCGCGCCACGCCCACCTTGACTACATGATCGCGCAGCAGAGGCAGCAGCAGGTCGCCGCCGCGCTCGAGGCGATCGTCGGCTCCGAGGAGGACCGCTTCAAGGCGGCAGCGAGCAGGATCGAGGACTCAGCTCACCGCGCCATCGAGGAGCAAGATCGCCAGGCCCGCGAGGTCGGCGAGGAGATCAGCCAGCTCGTGATCAGTTCGCGCTCGGTCCGCGACCAGATCGCGGCTGGCTCGATCGCGTCCGGCGAGGCGCTCGAGCGGCTCGCGGGCTTCCGCGAGCAGCACCGTCGCATAGTTGCCCGCACTCAGTCGATCAAGGCCGTGTACGAGCGGCAGCTCGAGATCGCCAAGGACCCCGGCGCCGCGGTCGACGATCTTCGCAGCCGCTTTCCGGCGCTGAACCTCTGACCATGAAGAGCGTCTCTCACAGCGAGGCGAGATGGGCAATGTTGCCTGAGCACGTGATCCGGTGCAACGGGCACATGGTCAACGGAGGCCGCTGCAAGCACGAGGCCGAGCCTGGGTCCGTCGTGTGCCGCGTGCACGGCGGCGCCGCCCCCCAGGTGCGGAAGCGAGCCGCTGAGCGGCTAATCATGAGCGCGGACCACGTGTCGCAGAAGCTGCTTGAGTGGCTGGACGACCCGGAGGTGCCGTACCGCGTGCGGGCCGAGATCGCCCAAGATCTCCTCGACCGCGCAGGTCTGATCGCGACGCAGGTCCACCAGATCATTCCGACGACCGAGGACCCGATCATGCGGTTCTTCGAGGAGGCGTTCAGCGACCCGAGCAACTGGGAGGAGAACCCGCCTCAGCCAGCCATCGAGGATCGAGTGCTCGACCGCCCAGACCCAGGCCGAGCCGGAGGAGATCATCGAGGCTGAGATCGTCGAGCCACAAGGTGAGCCAGCCAACGACACGCCGCCGCGAATCGCAGAGATGATCAAGAGCGGCGCGTTCGACCGCAAGCCGGGGCAGTGACCAATAAGGAGCAAGATCACCAATGCCGAACCTCAACCCGCAGGACGCGAGGACCTACAATCCCGCGCCGACGCTGTGGAAGTACGACCCGCAGACCAACATCCTGTGGCTCAAGCTGACCGACGCCTCGAGCAACACCTCGTGGTTCCCGATCCACCTCAACCAGTTCCCCCAGTCAGTCGACTACACCGGCGCAGCCTGACTTCTCGACGGATTCCGCCTGGCTAATCTGGGCAGACTCACGGACCTCACGCGCGGCTGCCGCCGCATCATCACGCGGCCAAAGATCACAACACGGAAGAGGTCACTGGTTCGAACCCAGTATCGCCCACTAGCTCCACTCCTAGTCAGAAGCACTTTCCCGGAGAATCCCCGGCGGCGCGGGCAGGATATGGGCAGACACGGCGAGCGAAGAATTGCAGGCCGTCGAGCCTTGTGGGTCCACCCATAGGTCGGTCCCGGTTCGCGGTTGCGTCGCTCGCCGGGACCTCGACGGAAGCGAGTCCGCCGTGTCCCAATCCTCCATCACCGAGCTGGCCTCGGGCCAACTGACTAACTCCGACAACCCGATCGTCGTCCTCGTCCAACCCGACGACATGCCGGAATCCGTCGTCGTTCACTGGCCAGCCCGTCCGACCGTGCTGGATCGGCGGGCTTTCTCTGCTGCCGCGGATACCGCCGTAAAGACCTTCGCAGCCGCCGTCATAAAGCTCGCGCAGCTTCGCAGAGGGTGGTGACTGAGCGATCCTGCCTGACCTCACAGCAAAGTCGTGCGGTCTCGATGCACGCGTAAGGCGGCCTCGATCACCCTTAGACCGCCCTCCGCGGCCCACAGCGCCCGATCCATCGAGTTCGTGAGCCGCAACTGACTGATCCCCGGGCGTGCCTCGCGGACCGTCTCAGCAGCGAGACCGCCCAGGTAGGCCCACGGGCGCCCATGCGCAAAGCCCGAGCACAAACGCCACCGCAGTGCCAGGTGAATTAGCGGGCCGCCGTCCATCGTCGTGGCGTGCTTCTCCGCGTACTCCACCACCTCGGTGCTGGTGTAGCCCTTCGTCGCCGCCCTGACATTGAGCTGGCGGTCAGAGGCGACACGTTCAAGCCGCCCGATCACTTCCACTTCCGGGGCGCCTCCGATGCCGAGACCGCCCACGGCCCTCTGTTGGTCCCGAGCGTTTTTGGCATACCAGCGCAACGTTTGCGTGATGCGTGCATCGCGCGACTTGGGATGAATCAGCCAGAAAGCTGTCGCGCCGTTCTCAATCGCGCCCCTAGCCAGCGACGCTGGAGCTGCGAGATGCAGCCGCTCAAGCTCGACCACGAGGCTCGTCAAGGCGTGCAAATGATCAACGGCGGCCATCAGGCACATACGGAACGCGGTCGTGATCTGGAACCCGCCCAAGTGCGAATCGTCGCCGGCCATCGCACAACCCGGCGGCGTTTCAAATTCGCCGTCAGTGTCGACCCGCTCGCGGAGTCGCTGAGCCAGCCCGGAGATCACCTGCCACTTCCCGATTATCTGTTCATCGCTGAGTGGCGTAATCACGAGAGGAGAGCCTAGGCCAGCAGGCCGGAGGCTTGAAACGCGCACGCAGCAGGGCATGTCGCTGCGTGAGATTTCCGCTGAGTCGGGTGTGTCGCGTGGCCGGGTTGGAGGCGCGTGTTAGGGCACAGTTGGGCTGTGAGTCCTGCGGGTCCCGCCGAAGGCGGCGCGAAGAGAAAGCCGATCCTTGCCGCGCAGTTCGATCAGCGCATGAAAGCGATCGAACTGTACGCGGTGGAGCATCAATCGCTGGGGGCGATCAGCGAGGAGCTCGGTGTGAGCGTGACGACGTTGCGGCGTTGGCTTGCCGATGTCCCCAAGGTCAGGCTGGGAAGATAGAGGCTGCGGCTCAGACCCGGCTGCGGCGTGGGTTCCTCGCTGCGATCGACGGTCATCTAGCCGACCTTTGTCCAGGTGCCGCAGCCGGAGGTCTCGAAAAACTCGCCCTTCTTGATCGTCACCGACATCTGCGCCGGGCCGTCTTGTAGCTCGTTGGCGATGATCGAGTCGCCGCTGTCGTCTTTGTTGCGAGCCCAGTAGCACAGCTCGTCGTCAGGCACAGAGGTCTTGTAGCGACCGGCTTGCACATCGACGCCGACCTCGTAGTTGCCCTCACCGATAGTCGTTGCCACTTTTGGCTCCTGCATCAACCTGCTGAGCGGTACGACGAGGAATGGTCGCCATGACCAAAGCGGTCTTCTTCGATACCGCCGCCGGCCAGGTTCACGATCTTGGTCAGGAGCTGGACCGATCCCCAGCCGATGTGATCATCGGGGACATCATGAGCGTGGGTGCAGGCTGCATCAGCGAGTTGCGCGGGCTTCCATGGGCCACGGTCAACGTCCTTCCCTTTAATTCGCTCGGCAAAGACCTGGCGCCGCTCGCGTTCGGTCTTGCGCCAGCTCGAGGTCGGCTGGGACGGATGCGAGATGTGATCTTGTGGCAGGCGTTCGGTGCCGCCACCTTGCCCTTCAAGAGGGCCTACAACCAGGCGCGCATCCAGGTAGGTCTGCCGCAAGACCCCCGAATGTACGGGCTTGGACTGGTCTCGCCGTGGCTAGTACTAGCTACGGGCTGTCCCTCGCTCGAGCGGCCGGGAGCCGAACTCCCGAATGAGACGCACTACGTCGGCCGGCTGGCCCCATGCGGAGGGAGGTCAGGCAGCAGTGTTTCTCCGTCGGCCCATCCTCTAGTCATCGTGACCCAAGGTACGCACCACGTCGAACTGACTGATCTGATTCAGCCCGCCATCGAAGGACTCGCCGACGTGGACGTTTCAGTCATTGCGACCACCGGGCGGCGGGACAAGACCGACGTCGGCATCGAAGTGACCCAGAACGCTTGGATCGTCGACTTTCTGGACTTCCCATCGGTCCTGCCGGATGCTTCTGTTTTCGTGACCAACGGCGGTTGGGGAGGCGTCCTCGCCAGCTTGGCAGCAGGCGTTCCCCTGGTCGTGGCTGGGGGCGACATCGACAAGCCAGCGATCGCCGCCTGGGTGGCCCGGGCAGGTGCCGCCATCAATCTGCGCACCGGCCGGCCGAAGCCGGAGGCGGTGGCCGCCGCAGTCAAGGAAATCATGACCGATCCGACATATGCGATACGGGCTCGGCAGATCGGCGCCGAGCTTGCCACACTTGGTGGCGCCCAGAAGTCCGTTCACCTGCTGGAAGACCTGGTGGAGACGGCGGCACCTGTACGGCGCTAAGCGACTAGCGGCAACCTTGCGCGAGTTCTGGTCCCTGTATGAGCTCGCGCGTCACCAGCGTGATGCGGCAGGCAACCGACGGCCCGAAGATCGCTTCGCCGCCTGCCCACCGCAGAGTCCGCAGTAGTAACTGTTGACGAGGCTCTTTCACGTCTGGGTTGGGTCTATTTTCGTTTCCTCGGGGTTGTGAGACGCTCTCCTATGGCTCAGAGCACCCGACCTTAAAGTGACGCAGATCACTTTCGTCCGCACGCCAAGTTGATTTGTTCGAGAATCCCGGCCGAGGTCTCCGCTTGGTCCTCCGCTCGGCCCGAATGCATCCACCCTGCGCCGACTGTGTTTGAAGCGGAGCGAGTGATCATCTATTCACAGCTTTCCCACAGTGCTGTCACAGCGGGCGCACATTGCGCAATGAGACCGTACGGCATCAAACGAAAAAGACAGCACTACTGATCAGGAACGCTGTGCTGTCCCGCGCGGAAACACGCCGGAGCTGACACTTAACCGCGCCCAGCCAAGGAATGAAGTTAGACGCGATGAAAGCAAGCAAGATCATCACACTAGGACTCGTCGCAGCGTCGGCGGGTTTGATCATGGGCACGGTTGCGCTCCCCGCACAAGCGGCCTCCGCGGACCGCGTGGTCAACGTACAACTGACCGACCGGCCCGACTCCGGCGAGGACGGCAACGACCGGGCAGTGAACGACCTACACCCTCAGATCAAGATCACCGAAAGCGCGCCTCGCGTCTACGACGTGACCGTCCGCGACAACGGCAGGTTCAGCGACCGTGACCATCTTGGTCGGCGCTGGCTTTCGCTTCTTGGTCACCCTAACCTTGGGGCCGCGGCGAGTCGTAATTGCACGCCCGGTTACTCTCCGTGCCTTCCCCCCGCAGTCGACTATGACTGTCGTGGAAACGGCGGCAACGGACCGAAGTACGTCGACGGACCTGTCCGCGTCAAGGGTTCCGACCCCTACGACCTAGACCGCGACGGTAACGGCGTCGGATGCCAGTAGTAGTCGCACTGACATCACCAGATTTCTCAGTTCCGCCCGTGACATCCAGACGGCGATAGCCGGCCAGAAAGGGCCATTCATTGGACCCGGTCGCGTCGGATCCGTCGATCGAGGCGGCGCTTGAGCCCATGAAGTTCTTCGAGTGCATCGGCAAGGGCGGCCGCGACGTCAGCAGCGGATTTGCTGTCCAACCCCTCTACCTGGATTACCCGGGCACCAGCGGCCGCACTCTGGAGCGAGCGTCTAAGGTTCCGAGCGGTCTGGGCGTGGTTGTGAGGACTCTTGCGACCGGCAGCGTCGCTTCCTGCGACTGCCAGCCCTCGGAGCCGAGTGTCATTCATGATCACGTTCGGCTTCGCCTGCACCAGATAGTTCCGGTCGCCCCATAAGCGTGCGCATCGACCGCCCGCCACGTGACGCACGCGGGCCCGACCAAGGGCGGCGAGGCTGGGGCTCGTCGCGCGGCGGTGAGTTCAGCCCGGGTTGGGGGCTCGACCCAGCTGATCAGCGACGGCTGCACGAACGCCAATCGCAAGGTTCTGGTCAAGGGCGTCGGCGAGCACCTGCTGCCAACGGCCCAAGCGTGGACGTTCGGGCCCTCCGGTAGCGGCTCCACGCGCCGGAAACCGTCATATCGACCTGTTCTGCTATCTCATTCCAGGTCAAGCCTTGGTCACGCAGCTCCAGGATCTGTTGGGTGGAGGCGGGATGAGACGGAGGACCGCCGCGACGCATCGTGACGCCGGCGCGACGAAGCTGTTGCCTCACCGTCGTCGCCGTGACGCCCAGCTCCGCACCGATCTGGCGCAGGGTCCAGCCCTGGGCGTACAAGTCGCCGCACGCTGAACGTCCACGGCGCCACGGTAACGGCGCAGTCCCCACGGAGGTTGGTCGGCGGTCCTATTTATCCCCGGCTGGTCGGATCGGCCCGGCGGATTCGCTGGTGCTTAGGGTGTGATGTTCTGGTTGATGTGGAAGAGGTTGCCGGGATCGTAGGCACGCTTGACTTGGACTAGGCGGTCGTAGTTCTGGCCGTAGTTGTCCTGGATTTTGTCGTAATCGTCGTCTTGCATGAAGTTGATGTAGCCGCCACGTTCTGAATAGGGACTAAGCGCCTGGTAGTAGTCACGTACCCATTGGATTCGCTCGGCGTCCTTGGTGGGGTCAGTCCATGAGGCGAGGAAGACCATGCCGTACCTGGCGTCGCGGTAGGCAAAGGCGGTGTCGGTAGGTCCGACGCGGTGGCAGGCGCCGTTGATCGGATAAAGGTGCATCGTGGCGCTCACTTCGGGAACCTTGGATCCATGCTCTACGTGAACGGCGATGGCTTCGTCCGGAAGCTCGTTGACGAAGGCACCCTTCCAGTAGGCACGGATGCCCTTCGGATAGAGGGCGTCGAAGGCTGAGTTCAGTGCCGGGTAGGGGAGCGGTCCGGTCCCGTTGGCAACGATGGGAGCGACATCCCAGAAGGGCTGGAGGACTTTTTGGGCTTGGTCGAGCGGACCGGCCCAATGCACCACGGCCAGTGCGAGTGTGTCACCGTGCCGGTCTTCCGGGATGAACGGCAGGGGCGGGGCGATCTGGAAACCGGGGAAACCGCCGAACTGCTCTGGCGCATTTTGGATGAATTCGTCGAACATGCTGAGCAGCGCTGCGGCGTCTTCCAGGTTGTAGAAGATCGGACCGGCGAACACCTGGTCCACCTCATGGAGCTGGTATTCCAGCGAGGTCACTACGCCGAAGTTGCCGCCGCCACCGCGCAGACCCCAGAACAGGTCCTCGTTCTCGCGTGCGCTGGCGGTGAGGAACTTTCCGTCCGCGGTGACCACATCGGCGGAGAGGAGGTTGTCGATGGAAAGCCCGTATCCCCGCGATAGGTAGCCGATACCGCCCCCGAGGGTGAGACCCGTGATGCCGGTGGTCGAGATGATGCCGCCCGTTGTCGCCAGTCCGAATGCGTGGGTTGCGTGGTTGAAGTCGCCCAAGGTGGCGCCCGCGTCAGCGCGGGCCGTCTTGTTCCGCGGGTCCACACGTACGGTACGCATCGGCGTCATATCGATCACCAGACCACTGTCATTGGTGCCAAACCCGGGTCCGCTGTGTCCGCCGTTCCGGATGGACAGGTCGAGCCCGTTGTCGCGGGCGAAGTTCACGCCCGCAATGACATCAGCCACCTGCTCGGCCCGGAGCACGGCGAGCGGCCGCTTGCTGAACATGCCGTTGTGAACGGCGCGCGCCTCGTCGTAACCTGCGTCAACACCCGTGAGCACCTGGCCCCGCACCTGCTCACGCAGCGGCTCAACGCTGATTCCGCTCGCCGCCCGCTCGACAGTTATGTCTGACATCGTCTGACCCCCACCGCCTAGGCACCTGATCGCGAAGTTACCACCGGCTGCTGTAGAGCGCGCAAGCAGGCCCGGCCAATGACGACGACAAGTCATGGCTGCGAACCGCTCGCCGGACGAAGATCAACAGCTCTGATCCACCGTTGACGGCCGTCTGCACCGCGTACGCGACCTAACCATTCCTGCCGTTCTTTCACCCACCAATCGAGCTGGCCGGCTCTCGCCCACGTGGCCGCAGCGGGACGCTGACCCTGCTGAAGCCTGCCTGTTGAGCCGCCAAAGTGGCGGGCAAAACGCCGCGGACAGGCCGGAGACGACCATCCAGCCCAAGCTCGCCCAACAGAACTGTTCCGCGTAGTTCTTCGGCTCGGAAAACACCCTGCGCCGCCAGCACCGCCGCGACGATCGCGACATCGTAATGACTGCCGGCCTTCGGCAAGGTGGCCGGGCTGAGGTTGATGGTCAGCAGCGAGATCGGCCACTCACGCCCGGAGTTGCTAACAGCCGCCTTGCAGCGATCACGCGACTGATAAAGAGCCGAGTCCGGCAATCCCACCAACACCGTGCGTGGCAGCCCCGCGCCGATATCGGCCTCCACCTCAACGATCCGACCCTCCAAACCGACCAGCGCCACCGACCACGCGCACGCCGACGCCACTACCCCACCGCCCGCACATGTGTCAGCGTCGGCTCCAGTCCCGCCTGCAGCACGACCCCAATGGCGTCCA
Organism: uncultured Actinomycetota bacterium; assembly: GCA_963836855.1. Lineage (GTDB taxonomy): Bacteria > Actinomycetota > Actinomycetes > Propionibacteriales > Propionibacteriaceae > Microlunatus. The sequence goes on along the minus strand of CAWILN010000034.1, from coordinate 26,474 downwards.
GCCGGATGCTGGACGCCTGCATCCGATGCTCCCGCATCCACACCGCAGCCAGCTGCCGTAGCGTACGCAACTTCGTGTAGGTAATCGCCTCAAGGGGATGCCCGAAACTCAGACCGCTACGACACTTGACCTCACAGAAGACCAGCGTCAGCCCAGTCGGGCCAGCCTCCGCAGCGACGATATCGATTTCACCCAGCCGGCAGCGCCAATTCCGCTCCAGCACCTGCATCCCCTGCCGCTCCAACTCCGCGCAGGCCAAGTCCTCGCCACGTACGCCTACCAGTTTCTTGGACTCCGTCTGCCGCCATCGCCCACCTCCGTCTGGAAGCATGCGGACGCCCGCCCAAATCGTGCCCGGTCGCTGAAATCTGTGGAAACCGCGACTTTGCAGGCTGTTGAAAGCGGTGGCGAGCCGGCATGGCTCTGGGGTTCCAGCGTTATGGCCGACTACTCGAGAGTGTCTGCTTGTCACGTGATTGCAGTTGCGTTAATTGCGGCACGTTCGGCTTGGGTAAGGGGACGCGCTTAGGGAGCGACGAATCAAATGCGTCTGATGGAGATCATCATCAACATCCTGTGCAATCGCCTTGCGTACCACCTACCTGGCCCCCCTTGCGGACCCGCTAGCTAGGACCGTTTTGCCTGTGCGCAAATCAGGTGCATCCGGAGCGTGGGTTGAGAACGCAAACAGGGGGACTTGTAAAAACTCAGCTTTCAGGAGGTCTGAATGACAGCACAAAGGCGGTTACTCAGTCTGGTCAGTGCGGGGGCTTTGGCGCTCGCGTTCGCAGCAGTGGGGGTCGCGCCTGCACACGGGGCCAGCAACGCGACCGTGTCGATTCTGCACGGAGTTCCGGATGCGACGGTCGACGTCTACGCGAACGGCAAGGCGCTGTTGGAGAACTTCGAGCCCGGCACCCTGACCGATCCGCAGATGTTGCCGGCCGGCAGCTACGATCTCAAGGTCGTCAAGGCAGGCGACGGTCCGGACGGCGACGCGATCATGTCGGCGAACAACGTCAAGGTGCCTGGCGGAGCGAATGTCACCGTGGTGGCACACCTGACCGAGAGCGGCAAGCCCACCCTCACCCCGTACGCCAACGACGTCTCCGCACTTGCAGCCGGCAAGGCTCGGGTCATTGTTCGGCACGATGCGGCGGCCCCAGAGGTCGACGTGCGAGCCGGTGGCGAACCGGTCTTCACTGACCTCGGCAATCCCAAGGAAGAGTCGGCGGAGATCGACCCCGGCACGGTGAAGGCCGATGTTGTGTTGGCTGGCACCGACGATGTGGTGATCGGTCCGGCCTCGCTGAAGGTGGCCGAAGGCACCACCACAATCGTGTACGCGTGGGGCTCCGCCGAGGACGAGAACCTTGAACTCGCCGTTCAGGCCATCAGCGGCATGCATGGCTCGCCCAACAGTGTTCCGGGAGGCACTGGAGGGCAAGCCGCTAGCTCCGACGCTGCGCCGCTGTGGGCAACGCTGGTAGCAGTAGCGACGCTTGGCGCAGCCGCATCTGGCTGGCAGCTATACCGGCGCCGGGCGCTCATGGTTCGGTGAGCACTGAAGTCAGGCGGCAGGGCGGGCGGCGATGGCTGACCGCCCTGCTCGTTTCAAGCCTCGTGGTGATGGTGGCCGGATGGCGCCTAACTACCGCGACCGATCGCGCGGACGAACAGCTTGTTGCGTTGGCAGACGCATCAGGGGCGACGCCCAACGCGCCCACCCCGTCAGCGTCGCGTGGACCTGGGGCAACCCAGCCCCGAGCCAAAAGTCCGGAGCCTGGTCAGCCAAGCATGCTGGCTATCCCCCGCCTTGACCTGAAGATGCCAATCACGGCTGTGACGGTCGACGAAAAGGGGGCACTTGCAGTACCGGCCAGGCCCGCTGAAATCGGCTGGTACGCGTACGGGCCTAGACCGGGCTCCGCCCGCGGAGCCGCCGTCCTCGGCGGTCATGTCGACAGTCGCGAGTACGGCGTGGGCCCGCTGGTCGGTCTGAAGCAGCTTCGCCGCGGCGACGACATCATCATCAAGACCAGTACAGGCACGGAGGGGTATCGAGTGAGCACTGTCCGATTGATCAGCAAGCAGGACCTCGATCTGCGCGACGTATTCAAGCGAGAGGGCGAGCCGCTGTTGCGGATCCTCACCTGCGGTGGGACTTACCGTCGATCAGGCGGGTACCAGGCGAACGTCGTTGTGACTGCGCGACCAGCGTGACTGCAGCTCTAACGCACGGATTGTTGCCGAGCCCGGCCGCGTTAGGGTGACTTTCGTGATCGACGGCGCGCGTCTCGACCCCGAGGCGGTCGGTGAAGACGTCGATTGGCGTACGGCCACCGAGGCCGAGCTCAGCGTGGGCTTCGCCCACGGCGATGAAGCCTGTCTGCAAGAGGTATTCCGGCGTTCGGCGCCGTTGATCTACACGATTGCCTATCGTGCGCTCGGGAGCTCAACTGACGGCGAGGAGATCACGCAAGAGGTGTTTGTGAGCGCTTGGCGCGCTCGCGCGAACTATCAGGCGGAGAAAGGCAATCTGTCCGGTTGGCTGATCGGCATTGCCCGTCACCGCATTGTCGACCGGCAGCGGGCTCGCGGCCGGGATGTGCGGCTCGTCCAAGCCGTGACCAAACAGACCGATGTCGAAGTTCAACCTGAGGCGCTTTCAACGTTGATCGATCGGATCGTCCTAACCGAGGAGATTGGCCGATTGCCGCACCCACGCGGCACGATCCTCCAGCTCGCCTTCTGGGAGGGACGCAGCTACCCGCAGATCGCCGAGCAACTCGACCTCCCGCTCGGAACGGTCAAGAGTCACGCCCGGCGTGCGTTGCTCCACCTGCGTACCCGGCTGGCGGGGGTCACATCATGACCCACCTGCGTACCCGGCTGGCGGGGGTCACATCATGACCCATCTGAATCCCGATCGGCTAGCCGACAGCGCACTCGGCACCGGCGATCCGCTGACCGCGGCCGAGGAGAAGCACCTGGACAGCTGTGCCGAGTGCCGCGATGAACTCGCGGAGTTGAGCCGCATCGCCGAGCTTGGCCGGAACCCGGAGCACGTCGCCCCGCAGCTTGTGCCGACAGACGCCATGTGGCAGTCCATTCAGGTCCAACTCGCCAGTCAGGCGACTGCTCCTGCCCCGACTGAGGCTGCTGCTGAGCCGGCACCGTCGGGGCGGACCGTGACTGAACTGCCACGCCGAACTCCGAGACCGCGATCCTGGCTATTGGTGGCCGCCGCGGCGGTTGTCGGCCTCATCATCGGCGTCGGCGTCACGACCGTCGCCGTCCGGGACCGAGTCGAGGTCACCTCGAGCACTGCTCTGGAGGCACTGCCGGGACAGACCGGGCAGGGCACCGCCGAACTCGTCAGCGACCGAGGGCGTCCAGAGCTGAGGGTGCAGATCGACGCGCCGCCCACGCCGGATCGCTACCGAGAGGTGTGGCTGATCAACACCGACGGCCAGCGCATGTACACCTTGGGTGTGCTGCCCGACGACGGCAGAGCCAGCTACCCTCTCCCGCCCGAGCTCGCCGGACAGCTCCAGGGCTTCACCATCGTCGACGTATCGATAGAGCCGTACGACGGCAATCCGGCACACTCTCGAGAGAGCCAGGTCCGCGGGAGCCTTCCCACCTAGGCGACCAGCGCTAACGCAAGTCGTTGATGACAATGCATTGCTCGCGCGAAGGCCCGACGGCAATATCTGAGATCCTGGCACCCCTGCTGGCCATGATCCGCGGGGCAGCCGCGCGGCCGTTCGTCGACTGGTTTGGAATGCAGTCAGGCTAGGCGTGGGCGAACATCGGGCAGAGCACCAACTGACCGCGACCAAGGTGCTATGCACGGCCACAGACAGCTCAAGCGTGAGTGTCCACCACCGATTGACGTGGGATCGGGTGAAGAACAGCTGCTCTGCACCAGCAGCAGGAACATGTGGAAGAACCCGATCAGGTGGCCGGACGTGTTGACCATCGGGTGGTACCAGAACGTATAGATCGCCGCTCAGCTGAACAGCGTGATAGCGGCGGAGAAAGTCCGTGACCCGGACTGTGATCGGGACAGGGTGGCCGAAGAACAGGCCGCGGCGCCGATTCTCCATCAGCAATACAACAAGTGCCCGTCGGATCGGAGCGGCGTGATTCTGAACACCTATGCGATGTCGGCAAATGTGCAGGGTAAGGAGCGGAAACGTAGAGCACTTAACCCGTCGATGGGAGACGTACCATGCCAGCCAAGACCGTCACAGCCCAGGCCAGGCCCGACCCAATGCCCGTCGCGGGCCAGCGCCCAGGTCCGCCGTTCTTCGCAATCTTGATCGTGGCCGGCCTCATTGTTATCGGAGCCGGCCTGCGGTCGATTGCCAATATTGTCGGCCCCCTGTTCCTCGTCATCACCTTGGTGATCACCGTCGCGCCGCTGCGCAACTTCCTAGTCCGGCGCCGCTGGCCGTCGTGGCTGGCGAGCGTGGTCTCCCTGCTAACGATCTACGCACTCCTCACGCTCATCTTGGGGTCGGTGGCGTTCGCAGTCGCGCGGCTAGTGGGGACGCTGCCCGAGTACGCGAACGCGTTCGACCAGATCTTCACCTACCTCCTCGGCGTGAGCACTCGCTTGGGCTTCGGGCAGGAGCAGATCGAGGGACTGGCCTCATCGGTCCAGTTAAGTAGTCTGGCCGGCCCGGCTCAAGCTCTGCTGTCCGGCATCGGCGGCGGGATCTCCCTGTTACTCCTGATTGTGACAGTGGTCATTTTCCTGGCCTTCGAGGCCGCCGGCATGCCTGAGCGGCTTGGGGTGATCCGTGAGACCCGTCCGCACATCGCTGACGGACTGACCAACTTTGCCACCAGAGTGCGAAAGTACTGGATCGTCACGACGCTGTTCGGCTTCATCGTCGCCGTCCTCGACGTAATCGCCCTGGCGATCATTGGCGTCCCCCTCTTCGTCACGTGGGGAGTGCTGGCGTTCGTGACGAACTACATTCCAAACATCGGCTTCATCCTCGGTGTAATTCCGCCGGCCCTCATCGCTCTGCTCGACGGTGGAGTGGGCAGCGCGGTCGCCGTAGTGGTCGTCTACACGGTCATCAACGTCGTGGTTCAAACGATCATCCAGCCGCGGTTCACAGGGGACGCGGTGGGTATCAGCGCCACAGCAGCCTTTGTCTCGCTGGTCTTCTGGGCGTACGTTCTCGGCACCTTAGGCGCCTTGCTGGCTGTCCCAGCCACCTTGTTCCTGAAGTCGGTCCTGCTCGACAACTCGGTCCCGGCCAGCTGGGTAAACGCGTTGGTCAGCGCCTCGCCGAGCAAGGAGAAGCCACGCGCCGTGCGTCGAACGGATCGACAACCGGCGGAAGTGTCGAGCTGAGCGAGAAGCGAAAGTCATCGGATGTCAGGGATCAAAACGAGGGTCTCGCCAAGGGTTTGTGCGCACGTGCTGGCTTATTGCCGTAAACGGCCGCAGCGCGCCAATGCTCCCAACGACCGGGCTGCCCTCTTCGACTGGCACCCGCCGCGCTTGATGGCTACCTGTCAAACGCCGTCGTAGTCGGGCGTGCTCCTAACGCTTGGTGCGGGACGCCCCGTCATGGGCCGCACTCAGACGGCCAATGGGTCCCATCCGCGCAAGTGCTTGACAGATTCGCGGTACTCCCACTCGATGGCGTCTTTGAGAAGGTGAGCAAGTCGGCCGCCGGTGGTGACGTCGGCGATGCCGGCCACCCCGCGCCGTGAGCCGACCGAGACGACGAACCCTTTGTCATGGAAGGTGAACGCCTCCAGCGGCCTTCCCTCCAGCTCCGCGTCGAGATTGCGGGCAACGGTTTCGGCCTCCTCCAGCGCGACCTGGGCCAGGGGCGGCAGAGAACGGCCCGACCGTGGATCGACCACCGAGGCCACATCACCGGCTACATAGATCTCCGGGTGATCCAGCGCGCGCAGATGCTGGTCCACCTTGACCCGGCCGTCGTGGCCGACGGTCAGCCCGGACCCCATGACGATGTGCGGCGCCTTCAGCCCGCCGGCCCACACAAACACTCCGCCCTGCACCAGCTCGGCACTGGTGAGGCGGAAGCCCTCCGCGGTAGCCTCAGCGATCTTTGAGTTGGTGCGCACCCGGACACCCAGGTCGGCCAGTAGCCTGGCGGCCCTGTCGACCAGCGCAGCGGAGAAGCCGGCCAGGATGGTATGGCCAGCCTCGACCAAGATCACGGCTGGGCGGTCGGGAGCCAGGCGATGGCCGCGGGCCAGCTCAGGCAGCATCTCGGCCAGCTCGCCGGCCAGCTCCACCCCGGTGGCGCCGCCCCCACCGATGACCACGGTCGCCAAGCGCCGCTGCTGGTCGGGATCTGTGGTGGTCGCGGCCATGGCGACAGCTTGGTTGACCGCCGCCCACACGTGCTCGGCGTCGGCGACTGAGTACAGCGAGATGGCGCGCTCTGCCAGGCCGGGGATGGCGAAGTCGTTGGGCCGGCTGCCAAGCGCCAGCACCAGCCGGGTATAGCCCACGGGTCCAGCCTGGGTCTTCAGCTGCTGGCCGACGAGGTCGAAGCTGGTGATTTGCGTTTCAATGAAGCGGACCCGCCGAGCGACAACGTCGTCCAGTGGGATGCGGACGGCATCCGCAGCCCGGGTGCCGCCGGCGACCCGTGGCAGCTCTGTCATCACCTGGTGGAAGTCGTGCCAGTCGACCAGCGTTAGCTGAACCTCTAGGTTGTCACGGAGCTTGGAGGCCAGGCGGATGGCGACGTGCAGCCCGGCATAGCCGGCCCCTGCGACCACGATCCGGTGGTTGCGCTCCGCGACGCTCATCTCATGAACCTCCTCCGCCTTCGCGTGCGTGCGATTCCGTCGCCCGCACTGCTCGTAGTTTCTCCTGCGCAGCCTTAACGCTGAGCATCTTGCGTACCAGGCCGGGGACGCTCGTGGACTCCCCTTGGCAAGACGTCCGTGATCGACCGCGGCGAGTTGTACCGATTCTTAGCTGGAAGGAACGCTTCACACGTCGCGGCCAGTTCCGCAACGGGCCACCGCTCGAGGACGCGGTGTCACCGTACGGCTCGCCATGCTTGATGGGCGGCCGGGTGACTCAACGGGTCCGCCCGGCGGACGACCGTCCATGAGCATGCAGCGCCATGCTGTTGCTCCACGGCTTTGCGGTCCTCCGGACTCCAACGCGCCCGCCCACCTGCGCTCAGGCAGAGCGCCGCATCCGGAACGCTAGCCAGGTTGTCACCGCGAGAACGATGCTGCCGATCGACTCGACGATGAGCGTCGTCGGGACCAGCTCGGTGCCAAGCTGCTCGTGTATCCCGAAGAGCCCGACGGTCAGCGCGAGCACCAACGCGAGCAACGTGCCCGCCATGAACAGCAGGCCGAGAACGCTCGCTAGGGGCAGGAACCGGCGCGGCGCGGCGATCATCGCGATCGCCAGGACGACCCCTCCGATGGCATTGAGCACGAACAGGACGCCGAGCAGACCGCCGAACCCGGTGAGGACGAGATAGAGATGGATCCCGCCCATCGTCAAGAGCAGGACAGCGCTGAGCGCCCGCCAGAGGATCGGCGAGCGCTGCCCGGCCTGGCCCACGCCGCGGTCGGCGTAGTCGCCATCAATGTGGCCTGCGTTTTCTTCGCCCGTGCGGATGTTTGCCATCGTCAACTCCCTTGGTCATTTCTTTGGTGTCAACGATCCCTGTGAAGTTCGTACGAGGCGACCCGGCCAGCCTCCGTCTGCGGCCCCGACCAGCGCGACCTTCACACTACCGGCTAGCCCCCATGCCGAAGGCACCGTGTGGAGGTATGGATCTTGGTCGCCGCAGCGGACAGCGCGAGGCTGCGCTGCAGGAATTGCACGACAGGCACGTCAGCGAGCTGTGGCGGTTTCAGCCGGGGGTGATGGGCCGCATCGGCGGCGGGTTCACGCGCCTCAAGAGTTCACCACGAGGCTCCGATTCGGCGAGCGCCAGGGCGCCGTATTGCGATACCCAACTCCTAGACGAGAGCCAGTTCAGGAGAGCTCCGAGGTGCCTGTAGAGGTTGACCAGCCCGAGGGGAAGCGGTCCGCGCCGCGACCAGACGTTGATCGCCCTCCATACAGACCCTCGACCGCGATGGGGGCGACGACCGCGTAGCGCACTCCCTCCTGCCGCATCTCCTCGGGCAGTGTTATGGACGCCGCGTCATCGGTGCCGTAATGAGCGACCAGACCTTTCTCTCGGACCGAGGAGAGGCCTTGGCCGGGAGGCGGTTCGAACCGCGTTCCCGGCAAGCGTTGCATCGACCATCCACGGCCACCAAGGAATGTAGCCTCTCCGTTCGATTCGAACCGGATGAGTGCAGTGGCGTCCGCGTCGAACAGCACACGGATCTCCTCAGGCACCGCTTCGAACACGGCAGCCGGCTCTGCCCCGCGGGCGACGAGGGTCGCCACCCGCCGCAACGCAGCCTGCTCCGCGGCGATCCGGCGCAGCGCTTCCCGCGCCTCGGCGCTTTCCACAGCCGTCGCGACGAGTTCGGTGAACCGCGCAATCTGTGACTCGGTGTTTGTCGGGAACGGCTCATCGCGGTTGGTCGCGGCCGCAATCACGCACCACAGCTGCCCGGCCACAGTGATGGGTCAGCCGACCGAGGAGCGGATACCTACCGCGTGGGCTTCGCGTGCGATCGCGCCTGTTGCGCCGGCGAAGCTCTCCAGCCGCACTGGACCGCCCGCCCGCCGTACATCGCGGGCGATGCTGGAGCCATCGAGGGCGAACCGCGTCCCGACAACCAGTCGAGCCGGCACTCGGCTCCAGGCGGCTACGCCCGTGACGGTCCCATCTGGCTCATAGCGCTCTATGCGGGCTAGATCGGCGCCAGACAACATACCGACGTCCCGCGTAACGGCCTCGAAGACCGCCGACCTGCTGCAATTGACAGAGAAGCCGATGGCGACGGGCTCCTCGAAGACGTTGTCCAGCCAGTCGCTGGGTCGGACCCGGACCATGTGGCCGGTCGACGAGGTCACCAGACATCTCCTTGTTCGTGCGGCCTCGCTGTAGCCATCCGAATGCCTTCACCAGATCCCTTCGGGCCGCATGGTGGGTTACCTGTTGACGGGCGGCCAATAGACGCCGGAGACGCCTCCGTCATGCTTGAAACTGATCTTGTCCCGGTCCGCGGCCTGGGTGGTGTATCGCTCGGCTATTTCGATGCGGCCAGTTCGGCACTATTCGCGGGAGGATGGGGAGCGATATCGGCATCACGCTGTCCGTGTTCTGCGGCATCAATCTGGTGCGCTGCCGTCCCTGGTTCAGTTCGTGTCGCTGCCCGGCGCCAGCGACGGATGAAGATCAACACACCGAGAAGCCCGTCCAGCCCCAGCAGCACCCAGTTGAGGATCGTGTAGATATGCACCTGGACTGGCGTGACGGTCGGCGCGTGACCCGCCTCGATAAGGAGCCATTGCATCGGTGTGTTGGTAAGCAGCAGCGTGAGCCAGACGGCTATCCCGCTAGATGCATCCCACAGTGCGTGCAGGATGGCAACAACCACATACCAGCCAAGTAAGGCAGCGGTCGCCCGTGGCCGCCAATGACGCGACGCAGCAGCAAACATCGCCCCGCCCAGGATCGCTGTCCATACCCCATGCCCGATCGGAGTCAGAATGCCGCGCAACACCTCCGTCTCGACGACGCCCAAAAGGGACAAGCCATTGGCGGTGAACAACGCGTTGAAGGCATAGCCGGCACTTTCAAAGGCGGCAAAGCCCAAACCGACGGTGCCGCCTAGAACCATTCCGTCACGTGCGCTGTAGCGGGGCAGGCGCCAAGCGAGCAGCCAGAGTGCGGCCAGCTTGACCGCCTCCTCGATCAGACCCACCCAAAGGTAAGTGGACACCGATGGCGTCTTCAGAAGCTCCGCTTCCAGAAGCGAAGCGCCGAGCACGCCAAGAATCCCACCGACGACGAAGGCACCGAAGATCCGCTGCGGAGTGATGATCGGATCGGCGTGGCTGAACGCGTATGTCACGAAGGTGACGGGGATCAAGAAGCTACCGAGCAGGATGATCGTCGGGATCAGGTTGCTGTTCTGGGTGGCGAAGGTCACAAGCACGGTCGCCCCCCATAGCGCCAAGCCGCCGACAAAGATGGCCGGCCAGGTCGGTCCACTCCGATGCGGACGGCTTTTCCCCGCTCCAGGCGCGTTGGTGTCCGCGGCGTCTGTCGCTAGTTGATCCATCTCTCGCCTTCTGGTGTTGTCTTCAACCCTGGCGTCAGGACGGTTGGGCCGTCATCACGGGCAGCAGCCATCTTTTCTGGTGGCTGACTGGAATCTCCCGCCGACTGCCAGCGGGTTGCTGACTACGGCCGGGGCATTGTCGTCATGACGTGCACGCGACCACCCGGCTCACTTCACTCGCGTTGTCCTCCACACGGCATTGTCCGGCTAGCCGGAATGTGCATCCTGAACCGATACGGCACTCTTGATCCATGGTGCGGTGCCTGATCGTCGATGACAGCTTGCAGTTCCTCACAGCTGCACGTGGCTGGCTCGAGCGCCAGGGAATCGCTGTGGTCGGCGTGGCTTCGACCGTGGCCCAGGCGCTGCAGCTGGCGCAGGAGCTGCATCCGGACGTAGTGCTGGTCGACATCGATCTGGGCGGTGAAAGCGGCTTCGAGCTGGCCAGCCAGCTCCAGCGAAAAGCAGATGTGGATTCGTCACGGGTGATATTGATCTCCGCATATGCCGAGGAGGACTACGCGGAGCTGATCGCGGCCAGCCCGGCTGTCGGGTTCCTTCCGAAGACGGCCCTATCGGGCCCGAGGATCCGCGACTTGGTTGAGGATGGGGCTGGCCAGGGGATATAGGTGGCTATAGCTACTGGGCCTGGAGGAAGGTAACCACCGCCAGGACACGGCGATGATCTTCCTCGGCCTCCGGCAGGTTGAGCTTCGCAAGGATGCTTCGGACGTGCTTCTCGACCGTTCCCTCGGTGACCCACAACCGCCTGGCGATCCCCGCGTTGGAGCGGCCCTCGGCCATGAGCGCGAGCACGTCACGCTCGCGCTCGCTGAGCGCGGCCAATGGATCAGTGCGCCGGCGAATTGAGACGAGCTCTTGCACCAGCGCGGGGTCGACGACTGAGCCTCCCTTCGCGATGCGTTCGAGCGTGTCGACGAATTCCGTTACGTCGGTGACGCGGCTCTTGAGTAGATAGCCGATTCCTCGGCCGCTCGCCAACAGCTCCAGAGCGTGCTCCACCTCGACGTAAGCCGACAAGACTAGAATGCCGATGTCGGGATGTTGCTGGCGGATTTCCCGCGCCGCCTCCAGCCCTTCCCGAGTCCGCGTGGGTGGCATGCGGATGTCAACCACCACAAGATCTGGCGGAGTGTCGCGGACAGCCGACCAGCGCAAGCAGTTGGGCTGCGTCGCCAGCCTGACCCACCACCTCGAAGCCGGAGCGTTCGAGCAGGCTTGCCATGCCCTCACGGAGCAGCAGCTCGTCTTCTGCCAGCACTATGCGCATCGTCGGTTGGTCTCCCCTCCCACAGTCTCACTTGGGGCCAATGCGCCCGCGGACGAATCCAACTCATGGCCAGCATTATCGGCCAGCTCCATGAAGTGAGCCCGCCCCGGAGTGTGGGCGAGCGGCAGCCTGGTCCGCCGCACGCTCATCAGCGGCGTCTCGTGGCACTGATCGATCCTGCATTCGCTGTCGTGCTGTCCTCGGTAGCGGTCTTGCTTTGAGGGCCGTACTGATCACTGTGTTCTTAGTCGCTGTGTATCGGACGATCATCCGGCCACTCCGCGAGGCGGGCACGATGGCCGCGCGGCTGGCCGGCGGCCACTCCGCGAGGCGGGCACGATGGCCGCGCGGCTGGCCGACGGCGACCTTGGCGCGCGGCTTCCCGTAGAGGCCTTTGGTGAGATTGGTGTCGTGCCGAAGACACGAATTTACGGAGGCTCGCCTTCTTGCCGACGCACCCAGAATTCAGCGGCAACAGAGACTAGTGTGACGCTCTGCAGAGTTGCGGCGACGCCGGGCTCGGACGGTGGTTTCTCCCAGTCGATGGAGGCCGAGATGGGGAGCAGAGCGAAGCGAGGGTGGCGGACCGCCGTTCACCAGCAGTCCAGCCCGGCCCACGTGAGTCGTCGTCGGAGCCTTCTGGATGTTTCAGCGAGCCTGCATTGGCCCCGTTGACCGGGCTCGCGCGCATCATCGCCTTCGGCCAGTCCACGCCCCCGGCATACGACCAGATCAAGTTGTGGAGGGACTACTACGCGGACCACGTCGGTAATGACGGCGTGGCGGAGCGCGTGTGGCGGCGCGCGGATGTGCACACCCGTCATTTGACGGCCTATCCCGTGCACGAGGATGTATGCCGCTGGAGTACCGCCCAGCGGATGCGGCGATTCCTCGACGACGCGCTGCCCCTGGCCAAGGAGGCGGTAGGTAGCGCGCTGGCGGCGGCCACGCTCATCCCCGAAGAGGTTGGCCTGCTGGCCACGGTCTCCTGCACCGGATACGCCAATCCAGGCCTGGATGTCCATGTCGCCAAGGATCTAGGCATGCGCCCCGAAGTGCGGCGGCTAGCAATCGGGCATATGGGATGCTATGCCGCCATCCCTGGGCTGGCGGTGGCCACCGATTATGTCATCGCGCAGCGCCGACCGGCCGTGCTGGTTTGCACGGAGCTGCCGTCCCTACACGTGCAGCCACCCCCGCACGACACCCAGCAAGCCGTTGCGCACGCTCTGTTCGCTGACGCCTGCGCTGCCCTCGTGCTGGCCCCCTCGCAGATCGTCGGCGAGGGACTCGACGTCATCGCCGTGGAAACGCTTACCGACGTCGGCTCAACGGCAGACATGACATGGGACATCACCGACCACGGGTTTCGCATGGCGCTCTCCCCGCGGGTCCCAGCGCTTGTGGCCCGTAACGTCCCTACGCTCGTCGACCGTCTGCTGACTGACCGCGGGCTTGCTCCTGATGATGTGCGGCACTGGGCGATTCACCCTGGCGGTCCCCGAATCATCGACAAGGTGCAGGAGGTCTTGTCCTTGGGCGACGTTCAGATCAAGCGATCCCGCGACATCCTGTCCCGCTATGGGAACTGCTCTTCGGCGACCATCTTGCTGACCCTCGCGTCGATGTGCCCTGTTCCCGTCGGAGACTATGTGCTGGCCATGGCCTTCGGTCCAGGTTTGACGGTCACCGGTGCCCTTCTCCAAGGTGCGGCAGGGGCGGCCAGGTCGCGCTAGCCGATGTAGAGGCTCGTCTCCGCTTCGAAGCGCGGTCTATGGGTGCTCTCACACCAAACCTGGACGTGGCCCGATCAGCTCGTTGAGAAGCTGGGCCTGGCCCGACCGATTACGGCTGCCGACAAGGCGTTCGGCGCAACGGCGCTGACACGTTCAGGGTTGTGCAGCACCCCCACTGGCGTTTCAGCCCTGCCGCGGCTAAGCCGACCCATGCACAACCAGGCTGACTACGTCGACCGCCGCGATGCATACGGCAGCGGCGAATGGCACCCGGCCGCGGCCGCGCATGGCGACGACCGCGAGGACCACGCAGAGACCGAAGGCAGCCCACACCCACGCCGCGGTTCCAGTCACCGGGCCGAATGCTGCCACCGCGGAGGCGACCGTCAGCACCAGCGGCGCCAGCCAGCGCAGTCTGCCTGCACCCAGACGGTGGGGCAAACCACGTACGCCGGTCTGGGCGTCGTCGGCGAGGTCGGGCAGTGCGTTAAGCAGGTGGGCCCCCACACCGAGCAGGGCACCGGCGGCCATCATCCACGCAGGGGGCCATTGCGGGTCAGGCAGGGCAAGGGTGACCACGGCGGGAAGCGCGCCGAACGCGATCGCATACGGCAGGCCTGACCAGGCGACCCGCTTGAGACCAAGGTTGTAGGCCCAGCCGGACCCCACCACCAGCAGCAGGTGCACGGCTGCGGATGCGAGGCCGCACGCCAGGGACAGGACGATGCATGCCCCTGCGGCCGCTGCGATCATCCGCCGGACCAGGGCCTTGGAGACTTCACCGCGAGCGACCGGTTTGTCGGCGCGCCCCACCTGCTGGTCACGGCCGGCGTCGATCACGTCGTTGGACCAGCCGATGGTGAGCTGCCCTGCCGCAACGGCCGCCGTCACGAGCAGGCCTGTTCTCAACCCAAGGCCGGCTGCCACGGCCAAGAGGGCGGTGAGCGCGGTGACCGCGACAGTAGGCCCGGGATGGCTGGCACGAAGCAGCGCTGGCAGGGCAGACGGTATGGTCACTGGCCGAGCCTAAGGCCGTCGTCGGCCCGGATAGCCGCAGAAACCGGGATTTGTGCCTAGGGTGGCGGGGGTGAGCCACCGCGTACCGTCTCGGACATCCTTCCTCGAGCCGCGACAGCCAGGCGAAGGTGATCAACGCCTTTACCGAGGTACATGGCTTCTCCCCGGTGAACGGCTCCTCGGCAGCGCCTGCACGAGAACGCCACGGCGTGCCAGTCGGGCCTGCCCTGGGAGCGATACGCCACACTCCGGCTCTTCGGTGAAGCCAGGCAATAGCCATGCTCGTTGTGGGGACCGAGCCGTGCGGGTCCCCCACCGCCACGCGGCTGAGCGGTGACGTCTCAACTCCTATTCACGGCTTTGGTTCTAGCCGTCGGCGTCGAACGGCTCGTGGAGCTGGCCGTGTCAAAGCGGCATGCGGCGTGGGCGTTCTCACGCGGGGGTAAGGAATTCGGCCGCCGCCACTACCCTGCGATGGTGGTGCTTCACACCGCTCTCCTGGTCGGCGCGATCGCAGAGGTGTGGATACTAAAGCGCCCCTTCCTGCCGATTCTCGGCTGGGCAGCGCTGGCCGTAGTCATTGCCTCGCAGACCCTGCGCTGGTGGTGCATCGGCTCGCTGGGACGGCAGTGGAACACCCGGGTGATTGTCGTGCCAGGGCTGCCACTGGTCAGCCGCGGCCCGTATCGCCTGCTGCGCCATCCGAACTATGTGGCTGTGGTGCTCGAGGGAGCGGCCCTACCGCTCGTGCACTCGGCTTGGGCCACGGCTGCCGGGTTTACCGTCCTCAATGCAGCCCTGCTCACCAGGCGGATCCAGGTCGAGGAGCGGGCACTGGCCACTGTTGCCGGGAGGGAAGCAGCCTTGCGATGAGGCGGCGGACCAGCGACGTGGTAGTGGTGGGCGGTGGCCCGGTGGGCCTCGCGACTGCCATGTATGCCATAAGCAGCGGCCTGTCGGTTGTCGTGCTCGAGCCCCGACAGGGCGCGGTCGACAAGGCGTGCGGTGAAGGTCTCATGCCCGGCGCCGTACGTGCGCTGGCCGCCCTTGGGGTCAACCCCGTTGGATGGGATCTGTTGGGCATCCGCTACGTCTGTGGCGAGCGGCAGGCAGAGGCTGACTTCAGCGCTGGGCGGGGCCGAGGCGTCCGCCGTACGGAGCTCCACACGGCGCTGCGGTCGGTCGCAGCAACCGCTGGTGTGAAAGTCCTGCCCTTGGCGGCATGCGACCTGGTCCAGTCGGCCGGGGAGGTGCGCGTCCGTACGCAGGGACCCGGCCGGACGCCTGGACCTGACGTCTATGGCCGCTACATTCTGGCAGCTGACGGGCTGCATTCGCCGACGCGTCGCGTGCTCGGTCTGGACGTGTGCACCCGTGGACCACAGCGCTTCGGTCAACGGCGGCACTACGGCTTACGGCCGTGGAGCAGCCATGTGGAGGTCCACTGGGGCAGCTATGGCGAGGCCTACGTCACCCCCGTCGGGGCAGATCTCGTCGGGGTTGCGGTTCTGAGCGCGCGCCGGGTGCCGTTCGAGGAACAGCTCAACGAGTTCCCGCAGCTGCGAGATCGGCTGGCTAATGCCTCCGCCGCCACACGAGTGCGCGGGGCCGGCCCACTCCGGCAGCGAGTCGCCCGCCGAGTCGCTGGCAGGGTGCTCCTGGTCGGTGATGCCGGGGGTTACGTCGATGCGCTTACCGGCGAGGGGATATCGCTCGGGATGGCCCAAGCACGGGCGGCGGTCTCAGCAGTTGGAGCCGATCGGCCGCATGCGTACGAGCGTGCCTGGCGCCGGGCCAGCTGGCGGTATGCCGCGATGACGTACGCCCTTGTGCACGCAACACGCCCAGCGTGGGCCCGGCAGGCCATCGTTCCTGCCGCCGCTGCGCTGCCCACCGTGTTCCGCGCAGCCGTGAGAGAACTGGCGAGATCGCACTGAGCCGAATAGCGATTGACGAACCGCTTGTGCCAGCTGGACTCAACGGTGCCAAGCGGGCCGGAGCTTCGGCGTTACCTGGGCTTCACCGGCGTTGCTCCGCGCGAGCCTGACGCGCGGCGCGTCTCTCCTCGAACCGGCCCGCTTGCCGATCCAGCTCCTCGAAATAGCTGCCGAGCTGCTCCCGCGCCTGCTCCCCCTCCCCGGACAGCCCGACCCGATCCCAGACGTCCCAAGAGCGCAAGATCGGAGCGAGCACCTCGTCCCGGTGGATCCGCAGGTCGTAGATGCCGGCCATGGCGATCTGCACCGAGCGGCGAGTGAAGCCCTCAATGGTGTTACCAGGCATCTGGAACGTGCTGACGACGTCATAGATCGCCCGCATCGTCTCATCGGGAGCGAGCTCGAGAGCCGCCTGGAGCACGTTCCGGTAGAAGACCATGTGCAGGTTCTCATCCTGCGCGATTCGCGCGAGCAGCTGCTCACACACCGGATCCTCGGTGTAGCGCCCGGTGTTGCGATGGGAGATACGGGTCGCCAGCTCCTGGAAGGAGACATACGCCACCGTGTGCAGCATGTCCAGGTCGTACACGCTGGCAAAGCCCTGCGTCATGTGCACCATGCGTTCGCGTTCAAGGGTCACCGGGT
Organism: uncultured Actinomycetota bacterium; assembly: GCA_963836855.1. Taxonomy (GTDB): domain Bacteria; phylum Actinomycetota; class Actinomycetes; order Propionibacteriales; family Propionibacteriaceae; genus Microlunatus. Next base: position 9,618 of record CAWILN010000034.1, on the reverse strand, counting down.
CGACGGCGCGCGTGGTCAGCAGGTAATCGCGGATCGCGATTCCGTGCCGGCCCTCCTCGGCGGTCCAGCGACCGACCCACGTGCCCCAGGCGCCGTCCGTGCCGAACGACTCGTAGATGTCGCGGTGGTAGCTCGGCAAATTGTCCTCGGTGAGGAGGTTGACGACGAGTGCGGTGCGGGCGACCTCACTCACTCGAGATTGCGATGGATCCCACGCATCGCCGCCCAGCACGCCGTCGAAATTGCGGCCATCGGTCCACGGCACATACTCGTGGGGAAACCATTCGCGGGCCGCCCTGAGGTGGCGGTCCAATTCGCGCCCGACGACCGGCTCCAGCTCGGTCAGCAGCTCCATCTGCGTCAACGGTGGCATCGATTGCTCCTTGCGCGTGCCTTGGTTACGTCATGGTAGCTTCGCCAGGTCGAAACCGATGGGTGCCCCATCGGCCCACCGGCCGGTTCACCGGCCCGAGAGCTCCGTCGGGATCGCATCCGTCCGCTCCCGCCAGGGACGACCGCCCGGGGCCCAAAACGCGTGGCGAGTTGTTCGCACCGTATCCGGGCAACACACCGACCGGGAAAGACGACGCAGGTTGGCCAGCGGCCTAGGGCGTCCACCAGGATCGCAGCGGAAGACCGCGGTCGCCCCCGCGGGAGTCCAACTTGACCGCCAATACTTGGTGAAGCTGAACGACATTCGTCTCAAAGCCCAGCCGTGACCCGGCCATGTAAAGCCCCCACACCTTGGCAGTCGGCAGCCCGACCTCTTCGACTGCTTCATCCCAGTGGTCGACGAGGTTGCGGCACCAGTCGCGCAGCGTCAGCGCGTAGTGGTGGCGCAAGTTCTCCTCGTGCACCACCTCTAAACCGACATCCTGGGCATCAGTGATGATGCGGCCGGAGCCGGTCAGCTCGCCGTCCGGGAAGACGTAGCGGTCGATAAATCCACCCGCCGACGCCCGGGTCCGGTTGTTCGGGCGGGTGATGCAGTGGTTGAGCAGCAGCCCGCCGGTGCGCAACTTGGACTTCAGGAACCGGAAGTACGCGGGGTAATTGGCGACGCCGATGTGCTCGGTCAGCCCGATCGAGGACACCGCGTCGAAGCCGGACTGAGGCACGTCGCGGTAGTCGCCGTAGCGGACCTCGGCCCGGTCGGCCAGGCCTTCGTCGGCGATCTTGTTCTGCCCCCACGCCGCCTGCGCCATTGAGAGCGTGACACCGGTGGCCTCCACACCGTGCCGGGCGGCGTATCGGACCATGCCGCCCCAGCCGCAACCAACGTCGAGCAATCGGTCGCCCGGCTTCAGGCGTAGCTTTTCGAACACCAGTCGGTGCTTGTTCTCCTGCGCCTCTTCCAGCGTCGCGTCGGGGTGCGGGTAGCAGGCGCAGGTGTAGGTCATCGACGGGCCAAGAACCCACTCGTAGAACGTGTTGGACACGTCGTAGTGGTAGTGGATGGCCTCCGCGTCACGGGTTCGGCTGTGGCGCAAGCCTTTTGCGATGCGGCGCCAGCGGGGCAGCGCCTCCTGCGGCGGCGGCGCGATGGGCTTGAGGTGCTCGAACCCGATCGACCGGACGATGTTGGCGAGCGCGCGCGCCGGCGGCAGTCTGAAGTCCATCTTCTCGGCCAGCGCCTTGAGCAACTCGTAGGGATCCCCCGGGTGCACACCGTGCAGTTCGAGGTCGCCGGAGACGTAGGCCCGGGCCAGCCCCAGATCTCCGGGTGCGGTGGCCAGGTAAGTGGTGCCGCGCGGGGTCAGCAGGTCCAACCCGAACTCGGCATCGTCGGGCCCTGCCGTACTGCCGTCGTACGCCGAGAATTTGAGCGGCAGCTGACCGGCGGCAAAGATCTCGAGCATCTCGGCCAGTGTGAGCCTCCTGGCCGGCGCCGCCTGGGCCGTGTTCTCCCTGAATGTGGTCATCGTCGTTGCACCGCCTTCGCGTAGAGGTCCAGCAGACGTGAGTCGGGATCGTAGGTTTTCTTCACCGTCTTGTATGTTTCACCGCCGTAGAGCTCATCAAACTCATCGGCGGAGTAGAACGCCTCCGAATACAGCGACTTGTGTCCGTCGAGCTCGCTGACCGCGCGCTCGATCAGTTTGTTGGTGTGACCTTCCTCGGATGGCCAGTCGGGACCGACCGGCACCGATGACCAGAAGCCAACATTGACATAGGTGTGGCGCGGGCGGAGAGGATAGAGCGGCCACTCGCTGTCGTCGCGCAGACGCAGGGGGCATAGCCAGAGCGGCTCGATGGGCACGTTGTCCAAGAACCAGTTCAGGAACTCGACGGTGCGTTCGATCGGCAGCTCGACATCTTGGACGACGCGCTCGCGTGGCGGACGGCCGTTGCGCTTTTCGATGCGGTCGGCGATGTTGAACCGCTGGTCGTAGCCGAGGAGCTTCCAGTAGATGCTGCTGCGCCGGTAACGCCGTGGCCAGAGCCGGCGGATGCGCGGGTCCTGCGCGCCGAACGCCCGCGAACACCAGAACCAGTCGGTGTCCCACCGCCAGAGGTAGTCGTGAATTGTGAGCCGGTCATGCTTCTCGCCGTCATCGTGCTGGATCGAGCGGTAGTAGATCTGCTGGCCGGTGTAATCGCTGACCGGCCCGGCGGCCGACGTCTGAACGCCGACGCACAGGTAGCTTTCATCGGCGCTGAACACCACGCCGTCGAGGTAGTCGATGGGCGCGCCGTCCAGACCACCGGTCTCGATGATGCGGTCCATCGTGGCGACCATGTTGTGCAGCGATCCGAAACGTAGATGCCTGAGCGCGACGAACGGTTTGACGTGTTCCAGCTCGATCTTGAGACGAACCGAATAGCCGAGCGTCCCATAGGAATTCGGGAACGCACGGAAGAGGTCGCCGTATTGGTCGGGCGACGCGGTTAACAGCTCGCCGGTGCCGGTCAGGATGTCCAACTCCAGCACCGACTCGTGCGGAAGGCCGCTGCGAAACGACGTGGACTCAATGCCGAGCCCGGTGACGGCCCCGCCGAGCGTGATCGTCTTCAGCTGCGGCACGACCAGCGGCGCCAACTCGTAAGGGAGCGTCTCAGCGACGAGGTCCTCGTACGTGCACATGCCGGCCACATCGGCGGTCCGGGCGTCGGGGTCGACTGCGATGACGCCCCTCAAACCCGATGTGTCCAGGCCCTTGACAGTGTTCTTGGCCCGCGCCCGGAACAGGTTCGAGGTGGGTTTGGCCAGCCGAACCGTGGCGTTTTCAGGGATGGACCGGTAGCTCTCGAGAAGCCGCTGCACGCCTGAAGCGTGAGCAGCCCGTGCATCAGTCGCTGCAACAGACACAGATAGACGCTAATCCACGGCCGCAGCCGATACGACCGCACCCACCCGGGATCACACCGATCATCGTCTGGTCCTGAGGCGGTGACGGTGTGTCCTAGGCTGCCGACGAGCCTGGCGATGGAGTCTTCTGCCGTGGGTACTTGGCCGAATACCTCGCGTTGGCGAGTCGGGTCGGCGACGTACTGGCGGGTCTGGAACCAGCGGAACATCGCGACCATGTCCTCAACCCTGGGGCTGAACCTACCCATCACCGCTCCAGCTGTGTTGATCGCCGGCCGGGATGGTCCGGACTCGAATCTGCTGACCGAGCAGCCGACCGGAAATCTGCGCGATCTCCTCGATGTTGACCGGCCGATCCCAACCGATGTCGATGCGCTGCCCGTCCACTCCGGGCGCGTCGACAGCGTCGGCCAGGTAGGCAGCCAAGTCCTGGGTGAGCACGAAGGTAAGGAGGATCGTCGGAGAGCCGAACCACATCAGCCGGCGCTTGGCGAATGAGTCACCACTCATCTGGGTGATCATGTCGAGGAATGCGCCGGGCCGCAGCGACACGAACGGGACACCAAACTCTTCCAGTCCATCTTCGGCGAGTTTCTTGTGCCAGAAGTGGGACACCTGCGGGGTCTGGTCGCAGGTCAGGATGCTGGTGAAGACGAATCTGCGAATGCCGGTCCGGCAGGCGGCGTCGGCGAGGTTGCGGTTGCCGATGGTGTCGATCTTGTCGGTATCACCTTTGCTATGCCGGGTATATCCGGCAGCTGTGCTGACAACCGCGTCTGCTTCGTCCATCGCCTGTAAGAGCGATGGAGGGTCCATCATGTCGCCGCGTACGATCTCCACCCCGGCTCGTTCCAGGCTTTTCGCATCCGACGTTGGGCGCACCAGCGCACGCACCCGTTTGCCACGGGAGAGCAACTCAGTAACTACCTGTCAACCGAGCATTCCGGTGCCACCAACAACGAGCACGGGTTCGTTACCACTCATCATGTACTTCTCTGCTAGGCGTTTTGCTTAACCGGAGCCTCGTGGACGGCGCGCCGGTAGATGACCTTCTGGTTGTGTGTGGTCGGACGGCCCTCTAGATTCCAGCTCCACGAAACGGCTGGTGTAATCCGCATGTAGTGGCCCGGTCCGAACTGGCCTTCCTGACGATCGAGGAGTTCAGCGTTGCCGTAGATCCGCAGGCCGCGGACTGTCCACGGATTCACGGATACCAGATCGTCGATGACGAGAGCCACCTTTGTGTTCCCGGCCCGCACGTTCCGGAACTTCCGGGTCTTCACCGGGTTCATGCCACCGACGTAGAAATTCTTCCCGTCGAACTGGTATCCCACCGGCATCACGTCGGGCTGGCCGTCCGCAGCGACGGTAGAAATCCGGGCCAGCCGCTGGGTCCGCAAGTATGCGATCTCTTCCTCGGTGAAGGACATGGCAGATCTCCTAAAAGCTGTTCGTAGCACATACTGTACGTATCATTAACTATCTTTGCTCTGTACGATAACTCCGTGGACGACAACCCGCAAGCCGGGGCCTTGAAACAGGCCGCCCGACAGCGGCGTGAGGATGACAGTCGACACGACAGTGTCGAAGATGGGGCTGCCGACGCCGCCACCGGGCTAGTCCAACTTTCCGACCTGGTGCAAGGCCTCTATGCGCGGATTTCCCAGCGCCACGACCTCACGCCCGTTCAGGCCAAGCTCTTGTGCATCGTCGCGGAAGGCCCAAGGGGAATGGCCGAACTGGCACAGTGCTTCGGCGTGGAGAAGGCCGCGCTCACCGGCCTGGTGGACAGGGTCGAGCGGCGCGGCCTGGCCAAGCGAACGCCCGTACAAGGCGACCGGCGTGCACTGCATGTGACGCTGACCGACGCCGGTCAGCGGGCAGCAAGCGCATTCCACGGCGAGGTAACCATGGAACTCGAACACCTCCTGTCGCCACTCGCACCGCACGAGCGCGAACAGTTCCGTACCGCGATGGCCGTGATCATTGCACAATGCCCGGCGCGGACCCTCCGCGATCCCCGCTGAGGCCGCGAGCTCCCCGCAAGCCTTGCCTTCCGTTGCTGCGGGATCAGCCCTGACCCTCTAGGGCGTCGAGCTCGGCTCGCATGGTGATGAGGTCCCGTGCGTGAGCGTCGAGTCGCCTGTCTTCGTGAGAGCGCAGTTCGATCGGCTTCACCGGGCTCGCTTGGCCGTCGGGTCCGGGTGCGACGAACACGCTCATGCATTGGGTCGTTCGTCGGTAGTGGCCTTCGACCGGGTCCGCGGAGCTGACACGTGCCGCGACGTGGATGCTGCGGCTACTCGTGTGGATGATTCTCGCCTCGACCTCGACAACGTCGCCGATCCGGATGGCCCGTTCGAAGTGGATCCCGCCGGCATAGACCGCCACGGCGGGTTTCTTGATCCAACCGATCACGCAGGTGTGGGCGGTCTCGTCGATCCAGCGCATGACAGTGCCGCCATGGGTGACCCCGCCCCAGTTGACGTCGGTGGGTTGCGCCAGGAACCTGAACTGCATCCGGGCGGCCGTTCCTGCGCCGGAATAGGTCTGAGCAGTCATGGCTTCGCGGATCCGCGACCGCACGCCGATCCGCTGGACGGCGCGATCTGCGAGGTTGTGGTCTTCCACCGTCTGGGGCCGCCAGGTCGGGATCGGCCGGGGGCGCCGCTGCTCGTCGACGGCCACGAACACCAGGAGGCAGTCTGTCGCGCGAGCGTAGCTGCCGATCTTGGGGTCTGCGGTGCTGATAGTGACGAAGATCTGCATGCTGGATCGGCCGGTGTGAATGATCCGGGCGTCGGCCTCGACGAGGTCGCCGGCGAGTATTGGCCGGCGGAAGTTGATGTTCCCGACGTACGCGGTGACGCAGTAGGAGCTGCTCCAGGCTGCTGCACACGCGAAACCAGCACGGTCGATCCATTCCAGGACGCGGCCAGCTTGTATGACGCCGTCGACACCGGTTTCGGTGGGTGGGGCGAGGAATCTAAGGGTCTCTTGGGATCGCCGATTGTCGGCATCAGGCTCCTCATGTCTGGCCGATAAGCCAGAGTTGGTCATCAGCCCTCCGTTGTTGCCGCGGAGACGGGATGCACATCCGGCCGGACGGTGATCGAGTACGACACTGATGGTGCGCGGCGTGGACGCCCGCCATCTCTAGCCTTCTTGGGATTCATGGGGTCACCTGGAACTGCGAGCTAGCTGGATCCAGGTGTCGACGACGGTGTCCGGGTTGAGGGACATGGACTCGATGCCTTCGTCGAGGAGCCATTCGGCAAGATCCGGGTGGTCGGAGGGGCCTTGGCCGCAGATGCCAACATATTTGCCGCGTTTCTTGCATGCGGTGATGGCGGCACTCAGCATGTATTTGACGGCGGGGTCGCGTTCGTCGAAGCCGCCGGCGACCAGAGCTGAGTCGCGGTCGAGGCCCAGCGTGAGCTGGGTCATGTCGTTGGAGCCGATGGAGAAACCGTCGAAATAGTCGAGGAAGGCGTCGGCGATCACGGCGTTGGACGGCAGCTCGCACATCATGATCACCTGCAGGCCATTGACGCCCCGCTGCAGGCCGTGCTCGGCGAGCAGATCGATCACCCCTCGGGCCTCGGTCAGGGTGCGTACGAACGGGATCATGATCTTTATGTTGGTCAGGCCCATCTCGTCACGGACATATTTCAGTGCCTGGCATTCCATCGCGAAGCAGTCGGCGAAGTCCGCCGACAGGTAGCGGGAGGCGCCGCGGTAGCCGATCATCGGGTTCTCCTCGTGCGGCTCGTACAACTCCCCGGCAACCAGGTTGGCGTATTCGTTGGACTTGAAGTCCGACATCCGCACGATCACCGGGTGCGGCGCGAACGCGGCCCCCAACATGGCCACCCCCTCCGCCACCCGGGTGACGAAGAAGTCCCTAGGGCTGGGATAGGCGGCGACAGCCTCGGCCACCTGACCCTTCAGTGGCTCCTCCAGCTGGTCGAGCTCGAGGAGGGCCTTCGGGTGGATGCCGATCTGCCGGTTGATGATGAACTCCAACCGGGCCAGGCCCACCCCGGCATTCGGCAGGCGGGAGAACGCGAACGCCTGGTCCGGGGTGCCCACATTCATCATGATCTTGACCGGAATGTCGGGCATCTCCGCTAGCTCGGTCGACTCCACGGTGAAACCCAAGATTCCGTCGTAGACGAACCCGGTGTCGCCCTCTGCGCAGGAGACGGTGACCGGCCGCCCGTCGGCCAGCTCCCGGGTCGCGCGACTGGTACCGACCACCGCGGGGATGCCGAGCTCGCGGGCGATGATCGCCGCATGACAGGTCCGGCCACCGCGGTTGGTGACAATCGCTGCGGCGCGTTTCATGATCGGCTCCCAGTCCGGGTCGGTCATGTCCGCGACCAACACCTCACCTGGGACGAACTCATGCATCGCCTCCACCGACTGAAGGACACGTACCGATCCGGCGCCGATTCGCTGCCCGATCGCCCGCCCCTCCACCAGCACAGGGCCTTTCTGGTCCAGTCGGAAACGCTGCATGCTCCCGATAGCCCGCCGGGACTGCACCGTCTCCGGCCGAGCCTGCAGGATGTACAACCGGCCGTCGACACCATCCTTACCCCACTCGATGTCCATCGGCCGTCCGTAATGCTCCTCGATCGCCACCGCCTGTCGGGCCAGCTCCTCGACCTCCGCGTCGGTCAGGCTGAGCAGCCGCCGGTCAGCCTCGGGGACATCCACGAACTCCGTCGTCTTTCCAACCGTCCGGTCCGCGGTGTAGATCATCTTGGTCGCCTTGGCCCCGATTCCCCGCTTCAGGATCGCCGGTCGTCCCGCCTTCAATGCCGGCTTGTACACGTAGAACTCATCCGGGTTGACCGCCCCCTGCACCACCGCCTCGCCCAATCCATACGACGACGTGATGAACACCGCGTCGGCAAACCCTGACTCGGTGTCCATGGTGAACATCACCCCGGATGCCCCCACATCAGAGCGCACCATCTGCTGCACGCCCGCCGACAATGCCACCTGTTCATGGGCAAAGCCGTGATGCACCCGGTAGGCGATCGCCCGGTCGTTGAACAACGAGGCGAACACCTGCCTAACAGCGACCAAGATGGCGTCGATGCCGCGAACGTTCAAAAACGTCTCCTGCTGACCGGCGAACGACGCATCAGGCAGGTCCTCCGCCGTCGCCGACGACCGCACAGCGAACGACTTCTCCTCGTCGCCGGCGGCCAACCGGTCGTAGGCGGTGCGGATATCAGTCTCCAGGTCGGTAGGGAACCGCTGGTCAACCACAGCCGCCCGGATCCGGCCGCCTACCTCGGCCAGCCGCCGCACATCATCGGTATCCAAACCGGCCAGCTCCGCGCTGATCAAGTCGGCCAACCCGGTGTCACCGATGAAACGCCAGTACGCCTCCGCGGTGGTCGCGAACCCGTCGGGCACAACCACACCGGCCGCCGACAGATTGCTGATCATCTCGCCCAAACTCGAGTTCTTACCGCCCACCTGCTCCAGGTCGGCCAACCCGATGTCGGCGAACCACTTAATGTTGCTGCTCATCGCGAGTTACTCCTGTTCATGGTCACCGTCGGCATCTCATGTCTCCTTCTCTGATTGTGGCCGAGCCGCACTCAACGCGGCTTCAGAGGTCTCGACGTGATGATGCTCGGCCACCGCCAGCGCGGGTTCCTCGGAGACCGCCTCGACGACGGCTGCCGCCTTGGCCGGCAATATCCGGCGTACGGCCTTGAAGATCAGCGGCCAGGCGAGGATCAGCACGATGATCACATAGATCGTTACCGCGATCGGTGACAGCTGGAACTCACCGGTGGCCGCATTGGTGCTGCCGAACAGGCCTCGCCATTCCCCAGAAGAGAGCTGGAGCGCCCGCCGGCCCTGCAGTTCGAGCCGCGGGCCCAAGATCACTGCGACGATCAAGGGCAGCACCGGCAAGCCGAACCGGCGCATCACAAAGCCGAGCAGCCCGAAGGCTAGCAGCAAGATCAAGTCGAACGGCTGGCCGTTGACCGCGTACGCGCCCATCGAGGCGAAGAACAAGATGCCGGCGTAGAGGTAGGGCCGCGGCGTGCGCAGCAGCTTCGCCCAGACCGGAGCGAGCGGCAGGTTGAGCAACACCAGCAAGGTGTTGCCGATGAACAAGCTGGCGATCAGCGCCCAGACCAGGCCTCCCTCCCGCTGCAGCAGCAGGGGTCCCGGCTGGATCCCGTACGAAGTGAGCGCGGCCAACATCACCGCAGCGGTGGCGTTGGTCGGCAGACCCAACGACAGCATCGGCACCATTGTCCCGGCGGCGCTGG
>CAWILN010000033.1:0-77134 GCA_963836855.1 uncultured Actinomycetota bacterium | reverse complement strand
TCTCGAGTACCTCGGCGTGCCGGAGGGTGATCGTCGTACCGGCTGGGCCCTGCACATGCACCTTCACCCACCCCACCAGGTTCTGCCCAAAATCGACCAGCGTCTTGCCGGCTGGGGAGGTCCAGATCTTGATCGGTCGTAGCTCCTCCTGTCGGCTGACTGTGGGACCGATGTAGGGAGTCAGCGTTCTGAAATCGAGTTCGGCCTGGTGCACGCCGGTCCAAGCTTCATCCCAGAAGCCGGGCTCCAACCAGCTGTCCGAGTAGCGCCGCGCGTCGATTGCTTGACCGTCGTAGAGGTCGTTGAACATCACCGCAGAGGGTCCAGCCGCCCAACTTTCGTCGGTCATGACGGTCTGGCTGTAGCCGTCGGAAAACTCGATCTCGAGCTGTGCTAGGGCGGCGAGCTCTTTGCCGTAGACGGCCTTGCTGCCGCTCCAGCCGAGTCTTCCGCGAAACCAACCATTGCCGAGCGCAATACCGAGGACCGACCCAGGCTGAAGTAGTGAGGTCACGTCGTAGCTGCAGTAACGCAGTCGCCACTCGTAGCTGGACCACCCAGGGCTCAACACGTCGCCGGAGACTGGATTGCCGTTGAGGAATGCCTCGAAGATTCCGTGTGCAGTGGCGTACAGCGTGGCTTGGATGACAGGCCCGTGACCTTGCTCCAAACCGAACTCCGTACGGAGCAGGGGGGCTCCGTCGAAGTCTGCGTTCGGCGCGATCGGCTGGGCAGACCAGGTGAGCGACATGAGTTCCTTTCGGCCGGTTCAGGTGCGTGCTAATTGGCTAGGGTTTTGTGGCGATCGCAAGGAGCTGCGTCGGGGGATGAGGTGAGGGTCCAGCATCACTCTGCGGTGCATGTGGTCCGAGCGCTGGCTAATTTCCTCGACGAGCAGTTCAATAGCAAGTTCACCCATCCGACGGCCAGGCTGACTAACCGTTGAGACGGGAATCCTGCTCTCAGAGGCAAAGTGGTTGTCGTCATATCCGATGACTGCTAGCTCATCGGGTACCCGGATTCCAAGATCAGTTGCCGCCTGGATGATGCCGATGGCCAATGGATCTGAGGGACAAACAACCCCATCTATCGACTGCGAGACCAACATTTGGTGACCGATCTCGCGACCGGCTCCGATCTTCAGGTTCGGCGCTTCCACCACTCCCAAAGTGGCGCCTGCCTCTGCCACAGCCTGCTCAATACCCACCAGGCGCCGTTTGATCGCTTGCAACTCGGGAAAGCCCGCGAGGTAGGTGATCCGTCGTGCTCCTTGATCAAGCAGATGGCTGGCTGCCAGATAACCACCCCGTTCCTCGTTCACCATCACGCTGCAAAGGCGGGGGTCCTTCGCGGGCGCATTCACAAGAACAACTGGCCGGCCATGACTTTGGACGCTGAGAGCGCCGTCCAGCGGGCCATCCATGGGAGCGAGGATGACGCCGGCAACCCGAGCCTCATCGAACAGCTCGAGATAGCTGTTCTGTGTTGCTGTCTTTGCGTCACTGTTGGCGAGCAGCACCTTTAGCTGCGCCTCGGCGGCAGCCGACTCGGCACCGCGGGCAATGTCAACGAAGAGCGAATTCCCAATGTCGGTCAAGACCAACCCGACGGTATCTGTCCGTCGTGCGGCGAGTGCCCGAGCGGCGCTATTGCGAACGAAGCCCAGCTCGGCAATTGCCGCCTCGACCTTGAGTCGAGTCTGCTTGGTGACCAGGTCGGGATTGTTCAGCACGTTGGATACCGTTCCAATGGCCACGCCAGCGCGCCGGGCGACATCTTGAATGCGGGGGCCGCTCGGCCGAGAGTTACCCTCATCGGCATGACGAGGCCGATTCCGCAACTGTGCCATGCGGGCAGGTTATACCGTAGACGACCAAGCTACTGAAGCGGTTCAACTTGTGGAAACATCGTCTCTGATGGTCGTACGCACGAAGCACCATCCGGCATTGAACCCGGACGGCCCTGGCTGCCACGGCTTAGCCGGCCGGCACAATCCGAGGCGATATTCAGCGTTAAATCGTTTCAAACTAGGGCTTTGCTGGGTGTTCCAACAGATCTCATTTGGGAATCTTCCGCTGAGCCGGTGTTGACATCTTGCTCGCCCCCTGGATAGCCTCTGGCCTAAATTCTCAAAACGTTTCAATCCAGTGGGTACGTGATGACTTCTGGCCGTGGCGATGGAACTCCCTCGCTCGAGCTGCGTGACGTCTCGAAGGCGTTCGGCCAAGTCATCGCGTTGCGCTCCGGAAGCCTGACCCTCTATCCGGGATCAATCCACGCCCTCGTGGGAGAGAACGGGGCTGGCAAGTCCACATTGGTCAAGATCATTGCAGGCCTTTACCATCGCGACTCGGGGAGCTTCGAACTCGAGGGCCAACCTGTCGACTTCAAGTCGACCGCGGAATCCAAGGCGGCTGGCATAGCGGTCATCTACCAGGAACCCACTCTGTTCCCTGATCTTTCGGTGACCGAAAACATCTTCATGGGACGGCAGCCGGTTGGACGACTCGGTCGGATCGATCGCAAGGCGATGCGCAACGAGGTCAAGGCCTTGATGACTCGGCTCGGTGTGAGGATTGATCCTGATCGGCCCGCCGAGGGGTTGTCGATCGCCGACCAGCAGATCATCGAGATTGCCAAGGCCATCTCTCTGGACGCCAAGGTGCTGATCATGGATGAGCCTACGGCGGCGCTGTCCGGCGTCGAGGTGGAGCGGCTTTTTGCGGTCGCTCGAAGCCTACGCGACGAGCGTCGCGCGTTGCTCTTCATCTCCCATCGCTTTGATGAGGTTTTCGCTCTTTGCGACACGATCACAGTGATGCGCGACGGAGCGTACATCTCTACTGACGCCGCCTCTGACACCAGCGTGCCGGAGATCGTACGCCGGATGGTTGGTCGAGACGTCAATGAACTCTTCCCCAAGCAGGAAGCGAAGATCGGCGAGCCCCTTCTCGTGGTCGAGGACCTGAACATGCCGGGCGTCTTCCATGACATCAACTTCACGGTGCGATCCGGTGAGATTGTGGGCCTGGCCGGCCTGGTTGGCGCGGGACGTAGCGAGGTAGTGCGCGCGGTCTTTGGGATAGACCCGTACCAGGCCGGCAAGGTGACGCTGGACGGTACGACCGTCCCGCCAAGTAGCCCAAGTACGGCAATGAGTTTGGGAATGGCCTTGGTGCCCGAAGACCGTCGCAAGCAGGGCCTGGTCATTGACTCCACTGTTGGACGGAACATCACCACGGCGATACGGCGCATGCTTGCGAAGTTTGGGTTGATCACCACCGGGATGGAAAATGAGTCCGCGCAGATCTGGGCAAGTCGTCTCGATGTAAAGACACGAGCCTTGGACGCCGTGGCCGGCACGCTGAGCGGTGGCAACCAGCAAAAGCTGGTCCTGGGCAAATGGTTGGCTACCAAGCCGAAAGTGTTGATCATCGATGAGCCCACCCGAGGCATCGACGTAGGCACCAAGGCCGAAGTCCATCGAATGATGTCGGAACTAGCCGGTCAGGGTCTTGGGATCTTGATGATCTCCTCCGAGCTTCCCGAGGTCCTGGGCATGGCCGATCGCGTGCTGGTCATGCGCGAGGGTCGCATCACCGCCGAGCTTGATCGAAAGGATGCCGACTCCGAATCGGTGATGTTCGCGGCGACCCACGCGGCCGAAGAGAGCTACGCATGAGTGCCCCAACCAGGTTCACTCCGACCGAGCCGGGTACCACCTTTTCATCGCGTATCGGCGGATTGGCAAAGGCCCGCGAGACCGGCATTCTTCTCGCTCTATTGCTCGTGATCGCGGTCACCACGATCAAGAATCCCGCCTTCTTGTTCAGCTCGGATGGCTTCCGTGACTTACTGTTGACACCGTCGATCCTTGTGGTGGTGGCGATCGGCGAAGCAATGGTGATCATCACCCGCAATGTTGATCTTTCTGTTGGCTCGATGCTCGGTCTGTCCGCCTACCTCACGGGCCAGCTGTTCATCGCCTTCCCCGGCATCGCCGTTGTCGCGGTCTTTGCTATCGGCATCATCTTCGGCGGCCTGCTCGGACTGATCAACGGCGCCCTCGTTGCCTTCGCCAGGGTTCCGTCTCTTGTGATCACCCTCGGCACGCTGTACATCTATCGCGGCATCAACCTGGCATGGACCGGAAGTGATCGGATCGATCCCTCGGACTTTCCTCGGGCCTTTCTACAGCTGGGGACTCAGACGATCCTGGGCATCCCAGTGCTGACCTTGATTGCCGTGATCGTGCTGGTCGTCGCTGCTTGGTACATGAAGAACACACGCGGCGGCCGGGAGTTCTATGCGATCGGTTCTGACCCTGCCGCGGCTGAGCTGTATGGGCTGAAGGTCACCCGCCGCGTATTGGCCGCTTTTCTGGTGAGCGGCGCGTTGGCGGGGCTTGCGGGCGTCCTCTACGCCGCTCGCTACGGCACGGTCAATGCCCAGGCGGGTCTTGGTTTCGAGCTTGATGCCGTGGGCGCTGCGGTGATCGGCGGAGTTGCCATCTTCGGTGGCAGCGGGACGCTGTGGGGTGCTGCGTTCGGTGCTTACTTGTTGTTCACCATTAATCGCGCCCTTCCTGTCCTTGGAATTCCGGACTTCTGGCAGCGGGCCGTCGTAGGCGTTCTGATCATCGGCGCGATCGTCCTCGACCGAGTGCTTGCCTTGCGGCAGTCACGCAAGCTCATCGAGGCACGGGACGAAGATCATGGCTAGTGTGACTGCGCCGGCGTCAGCACCTTCTCCAGAAACCAAGGAGCGCCGGTATCTCGACCACGGCCAGCCCTTGTGGCGTCGCGTCCTGCTCACTCGAGAAATGGCAATCATCGGTCTCCTCATCGTGGTGATCATCGTGGCCTCTGCGGTAGTACCCCGATTCGGCACAACGGTCACGCTCGGATTCCTGCTCCTCGATGTCACACCGATCCTGCTCATCGCGTTGCCGATGACACTCGTGATCATCACCGGCGAAATCGACCTGTCGGTCGCGAGCATGGTTGGCTTGAGCAGCGTCATTTTCGGAGTGATGCATCAAACCGGGCTATCAATCCCGACTGCGGCCCTGCTCGCCCTAGTGGTGGGGGCTATCGGTGGCACGATCAACGGCCTGTTGGTCACGGCCGTCGGCCTACCATCCCTCGCTGTGACCATTGGCACCTTAGCCCTCTTTCGTGGACTCGCCGTTGGGATTTTGGGAACGACCGCAATCACGGACTTCCCGCGTTACTGGACGCAGCTGGCAAAAGACAGGATGGGGGATACCGGGATTCCCATCGTCATGATCCTGGTAGCGATCCTGGCCGTGATCTTCGCAGTCGTGCTGCACTTCACTCCGTTCGGCCGGGGAATCTACGCCATCGGTCTTAGTGCTGAAGCTGCGCAGTTCTCGGGCGTAAGAGTGAAGCGTACGAAGCTGATCTTGTTCATAGTGATCGGCATCATCTCGGCTTCGGCTGGGATCTACTACACGCTCCGTTTTGGGAGTTCTCGGGGAGACAACGCGACAGGCATGGAGTTGCAAGTCATCGCTGCCGTGCTCCTAGGTGGGGTGTCGATCTTCGGTGGCCGTGGCGCGCTGCACGGCGTAATTGGAGGCGTGCTCCTGATCGGCGTGCTGGCCAGCGCCCTCCGTCTGGCCAACGTCACATCGGATGTGATCAACATCATCACCGGGGTACTGCTGGTGCTCTCGGTGGTCTCGTCAAGCGTCCTGGCATGGGTGCAGAGCAAACGCGCCAAACCGGCAGCAGGACGGAGTGGCTGAACCTCAGCGAAGTAACACAACTCTAGGAAGGAATCACATGAAGCTTGCGAACAGACTCCGCACAATTGCGTTGCTGGCTGCGGTCAGCCTCGCGTTCACTGCTGCTGGGTGTGGGGGTGGTGGCGACAGTGGCGGTGAGGCTTCTCCGGGCACCGAGGCCTCCTCTCCGGCTGAGGATGCCAACCTCGCCATCACCTTCCTGCCCAAGAATCTTGGCAACCCCTACTTCGACACGTCTGACAAGGGCGGCGAATCGGCGATCAAGGAGTTCGGGGGGACGTACGCGGAGGTTGGGCCGGCCGAGGCCACGCCCGACGCTCAGGTCAGCTACATCAATACCCTCACCCAGCAGCAGGTAGGCGCCATCGTCATCTCGGCCAACGACAAGCAGGCTGTATGCGATGCCCTGACCGAGGCGCGGGACACTGGTGTGAAGGTGGTTACCTTCGACTCCGACACGAACCCGGACTGCCGTGATCTCTTTGTCAATCAGGCAACAGCCGAAGGCATCGCAAAGGTTCAGATTGACATGATTGCTGAGCAGATCGGCGACGCGGGTGAAATCGCGATCTTGTCCGCTTCGGCGAATGCCACGAACCAGAATGCCTGGATCGAGCTGATGAAGAAGGAGCTGGCTAACCACCCCAACATCAAGCTCGTTGACACGGTCTACGGCAACGACAAGGACCAGGAGTCCTTTGACAAGACCGCAGCACTGTTGCAGAGCCACCCGGATCTGAAGGGGATCATCTCGCCGACAACCGTCGGAATTGCCGCTGCAGCACGCTATCTGTCGACATCCAAAGCCAAAGGCAAGGTTGCCCTGACCGGACTCGGCACCCCAAACCAGATGCGGGAGTACGTCAAAGACGGCACCGTGAAGGAGTTCGCCCTTTGGAATCCGGCCGATCTTGGCTATCTCGCTGCGTACGGCGCCAAGGCGGTGATCGCAGGTGAGATCAAGGGCAACGAAGGTGACAAGTTCACAGCCGGCAAGCTCGGCGAGTACACCGTCGGCCCAGACAAGACGGTGGTGCTGGGCGACCCGTTCAAGTTCAATAAGGAGAACATCGACCAGTTTGACTTCTGAGACCGTTAGCGATTGCGGTGCCTGGTCACACTCAGGCCGGGCACCGAAACCTCCGTTGCAACCCCCAACGACATTTCGAGCAGAGTGGCGATCACGATGACTACTTTCGAATCTATCTCCGACCAGCTGGCCTACCAGGCCATCGAGCTACCCTCGTGGGCATTCGGTAACTCCGGCACCCGGTTCAAGGTCTTTGGCACAGCGGGCACACCGCGGACAATCCAGGAAAAGCTTGCCGACGCTGCCAAGGTGAACGAACTGACCGGCCTCGCGCCGAAGGTTGCGCTGCACATCCCGTGGGACAAGGTCGAGGACTACGGTGCGCTGCGCGACTACGCTGCTGATCTCGGTGTGGCGCTCGGCACGATCAACTCGAACACCTTCCAAGATGACATCTACAAGTTCGGCAGCCTCACCCACGTCGACGAGACCGTTCGCCGCAAGGCGATCGACCATCACTTCGAGTGCGTCGAGATCATGAACCAGACCGGGTCGCGAGACCTGAAGATCTGGCTTGCCGATGGCACCAATTACGCCGGCCAAGGGGACATCCGCGGCCGCCAAGACCGGCTCGCCGACAGCCTCGCGCAAATCTATGAGCGAATCGGGCCCGACCAGCGGCTGGTGTTGGAGTACAAATTCTTCGAACCCGCCTTTTACCACACCGACGTACCTGACTGGGGCACCTCGTACGTCCAAGTTGCCGCATTGGGTGAGCGGGCCGTGGTCTGCCTGGATACGGGTCATCACGCGCCAGGGACCAACATCGAGTTCATCGCGGCTCAATTGCTGCGGTTGGGGAAGCTGGGCTCGTTCGACTTCAACTCTCGCTACTACGCCGACGACGATCTCATCGTCGGTTCGGCCGATCCGTTCCAGCTGTTCCGCATCCTGTACGAGGTGGTGCGTGGCGGCGGCTACGGACCGGACTCAGACGTCGCCTTCATGTTGGACCAGTGCCACAACGTAGAGCCCAAGATTCCCGGCCAGATTCGCTCGGTGCTCAACGTGCAGGAGATGACCGCGCGGGCCCTGCTGGTCGACCGCGACGCCCTCGCAGCTGCCCAGGAAGCCAATGACGTGCTTGGTGCAAATGGGATTTTGATGGATGCCTTCTACACAGACGTACGCCCCGCGCTGGCTGAGTGGCGCGAATCGCGCGGTCTTTCGGCCGATCCGATGAAGGCGTACGCCGAATCTGGGTATCAGAGCAAGATCGAGAAGGAGCGAGCCGGTGGCACCCAAGCCGGCTGGGGAGCGTAATCATGACGAGTCAAGCAGTTGCGGAGCTGATCGCCCGGTCGAACCGGCTGGGATCGGATCCCAAGAACACGAACTATGCCGGGGGCAACACATCAGCCAAGGGCACTGAGACCGATCCGGTCACCGGTGAGCCAGTTGAGCTGGTATGGGTCAAGGGTTCTGGCGGGGATCTAGGGACCCTGACCGCGTCCGGCCTCGCGGTGCTGCGGCTTGATCGAATGCGGCAGCTTGTGAACGTCTATCCCGGTGTCGAGCGCGAGGACGAGATGGTCGCCGCGTTCGACTACTGCCTCCACGGCAAAGGTGGAGCGGCGCCGTCGATCGATACCGCGATGCATGGGCTGGTAGATGCACCGCATGTTGATCACCTCCATCCAGACTCCGGCATTGCGGTAGCCACAGCGGTCGACGGTGAAGAACTAACCGCCAAGATCTTTGGCGACCGGGTGGTCTGGGTGCCGTGGCGCCGGCCGGGCTTCCAGCTCGGCTTGGACATCGCCAAGATCAAGGCCGACAACCCGCAGGCGATTGGTTGCGTTCTTGGTGGTCATGGCATTACGGCCTGGGGTGATACCTCGGACGAGTGCGAGGCCAACTCGGTGGAGATCATCAGGACCGCGGAGGCCTACATTGCCGAGCACTCCAAGCCTGAGCCGTTCGGCGCTTTGCTTGACGGGTATTCAGCACTGCCGGACGATCAACGGCGGGCCAAGGCGGCGGCATTGGCGCCGACTTTGCGGTCGATCGCATCATTCGACAAGCCGATGGTTGGGCACTACACCGACGACGAGCGGGTGCTGGAGTTCCTGTCCGGTAGTGAGCATCCCCGGCTGGCGGAACTCGGCACCAGCTGCCCGGACCACTTCCTGCGAACCAAGGTCAAGCCGCTGGTTCTTGATCTTCCACCGGACGTCCCGGTGGAGGCCTGCGTCGCTCGGCTTCGTGAGCTCCATGAGGCGTACCGTGCCGACTACCAGGCTTACTACGAGCGCAACGCGACGCCGGACTCACCGCCGATTCGGGGCGCCGATCCATTGATCATTCTGGTGCCCGGAGTTGGCATGTTCTCCTACGGGAAGGACAAGCAGACCGCCCGGGTGGCTGGCGAGTTCTATCTGAACGCGATCAATGTGATGCGTGGCGCGGAAGGACTGTCCACCTACCAACCGATCGACGAGTCCGAGAAGTTCAAGATCGAATACTGGGCGCTGGAGGAGGCGAAGCTGCAACGCATGCCGAAGCCCAGGGCTCTTGCCACCCGGATCGCGCTGGTCACCGGCGCTGCAGGCGGTATCGGGAAGGCGATCGCGGTTCGACTGGCCGCCGAAGGCGCCTGCGTGGTGATTGCCGATCTTGAAGCCGAGAAGGCACAGGCCTCCGCGGGGGAGATCGGCAATAGCGACGTCGCGATGGGCATTGCTGCGGATGTGACCGATGAAGCCGCCGTGCAGGCGGCAGTTGATGCCACACTGCTCGCGTTCGGCGGCATCGACATTGTGATCAACAACGCCGGCCTGTCGCTGTCCAAGGCACTGCTGGACACCACGGTCGCTGACTGGGATCTGCAACACAACGTGATGGCGAAGGGCTCCTTCCTGGTGTCTCGGGCTGCGGCCAAGGCGTTGATCGAACAGAAGCTCGGCGGCGACATCGTCTACATCTCGAGCAAGAACTCGCTCTTCGCAGGCCCGAACAACGTCGCCTATTCCGCCACCAAAGCGGATCAGGCGCATCAAGTGCGGTTGCTCGCTGCGGAGCTCGGAGAGTATGGCGTGAAGGTGAACGGCATCAACCCCGACGGGGTGGTCCGTGGCTCCGGCATCTTCGCGGGAGGTTGGGGCGCTAAGCGCGCCGCGGTCTATGGGGTACCTGAGGAGGAGCTGGGCAAGTACTACGCCTCACGAACGTTGCTGAAGCGCGAGGTGCTGCCGGAGAACGTTGCCAATGCGGTCTTCGTGCTCTGCTCGCCCGATCTCAGCCACACGACCGGCCTGCACATTCCCGTCGACGCCGGCGTGGCTGCCGCATTCCTGAGGTGAGTCAATCTGGGTGGGTGGCCGCGGTTGATCTCGGCGCCACGAGTGGCCGGGTGATGCTCGGCCACCTCGGCTCTGATCAGCTGAGCGTTGAGGCGGTGCATCGCTTTACCAACGACCCGGTACGCATTCCCGACGGGCTGCACTGGAATATCCTCGAGCTCTACCGGAATCTTCTGATCGGATTGCGTAAGGCGGTCGGCGCGCAACCAGACTTGGCAGGAGTTGGTATCTGTTCCTGGGCGGTCGACTACGGGTTGGTGAGCGGTGATCGCTTGATCAACAATCCCTTCCACTACCGCGATGAGCGCACCGCCAGAGGCGTCGATCTGGTCCACCAGATCGCTGATCATGCCAGTCTCTATGCGACCAATGGATTGCAGTTCCAGCCGTTCAATTCGATCTATCAGCTGGCTGTCGATCATGACGCAGGCGTCATCGATGACACCACCAGGATGCTGATGCTCCCTGACTTGCTGGGATTCTGGCTCACCGGTGAGCAGGTAGTGGAGCGCACCAACGCATCCACCACCGGGCTGCTGGACCTCGGTACCGGGACCTGGAATGCAACCTTGATCGACAAGCTGAGCCTGCCGCGATCGCTGTTCCCGTTCTTGGTCGATCCGGGGACACGGATCGGCGCTCTGCGTGACGAGGTGGCAGCGGAGGTTGGTGCAACGGTGGCACTGGAGTTGATTGCGGTCGGGTCGCACGACACGGCATCCGCGGTCGTCGGTGTCCCCATGACAGAGCCAGGTGCGGCGTACGTGTCGTCCGGCACCTGGTCGCTGGTCGGCGTCGAGCTTGATCGGCCGGTGCTCACCGAGGAGAGCCGGGAGGCCAACTTCACAAACGAAGGTGGCGTCGATGAGAAGATCCGCTACTTGCGCAACGTGATGGGCATGTGGCTTCTCAGCGAGTCCATCCGGTCCTGGGAGCGCGAAGGGCAGTCGGTGGAGCTGGGGACCCTGCTCGCACAGGCAGCTGAGGTCAGCACCCCGGTCCCGATCTTCGATGCGAATCATCCGAGCCTGCTGCCGCCTGGCGACATGCCCAAGCGGATTGCCGCGCTCTGTGCTGAAGCAGGCGCAGTTGCTCCCGACTCCCCGGCCATTTTCGCTCGCAGCATCATGGAAAGCTTGGCCGAGGCGTACGCAACCGCGCTTGATGACGCCGAGCGACTCAGTGGTCAGAAGATCAACACTGTGCACATTGTCGGGGGCGGCAGCCAGAACGCGCTGCTCTGCCAGCTGACAGCCAACCGTACGGGCCGGCGGGTGTTGGCCGGGCCGGTGGAGGCAACCGCCATCGGTAATGTGCTGATCCAGGGTCGCGCGGCGGGGCTCGTGCATGGGGAGCTTTCGGAGCTGCGGGCGCTGATTGCGAGAACCTTTCCACCAGCGGAGTACCAGCCGCGCTGAGCAAAATTTAGTTCAGGCCGAGCCGATTGGGGTGTCGATGAGAACTGCGCTGTTCATCACCTGCCTCGCCGACGCCCTATTCCCGGAGGTAGGAAAGGCGACGGTACGAGTCCTGGAGCGGCTCGGCCAGCAAGTGGAGTTTCCGGCAGAGCAAACCTGTTGCGGCCAGATGCATGTCAACACCGGATATCAGAAGCAAGCGCTACCACTGGTGGAGCGGTTCGCCGACGTCTTCGCACCGTACGACGCAATCGTGGCACCCTCCGGCTCATGCGTCGGCTCGGTGCGTCACCAGCACGCGATGATCGCGAAGCGGTTCGGCTCGCCGGGATTGGTCGAGCAGGTCGACGCAGTCGCGGCCAAGACGTATGAGTTATCGGAGTTTCTCGTCGACGTGCTGGGTGTTACCAACGTCGGTGCGTACTTCCCGCACCGGGTGACTTACCACCCGACCTGCCATTCGCTGCGAATGCTGCACGTCGGCGACAAGCCGATCAAGCTACTTCAGGCCGTCGATGCCTTGGAGCTCGTCGAGCTGCCGGCGGCTGATCAGTGTTGCGGCTTCGGCGGCACCTTTGCGATCAAGAACTCCGACACCTCAACGGCGATGTTGGCCGACAAGATGCACAACGTCCTGGGCACGGGGGCGGAGATGTGTACCGCAGGTGACAGCTCTTGCCTGATGCACATCGGTGGGGGTCTATCCAGGATCCGTGCTGGCGCCAAGACGGTGCATTTGGCGCAGATCCTCGCCGCGACACGGAAGGAGCCCATGGTGCTCGGACGCACCGAGCGGCCAGCCGAGGTGCACTGGACCAGAGGCGGTGCCGTGAGCGCGCCTGTGATGCTGGGTATTCCGGAAATTCCACCGCCGTCTCCGCGCGGCGTGGGCAATCTCCGGGGTGAGGAGAAGTTTCCGGCCGCCGCGCGGCGAGCGCTTGCTGATACCCAGCTGCGGCGCAATCTCGGCAAGGCGACGGCAACGATCCGGGCCAAACGGGCGGAGGTAGTTGCCGAGCTGCCGGACTGGGAAGAGCTGCGCGAAGCGGGTCGCCAGCTCAAGGTCCACACCATGGCACACCTGCCGGATTACCTTGCTCAGCTGGAATCCGCTGTGACGGCCCGCGGTGGCGTGGTGCATTGGGCGCGGGACGCCAACGAGGCCAATGCGATCGTGATCGACCTCGTGCGAGGGAAGGGCGTTGACGAGGTCGTCAAGGTCAAGTCCATGGCCACACAGGAGATCGGCCTTAACGAGGCATTAGAGGCGGTTGGCGTCGCAGCGCTCGAAACCGATCTTGCTGAGCTGATCGTGCAACTCGGCCACGACAAGCCTTCGCACATTCTCGTGCCGGCGATCCACCGGAACCGTGCTGAGATCCGCGAGATCTTCCTGCGCGAGATGGCCGATGTCGACCCAGCGCTGAGCGACGAGCCCGCGGCGCTCGCGGGTGCGGCTCGTCAGCACTTGCGACGCAAATTCCTCTCGGCCAAGGTAGCGATTAGTGGGGCAAACTACGGCGTTGCTGAGACCGGAACGCTCGGGGTGGTGGAATCAGAAGGCAATGGCCGGATGTGCCTCACCCTGCCCGACACCTTGATCACGATCATGGGAATCGAGAAACTCGTCCCACGCTGGCAGGACCTGGAGGTCTTCCTCCAGCTGCTTCCGCGCTCCTCTACCGGTGAGCGGATGAATCCCTATACCTCCATGTGGACCGGGGTCACCCCTGGAGACGGGCCGCAGGAGTTCCATTTGATCTTGCTCGATAATGGACGGACCGCCGTGCTCGCCGATGCGGACGGTCGGGATGCACTGAACTGCATCCGATGCAGTGCGTGCCTCAACGTCTGCCCAGTGTACGAGCGCACCGGCGGGCATGCGTACGGATCGGTGTACCCGGGCCCGATCGGCGCCATCCTGTCTCCGCAGCTGACCGGGATCGAGGACAACGCATCGTTGCCGTACGCGTCCTCCTTGTGCGGCGCCTGCTACGACGTTTGCCCGGTCAAGATCAATATCCCGGAGATCTTGGTGCACCTGCGGGCCAAGCACACCGAGACGTACGCCAGCGAGCATCGAGTCCCAAGCGCGGAGGCATCGGCGATGACGGCGGTCGCGTGGGTGATGAGCAACCCGAAGCGCTGGACACTCGCACTCCGTAGCGGGCGACTTGGCCGGATCCTCGGCCGTAAGCGGGATGTGATCGGCGACATTCCGTTGCCACTCGCGAAGCAATGGACCGATGCCCGCGATCTTGCACGTCCGCCCCAACAAACCTTCCGCGACTGGTGGGCCGCCGAGCACGGGGGAGACCGGGGGTGAACGCTCGCGAGGAGATACTGGCGCGGATCGCGGAAGCGCATCGTGCCGCGCCGCCACCGAACCTCCGCTATGAAGACATCAGCCGGGAGTATCGGACCACGTCAGATTCGTCGACAGAGGTACTGACCGAGCTGCTGATTGATCGCTTGGTGGACTATCGGGCACTGGTCCGGCAGTGCTCGGAGGATGATCTTGGTGCGACCATCGCTCAGGCCCTCGCCGAGCGAGGCGCCGAGACGGTAGTTGCCGCTGCAGGCTTGGACTCGTCCTGGACGGCAAACCTTTCGGTGAGCGTGCTCACCGATGCGGTGTCGCCCGATGATCAACTGAGCGTCTCGCAACTCGAGGCGGTCGACGGTGTGATCACGAGCTGCGCGGTGGCGATCGCCGAGACCGGGACATTGATCTTGGACGGCTCACCCGGGCAGGGTCGTCGTGTCCTGACGCTCATCCCGGACTACCACCTCTGCGTAGTGCTTCCCGACCAGATCGTTGCTGATGTTCCACAAGCCCTGGCACGGCTCGAGGCGACCCGGCCGCTGACCATGATCAGCGGACCTAGTGCGACCAGCGACATCGAGCTGAACCGCGTCGAGGGTGTGCACGGGCCACGCACACTCGAGGTGATCATCGTGGAGAGGAATGATTGATGCCGCGGTACTGCCTGCTGGGACACGTCGACGCCAACCGTCTCGATGATTATCGCGAGGCTCACCGCGCGGTCTGGCCAGAGCTGCTGGAAGCACTACGAGACGCCGGCTGGCGCAATTATTCGCTCTTCCTGCGCGACGACGGCCTGTTGATCGGCTACGCCGAAGCCGATGATCTGGCCGTCGCGCAGGAACGAGTCGCTCGCACCGAGGTCAATGCTCGCTGGCAGGCTGCCATGTCAAAGCTGTTCCAGAGCGAGGGCGCTCCCGATGAAGCGTGGGAGATCATCCCGGAAGTCTTCAACCTCGAAGATCAACTTCGCAGTGCCCGCGCGGACTCATAAGCGGCCGGAGGCGCGTCTAGTCGGTGTCGAATCCCACGAGCCGGTAGACGCGGCGGGCGCCGGGCAGTCCCTTGAGCTCGTGCTCGCCGGCGTCTGCCAACAGGAGGCCGGCGCCTTCGAGTAAGCTCGCCGTCGGCGCCGAGACAAGCACTTCACCGGGGTTGGCCAATGCTGCGATGCGAGTGACAGCGTGTACCGCGACGCCGCGGAGGTTTCCGGCGTCCCGCTCGACTTCGCCTGAATGGACGCCCGCGCGGACTCGGAGACCGTCCTGCACCGTGCGCTTCCGGATCGCGGCCGCGCACCGCACGGCTCGTGCTGCTCCGTCAAAGTAGGCAAGGAAGCCGTCGCCCGTCGTGGCGACCTCCACGCCGCGAAACCGGTCCAGCTGAATCCGCACACCCTCGTTGTGTTCGGCCAGCAACTTCTTCCAGGGCGCATCACCCAGCCGCGTGGCAACTTTCGTGGAGTCAACGATGTCGGTGACGAGCAGGGTTGCTACGAAGCGTTCGCCCGCCTCAGCTGGCTTGCCCCAGCCGTGCACGCCGCCGAACTCGATCGTCACAAAAGGCTCGTCGCCGATCACCCGTGCGTCATGCCCGGGCGGCACCTCGAAAGCTTCACCGGACTGGAGCCTCGCCATGTGTTGAGAATAGGGCTCCAGTCGCGCGCCGGGGTGGTCAATGGCGTCGCCGCGGGCGACAATGCGGGGAATGGGCTCGGGTCGTGATCGGCGGCTAGTCAGCGGTCACCGCACTGACGTTCAATGCGCTTGATTCGCAGGTGAACAAGCCGGAATCAGGAGTACCGATGGCACAGCGACAAACGGTTGAAGAGTCGGCGCCAGCGAGAACCGTACCGTCCCCTCCGTCAGATCGTTGTGTACTTGTGCTTCACGTACGGGTTGGCGCTTGCCATTGCCCTCGCGCTACCGCACGCGGGAATTGCACCGCTGATCAGTATTGCGGTGCCGGTGGTCGCGGTCGCGCTCACCGTCGCTCTCGTCGTCCCACGTGGTCAACGACGCGCGGTGTGGGCGGGGGTCGGATTCAACCCACGGAGGGGCCGGGGTCTGCTCATCGCCGTCCTTGGACCGGCGGCGATCATCGCCCTGAGCTTCGGCATCGCGGCCGCCTTCGGGGTAGTCCGATTTACCGGCTTGCCTCCGGACTTCGGCAGGGCCGTCTCTCAACCTCACCGTAACCATAATCATCTTCTCGGTCGTCTTTCTCGGCGAAGAGATCGGCTGGCGAGGCTACTTGCTCTTTCGCGTCGCCGAACTCACCTCTGGGCGCCGCGCGGCTGTTCTGACCGGTGCCTTCCACGCGATCTTCCATTTGCCCTTGCTGCTGCTCACCACCACCTATCAGAGCGAGGGAAAGCGCTGGATCGTGGTGCCGATAGTGATGGTCACGCTGACGTTGGCCGGTGTCTGGTACGGATGGCTACGCCTATGGTCCGGAAGCATCTGGCCGGTCAGTCTTGTCGCACAGCGCCTTCAACAACCTGATGGCGGGCGTCGCCGGAGTGGCGATAGCGACCTCGCCGGCGATGATGGCCTACGTGACCACCGAGACCGGTGTTGTGACGATGATCATCATGGTGCTGCTCGCTGGCTACCTGCTGACCCGAAGAGCTACAGACTTCAAGAAAGCCGAGCCAAGGGCCCCACGGCCAACCACGACATCGCCCGCTACTCCATGACGGGCACGTCCAGACGACACACGCCCATGCGCGTCTACGCCACGACGGCCCTCGTCCGCAGGGACGGCGCCTGGAAGGCCGCCCTCTTCCAGATCACCCCCGCCTGAGGCGGGGATCCACTCGGGCACCGCGCGCACGCCCGGCCCGATCAACTTGCGTGCTCGACTACTTTGTCTGACCTAGCGATGCGGGGCCCTCGAGCTGCAGCAACACGGCGGCCGTCCCGGTGTCGGTGATCAGCACGTTGACCCATCCTCCGGTGATCGCGGCATGAATAGCTGTGTGCTTGCTCTCGCCGCCGGCGATGCCGATGCGTCGTGGGATCTTATGGAAGGTGTCGGCATCGATGCCGACTACACGGTCATCGAGAGCGCTGGGCACCAGCTTGCCGGTGGAGTCGAAGAACCGTAGGCAAACATCACCGACCGCGCCGACTGCGTGGAGTCTGTCCTGGTCAGCAAGATCAGCCGCATTGCCACTGGCACGCAAAAGCGGCGACGGCGGGAGGCTCCCAATACCCGCGAGCGCCATGGTGAGACCCGTCCATTGCTTGGCGACGGACTCCATGGCCGGATCGTTGAGCAGACTCTCTCGCATAGCTTTATTACCGACGAGAGCGGGAGCTGGGATAAAGGTGGCGGTGGCCCCCACAAGTCGAGCGAATTCGGCCAGGAGCCGATTGCCTTGCGTCTGGACAGATGAGCTACCGATTCCTCCCATGAGCTGAATGACACTCTCGGCGCCGGGGAGACGAAACGGGCGCAAGCGATCCACAACGGCCAGGAGCGTCTGACTCCAACTGGAGATCCCAATGCGTTCTCCGCCGGTCAGGGTCGTCTCCAGGTAAGTCGCACCGGCGGATCCGAGAGCGGCCGTGATGTCGTCAAGAGCACCTTCCACATCGACGACGACGGCCTCGGCCAGGCCGTATCTATTCTCGAGTGCTTCTTCGACCTCGGTGTGCACGCCCGGGGCAACTGCGACGACAGTCCGAACGATGCCCAGTTCAGCGGCGCGCTTGAGCAGCCGTGACACCCGCGCCTGGGAGAGGTGCAGGGCATCTGCGATGTCCACCTGGCGTATGCCGCGTTCGTGGTACATCCGGGCCACCTTGGTAATGAGCCGGAGTTGACCGTCCGTCGGGGCTCGGGTGACGCTCCCGGGCGATACCACCATTGATGGGAACCTCCTCTGGCCTGGATGGGATCTATCCTGCCCGCTGATCATCTGAGCTGGGAGTGAACTTGGTTCGGCTGACCTCGCCGGCCCAGTTACCACGGCGTCGGCGACGTTCGACCGGGTCCAGGACTGGTCGATAGATCCGGCCGCCATTGCGACTGGGCCAGGCGTCTTCGTAGCCGAGTGCGCGCCAGGCAAGTTTGGCTGCACCGAGGGCCGAGACTTCTGCCACTTCGCTCACTTGGACTTCCCGGCCGAGGAGGTCGGCTTGCGTTTGGACGACCAGCGGCGAGGCGGTGGCCCCGCCATCGGCTCGGAAGACGCGCAGCGATCCTGATCTTTCCTCGATCACGTCGACTATGTCGCAGATCTGATGACTGATGGAATCGACAGCAGCGCGAGCGATGTGGGCGCGCCTGGTCGCTGGACTCATTCCCGAGATCAATGCATGGGCATCACGATCCCAATGGGGTGCACCCAGGCCAGAGAAGGCAGGCACCAAAGTGACGCCGCCGCTGTCGGGAACCGTCTCGGCAAGGGCGACCAAGTCGGCAACGCGGCCATCGGTGAGCAGATCGGCCGCCCACGCCAACGTGGCACCAGAGGACAAGATGTTTCCCTCCAGGGCGTAGGTCGGTGACCCGTCAATGACCCACGCCAAAGTCGTCGGTACCCGCTCCTCGCTCCCTGAAAGCTCCGCGACCGGGGCCATCACCGACGTTCCGGTGCCGTACGTGGCCTTTGCCTCACCGACCTCGGTACAGCCTTGGCCGAACAAGGCCGCGTGCGAGTCGGCCAGCACTGCCAGGATCGGCGTGCCGTCGGGAACCAACGGGACACCACTCGTCATGCCGAACCCGTGGTCGGACGCCACAGCAGCGGGCAACGCGGTGGTCGGTACGCCGAAGACGTCCAGCAAATCCTTGCTCCAGTCCAGGTCGGCGACGTCGTAGAGCAGAGTACGAGAAGCGTTTCCGGCATCACAGAGATGCTCCGCGCCGCCGGTCAGCTGCCAAATCAGCCATGAGTCGACTGTGCCGAGTCGTACGTCGTCGATTTGGACTCCTGGCGGCAGATGGTCCAAGAGCCAGCGCATCTTGGGAGCGGAGAACATCGGGTCGACACGCAAGCCGCTCCGATCATGCACCAACTTCCGGCCTCGGTCGTCGATCGTTTGGTAGCACCAGTCCGTCGTGCGGCGGTCTTGCCAGCCGATCACCGGACCCAAAGGCGTCCCAGTGCTGGCTTGCCAACCGACCACGGATTCCCGCTGGGTTGACAGCGCGACTCCCGCGATCTGTGCGTCAGGCATGTCCGCGATGCAGCCTGCGACCGCCTCTAGCACGCTCGACCAGAGACGGTCCGCGTCCTGCTCGACCCAGTCAGGACGCGGGGAGGAGATGCCAACGGGTGCACTGCCGCCGGAGATGAATCGACCATCGGCGCTGATCAGAGCTGCTTTCGAGTTGGTCGTTCCCTGGTCGATTGCCAAGATCAACTTGTCGGATGACGCTCTGGGCACGGGGCTAACTCCTCACGTCGATTGGAGCCATTCTCTAGCGGTATGCGCCCTGAGCTGGTCGAAGGGGCGTCGCTTCGCAGGGCTCAGCGCCCATTTTCTGCCTAGGCTTGACGAACTCGGCTCAGTGATAGATTATACACTAGTGAATTAATAGTACAACAGCAATAGGAGCGCAATGGATGCCCATATCCGTCGACGCGTTGTCATCGACACTGACGCCAAGAACGAGGCTGACGATCAGTTCGCAATCGTTCATGCGCTCTTGTCACCGTCGCTCGACGTTCGTGGTCTCATCGCGGCGCACTTCGGCACGTCGCGCAGCAAACGCAGCATGGAGGATTCCCGCGAGGAGATCGATCTGCTGCTCGACCTCATGGGGCTTCAACAGCAAGTGACCGTTGCTAACGGCGCGCCGACTGGGATTCCCGACGAACAGACACCGCTCGAGAGCGAGGGCGCCCAGCTGATCATTGCGGCGAGCAGGCTCGCTACCGCACAAGAACCCTTGTTCGTCGCGTTCCTCGGGCCCTTGACCGATATGGCCTCGGCGATTTTGCTCGAGCCCGACATCGTCCACCGCGACATCGTCGTGATCTGGATCGGCGGCGTCGGCTATGGCGGCGTCGAAACCCACCCCGGTGTGGAGTTCAACCTGCGCAACGACATCGCGGCAGCCAATGTCGTCTATGACTCGGGCATCAGCGTGTGGCAGGTGCCTAGCAACGTCTACTCGCAGGTCTCCGTCAGCTACACCGAGCTGGAGGAGAAGATCGGCGGTACCAGCAAGCTCGCCGACTACCTGATCAGCCAGATGGTGGAGTGGAACCGCACCTATTGGCCCGAACCGATCGAGTCTCGCTCACTCGGAGACTCGCCGGCGATTTCGTTGATGCTGTACCCGCGCGGAGGCAATTTCCGCATCGTCCCGGCCCCGCGATTCGGCCAGGAAGGCCATTACCTCCCTGGCTCTGGGCATCCCATCCGCGTCGTCGAGTCAGTCGACGTCCGGTTCCTGCTTGAAGACATGTTCGCCAAGATCCGCAAGTTCGGCCGGGAGTCGGCATGATGATCATCCCCAGGCCAAAATCGATTGGAGTCTCCAACCAATGAGTGAGATGCCGGTTTTCGGCGCAGGTATCTGGCACTTCGCCACGTACAAGGACCGCTACGCGACGGATGGCTACGGGCCGCCCGTCGGGCTGCTGGAGCAGATCGATCGAGCGGGCGCTGTCGGTGACCTTTCTGTGGTCGACCTCAACTGGCCGTTTGCAGGGTTCGAGGGCACGCTGGACGATGTCAAGGCGGCCCTCGATCGTAACGGGCTCCGCGCGGTCGCGATCACGCCCGAGATCTACAACCGCGACTACGTCAAGGGCTCGATTACCAATCCAGACCCCGCGGTCCGTTCCCAGGCGCTGAAGTTGCTGAACGAGGCCACTGAGCTGGCCAAGGAGCTGGGCTGTGACTACGTCAAGCTCTGGTTCGGTCAGGACGGCTGGGACTACCCCTTCCAGGTGGATTACCACGACATCTGGAAGCTTGCGGTCGATGGTCTGCGTGAGCTGGTCGGGGCTCATCCCGAGATCAAGTTCGTGATCGAGTACAAGCCGCGCGAGCCGCGGAACAAGATCATCTTTCCGAATGCGGCCCGTACCCTGCTGGGAATCCAGCAGGTCGGGCTGGACAATCTCGGCATTCTGCTCGACTTCGGACACTCCATGTACGGCCTGGAAACCCCGTCCGACGCCGCACAGCTGTGCATCGACGCGGGCCGGCTGTTCGCGATCGATGTCAACGACAACTTCCGCGGCTGGGATGACGACATGGTGGTCGGTTCGGTGCACCTGGTCGAGACGCTTCGAGTTCTTTTACACGTTGCGCAAGAACAACTGGGACGGCGTATGGCAGCTCGACCAGTTCCCGTTCCGGGAGGACAGTGTGGAGGCTGCCAAGGTAGCGATCCGCTTCCTCAAGGCTTTGCACGGAGCGCTGGATGCGTTGGACGAGGATGCGTTGCGTGCTGCGCAGGCCTCTCATGATGCGCTCGCAGCCCAACGGCTCGTTCAGGACGTGCTGCTGAGTTCCATGGCGCGAACGACAAAGAGTCAGGACGCAAGTGCATGACAGCCCTAGCTTCCGAGCACATCGCTATGCCGGTCTTCCACCGGCTGCCACACGCGCATCGTGACGAGCAGATAGCACAGATCGCCGAGGCGGCGCGGCAGATCCGGATCCAGGATCTGAAGCTCGTCCATTACGCCGGTGCCGGCCACATCGGCGGCGACCTTTCCGCCATCGACATCCTGGCAACGCTGTATGGGGCAGTGCTCAACATCGCCCCCGAGACTGTGGATGATCCCGAGCGGGACCGCTTCATCCTCTCCAAGGGTCACATCGCCGGAGCTCTGTACGTCACACTGGCCGCCTTTGGGTTCCTGCCCGTAGAGGACCTGGCGACGTTCCTCAAGCCGCTGTCCAAACTCAACGGCCACCCGAACCGCAACTATGTCCGCGGTGTAGAGGCCAATACCGGTCCGCTCGGCCACGGACTACCGATTGCGGTCGGCCACGCGTTATCGGCCAAGCTGGATGTCTCCCAGCGCCGAACGTACGTGCTTGTCGGGGATGGCGAGCTGCAAGAGGGCAGCAACTGGGAAGCCATGATGGCCGCCTCCCATTACGAGCTGGACCGGCTGACCGTGATCGTGGACCGCAACCGGCTCCAGCAGGGTGCGACCGTTCGAGAGACCAATGATCTTGAGCCGCTTGATCAAAAGGCAACAGCTTTTGGATTCGCGGTCGTCGAGGTCAATGGTCATGATCATGGTGAGCTGCTCGATGTGTTGTCAGCAGTGCCTTTCCGGCCCGGCAAGCCCACCTTTGTGATCGCGCATACCCACAAGGGCTACCCGATCACGTTCATGAGCAACAACGCGGCATGGCATCACAAAGTCCCGTCGGCCGAACAACTGGATCTGGCGCTCGACGAGCTGACGTCAGCCGATCGCCGAGGAGATGCAACAACATGACCGATACGCGCGTGCACCAACAGTCCATTGCCGACCGGCCGCGATACGACTGCCGCAACGCTTATGTCGAAACTCTGGCCGAGCTGGCGCACGAAAACCATCGCATCGTGGGCATCGTGAACGACTCAGTCGGCTCAAGCAAGCTCGATGCGTTCAAGAGAGCTTTTCCTGATCGGCTGATCAATGTCGGCATTGCCGAGCAAGACATGGTTGGCGTTGCCGCCGGACTCGCCAACGGCGGCAGGATCGCCTTCGTGTCTGCCGCATCCTGCTTCCTGACCGGCCGAGCGCTGGAGCAGATCAAAGCTGACGTGGCGTACTCGAATCGCAACGTGAAGCTCTGTGGCATGAGCCCAGGAATGGCGTACGGCGAACTCGGCCCCACCCACCACTCGATCGAGGACATCGCCTGGCTGCGAGCCATTGACAACATGACGATCGTCGTTCCAGCCGATCCGATCGAGACGGCCGCGGCCATGCGGTGGGCAGCTGAAATCGAGGGCCCGGTGTTCATCCGGGTCAGCCGGATGAGCGTTCCCGAGGTGTACCCCGAGGACTACACGTTTGTGCCGGGTAAGGCGGTCACTCTCCGTGAGGGCGGTGACGTCACCTTGATCAGCAACGGCACCGTTCTGTGGCGTGCCCTGGTCGCGGCCGAGCAGCTCGAGGATCAAGGCATCTCCGCTCGGGTGATCTCGATGCCGACGGTGAAGCCACTGGACACGGATGCTGTGTTGCAGGCAGCTCGAGAAACGCGCGGCATTGTCACTGCCGAGGAAGCCACTGTTGCCGGTGCCCTGGGAGGTGCTGTCGCAGAAACCGTCGTACAGAACCATCCGACCAAGATCAAAATCTTGGGCGTACCGGAGTTTGCACCCACCGGCTCGGCAGGCTTCCTGCTTGATCGCTACGGCATGTCCCCCGACGGCATCGCGGAGGCGGCCCGGACCTTGATCACCTAACACGTGATCAGGGCGGACCGCCTCCAGGCGCCTTCTCAGTTGGATCACGGATACCAGCCGGCCAGCACCGCCACAATCAGTACGATGAAGAAGCCTTCGAGTCCATGCACGATCACGCCCATCCAGAAGCTGCGGTAGCGCTTGGTCGCCCAGGCGACGCCGAAGCCGCTGGTGATCATGCTGGGCCAAGCCCAGATCTTGTGTACGTGGTAGAGCCCGAAGAGCACCGAGTTCGCGACCCAGTCCCAGCGGCCGAAGACCCCGGCCATCCGTGGCAGCAGTACGCCGCGAAGGAACAGTTCCTCGCCGAGGATGTAATTGAAGATCATGCTTGTCAGCGCGAGGCCGAGAATCCACCACTGACCCTGGAACTGTGGATCAGCCAGCGCTTGGGCGTTTGCGTACGGGGGCTCGTCTAGGCCGGGAAGCCAGTTGCTCCATGCCACATCCAGCCGCGTCGCCAGGTATCCGCCGAGGCCATTGGCCACGAAGGCCGGTACGGCCCACAAGAACAGGACCTTTCGCGGCTTGCCAGTCTTCGGGTCACGCGGCAAATTGAGCCAAATCCGCTTCTTGAGCGTCGGCCAGTGCAGGCCACCCAGCTCGTGCCGCAGCACGGCCAGCGAGACCACGAACTGCCACATCATTCCGACGACCATGAGCATCCAGTGCACAAGCCCGGGGTGGAGGGACGTGTGAGGGATGATGGCCGGCGCGACGACCCATGCCAGCAGTCCCATAGGGACAGTCACGGAGGCCCAGATGGCAAGGATCTTCGTCAAGGAGTATTGCTTTGAGCTTGCCGCGGCATCGAGTTGTGCCGGCGGCGTCTGCGTGTTTGTCATGCCCTCAGCGTCGTGGAGTAGGCGCGTTCGGCACATCGGCCGCAGGTCTGGAGATAGCCACCTGAAGTAGGCCGCACGGATGACGCGTATGTCCTACTGCAGGATGAGGTCTGGCTTCGCGGCGCAATTGCACTAGAGTTCGGCGATCAGTTCCTCCAACTCATCGTGGCTGAGTGACATGCCTTGGAATGCCGCCAGCGTGTGCATGGGCATCGTGCCGATCACCTTGATCAATTCCGGATCCTGTAAGAGCCGCATATCCCGTTTACTGATCAGCTCACGGCCACGCTCATCGTCCAACCATTCGTGAAGGGTCGAGTCGGGCCCCAGCGGCAGGGAGAGGCGCGGCGCATCGAGAGTGATCGCTTCGGTGGCGACCAGGTCTCGAGACGAGCTGCCCACCGCGATCATGAACTCACCGGATTCGACTACCCACTGCCGGAAACGTCTGGACCAAAAGGCAAACGCTCGCTCATCGAGCTGGCAACTCACCTGCTGGGTCTCGCCCGGCTCGAGATGCACTTTGACGAACCCCTTCAGCTCCCGAAGCGGCCGCGCCACGGACGCCTCGATGTCTCCGACGTACATCTGGACGACTTCGGCGCCCGCTCGCTGGCCGGTGTTGGTCACAGATGCCGTCACGGTCACGGCAAGATCGCCGTCTGCTACCGAGCCTGCGATCGAAACGTCCACGCCGTCGATCCGGAAGCTGGTGTAGGAAAGTCCAAACCCGAACGGGTAGCTGACGTGTTGAATGAGCGTGTCGTAGGCACGGTAGCCGATGAAGATTCCTTCGCCGTACCGGACGACGCCCTCCTCTCCAGCGAAGTTCAGATACGACGAGTTGTCCTGGAGTCGTATAGGAATGGTTTCGGCCAGCTTGCCGGAGGGATTGGCGACGCCCAGCAGCAGATCGACGGCGGCTCCGCCGGCCGCCTGACCGGACAGCCAGCACTCCAAGATCGCGGCAACCCTGTCCTCCCAGGTTGAGACCCGTACTACGCCCCCGTTCGCCAAGATCACGATCAGCCGATCATGTACCTCAGCCAGCGCGTGCAGGAGCACCAACTGGTTGGCGGGCAGATCGATATGGGTCCGATCGAATCCCTCCGACTCATCCTCGCCCGGCAGTCCAAGGAAGACCAGCACATGATCAGCTCTGCTTGCCAGCTGGACCGCCTCTTGCAGCAACTCCTCGTCGTTGTCGGTCGTCCCAATGCCGAAACCAGCCGCAAAGCTCACCTCTACGCGGCCTGCAAATGCCGACTGCAACTCCTCCAGTGCCACGTCGACGCGGGTGGGATTGACCTGCGAGCTGCCAGCGCCCTGGAAGCGCGGGGTACGGGCGAATTCGCCGATCACCGCGACCGCGCTTCCTGGCTCTGGCTCAAGCGGCAGCACATTGCCGTCGTTCTTCAATAACACCGCTGACTCATGCGCAGCGTGGCGAGCCAGCGAATGATGATCATCAAAGTCGAACGAGGCGCCCTCACTGAGGGCTGGCTGGGCCCGATCAACCAGATACATCACCCGGCTCACCGATTCGTCGAGGACGGACTCGTCCAGTGAACCGTCGCGTACGGCGGCGACGATCGCCGCATCGCTGACTTCGAGATTGGGTGGCATCTCAAGATCAAGACCACCCTTCAGTGCCGCAACCCGATCATGTACCGCACCCCAGTCCGAGACCACCAGGCCTTCGAAACCCCATTCCTCGCGCAGTACCT
The DNA here is from genome assembly GCA_963836855.1 of uncultured Actinomycetota bacterium. Lineage (GTDB taxonomy): Bacteria > Actinomycetota > Actinomycetes > Propionibacteriales > Propionibacteriaceae > Microlunatus. Next base: position 51,266 of record CAWILN010000033.1, on the reverse strand, counting down.
CAGTCAGCAACCAGTGGTGCTCTGAGCAGTAGATGCCGTTGACCTTGTTGTAGGCGCACATCACGGTCCATGGCTGGGAGAGCTTCACCACCCGCTCGAATGCAGGCAGATAGATCTCCCGCAAGGTCCGCTCATCGACCTCAGCGCTGACCCGAAGTCGATCATCCTCCTGATTGTTTGCGGCATAGTGCTTCAGCGACGTACCAGTTCCTTGGCTCTGGGTGCCTTGGACCATCGCGGTCGCGAGTTCTCCTGCCAGCCATGGATCCTCGGAGACATACTCGAAATTCCGCCCGCACAATGGCGACCGTTTCATGTTGATCCCCGGCCCGAGCACGACCGATACGCCCAACCTCTTCGCCTCTCGGCCCAAAGCCTCACCCACCGTTCGAAAGAGCTCCGGATTCCAGGAGGAGCCCAGCGCCGAGGCCGTCGGGAAGCACGTCGCAGGCGCGCTGCCCCCGATGCCAACATGGTCGGCTTCCTCCAGTTGGGCGCGCAGACCGTGGGGACCATCGGAAACCATGATTCGTGGGATAGCGAGACGTTCCACCGGCGCCGTGTGCCAGAAATCTGAGCCGAGGCACAGCGATGCCTTCTCCTCCAGCGTGAGCTCTGAGATTCGATTGATTGAGTCGTTTGCGGCTTCGGACACGACGAACTCCTCGAAGAAGAATGGACCGGACGCCTCAATCACATCATCGGCGGATCAGCTGCAACCCTTGGCCCTGAGGTGGCGCTCGACTCCCGGACGATGGATGGTGATTCATGATGAGCTTTTCCAGGATCAAAGTCGCCGTCGTCGGCGGCGGCGTGATCGGCGTCTCCACTGCCCAGCAGCTGGCGCGGGCTGGAGCGGACGTGATCTTGCTCACCGAGAGCGCACTGACCAGCGGCGCTTCAGGGCGCTCGCTGTCGTGGTTGAACTCGGCTGGCATGTGGAGGGAGCCGTACCATCGGCTCCGGATGGCCGGTATTGATCGCTACCGCACTCTGTCGGCTCACCAGCCGGGCCTCCGCTGGCTGCGCTTCGCGGGCGGCCTGGTCTGGTACGCCGAAGACAAAGGTGACGAGCTGCGCCAACGTCATGATCATGAGGTGGCCCACGGATATGACAGTCACCTGATTGGTCGTGATCAGGTCAGTGCTCTGACTCCTGGTGTCGAGGTGTCAGCCATTCCAGACACCGGTGCCATCTGGAACGCCGGCGAAGGATGGGTCGATCTACCAAGCCTCGTCCAGTTCCTGATCAAGGACTTCGTCGAACGCGGCGGGAAGCTTGTCACCAAGGCAGGGAAGTGCACTGTCCGAAGCAAGGCGGGCTCAATAACCGGCGTAGCGACCAAGAATGGGCAACTTGTTGAGTCAGATGCTGTGGTCCTGGCTGCCGGTGCCGCCATACCAGCCATGGCTGCTGATCTTGGCATCACCATCCCGGATGCCACGCCGATCTCTCTCCTCGTCACGACCCGACCCGTGCACCATCCGCTCCGGACGGTCCTCAACACTCCGCGAGTCTCGCTCCGGCCCACCCCTGACGGCGGGTTGGCCGTGGACTCCGACTGGGCCAACGTCCACATCATGCGCACTGCGGACGGCAGGTATGAGGTACCGCCGTCGGTCCCTGAATCCCTGCTTGCCGAGGCTTCGCTGGTCTTGCAAGGCACGCCGAAGCTCGAAGCAGCCTGGTGCGGGATTGGCCCGAAGCCCGTTCCCGGTGATGGGGAATCCGTCCTCGGCGGCGTCGACGATGTAACCGGTCTCTACGTCGCCTTCACTCACAGCGGCGCAACGCTCGGCCTGATTGCCGGTGAGCTTCTGGCGTACGAGATCATGACTGGTGACCCCTCACCCGATGCTGGACGAATTCAACGTTCGACGGTTCCGCTAAGGCGGTGCACACGGACTATCCCGGCGACGTTAAGCGCAACCACCCACACAAGCGCGACCACGCCCACCTGAGCCCAACTCCGAGCGTCCATGTGGCCTGACAACAGATTCCGCACCGAGGCGAAAGGGGCGAGCCACTCCTGGACGCCATGAAGTGCAGGAAAAGCGCCGGTGATGATCCAGAGTCCTAGCGGCAGTGCGACGTCAGCCACAATCGCGAGGGCACTGGACCTCAGCAGCAGGCCCCAGCCAGCGCCAGACAGTTGCGCGATCAGCTGCACCAGCGCGCTGCCGAGAATAATCATGCCGATCGCGTCCCAGCGCCTCTCGTCGGCCGCTGGTGTTGCTGCGCTGGTCGCGAGCACAGAGATCAGGACACCGTAGGCAGCCCCGACGAGCGCGACGATCGCGCTGGCCAGCAGTTTCGCGACGATGATCACATCTGGTGATGTCGCTAACGCGAAGGTCGCAGATGCCCGACGCCCGAAATCCGCGGTCATCAGCAGGACGCTCACGAATGGCAGCGGCAGAGAGATCGCGCTCTGTGTATAGAACGAGATGACTGCGAAGGTGTGGTCGTGAGCGGTCCCGGTGAGGGCGACCAGCCCGGCCGCCAACAGCCCAACGGCAGCTGAAGTGATGAGCAGCCACCGGCACGCCCTTCTGCCCGCCGACTTGCGCAGCTCGAGGACGGTCGCTCGAGCAAGATCAGTTTTTCTGCCTTTCATGGCGGCTCTGGTGCGCGGCTCAGGTAGTGGTGGCCGGTGGGTGTGGTGATGATGATCTTGTGCGGCTGGCAGTGGAAGCCGCAGTCGACGAGGTTGATGTGCCAGCCGGGCATTTCGCGTGTGTAGTTGCCGCGGGCGCAGGTTCCGCGTCCGTTGATGTAGTTGGTGAGCCCGCCGTCGGTATGGCGGATGATGTGGTCGATGTGGCGGATGGGTGCGTCGCAGAAGGGGTCGCGGCAGGTCTGGTCGCGCAGTTTGATCAATTGGGTGAGCCAGCCGTCGAAGTGTCGGCGGTTCGGATCTCCGCCCACGATCGGGCCGCCTGGTGGTGAGGTGAACAGGCGGCGCCACCATTTGCGGCCTTGACTGCTCGCTACGATCTCCCGGGCGAGTTCGGCGGGCAGCGGGCCGTAGCCGGGGATCATCGCCGCGCTCGGTTTCTTTGAGTCGATCAAGGTATCGAGCGGCATCAGCAGGTGCAGCTCAATGTTGACGTCGGCTGCGCGGGCTTGCCCGGTGATGCGTTCGACGAGGGTGTCGGCCATGATCTGGTCCCGGGTGCGTCCGTCTCCGGTGGCAACCGCGGCATCGGCGTGCTTGCGTAGCGCGGCGTAGCAGGCGATGCCTTGTTCGACGGGGAGGTAGCCGGTGAGGATCGCCATGGTGTCCGGTGCGGGCCGGACGCCGACCCGGCGATGTTTGCGTTCGGTGCGGCCCCGCTGCAGGTAGCCTGCCCGGTCAGCTTCATAGGCGATCTTGCGTGCACACGCTGTGGCTGCTTGGAATCCCATGTCGGCGATGCCGTCGGCGGATAGTTGCTTATCGACCTGGCGCCGGATCTCAGGGTCGAGGTGGCTGGTTTCAGTCACGATCATCTCGGCGAAGCGTTCGCTCAGCTGACCGGTGGCGAGTTGGGTGTAGGTGTCGGGCAGTTCACACCACAGCGCCCGGGCGGTGTTGAGCCGGCGGGCCGCGGTGACTGGGGAGATGCGGCAGGCGAGTCCGATCTGTTCGGCGATGCCGCGGCCAATCTTGTCTGGATGCACATCAGCGGCGATCTGCTCGGCGGCCTGGGATTGCGCAAAGCGGACAGATTCTGCTACCTGTAATGCCGCGGTGGCGGCCCGCAGCTTCTCAAGCAGCGCAATCCGATCAATCCGAGCCGCATCCGAGACCGCGCTGCAATCGATTACCGCGGCGGCGAGCTCGGCGAGGATGTCCTGGAGTCGCCCAGCCACCGGGTCTGGTGACCCGCGCTGTATCTGGTTCGCCCCCGATTCCGACACGCCAGTGACTCTACGGAAGCCCACTGACAAAAACGAACAGACATTCGATCCGCACGCGCGCCTGCCTCGACAGACTCAATGTCCGGTGAAGCGTGCCGCGTCCTCGAGAAAGAACCGCAGCATCTCGGCGGAGGCGTCCGGACCGTGGGCGTCGGTGTAAGAACCCACCGAACTGCCGCCGAACCAGGCGTGGGAACCGCCGTGAACCATCCATTGTTCGGCGACGACCCTGCCTTCTAAGTCTCGGTAGATCCTGCGGTTATGGCTATGGCCGGGCTTGTCTCCACCGTCGGTCGTGGCCGGCGGCCGCAGGCCCGCGCCCCCGTCGAAGCCCGAGGTCGCCGCGATGCGGGACCTGATGAGTCGGTCAGCGTTGATGGGTGCGACGACACTGTCTCGGTCGCCGTGGAAGACGATGAGCGGCACATTAATGGTGAACCCAGCAGTCCCGCCGTTTTGCATCGCGGCGAACGCCGACGGGAGGTCGTGTGCTGCCCCCGGCGCCAGACCGCTGTGGATACCAGCCGCGGCGTACAGGTCCGGGTACGCCGCGGCCATCACGGCGGCCATGGCACCGCCCGCAGAGAACCCAACCATGTAAACCCGCGCTTGATCGACGGAATAGTCGCTCATGACCTGACGAGTAATGCCGGCGATAATCGCGGGCTCACCTCGGTCCCGCTGCTGGTCGCCGGTACGGAACCAGTTCCAGTAGCGGCCATTGTTCGCCGCAGTCGACTGCTCGGGATAGGCGACAAGGAACGTGTGCAGTTCGGCCAGGTCATTCATCCCGGTGCCGGCCGCGAAGTCCGTGGCGTCTTGGGTGCCACCGTGCAGCATGACGACGAGCGGCACCGGCTCGCCGACGTAACCAGTAGGAATGTAGAGGTCGTACGCCCGCGACCCGGCCGCGTCGCTGTGGGTCAAGTGACCGATCTCGCCGCCGGGCGCGCTTGCCGCAGCCGCGGCGGCAGGGGAGCTACCTGACCCGACCAAGCTAGGCCGGCCCAAGGGGGAGTTGCCGAGCAGTCCGACGGGTAGTTCTACCGGCAGTCGGGCCTGCAATTTGTCGAGTAGGCCGCCGGCTCGAGTCAGACCGCTCGGGGGGCCGTGCAACCTCCCGGCAGGCACCGGCGGTGCTGGCGTAGGTTGGCCGGCCACTCCAAGACCTTGTTGAAGCAAGGCAGTCGCCTCCATTAGCCGCCCGTCGCGGGTGAGTCGTAGTGCGTCCGCCATCGTGGCATTCCGGTCGTCGTTCATGATCAGGTTTCTCCTTGTCGTGTCGACTGCGCAACTGCACCACAACACCGCCGCTTACACCGTTCTGGATGCCAGGGCGGCCTTGACCACCGCCGGCGCCCGAAAGGCCCCGAGGACTTCCACCGACGTGATCGTCGCCAGCGCCAGCTCGGGCGTGACATCTTCGTCGATAGTCGCGAGTCCCAAGACGCGGAGTTCGACTGTACGACCGGCAGCTCGAAGCTCCTCTAGATCGCGTCGGCTGTAGTGCTGGGTGCCGAGCGTGATCGTACGTCGTGCCACGGTTTGGTCTACGGCTCCCGATCTCGTCTCGAGTTGGCGGCGGATCGCGGTGCGGATGAAGTCTGTGCGGTTCGTGTAAAAGCCCTCGTTCACGAGCAAGTCGATCTGGCCGAGATCTACCAGGCCAATGTTGATCGTGATCTTCTCGCTCTTGTCTATGTGGGCCATGCTCCCGCTCCGTACATTTCTGCCATCCGGAGACCATCCTCTCACCATCTCAGTGGATGGTGTCAAGAACTATAGGAAGTGCATCTCCAACTCAGGCTCATCTTCGACGAGGCGGTCACACGTCGGGCAGTACCACCTGGCCTCGAGCGGAGTGCCGCACGCGGGGTGTCGAAGTGCATCGTCGGGGGTTGCGTGACGGGCCCCCCAGTGGGCGAGCAGGCGAAGCGCCCCCGCGAGTTCGCTGCCTTCCGCGGTCAGTTCGTACGCCGCCCTTGGCGGTCGCTCGGTATATGGGCGTGACACGAGAAGTCCGTCGCGTTCGAGCCGCTTGAGGCGCTGCGAGAGGATGTTCGCGGCGATTCCAGGGATTTCCTCCTGCAGCTCGTTGAACCGTCGAGGTCCGGCGAGCATTGCCTGCACGACCAGCAGTGTCCACCGGTCCCCGACGTGAGCGAGAGCGTTGTCGAGTGAGGAGGGCGCGGGGCTCTGCCCGCTTCCGGCGGATTCCTGTTCGCTCATAGACAAACCGTATCTGTGAGGATTGACACATCGCGTGAAGGTAGTAACTTGCAAGTTACTACTGACGATGGAGGTCGCAATGGGAGCACTCGACGGAATCCAGGAAGAGATCCAGGGAGTGGCGGAGCAGGTCGGCAAAGCTGTGGTCGGCATCGGGCAGCGCTGGGGCGTCGGATCCGGCGTAGTGCTGGCCAAGGGTCAGATACTGACGAACGCACACAACGTGCGAGGTGACGAGGTCAGCGTCACCTTCCCGGATGGGCACACCGCAACCGGCCGGGTACTGGGACACGACGTCGATGGAGACATTGCCGTTATTGGAGTCGAGACCGGAGATCTGCAAGCCATTGAGTGGGCGGCCGACGGCGCGCCAGGAATCGGTGCCCCTGTCTTCGCACTGTCGAATCCAGGTGGCCGAGGGCTTCGCGTAACGCTCGGCTTCATCACAGGTGTTGAGCGCAGCTTCCGAGGGCCTCGCGGCCGCCGTATCACCGGAAGCATCGAGCACGATGCGCCGCTGCTGCCCGGCTCGTCCGGCGGTCCGGTAGTCAGCCGCGAGGGACGACTGTTGGGACTGAATACACACCGTTTAGGCGAAGGCTTCTACCTGGCAATCCCAGCGGACGAGTCGCTCCGAGCGCGGGTGGACGCGCTGGCCCGCGGCGAGTCGAGAAGTCGCGCTCGGCTTGGCATTGGCGTGGTGCCGTCCCATGTCGCCAGAGGCCTGCGGCGCGCCGTCGGTCTACCGGATGCTGATGGGTTGTTGGTTCGCCTCGTAGAGGACGACAGTCCCGCGTCGCGTGCCGGGCTTGCCACTGGCGACCTGATCACGCAGGCGGCTGGCCAACCCGTTCGTGGCATGGACGATCTGTTCAGAGCGCTCGAGGCGGCCGCCGGCGGTGTGCTCGAGCTAGTGATTCTCCGTGGCGCTGAGGAGCGGACCGTTGAAGTACAGCTTCGTGGGGCTGCGGGTGACGCGTCGGACGTCGAGTAGACCGGATCGGGGTAGGTGATCACAACCACCTCTCCGTACCGGGCGGTAGCGACCTCGGAGACGCATTCTACATAGATGCGGCAGGGCTGCCTGAGCGGAAGTATCTGATCATGGTTGGTCAGCAGTGTGTACGCTCGCCGCTGGGCATCGGCTCCGGCGGCAACGAACTCGGCCTCGCCAACGGTTGGCGGCCGCATGATCAATATCAACGTACGGGTTGTCGAAGAGCCCGAGGATGAACTTCTCCCGCAGCAGCCGGCGTACCGAGCAGCCCGGACGACATTGAAGTGACTGAGCAGCTGGTTGTTGATCATGTGCTCGGCGCTCTCGACCCCGAATGCCGAACTCCGCTCAGCAAGATCGCCTGAGCCGACCATGATCATGGTCTGGAACAACATGCCCGCTTTCTCAGCCAAAGTCATGCGCCCGAGAAGATCATCAACTCGGCGATCCGAGCTCAGCCCTGCGTTGTGATAATCCTCGCGAGTCTTACTGGTGCTGCCCTTTGCCGCGGCTGTCGTCGGTTCGTGCGGCCTGATCATCTCTCAGCTGCTTGATCAGTGGTCTTGTGGGAATCGAGGCAGCAGGCAGATAATCCCGGCAGGAGCACGTTGGTCCGCGGATAGCGAGGAGACGGCGTATGACTCAGTTAGACACGAACTTCTTCGACTACACGATCCTCATCATTTATTTCGCGTTAGTCGTCGCTATCGGAATCCTTGCCCGGAGAGCTATCGCTACCAGCGAGGATTTCTTGCTTTCCGGCCGGTCACTGACTGCCTGGATCACCGGCCTGGCCTTCATCTCGGCCAACCTTGGCGCGATCGAGATTCTCGGCATGGCGGCAAATGGCGCCCAATACGGCCTCTCGACCGTGCACTTCTATTGGGTAGGCGCGGTACCGGCCATGGTGTTCCTTGGCCTGGTCATGATGCCGTTCTACTACGGCTCCAGAGTCCGAAGCGTGCCAGAGTATCTGCTCCGCCGGTTCAATCCGGCCACACACCTATGGAACGCCCTCACGTTCGCCGTCGCCTCGGTCCTCAGTGCCGGTGTCAACTTGTACGCCATGGCGCTCATCATCGAGGTTCTGCTCGGCTGGCCGACTTGGGTGTCTGTCGTCGTCTCTGCCGGTTTCGTGCTGGTCTACATCTTTCTCGGTGGGTTGTCGGGTGCCATCTACAACGAAGTCCTCCAATTCTTCGTCATTATCGCGGGCCTGATCCCAATCGTGATCATCGGCCTCAAGGACATGGGCGGCTGGAGCGGCTTGATGCAGAAGGTGACGAGCCAGCCTGGAAAGGAGAACCACTTCGAGACCTGGGCAGGCACCTCAGTCGGCAACTGGACCAACCCGCTGGGCGACTGGATTGGCATTGTCATGGGCCTGGGGTTCGTGCTGTCCTTCGGCTACTGGACCACGAACTTTGCCGAAGTACAGCGGGCGCTTTCGGCAAAGAACCTTTCGGCCGCCGAGCGTACGCCACTGATCGGGGCGTTCCCGAAGATCTTCATCCCCGCCCTGACCATCATTCCAGGCCTGATCGCCGTCGCGCTCATCCCGAACCTCGGTACCGGGGATCTGGACTATAACTACGCGATCCCAATTCTCATGAACGAGTACCTTCCGAACGGGACGCTCGGTATCGCGCTGGCCGGCCTGCTGGCGGCGTTCATGGCAGGTATGGCGGCAAACGTGAGCTCCTTCAACACCGTGGTCACCTACGACATCTGGCAGGACTACGTACGCAAGCACCGGCCCGATGGCTACTACCTGAACGTTGGCCGGGTGGTCACCGTCGCCGGCGTCTTGATCGGCATCGGGACAGCGTTCATAGCGGCTGGGTTCAGCAACATCATGGTCTACATCCAGTCGCTCTTCTCGTTCTTCAACGCGCCGGTGTTCGCGACCTTCATCATCGCGATGTTCTGGAGGCGCACGACCCCGTGGGCCGGCTTCTCCGGACTCGTCGCGGGGTTCCTCGCGGCCTTGTCGTTCCAGTACCTCATCGGGCCGAATATCGCGTACTTCTATCCGGGTGGTGACACTTCTGGTGAGATCAACGCCCAGATGCTCAACTTTTATGGAGCCATCGCAGCCTTTGTCGCCGACGCCGTCGTGACGGTGGTTGTCACCCTGTTCACGAAGCCCAAGCCGATAGAGCAGCTCGCCGGACTAGTCTGGGGCGTCCCGGATCCTGATGCGGGCGATCCGCACGAAGGCTATGTACGCCGCTGGTGGGAGTCGCCGAAGCTGCTCGGCTTCACCGCTCTCGGTATGGTCGCCGTTTTGTCGATCATCTTCATCTAACGGAAAGGAGAAGATGGGACCCATGGCTGAGTCAGACTCGACCCCCCGCCGTCATCTGCCACACGGATACGACAAGCTGCCACCCGATTTTCACAAGGTCGATACGCGTCCGGAGGGTGCCAGGGAGAGCGATGAGTGGGAGGTTACCCACTCCGCAGCCAGCAAGCTATTCGATCTGCGGTTCTTGATCGGTGGTCTCTTCACTGTGTACGGGATCATGCTCACTATTGCCGGATTCTTCACCTCAGATGCCGACAAGGCGAAGGCAGCGGACATAAACATCAACCTCTGGCTGGGTATCTTCATGTTGCTGATCGGCATCTTCTTCCTGGTCTGGGCGAGGCTCAGTCCACAGAAGCCGCCGGAGCCGAACCTGACCGGCACCGACCGGCCAATGATTCCCCACTGATCCGATCGAGAGCGACGGCGGCGGCGGCGACCACGTCCGCCGCCGAGTCGTGACAGCAACTACTTCTCCGCCTACCCCAGCTCGGGTTCGCTCGGCGACTCACGCCACCTACCTGGCATTTCATTGCGGCCGGAGTGGCCTTCGCCAGTTGGGCATCCCGCATCCCTCAGGTGCGCGACGCGCTATCACTGACCCCAGCGAGTCTTGGGCTCGTACTGCTTGCTTGTGCCGTGGGATCAGTGATCTCCCTACCGCTCTCCGGGCCCGTTATCACGCGAATTGGGTCGCGACGCACTCTCACGGTGATGTCGGTCCTGACTGCAATATCCCTCGCGGGGGTCGCCATTGGCTACCACCAGGGTCGAGTGTTCGTCGTCATTGCGTTGTTCTTCCTCGGAATCGGCTATGGATCTTGGGACGTCGCCATGAACGTTCAGGGCGCCACCGTGGAAAGGCTTCTTGGCCGCGCCATCATGTCGCGCTTCCACGCGGGATTCAGCATTGCCACTGTCGCCGGAGCGCTGGCTGGCACGGCTATGGTCGCGCTCGACGTACCCGTGACTATCCACCTTCTGGTGGTCGCCGTAGCTTTGAGCATCGCCGTCCCTATCGGCGTACGGTCCTTTGTGCCCGACACTGCGGCACAGGATGAGCCAGTCGACTCGGCCGCCGCCGCACCGACGACGCCCGAATCGCATAGTCTCGGATTCCCGGTCGGCATGAGTGCCGGCGCCGACGAGCCACCTATGGCAGCCGCTCGAGTGAGTGTCATTGCCTCGATCGGCTATTGCGCCTTCCTGGCCGGCCCACCGGTGATCGGCTTCATCGGCGAACAGATCACCGTCCTCAGAGCCATCATCGTGGTCGCAGCCGTTCTTGCGCTGGCCCTCGTAATCACCGGAAGTCTGCGGCCACCAACGTCGAGTCGGACGCCATCGACGACTGAGCGACAGCCCACTGAGTGACAACCACTGGTTGCCTGCTGGGGCTTATTGGTTCCAGCGCAGCAGGGCTGCCACCGGAGCGGCGCCCATGGTGGCGGTGGTCGCCACCGAGATATCAGCATCAGTCAGACAGGCCGCCGCGACGAGCGCCTGGTCAGCCCGAAGATCTTCGTCAGCGGCATTGATGCCGAGGGCCAAGCCCGGATGATCGCGAGGCCTCAATGTGAAGTGAGCCGCAGCCTGCGGATCGAGCAGGAGCTGATCAACTTGACCCCGAACGAATGCATCAGCAACGTCGCGAACACCGATGGCCATCGAGTGGCCCTGCCCCATACGTTCCTTGAGCTCGTGAACGATCTTCAACTGCCTGGCTACGACGATCTCCCGAAGTGCTGACTCGACGTCTTCTGCTAGTGCGTCTTCGCCACCGTCTACCGGTCGACCGGCCCGGTTGAGAACCACGACCTCCGCCGAGATCGTGTCCGGAAGATGCTTTGTCACCAGACTGCGCGAGTGTTCGTCGCCAGCCAGGATCACCAGCTCAGGTCCGTTTCGTACCTGGCGTTCGATCTCGGCCGCCACCTCGGTCGCGTTCTGAGCCCAGATCGTCTCGGCGGATCGCTGCCAGTTCAGGTGTGACCAGCCCCCACCGCGGACCTTGTGCTCGTACTTGGAGGGCTCGCCGACCGACGCCTCGAACTCCGGCTCCATCGCATCGGCTGCATAAGTGGTGACGTCGCCTCCTTCGTGATCCACCAGGGCCAAGATGAACGGGATCTGGCGGCTGGCGTCGCTCAGCCACACCGCGACATCGGGTAGCGGGCCCCAGGTGATCACTGGCTGGGCATGGTGACTGCGAGTCAGCTGGTCCAATAGGACTCCGCGCTCGCTAGCCACGACGCAACGGCTGATCGGTGCCGGTTGGCCGGTACTCCGAAGCAGCCGTTGCTCAACCTCACCCACCACCTCTGGTGGGGCGCCTTGCGCAGCCAACTCCTCGCCTACAGCACGCACGCCCAGTTCGACAACCCGATCGCCCTGCTCCCGATCCCGGCTCACCTCGAGATATGCACTACCGAAGGGGCCGGGATCGGAGTAGATCGACCTCAAACGATCAGTCTTCATGGTCTCCCCTCTGGTTCGGGTGCTTAGGTGTTGGTACCCAGGTCCTCTCTACGTAATCCCGGTCACCGCCGAGGCCCTCACCCAGTCGCGATTTCAGGAACCTCACCGGGGCGCATTCTTCGCCGCACGGGCTCAGAACGTCTCTCCCAGTACGGCGACGAGTCGATCAAAAACCTGTGGTGAGCCCGCGACGATAGGGCCGCCGTGGAGGAGGCCGTTGTTGGAGAGATAGTTGTTGACCCGGGCACCCGCCGAGGTACAGACCGCGATAGCTCCGAGGCAGTCCCAGGAGTTGATATGCGACTCCACGTAGCCGATCAGACGTCCACAAGCGACATCGCAGAGTCCAAGTGCACCTGAGCCGTTCCGGACGAACATTCCGTTGGCGCGCAGGAGGCGGTCCAATACCGGAACAACCTGTTCCGGCCCGAGCCGTGGATTGCATCCAAGGTATGTGAGGCCGTCAGCCAATGACTGCACCTCTCGGGGAGCAATCGGCCGTCCGTTGAGTTCAGCGTCTCGCCCGACGCCGCCGACAAACAGCTCGCCCGCTGCAGGATTGTTGACCATGCCGAGCGTCACCTCGCTCGAGCGGACATAGGCGATGGAAATGCACCAGGTGGTCAGGCCGCTGAGAAAGGGCTGTGTTCCGTCAATCGGGTCGACGACCCAGGTTCCGGAATCACCGGTACCGCTCCTGTGCCCTGTTTCCTCGCCCAGATAGGCATCCTCGGGGTAGGTGGCCGTGAGGCGATCTCGGATGAGCCTCTCCACCGCGAAGTCTGCCTCGGAAACCATATCCCGTGCGCCCTTGCTCATGATCGACAACTCAGTCACGTTGCCGAAGTACTGCAACGCCAGATCGCCTGCCTCTATGATCAAGTTCTTCGCGAACTCGAATCGGTCAGGTTCGTTGGTCGGTGGCATAGTGATCATCTCCAGAGCCAAGCGGCGCCTCGTACGCCACTGGAGTCGCCGTGGGCTGCGCGAACTATCGGAGTGTAGAAGCACGGTGAGAATGTCTCGTCAGCGAGCCTGGGGGGAAGATCGTCATAGAGCTCGTCGACATTCGCCATGCCGCCGCCGAGTACCAAGATGTCCGGATCGAGAGTGTTGATCACCATTGATAGTCCACGGGCCACCCGATCGACGTACCGACTCCACACGAGCCTGGCAAGTCGATCCCCGTCCCTCATTCGGCTGACGATCTCGACTGGGGCGAGCGGCTCGAAGGGGACCAAGTCGATCTTGGCGTGCTGGTGGTAGTCGCGAGCGAAGGACCAGCCGGAGACCCATCGTTCGAGACAGCCATATCTGCCGCAGTAGCAGGCGGGTCCAGGAATCTCAGTGACGTCCGGTCTTGGGAGCGGATTGTGGCCCCACTCGCCGGCAGTGTTGTTGGGGCCATGATGAGCTTTGCCCCCGACGGCCACTCCAGCTCCCGCACCTGAGCCGAGGATGACCGCGAAGACGACATTGTGACCAGCGCCTGCGCCGTCGACAGCTTCAGATACCGCAAAACAGTCAGCGTCATTGGCGATCCGAACGTCACGTCCGAGCGCGAAGCGCAGGTCTGTTTCAACCGGCCTTCCATTGAGCCATGTGGAACTCGCGCCCTTGGCAATCCCGGTACGCGGATCCACCGACCCTGGAATGCCGATGCCCACCCTCCCGATTGCGCCCGCCTCGGCCTCGACCCGTTTCACGACTGAGGCGATAGTGGCCAGGCAGCCCTCGTAGTCGAACCGCGGTGTCTCTTCACGCAATCGAGCGATCGACCGCCCGTCGTCCTCCATCGCAATGGCTTCGATCTTGGTGCCGCCCCAGTCAACGCCTACCAGCATGCCGCCGCACCTCATTCATGAAGGCCTGGGGATTCATGAAGGCCTGGGGCTCGTCAGCGTACAGGTTGACCTTGCTGATCGTTTCGGGTCCCTGTGGCAGCCATATCTCGATCGGCCTTCTGAGCTTCACCTCGATATTCGTCTCGTTCTGCATTCGCAGATGCAGCCTTGCATCACCGTCTTCATCGAGACTGACCCTCGGTTGCTTGCTCTGCACAGTGTCCGTGCGCCTGGTGACGGAGTCGAGGTCGTCCCAGGACAGCGGGATGTCGATCTCGGGGCCGTGGCGGGCTCGAATGCCGATCGGACCAATCGCGTGTGGACGGGTGAGCATTCCGAGCTGAAGAACCGCCAGCCTGTCCGCTTATTGCTGAGAGTCGCGGTGGTCATGTTGGCGCTTCGGCGGACGGCCGGTCGGGCCTGACCACCTTGTGCAACCGCCCGGCGATTGTGTCTAAGTTGCGGCTGAACTGGTCGAGTTGCTCGTCGCTAAACCCGGCGACCAGCTCGGCGGCGATTAACTCTCGGCCCCGGGCCATTTCAGCTGTGGTCTTGGTGCCAAGCTCAGTCAGGGTCACCAGCGTGGCTCGCCGGTCAGACGGGTGTGGACGCCGGTCGACGAACCCGTCCGCCTCCAACGCGTCGACTAATCCGGTCACGTTTCGCGGGGTGACTTTCAATGCCGTCGACAGTGCCTGCTGGATGGACGGACCAATGCTGTGCAGCTCCCAGAGCAGGTGGGTCCGTGCCGTAGTCAGGCCGGTCCCGGTGAAGAAGTTCGCCAGGTCGTCCTGGATCAGGAGCGCGATCTCCAAGAGCCGATCGAAGACTCGCACGTGGGGAGGCATAGTAGTGAAGCTACTACACAATGTATGGGGTGCATATTCCTGCCGCCGGGCTCAGGCCGGTCGGCCTGCCCGCAACGCTCTCAACGTGCTGTTACGTCGCTTGCGAACGAGCGCTCGGAGGGTTCCGGCGTCGCGGTAGCCGACCGCGGCCGCGATCGCGCTCATCGACATGGGCGTGTCGCGTAGCAAGAACGTGGCCTCGTCGAGGCGTACCTGCTGAACAAAGTGGAGCGGCGACATGCCGACAACGGAGGCGGTCGTACGCTGCAGCGTTCGTTCGCTGATGCCGAGGTCGCGGGCGGCCGTCGAGATCCGCAGCGGTTCGGAAAGCCGTTGCCGAACCCACCGTTCAAACGACGCCATCGTCGGGTCCGTGCGAGCGAGCAGCGCGGGCATGGCGTACGCCGCCTGCGACGGACGGTCGCCGGTGAGCAGATACCGCGCAGTGAGGTCCGCCAAGCTGGGGCTGTGCTGCTGCACGATCGACAGTGCTAGATCAATGTGGGCAAAGGCGGCACCGGCGGTTGTGATCCGAGCATCACGAGCGATGATCCGAGTCTCATCCACGAGCACGGCTGGATATTGACTGCGAAACGCCGGTCCAAGCCACCAACTGGTCGTTGCCAACCGTCCGTCAAGGACGCCGGACTCGGCCAAGAAAAAGGTTCCCGTGCACGCACCAGCCAGCTCTGAGCCGTTCGCGTGGCACTCGCGGATGAGGTCGAGAGCTGCGTGCCCACGGACGGTGTCGATGATTTGCTGGGGCGTCTTGACTCCCAACGCAGGCATGACCAGCAGATCCGGCGCTGCGCCATCTTTTTGGCGGAGACGGGATTCACTGTCAAACCGTTACCGGTCCGAACCTGCCTTTTGAGTCCCACGATCGTCACTGTGAACGCGGTTGGCGGTGCAGGCACTTCCTGTCGGAGGGCATTCGCGGTCGCGAGCACGTCGACCACCGCTGAGAGCCCGGAGTCGAAGCAGTCGTCCACCGCGAGAACCGCGACATCCACGTCGGAAACGATACTCAACGTGGCGGCTCCGCCACTACCAATCAGTCGTTTGGATACGTACGTTAGGGACATCCAGGGAGGAGTTCCAATGAGTCCGACATTGGGTGTACTTGCGTTGCTCGAAGCCAAGCCTGGCAAGGGTGAAGACCTGGGGAAGTTCCTAGAGGGCGGGCGCGACCTCGCGGCCGCCGAACCGGGCACCGTGACCTGGTACGCGTTCAAGATCAGCGACACCCAGTACGGGATCTTCGACACCTTCGACGACGACGGTGGCCGGCAAGCTCACCTCGGCGGTCAGATCCCGGCCGCGCTGAGCCAGGTGGCCGATGCGCTGCTTGCCACGCCACCCGACATCCGCACGGTCGACGTGTTGGCGGTGAAGTAACGCCGCCCGTGGTGCACCAGGGGCCATCCCGATCGAGACCTACTGAAGAGGGGGCAAACCAATGCAGGTACCGGCTCCGTTCGAGTACGAGCGCGCATCAAGCGTCGACGATGCCATTGCACTGCTCGAGCGGCATGGTGAGGAGGCACGGCTGATCGCCGGCGGGCACAGCATATTGCCGCTGATGAAGCTGCGGTTTGCTGCGCCTGAAGTCCTGGTGGATATCAACGACCTGACGGAGCTGCAGCGCATTTGGGTAGCAGGTGATCAGCTGTGCATTGGTGCGATGGTCCGCCATGCAGACCTGCTCGCCTCGGCAGTCGTCGGTGAGCACTACCGGATCCTTCATGACGCGGAGCGTGTGATTGCCGACCCTGTGGTCCGAAACCGAGGCACGATCGGCGGGTCGTTATGCCACGCCGACCCTGCCGAAGATCTTTCCGCGGCGCTCGCTGCGATCCGTGCGGACGTCGTGATCAAGAGCTCGAGCGGCGAGCGGGTCGTGCCCGTACGCGAGCTTTGCACCGGCCCCTTCGACACGGTCGTCGGTCCGGCCGAGATCGTCACCGAGATTCGCCTGCCGATCCGGCCGGGCACAGGAAGCGCTTACAGCAAGGTGGAACGGCGAGCCGGTGACTACGCGGTAGCCGCAGCGGGTGCGGTCGTCACACTGGACGGTGACACGATCAGCGAAGTGGGTCTCGGTCTCGCCGCGGTTGGGGCGCCGCGCTTTGTTGCCTCCCGGGCCGAGGACGCCGTACGCGGGCGCAGCGCGGACGATGAGGCGGTCGGCATGGCCGCCCAGATCGCGGCGGACGAGTGTGAGCCGCCCACCGACCAGCGTGGGCCTTCCGACTACAAACGGGCGCTCGCCGGCGAACTCGTCAAGCGGGCACTGCGAACCCCTCCCCATCGCCCGTTGCCGCGGACAGGAGGCGTGAATCATGCAGGTCACAGTCAAGGTCAATGGCGAGGAGTACACCCGTGAGATCGAGCCGAGGCTACTGCTCGTGCACTTCCTGCGCGACGATCTCGGCCTGACGGGCACGCACTGGGGCTGCGATACGTCCAACTGCGGCGTCTGCGTAGTTCAGGTCGATGGCACGCCTGTGAAGAGTTGCACCATGCTCGCGGCAATGGCTAGCGGGCACGAGGTTCTGACGGTCGAGGGCCTCGAACAAAACGGCGAGCTCGATCCCATCCAGCAGGGGTTCATGACCGAGCACGGTCTGCAGTGCGGGTTCTGCACCCCGGGCATGATGTTGACCGCGCGATGGCTCCTTGACGCCAACCCGCACCCGTCGGAAGCCGAGATTCGCGAGGCGATCTCGGGCAACCTGTGTCGCTGCACGGGGTACGAGAACATCGTGCGCTCGGTCCGCTGGGCCGCAGATCACCCGCGCGTTTCCGAGACCGAAGAGGTGGCTGCGTCATGACCGTCACTGCAGAGCAGACGCATGTTGGGTTTGGGCGTCGGATGCGCAAGGAGGATGCGCGCTTCCTGCGCGGCAAGGGCAACTACGTCGACGACTTCGCGCTGCGGGGCATGCTGCACGGTGCGGTGCTGCGCAGCCCGTACGCGCACGCACGGCTGGTCTCGATCGACACCACGGCGGCCGAGGCGCATCCGAAAGTCCGCGCAGTGATCACGGGAGCCCTGCTTGAGACCCTGAAGCTTGCCTGGATCCCGTCGCTGTCCCATGACGTGGTGGCCGTGCTCGCCACCGACAAGGTGCGCTTCCATGGGCAAGAGGTGGCCTTCGTCGTAGCCGACGACCGGTACTCGGCGCGTGACGCGCTGGAGCTGATCGACGTCGAATATGAGCCACTGCCCCCGGTGATCGACGCTCGCCGGGCCCTCGATCCGGATGCCGCGGTCATTCGCGATGACATCGAAGGCAAGGCTGACAACCACATCTTCGACTGGGAGGCCGGCGACAAGGCGGCGACGGAGGCCGCGTTCGCTGATGCAGATGTGGTGGTGTCCGAAGACATCCTTTACCCGCGCGTGCATCCCGCCCCGCTGGAGACCTGCGGTGCCATTGCCGACATGGACAAGGTGACCGGAAAGCTCACGATCTACTGCAACACGCAGGCACCGCATGCGCACCGCACGCTGTATGCGATCGTTGCCGGCCTTCCCGAGCACAAGATCCGCATCGTTAGCCCAGACATCGGCGGCGGATTCGGCAACAAGGTCGGTATTTATCCCGGCTACGTCCTCGCGGTGGTCGGGTCGATCCTGACCGGACGACCTGTCAAGTGGGTCGAGGACCGTTCCGAAAACCTGATGTCGACCTCATTCGCGCGCGACTACCACATGCACACCGAAATTGCCTCGACGCGCGAAGGCAAGATTCTCGCAATGCGGGTGAATGTCGTCGCGGATCATGGCGCATTCAACAACACCGCGCAGCCGACGAAGTTTCCTGCGGGCTTCTTCCACATCTTCACTGGCAGCTACGACTATCCCTCCGCGTATTGCACCGTGAAGGGCGTCTACACCAACAAGGCCCCCGGGGGCGTGGCGTACGCATGTTCGTTCCGGATCACCGAGGCGGCGTACGCCGTCGAGCGGATAGTCGACTGCCTGGCCTTCGAGTTGGACATGGATCCTGCCGAATTACGTATGAAGAACCTGCTGCGAGCCGAGCAGTTCCCGTACCTATCGCCTACCGGCTGGGAGTACGACTCTGGCGACTACCCGCGCACCCTGCAGATGGCGATGGAGATCGCCGGTTATGAGGAGCTACGCCGCGAGCAGGCCGAGAAGCGGGAGCGGGGTGAGCTGATGGGGATCGGCTTCAGCTTCTTCACCGAAGGTGTCGGCGCCGGCCCGCGTAAGCACATGGACATCCTGGGGCTCGGGATGGCCGACGGCGCGGAGTTGCGGGTCCACCCGACGGGCAAAGCTGTGGTACGGATCTCGGTCCAGTCGCAGGGTCAAGGACACGAGACGACGTTTGCGCAGATCGTCTCGGAGATCACCGGAATCCCTTCCGACGACATCGACGTGGTCCATGGAGACACCGACAACACCCCGTTCGGGCTGGGCACGTACGGCAGCCGTTCCACGCCGGTCTCGGGCGCTGCGGTTGCCGTCGCGGCGAAGCGTGTCGTCGACAAAGCGAAGATCATCGCCGCAGCGATGATGGAGGTCTCCCCCGATGACATCGAGGTCGAGAAAGGCACCTTCTCGGTAAAGGGCGACCCGACCGTGTCCAAGACAATCCAGGAGGTCGCGCTCGCCGCGCACGGTGCAATGGAGTTGCCCGAGGGCGTCGAGGGGCATCTGGACGCGGCCTGCGTATACGACCCGCCGAATCTCACCTATCCGTACGGGGCTTATATCTGCGTCGTTGACGTGGATCCGAATACCGGAGCCGTGAAGGTACGGCGATTCATCGCAGTGGACGACTGCGGGACCCGAATCAACCCGATGATCGTGGAAGGGCAGATCCATGGCGGTCTCGCCGACGGTGTCGGCATGGCGCTGATGGAAGTCATTGCGTTCGACGAGGACGGCAACTGCCTCGGAGGATCGTTTATGGATTACCAACTGCCCACGTCGATGGAATGCCCGAGCTGGGAACTCGGAGAGACTGTGACCCCATCGCCGCACCACCCGATCGGAGCGAAGGGTGTTGGCGAGTCGGCCACTGTCGGTTCGCCGGCCGCTGTAGTCAACGCGGTGATGGACGCGCTGAAGCCGTACGGCGTACGTCACGCGGACATGCCACTGACGCCTGCTCAGGTGTGGCGCACGATCCAGGGCCGACCGTTCCGCACCGACCTGGCTATCACCGACTGAGGTGGTACTGACGTGAGGCGGTGCTGATGTGAGGAGGGGCGATGCCGGCGCGTCTAGAGCTCGCGGGCCGGGCTGAGGCGCTCGCCGCCGCCGGCACGCCCTTCGTGTGGGCGACCGTCGTCCGTGCAGAACGACCGACCAGCGCCAAGCCTGGCGATTCGGCACTCGTGCTCGCAGACGGCCAGGTTGACGGGTTCGTCGGTGGGGATTGTGCTGAGTCAACGGTGCGGGTTCAGGCGCTGGAGGTGCTCGCGACCGCTACGCCGCGACTCCTGCGGATCACACCCTCGGCTGTGGAGGTCAGGACGCCCGACGACGATGACGTGGTGACGGTGCACAATCCGTGCTTGTCTGGCGGCACTCTCGACATCTTCCTCGAGCCCTCGGTTCCATTGCCCGTCGTAGCCGTATTCGGTCACGCCCCGATCGCCGCCGCCTTGCTGCGTGCGCATCGGCTCTTCGGCCAGCAAGTCCTGCGGCTGGAGAAGCCCGATGATCGCCTTCCACTCGGAACACGTGCGGTGGTAGTCGCGTCGCACGGCAACGACGAGGAGCTGGTCCTTGAGGCGGCATTGCGAGCGGAAGTGCCCTATGTCGCGTTGGTGGCCAGCCGACGACGGGGTCCCGCGGTCATTGCCTCGCTGGAGGTGGACGAGCGGTTGCGATCGCGGGTACACACTCCTGCCGGGCTCGACATCGGCGCGCGGACAGCACCAGAGGTCGCTTTATCGATTCTCGCCGAGATCGTCGCTGTGGTGCATGAACCTCCGGCCCATCGCGACGACACTCTCGGACCTGCATCGGAGCTGACTGAAATGGTGCGAGATCCGGTGTGCGGCATGATGGTTGCCCCTGTCGACGCGTCGCATCATGTTGAGACGCCCACCGGGGTGGTTTACTTCTGCGGCACTGGCTGTCGCAATGCGTACCTCGACAACCCTTCGGCGTACGCGCAGTGATTGGCGGGAACGCGAGCGTCGCGGAGCTACTGCCGGATCTGGAGGCCCTTCGAAACGCGCTCGATGGTGTCGACTACCTCGCTGACGATGGCACGGTCATGGCACTGTTCTGTGCGTCCCGACTCGGCCAGCCAGTTCTCATCGAGGGAGAGCCAGGTGTCGGCAAGACCGAGGCCGCCAAGGCACTTGCCGCTGCACTGCAGACCCCACTCGTACGGCTGCAGTGTTATGAGGGAATCGACGTAGCCGAGGCGCTCTACGAGTGGAACTATCCGAAGCAACTGCTCGCTATCCGCATTGCGGAGGCACGCGGCATCGAGCTTGCCGAAGATGCCCTGTTCAGCGACGAGTTCTTGATCGCGCGTCCGCTTCTGCTCGCGCTACGCCATCCCGGACCTCGACCCGCCGTGCTGCTCATCGACGAGGTCGATCGGGCCGACGACGATTTCGAGGCGTTCCTGTTGGAGCTGCTCGGGGAGGGCGCGGTCACCATCCCCGAGCTCGGCACGGTGCATGCAACGCATCGACCGATTGTGGTGCTGACATCGAACCGCACTCGAGAGCTGCACGACGCGCTCAAGCGCCGTTGTTTTTTCCACTGGATCGAGTACCCATCGGCGGCGCGGGCGGCCGAGATCGTTCGGCGGCGCGTGCCGGGCAGCTCGCGAACCCTCGCCGAACAGGCAGCGCGAGCCGTCGAACGGCTTCGTGCGCTCGACCTGCAGAAACGGCCGGGCATCGCCGAAACAATCGACTGGGTTGCGGCGTTGGAGTTGCTCGGCGTGTCCACTGTGGACCCAGCCACGGTGGATCGGACGCTCGGTTCGGTGCTGAAGTATGTCGAAGATCAGCAGCTCGCCCGGGCCTCCGGATTGTCGATCGAACATGCGCCCTGAGCCCTTCGACAAGCTCAGGACGGCGCCCTTCGACAAGCTCAGGACAAGGGCTTAGCGCACATCCCCACTGACAGCGCGACACTGCTCGCCCGGTTCAGTGAGCGGCTCCGGGACGCGGGCGTCGCGGTCGCGCCGGACCAGACGATGCGGCTCGCGACGCTCGTCGCTCTCGACGTGCCGCGGACCGTGGAGGAGCTGTACTGGTGCGCTCGGGTGAGCCTGCTGCGTTCGACGGCCGATATCGCGGCCTTCGACGCCGTCTTCGCACTCGTGTTCCGCGGGATGGTCGATTTTGCTGAGTCACGAGGCGATCCCACTCACCTTCACGACCTTCGGCTCCCAACACGACACAATGACCCTCTTGTCAATCAGGAGCTGGGACCGGCTGCGCCGGCCACGGGTCGGTTGGAGGCGATGGAAAGCACAACAGGCGAGGAGATCGGTCGACCGATACCGACGCTTGCAAGCTGGGATGAGAGGCTGACCAAGATCGACTTCGCGCAGCTGACGGCGGGGGAGCTCAGTGCGCTGGCCCCATTGCTCCGGATGCTCTGCGTCAATCCACCACTCCGGTTGTCCCGGCGGCGGCGCCGGCATCGTCGTGGTGACCGACTCGACCTCCGCGCTTCGCTGCGACACAGTACGCGTTCGGGCGGTGACCCAGCCGTTTCGATCCGGCGTACCCGAACCTGGACGCCCCGCCGCATCGTCGCGCTTCTCGACATCTCCGGGTCGATGGAGCCGTACGCCCGCGCCTACCTGCATCTGCTGTGGGGCATGGCAACACGAGCGCGTGCGGAGGTGTTCGTGTTCGGCACGCGGCTCACTCGGCTGACTCGTGCTCTGCAGATCACCAGCCCAGATCTGGCGCTGGAGCGCGCCGCGGCACTGATGCCCGACTGGTCGGGTGGTACGCGCATTGGTTGGGCGCTCGGTGAGTTCATGGACCGCCACGGCCGTCGGGGCATGGCTCGGGGCGCCGTCGTGCTGATCGTCTCCGATGGTTGGGAGCGCGACGACCCGAGCGTGCTCGCCCGGCAGATGGTTCAGCTGCGCCGGCATGCGCACCGGATCGTGTGGGCAAATCCGAGGGCAGCGGCGCCCGGTTTCGCTCCGCTTGCGGGCGGTATGGCTGCGGCTCTTCCACACGTCGACTCGTTTGTGAGCGGTCACTCCGTCGAAGCGCTTACCGACGTCGTCCGCGCGCTGGGTACGACCTCTCGGCGCGCGGCATCACGCAGCCCGCGGCCAGCGTAGCGGCCGTCAAAGCACCGTCTTCGCCAGCAAACCGCACAACAATCGGCTCCGAATTCAGTGTGTCCTACTGGAAAAGTCTGGAGAGGAGAGTGCCATGAGCAGGCTCATCCGTTTGGTGGTTACTGCCGCGGTGACCGGGTTTTTGGTCTGGTTGCCCGTCGCGGCGCAGGCCGGCCTCACCGCCACAGCCGTCGACTGACCCACGAGAACGGGGCCACCGTCGCTCCGCGACTAGCTCGTGGCGGTGGCCCCTTGAGATCGCGCCTGATCGAACTCAGCTTCCACCGGCGCTCTTGAACGCCACCACCTGCATAGGCCACGAGATGTGCACCGTGTCTCGAACGGTCATAAAGGGATTTTGCGAGACGGAAGCGGGTGCACCGCCGCACCCGCTACCGTCACCTCGTGCACATCGCTGTCACCGGCTCAATAGCCATGGATCACTTGATGAGGTTCTCCGGCCAGTTTGCGGAGTCATTGCTTACTGAACAGCTGGACCGGGTGTCCCTGTCGTTCCTGGTCGAGGACCTCCAGATCCGGCGCGGCGGCATCGCGCCCAATATCTGCTTCGGGCTGGCCGCTCTTGGCTTGGACCCACTGCTGGTGGGGTCGGTCGGAGAGGACTTCGCCGACTATCGCGCATGGCTCGACCGGCACGGTGTGCAGACTTGGCCTGTACACGTCTCTGAAACCCAGCACACCGCTCGGTTCATTTGTACGACTGACGCAGTCAATGCCCAGATCGGGTCCTTCTACACCGGCGCTATGGCCGAGGCGCGTCAAATCGAGCTGCAACCGATTGCCGAGCGGGCGGGCGGCCTCGATCTGGTCGTGATCTCTCCGAACGATCCAGAGGCTATGCAGCGGCATACCGAGGAATGCCGCAGTCGGCGCTTCAAGTTCCTTGCCGACCCTTCCCAGCAGATGGCTTGGCTCGACGGATCGCAGATCAAGCGGCTGATTGATGGGGCGACGTACCTGTTCTCCAACGACTACGAGGATGGGCTCATTACGCAGAAGACCGGCTGGTCTCACAAGGAAATCCTGAAGCGGGTCAATGTCCGTGTGATCACCCGCGGCGCAAAGGGATCCAGTATCGAGATTGCGGGCGAGCCTCGGCTCGACATACCCGTTGCGCGGGAGGTCGCGCGAGTGGACCCGACGGGGGTCGGCGACGCGTATCGCGCCGGATTCCTTGCTGGGCTCGCCTGGGACGTGTCGTTGGAGCGCTGCGCACAGCTCGGCTCTCTGCTGGCGAGCTACGCGATCGAGGTGGTCGGGACCCAGGAGTACCGCTTTGGTGACATGTTCCTCAGGCGCTTTGAGGATGCGTACGGCACCGCGGCCGCCGCCGACATCGCCGCCCACGTGTGCAATTTCAGGTTGTGAATCCCGGGTCCATTCCGCGCGAACCGGGATCCGCGGACCGCTCGACGCCGCCGTTCCCTGCCGTCGACGGGTGGACCGAACGGTTCCCAGGGGACCAGGGAGGAGCAGCCCTAAGACGGCGTAGCCGGGCTGTGTGAGCCGTCCAATTGACTTGAGGATGAGGCCGGCTCACCACAACCGTTGGTCCGACCGCCGTGCGCGAGGCTTCTCACCCAACGCAGGTGAGGCAAACTTTGGCTCAAAGGAGGATCATCGGCGCATGGCGGAGCCTGACCAGGAGACCTCGTCGAAGCCCACTGTGCCCGTTGCCGTGGATGCGGCGCTGGGTGTAGCCGTGTTGACGACGAGAGCGGCTCTGTCGGTGATGCGTGGGTTCGCTCGGCTGACCGCGCCGTTAGGCAGGGTTGTCATGCATCCTCCAATCCTGAATGAACGCTTGCATCCCGCTCGTGTGGTCGAGGTCCTCGCCGACCGGGGCCACGAAGCGCGGAGCTCCAGTAGTGACGACATCGACCGGATCATCGCGGCTGTCGTCCCGCCCGTGGTGGACGAGGTGCTCGATAGCCTCGACCTCACCGAGCTTGTTCTCGAGCGCGTTGATATCGACGCGCTGGTCTCGACTGTCGACATCGAGGCAATCGTCGACGGCGTCGACATCGCCGCCATCGTGGAGAAGATTGACATCGACGCGATCGCCAAGGGCATCGATCTGGATGCGATCGTGGACAAGATCGACGTTGATGCGATCGTGCGCCGTGTTGACGTGGATGCCATCGTGTCTCAGGTTGACATCGATGCGATCGCCAGCCGCATCGATGTGGACTCGATCGTGGACAAGATCGACGTTGATGCGATCGTGCGCCGTGTTGACCTGGATGCCATCGTGTCCCAGGTTGACATCGATGCGATCGCCAAGCGCATCGATGTTGATGCAATCGTGGAAAAGCTCGACATCGATGCCATCGTCGACCGTGTCGACATCGACGCGATCGTACGACGTCTAGACCTCGTGAGCCTGGCCGAGGAGATCGTGAATGGCATCGATCTGCCGGAGATCATCCGCGAGTCAAGCGGGTCGATGGCTTCCGACGTGGTCCGTGACGTACGGATGCAGAGCATCGACGCCGATGTTGCAATCGCCCGCATCGTCGACCGTCTTATCCGACGACGACGCGCGCGGCGTACGGAGATCTTGGGCAAGTCTGACTCAAGCGGCCGAGCGGATCTTCCCGAACCAACCGATCCTGCTCAGGTTGAATCGCTGCTATCTGCAGAGCAGGAGCGACCCAAGCAGGAGCTGCGGCCATGAGCACGCACGTGGACCCGGTACCTCACGAGGCTAGGCCTTACCAGGGTCGCCGCGCAGGTCTCATAACACGTACCGTCGCAGCGGCCATCGACCTCGGTCTGGTCCTCATCGCTTTGGGTGTCGCCTACCTTGGCATCTGCGCCTTTCTCTTCTTGCTCGACCCCCGTAACTTCACCGCTCCCATACCGTCGCCTTCGTTGGTGACTGCCGTCGGCTACGCGGTGTTCATCCTCTATCTCGCCGTGAACTGGATGGGTACCGGCCGCACGTACGGCAACCACGTCATGGGGCTGCGCGTCG
The DNA here is from genome assembly GCA_963836855.1 of uncultured Actinomycetota bacterium. GTDB lineage: Bacteria > Actinomycetota > Actinomycetes > Propionibacteriales > Propionibacteriaceae > Microlunatus. Next base: position 25,339 of record CAWILN010000033.1, on the reverse strand, counting down.
TCAAACGTGAGGGCGGACGGGTACATCCGCTTGCCGCCTTCCTTCGGGCGGCCCTCTACGCGATCTTTCCGATCGGGCTGTTCTGGGTGCTGGTCAGTGGCCAGAATCGCTCGCTGCAAGATCTTCTCGTGCGGACGTCTGTGATCTACGACTGGGTGCGTCCGCTGCCGTCACCATCCGATCCGAAGCAGTCCCGAGCGGAGTGAAGAGAGGTTGGGGGTACAACGCCAATACGACGTCAGCGACGTCACGCACCGACTCGTCCACCCGATAGACGTCACAGATCGTACGGGCTAGGCGGCTCGCCATGAACCGCTCCATAGAGGCTTCGTCGTCCCAGACGTACACCCCACCGTGCTCGCCGGTTCGGAAGCGCAGGTAGAACTTCTGCAGCAGCCCGGGGACAGCGAGATACTCGGAGGCGCGCATCTGGAAGAGCTCCGCGATCCGCTCATCAGAAAGTGACGACCGGAACCGGACGATGTGGATGATCATGGTTCCTCCTTAGGTTTGATCTTGCCGCCAGGCTGACAACCCACCCTGGAGCGGCGCTGGAATCCCGCTGGAGCGACAGCATCTCCTACACTGCGGATGTGGAGTACGGGCTACTCGGCCCGTTTCGAGTGCTTGATGACAAGGGCGCCGAGGTGCAGCCCGCTGCACTCAAGCTGCGCACGCTGCTCGCCCTGCTGCTGATTTACCGTGGACAACCGGTCAGCGCCGACAAGATCGCCGACGCGCTCTGGGGTGAAGAACCACCCCGATCGGCTCCCAACCTGGTCCACGGTTACGTGCGCGACCTCCGCCGGAAGCTCGGGATCCAGAGGCTCTCGACGATCACGGGAGGTTATCGACTCGACGTACAGCGGGGATGCGTTGACGCGTTCCGGTTCGAGGACCTGGTCCAGGCGCACCGCTACACCGAAGCGCTGGAGCTCTGGCGCGGGGCGGCCCTGCTGGAGTGGGCGGAGCAGCCCTGGGCGCGAGCCATCGCCACGCGGTTTGAGGAGGAGCGTCTCGCTGCGCTGGAGTCCCGTCTGAGCCAAGACATCGACGCGGGTCTCGCGTCATTGGTCATCGGTGAGATTGGCGAGCTCGTCGAGGAGCATCCGCTCCGTGAGCGATTCCGCGTGATGCTGATCAAGGCGCTGTACGCCACAGGCCGGCAGGCGGAGGCGCTCGACGCGTACGCGCAGGCTCGCCGCTACCTCGTCGATGAGGTCGGGCTGGAGCCAGGAGTCGAACTGAGGGCAGTCGAGGCCGCCGTGTTGGCGCAGGACTCCATGCTCATACCGGCACCTCCCCGTCCCGCAGCCGCGCCGCCGTTGCCGATCACACCGTTGGTTGGGCGCGAGCACGAGCTTTCGACGCTGCGCCAAGCGCTCACTGCCGTCCGGCTCGTGACGTTGGCCGGCCCGGGTGGTGTTGGCAAAACGAGGCTCGCCGTTGAGCTCCTCGCAGGCCCATCTTCACTCGCGGGAGCTGTGTGGTTCGTGGAGCTCGCCAACGTGTCTGACGACGCGGAGGTCGCCCCTACTGTGGCTCGGGCACTCCAGCTGGCCGAGTCGTCCGGACGGGAGATCGATTTCATCTGTGACTATCTGTCGCGACGACGCGGACTGCTCGTCCTCGACACCTGCGAACATGTGGTCGACGGAGCAGCGGAACTCGCCACAACTCTCCTTGCGCGCTGTGCCGATCTCCAGGTCCTGATGACCACGCGCGAGCCGTTGCGGACGGCTGGCGAGGAGATTGTCTACCTGAGCGGGCTCGACGACGCTGCCGCCAGCTCGGTGTTTGTTGCCCGCGCCCGCGCGGTGAACCCCGTGGCTGCGCTCGACGACGATAAGGTGCAAGGCATCGTCCGCAAGGTGGATGGGCTTCCCCTGGCGCTCGAGCTGGCTGCCGCCAGAATCGCCTCGCTGTCGCTGGAGGAACTCGCGACGGGCCTCGGGCAGCCGCTCGACCTGCTGGGGGGTGACGTCCGCTCGCGTGATCCGAGACACCACACGATGCGTGCTGTCATCGGCTGGAGCTACGACCTGCTCGACGTGAGCGACCGAGAGGCGCTCGCCGCACTGTCGGTGTTCGTGGGAGCCTTCGACCGCGAGGCAGCGTGTGCCGTGATCGGCGACGGCGGTTCCCTGGCAGTCGAGCACCTGCTTGGGCGCTCCCTGCTGGCCCGAGATTCCGATTTGGCCGGACAGGCCAGGTACCGGTTTCTCGACCTGGTGCGACACTTCGCCCAAGAGCAGGCGACACCGACGCTGCGTATTCAGGTGCGCCGACGTCACCTCGAGTACCACGTCCGTCTTGCGGCTCGGCTGGACAGCCGGATCCGGACGGCGGAGGCGACGACATGGGCCGCGGTCGCCCGCGGATGCGGGGACGACCTTCGAGCGGCCGTGTCATACGCCATTTCCCAGCGCTCGGTGTCCGCAGGGCCGCTCATCGCCGATCTTTACTGGTTGTGGTTTCTTGACGGGTCCCTTGCCGAGCTCTGGTCGTGGGCGACCGCAGCGCTCGGCTTCGAGAGTGACCCGTACATCCACGCTCGTCTACTGCGCGTGCTGGCCTCCACGGCGCTCGCCCAAGGGCACGCCGCGGCAGCGGTCGACGCTGCGCGTCGTCAGCTCGACGCCGCGCAACGTCTGCCGGACGAGGAACTCGTTGCTTTGGCCGACAATCTCCTCGGGATGGCTGCCTGGGCACAGGGGGACTATGCCTCGGCGGGGGTATGGCACCAGGCCGCCCTCGACCACGCACGCAGGTGCGGGCAACCGTGGACCCTCGCCCTCATCACCGCGCTTGCAGGACGCTCGGCCCACGAGGCGGGAGACCACGACGTAGGCTCGGCCATGCTCCGGGACGCCGAAACCCTGGCGGAGACGATCGGCGAACCGATGGTGTTGGGGAGCGTCTTGGACTACAGGGCACATGCTGAGCTTGCCGCGGGCCGCACCGCTGAGGCCGCTGCACTGGCGACCCGGGCCCTCGCGTCATATCGGAGAATCGGCTACCAGGAGGGTCTCGCCTCGGCCGGCACGTTGGCGGCCAACCTCGCCGTCATGGTCGGTGATCACGAACGGGCAGAGACATTGCTGAACCAGGCCATCGACGTGACCCGACGGCTTCGCCATCTCGGCGGCACAGCATCCGTTCTCGAGGCGATGGCCGTGCTCAACCATGACAGAGGCGAGCGAGAGCTTGCCGTCACAAACCTCGAAGAAGCCCGCGCTCTCAGACGACGGACAGGCACCGCGCCTTCAACGGTCCTCGCGGGATCAGCTGAGCCGAGTCGCCCGATCGTTGGCCCGCTCGGTGCCGGAGGACCGCAACGGCTGAGCCGGCGGTTCCAGCGTCCGCCCGCGGCGCGCCCCTGTGCCGCGGTGCGCGCCGCTGACCGGCTAAAGAGCGATCGTCTCTGGCGCCTCAGCTTCAGGGTCCGGTACGGCAGCGAACCGCAGCTGCCCTGGCTCTGCGACTGCGGCCGACCGCCATAGCTTCAGCGTATGCATCAGCGACCCCGGAAATGGTGCTTCAGTTGGCGTGCTGGCGGACGGTTTCAGCCTCAAGAGTCGCGGTCAGTGTCTCTCGACGAGAGCTCACCAGGTCGTTGCAGGCGCTGTTCACCCTGCCGATGCCAGGAATAGATCGACGGGTGCTTCGCTTCACCTGTATATAGCCGGTCTATGCGATCGATCTCTCGACAGCCGTTCGAGCATGCCACACACAGGAGATTTTGTGACTTCTACCATGACGACCACCGCAGATGGGGGTGGCCAGACAGCGCCTGCCCGCGTGCGAGCCGACTTCTGGTTCGATCCGGCGTGCCCTTTCTGCTGGATCACCTCGCGCTGGATCCTGGAGACCGAAAAAGTGCGCAATATCGAGGTGCACTTCCATGTCATGAGCCTGGCCGTGCTGAACGAGGGCACCGACGTCTCCGATGAGTATCGGACCAAGTTGCAGTCCTCTTGGGGTCCGGTACGGGTGGCGGTCGCGGCCGCACAGTTCAGAGGAGAGCAAATCCTCTCACCTCTCTACACCGCCATGGGCACTCGCATCCACAACCAGAGCTATCAGGACCTGTCCACAGTGATTGCCGAATCGCTCGACGAACTTGACCTGCCGCGGGAACTGGCGGCGGCCGCCGAGTCGACTGACTATGACAACGCGGTCCGCGAAAGCCACCACGCAGGGATGGACAAGGTGGGCAAAGACGTGGGAACCCCAACGATTCACGTCAACGGCACCGCGTTCTTCGGACCAGTCATCACCCGAATTCCACGAGGTGAAGACGCCGGTCGGATCTGGGATGCCAGCGTCACCCTGGCCGGCTACCCTTACTTCTTTGAGCTCAAGCGTGAACGCAAGGACTCCTTGCATTTCGACTGAACCGTCGTGTTAGGTACGTCGCGTCCACTGGCCGCATCGGATGTATAAGGCTTCACAAGCCTATCCATGGCCGTCAGCGGCCTTCCATGCCTAATCCGTCGGTGCTTGGTCCTAGGGCCGGAGGATGGTAGTGCGCCGCGCCCCGACGGAGAAATTTGAGCACCGAGCATCGCTGGTCATCAGAACATCGGGTGGTCGTTGGCGCTCGTCTCGGGGAACGGCTGGATAACGTCCCAGTGTTCGACGATCTTGCCGTTCTCAAGCCGGAAGAAGTCGGCGGCGACGCTGCCGGGGTCGTCGGCAGAGGTCTTGATCAACCCGTGGGTGACGACGATGTCGCCCTCGGCCACCACGCGCTTGATTTCGATGCTCAGCTCTGGGAACTGCCCCGCGAACGCGGTGACGAAGCCGATGAACGCATCGGCACCGTCGGGTGCCTGCGGATTGTGTTGGATGTATTGCGGGCCGACGTACTTCTCGACAGCTTGCTCGGGCTGCTTGGCGTTGAACGCGAGCTCGTAGTACTCAACCACGGTCTGTTTGTTGCGCTGGCTGTCGGTCACAGTGGATCGATCTCCTCGTGGGGGCTGAAGTGGGGCATGCGCGGTGCGGCGCGCCGGTGGAGGCTGATCGCTGCCACACTAGCGTGGCAGCGCGCGAGGGCCATTGCCAGTGCCAAGCCGGCCGATGACTTGCCTCGACGACCACTCCGATGTCAGGACAGTCCGGGCACAATGGCGGCGTCCATCATCGCGAGGTGGTCTTCGATGCTCGGTGCGTCATCCAATGCGCGTGAGGAGATCACGATGACGGCCCGCAGATCCGGCACGACGGTGATCAGCTGCCCGTACCTGCCCTGTGCGCTGTAGGCGCGGTGCGTCACCAGCGGTGTGATCCACCAGAGATATCCGTAGCCGCGGATCTTTCGCCTTCGAGCTCGGGGACCTGATTGGTGTCAGGCCGTACGGTCCTGCGTGCAAACCGTCTGGGTCACGGAGCCATCGAAACGAGTTCGTGCTCACCACGTCGGGGTTGTCGCGTTGGGCCATCGGGCCCTGGAACGCAGGTTGGCTGTTGATTCCGAGCGGGCCGAACAGCTCGCGCCGCGCGTATGCGAGCGTCGAGGTGCCGCTAGCCTGGGCCAGCACGGCAGAGAGCAGGTGCGGTCCAACGTTCGAGTAAATGAATCCGCCCGGGTCGCCCTCCGGCCCCGCCATGAGGAGTCGTCTCACCAGGCTCAGCTTGGCCGTATCCGCGTCGTAGAAGGCCGTCCAGCCGCCCGTCATGGTCAGCAGCTGCCGCACACTCGTGCGAGCCGAGCTCTTTGACATCACCGACCGGTGCTGCGGGAGCAGTTCACCGAGGGTCTGATCCAGGCTCTCTAAATCACCCTTGGTCAAGGCGATGCCCACCAAGGTCGAAATGACACTCTTAGTGGCCGAGTGGATCTCGGCATACGCGGCCGCGTCGCTGTGGTAATACCGCTCGGCCAGCAGCTCGCCGTGCTGGCTGACCAAAACCGCCCGCACGTTCCGCAAATTGACCGCGCCGTGCGCGATATAGTCGTCGATCGCCGTGCCGACCGCGGCACGCGGCACGGCCGAACTCGCCATGGCTGTCGGCGGCACTGATGTCGCCGATCCGCCAAGTCGCTGCGCGCCGCACATGAGCCGACACGGCCACGATCGGCCCGACAACTCGCCGACCCAGTAGACCAGCGCCAGAAGCGCATCACCGGCCGACCCTCCGCAGGCTGAGCTGGTTGAGCCCAGGCTCAGCCTGGTGCGACCCGGCGGGTTTGGCAAGACCAGCGACGGCTCAGGTCAGCCTCGCAACTCAACGCGCACTCCCGGCAGAAGTCCAGGCTGGCTACCTTCGGACAGAATTCAGTGGTCCCCATGCGGCCCTCTAGCGGGCACTGCGCAGCCGGTGTCGGCGCATCTGCATGGCTATGTGCAGCAGCGCGGCGCTCAGGCACAGCAGCGCGATCGCCAGCCGAAAGCACCGGGCCGACACTCCCATGGCAAGACCGATCAGCGGTGAGATTACCGCAGCACCGAGCGCGGATGCCACAGCCTGGAAGAGGCAACGCCCGATTCGATTCCGGTCTGCACGGCTACGGCGGCCAAACGATGCCAGCCTAAAGAGTTAGCGGCGGACGCCAACGCCTCGTACGGCCTATCCGGTCATCCAAGAGCCGCTTCCTCGACGTCCGGTCCCCGAAGTTCCGCTTCCTCGTCGGCAGTTCAGCGTGGCGTCGATGGCGCCGCCTGACAGACCAAGGATCAGCACGCTGACAAGGAACAACCCCATCGTCGGGCTGATTGCGGAGACGGCCAGTGCGAAAGCGGACAGGAGTGTGCTGGCGGCGAGAAGCCGCCCAAGCCCGATCCGAGTAGGAGGTAGCCGGAGCAAGTCGTGGAGACGAGCGTCGCTGCCACGCCTATTGGCGGCACCAAGCCTGCGGCACTGATCGGCTGCTGAAACGAGATGCTCATGGCCGGCCACGCGACACCCAGCATTGAGTCGGGCAAGGCAATGCCGAAGAAGGCCAGATAGGACAGCAGGACAAGAAACATTCGACGTGGGCTCTCGACGACGGGGCGGGTTGTTCAACCGCGCTGACCGAGAGTCCGCGCAACCAGCGGATGTCAGAGATTAACGAAGGCAGGTACGCGTACTAAGAGTCAGCGCGTGCCGGAAACGCCGGGCAAGCCCTTCACGCCGCTAAAGGCTACCGGGTCGCCAACCAAACACCAGACCCTGCCTTCATTCCGTAACGAAATGGGGCATGGCTAGGCCGATCTGTGGCCTCACACGCCGGATGCGCACCGGACTGTTGGTGTACAAGCGTGGCCGCCTCAGCCCATTCGGTGTCGGGCTCGGACAGCCACTAGCCGCTCGTGCCGTAGACGAACTGGAACTGGCGGCCTAACGTCGGTTTATGGGAAATCGCCGGTTGGACGCCAAGACGTTCGGCTTAATGGCTGCGCTGCTCGTGCTTACTGGTGCTGTGCTCCTGTGGATTCGTCGGAGAACGTGGACGGACCACAACGTCAGCGACCCGGGAGTCACGCTGTAGGTCAGTCGAATACCGACCCGTCACCGGCCGACGACGCGGCTGCGCTACAGGACCGAGACAGCAAACGCCCTTACGCCCAAGAGCGGGCGCGACGAGCGTGGTCAAGACACTGCGTCCTTACTGAGCCTCCGGCGTCGGCTTCTTCACAGGCTCGCTGCCACTGACCGCCTTGTCGATCACCTGCCAGACCTCCTGGTCCAGCCGGTTCTCCTTCCAGATGCCGTACGCGGTCCCCAGCAGCACCGGCGGTACCGCGATTAGCCCGATCGCCCCGCTCACCGCTGCATCGACCCACTCGTGACCTCCGAGGCTGATGCTCACCTGGTCCTCTCCGGGGGCGAAGACCACCGTCAGCGCGTAGGTGACCCCCAGCAGCTGGCGCCACAGGCTCTCCTTGCGCGCCTGCATCACCGTGCGGTCCCCGCTGGTGCGGTAGACCTGTACCTCGAACTCCTGCGCGCGGAAGTGGTCCGCCAGCGTCCGGGCGAGCTCGTCCGCCGGGACGGTGGTGCTATAGATCCGCTCGATGTTCAGTGCCGGCCGACCGACACCGGTGCCTCTGCCCTGCTGTTCGGTCATTTTCGCTCCTTCCGCTGTTCGCTGCGGGCCATCGATACAGCGTAACCAAGCGCAGGATCAAGAAGAGAGCCAGTGGGCACCCGCCGTTGTATGACCAAGTTGATGGCATCCGGGCGATCACTTCGCGGCGCCGATCCGCAGCTGCTTTCCGTGAGAGTGAATTGCCGCACCTAGCGCTTCCTGAGTTTCGCCGGAGCACACCATCGCCTATCCTCAGACCTTCAGACCAGTGCTCCTACTGGTACTACTCACGAGGTGACGTCATGACTGCCATTAGCGAATCCGGTCGACCAGCAGAGGGGCCTGCACCGCCGACCAGCCACCGCCGCCTGCTGGCCTGGGTGGCCAAGGTCGCCGAACTCACCGAGCCGGAGGCTATCTCTTGGTGCGACGGCTCCGACGCGGAGTGGGCGCAGCTCACCGACACCCTGGTGGAGGCCGGCACGTTGATCCGGCTCAACCCGGACGCTAAGCCCAACTCGTTCCTAGCCCGGAGCGACCCGGACGATGTCGCCCGGGTCGAGGACCGCACCTTCATCTGCTCGGCCGCGCCCGACGACGCCGGACCCACCAACAACTGGGTAGCGCCGATCGAGATGAAGCAGGTGATGACCGACCTGTATCGCGGGTGCATGCGCGGCCGGATTATGTACGTGGTGCCGTTCTGTATGGGCCCGCTTGACGCCGAGCAGCCAAGCTTCGGGGTAGAGATCACCGACTCCCCGTACGTGGTGGTCAGTATGAGGATCATGACCCAGATTGGCCGCTCCGCTCTGGCCGCCATGACTGCACACGGGGATGCCGACTTTGTGGCCTGCCTGCACTCGGTGGGTGCGCCGCTCCAAGCGGGGCAGGCTGACGTCCCTTGGCCGTGCAACGAGGTGAAGTACATCAGCCACTTCCCCGAAGAGCGGGCGATTTGGTCGTACGGTTCCGGCTACGGCGGCAACTCGCTGCTCGGCAAGAAATGCTACGCGCTGCGGATCGCATCAGTCATCGCTCGCGACGAAGGGTGGCTAGCCGAGCACATGTTGCTCATGAAACTGACCTCGCCCGAGGGGCGGAGCTACCACCTCGCCGCCGCCTTTCCCAGCGCTTGTGGGAAGACGAACCTCGCCATGCTGCGTCCGACACTGCCGGGCTGGTCGGCGGAAACGTTTGGCGACGACATCGTCTGGATGCGGTTCGGCGCCGACGGCCGGCTGTATGCCACCAATCCCGAATACGGACTGTTCGGCGTAGCACCCGGCACAAGCTGGCGGACGAACCCCAACGCCATGGCGACGATCGACCGCGGCAACTCCATATTTACCAACGTGGCGCTGACCGACGACGGGGACGTGTGGTGGGAAGGCATGACCGACGAACCACCCAGGCATCTGACCGACTGGCGCGGCCAAAGCTGGACGCCCGAGGAGGCCACCGGGCCTGCAGCCCACCCGAACAGCCGGTTCTGCACACCCCTGACACAGTGCCCGATCCTTGCGCCTGAGTACGGCGACCCGGCTGGAGTCCCGATCGACGCCATCATCTTCGGCGGGCGTCGGGCGGACACGGTGCCACTAGTGGCCCAGGCGCGGGACTGGCCGCACGGGGTGTTCCTGGGTGCGACGCTGTCCAGCGAGACCACTGCGGCCGCAACCGGGGCGGTCGGTGTGGTGCGACGCGACCCGATGGCCATGCTGCCATTCCTCGGCTACGCGGCCGGCGACTACTTTGCGCACTGGCTTCAGCTGGGCGCAGAGCGCCCAGAAGACGTACCGGCCATTTTTTACGTGAACTGGTTCCGTCGGTCACCCGCCGGGGGCTTCCTCTGGCCGGGATTCGGTGAGAACAGCCGGGTACTCAAGTGGATCGTCGAGCGCCTGGAGGGTCGGGCGCAGGCCGTCGAGACGCCGGTCGGCTCCGTACCGTCGCCCGCCTCACTCGATGTCGACGGCCTGAACCTGCCGCCCGAGGCGCTGGAGGCCGTGCTCACCGTAGATGCCGAGGAGTGGCGGGCCGAGCTGGCTTTGATCGAGGACTGGTTCACCATGTTGGGCCCGAGGCTCCCCGCCGCGCTCCGTACCGAGCTCGATGGCCTGGCCGACCGCCTGGGCTCCGAGTTGCCAGAGTCGGTGCACGGGGCGATGACGTAGTGGCAGGTCGGCGATCTCGCCGAACGCATGGTGCTATCGGGCGTTCGCCGGCGGGCGATTCTTGCGGGGCTACACCTGCGAAGTGATGGCCTTGAAGAATGAGGCCGTGTCGCGGTCAATCCGATAGAGCCGGTCGCGCTCGGCCCGGTAGCTGGGCAGCCCCACCCAAGCGGTGAACGCTTCCGCGAACGCCTCAGACGGATCGACCCGGGCGTAGTCGCTGACGGGCTTGGCCAACCACTCATAGCCGAGCACTTCGTCGAGCGCATGCCCCAGCTCGTGGACAACCGTTGCCGTTCCACGTGGCCCATACGGCAACACGATGGTCGCGCGCCGCGCCGACTTCGCTCGGTGGCGCTGGTGGTACACCGACACGTAGTGGGCAGTGGTCCGGTAGGAACCCCCGTCGTCGGCTACCTCCACTTGGTGAAGACCTGCGAACAGCGGATCGCCGATGAAGAAGTCTACGAACCCCAGTCGCCTAGCTAGCGACCTCGGCAGCCAGTCGAGCGCCATCGAAAGCAGCTCGCCGGCATCATGGCCTCGAATGCGCTCCATCGAGAACGGCTCCCGCTACCGGCCTAAGACCTGCGGTTGCATGTGTACGACCACCCGGCGGTCTTTCCCGGCCTCCAATCCAGCGATATTGACCCCTTGCTCTCCGCACCCTTGTCCGTCCGGCTGTCGTCACCGAATGTGCCTGTGACACAGCGCTGCAGGTTCCTACTGTGGTACGGATCGTCTTGATCTTCAATACGCGGCGGTAGATTCGCCACCCCACCAGTTGCGACGCAGAGCGCTGTCGTGGACCTCATCCTCATAGTCGGGCGCAGGGGTCCACACCAACCACGCAACTGGTCGTAACGCCGGCTACAGCTTGTTCTTGGGTCGTTAGGAAGGCTACGGATCGATCCACCCCCCAAAGAACAAAAGCGCCACACGCGCTACACTGGCGCCTCGCTGCCTCAGAGTCCAAGGATTGGATCGAGCAGCTGAGGCGCAATCTCGACGGCCTTCGATAAGGGGGAGCCAATGGCGACGAAATTCGAGGCGTTCGCCGCACTGCACGTGCCGGGCGATCCGGTGATCCTGTACAACGTCTGGGACGTCGGCAGCGCCCAGGCCGTGATCCGCGCCGGGGCCAAGGCGCTCGCGACCGGCAGCCATCCGGTTGCCGACGCTAACGGCTGGTCCGACAGGCAGGGTGTGCCGATCGATTTCGCGTTGGCAAACGCAAAGCGCATCGCCGACTCGACCGAACTGCCGCTTACCGTCGATTTCGAAGGCGCCTATTCCGATGACCCGGACCAAGGCGCCGAGCAATGTCGTCCGCCTGGCCGCGACGGGCGCGGTCGGCTGCAATTTCGAGGACCAGGTCATCGGCGGCGAGGGCCTGCACCCGCTAACGCTGCAAGCGAAGCGCATCGAGGCGATCCGCCGGGCCGTCGGCGACCAGTTTTTCATAAACGCCCGTACCGACCTGTACCTGAAGACGGAGACGCATGACTCGGCGCTGGTCGACGAAGCGATCGAGCGTGGGAAGGCCTTCGCCGGCGCCGGCGCCAGCGGGTTCTTCGTCCCCCATCTCGCCGATCCGCGGCAGGTCGAGCGGATCGTCAAGGAAGTGCCGCTGCCGCTGAACCTGATCTCCTTCCCCGGCTCGCCGCCAAAGGCCGATTGGGCGAACGTCGGCGTCGCACGAGTCAGCCACGGGCCCCACCCTCACAAGGCGTTGATGGCGAAGTTTGAGGAGATGGCCAAAGCCGCGATCGCTTAATCCGGGCTCAAGCTCACCAGGGCGGCCACATATGTCTCTTCTGCCGGCCAGGCGGCAAGGGCCCGCCTCCAGGTGATCACTGCTGCTCCCATGCCGTTCGCCGCGTTCAGCGCGGACGGCCCGGCTCGCGGGAGTCGAGCGCACGCGGCGGCTGGATCCTGCGATGGGGTCGGGTCGGAAACCTGGCTGCGGCCGCCGACCGCATCTAATCGCCCAACGACCTCGCCCGACCAGGCTGAGCTCTGGTTGGGCGAGGCGCGATGAGCGGAGGGACTCAGCGGGCTCCGGTAAGCACCGGTTCGCGGTCGGTTTCGGGCGCGAGCTCGTTGCTGTGATCCTCGTCGACCGTGGTGATCTCGTTGCCGTGCTCGTCGTCGACCATCGTGGTCTCGTCGAAGGGATCGCGACCGGCCAGCACCTCCTGCACCCGAGCCGAGTCGATCGACTTCGTCCAGGTGCCGATCACCACGGTGGCCACCGCGTTGCCGGCGAAGTTGGTGACCGCCCGGGCCTCGGACATAAACCGGTCGATGCCGACGATAAGGCCGACGCCGTCAGTCAGCTCGGGGCGATGCGAGGCGAGGCCGCCGGCCAGGGTGGCCAGGCCGGCACCGGTGACACCGGCCGCACCCTTCGAGGCGATCATCATGAACACGAGCAGTGAGATCTGCTCGCCTACCGTCAGCGGATCGCCCATGGCGGTGGCGATGAACAGCGAGGCCATGGTCAGGTAGATGGCGGTGCCGTCCAGGTTGAACGAGTATCCGGTCGGCACGACGACGCCCACGGTGGAGCGGGAGACACCCAGGTGCTCCATCTTGGCGATCAGCCGCGGCAGCGCGGATTCCGAGGACGACGTGGAGACGATCAGTAGGAACTCCCGCGCCAGGTACTTGAACAGCTTGAAGATGCTGACCCCCGTGACCAGCTTGAGCAGCGTGCCGAGGATCACCACCACGAACACGAAGCAGGCCAGGTAGAACCCGATCATCAACACGGCGAGGCTCTTCAGCGCGGCCGCACCGGTCGCGCCAACCACCGCGGCGATCGCACCGAAGGCACCGATCGGGGCCACCCACATGATCATGGACAGGACCCGGAAGACCAGCTTCTGGAGGTAGCCGACGCCCTTGAGGATCGGTTCACCGCTCTTGCCCATCGCCTGCAGGGCGAAGCCCACCAGCAGGGCGACAAGCAGGGTCTGCAGCACGACCTCGGTGGTCAGCGCCGAGAACAGGGTGGTGGGAATCATGTGCAGCAGGAAGTCGGCGGTCGTCATCTTCTCTGCGGTGGCTGCGCTGGCGGCCTTCTCCGCGACATCCGGTGTGATGTGCAGGCCCTGGCCGGGATGGATGATGTTGCCGACGACGAGCCCGATCCCCAAGGCCAGCGTCGACATGGTGACGAAGTAGACCAGGGCGATGCCGCCCACCTTCCCGACCTGTGACGCCTTGCGGACCGATCCGATCCCCAGCACGATGGTGCAGAAGATCACCGGAGCGATCATCATCTTGATCAGGCCGACGAAGCCGGTGCCGAGTGGCTTCAGTTGCTTGGCGAAGTCGGGAAAGAGCAGTCCGACTGCAATTCCTAGCGCCACAGCCACAATGACCGCGACATACAGGTAGTGGGTACGATCCTTCTTCTTGGCCGGCCGTCCGGCGGGCCGTACGTCGGTGGTTGTGGCCATCGTGGTCACCTCGCATGTTCGTTGAGACTTAGATCCCTGGTCGGGATGAACCTCATCCTCTGCGGATCGGCACTGCGACGCCGCCTTTCGTTCATTGAGTTCACGTCTGGTGTGACAATGCCCCATGGCGTGGTTGCGAGGGCGCCGGGCGAGCAGCGTGGCCCGTCAGATCCTTGTGCTCGAGCTGCTGGTCGTGCTCATTGTTGTGCTGTCGGCACTGGCCCTCGCCTACCTCGATGCCCGCGCCGACCAGCGGCGGCAAGCCGGTGAGGCAGCTCTGGCCGTGGCCACGACGACCGCGGACTCGCCTCATATCCTCGCGGCGCTGGCGACCCCGGATCCCAGTGTGCAGCTGCAGCCGTGGGCCGAGCGGATCCGGCGCGACACTGGCACCGACTTCGTCGTCGTGATGTCCCCAGACGGGGTGCGCTACACCCATCCCAACCCGAGCCAGATCGGCGGCCACTATCTCGGCTCGATCGCAGAGGCGCAACGCGGCGAGAGCCATGTCGAGCAGTTCACCGGGACGCTGGGGCCGTCGGTCCGCGCCGTCGTCCCGGTCCGGAACGGATCAGCCATCGTCGCGCTCGTCGCGGTGGGCATCACCACGGCGACCATCGAGCGGTCCCTGGGGCCCAGTCTGATTGCGATCGCCATCGCCGCGGGGGTGGTCTTGGCAGCCGGAGCCGTCGGCGCCTGGGCGATCAGCCATCGGCTCAACCGCCAGACCCACGGTCTTGGCGAGCGTGAGATCACCCGGATGTTCGAGTACTACGACGCAGTGCTCCACGCTGTGCGGGAAGGTCTGGTGCTGCTCGACCGGGCCGGCCGGGTCCAACTGGTCAACGACGAGGCGCGCAAACTTCTCGGATTGGAGCTTGGAGTGGTCGGTCAGCCGGTCGGCGAGCTGAAGCTGCCGGAACCCATGGTCGACAGCGTGCTCGGCGAAGGCACGGTGACCGACGAGATTCACCTGGTCGGGCCCCGGATGCTCGTGGTCAACAAGACGCCGGCGGTCTGGTCCGGCCGAGTCGTGGGCTCGGTGATCACGCTTCGCGACCATACCGACCTGCAGGCCATTTCCGGCGAACTGGACTCCGCCAGGGGTCTCGCCGACACGCTGCGCTCGCAAAACCACGAGGCTGCCAACCGGCTGCACACGGTCGTGTCGCTGATCGAGATGGGCCGACCCGACGACGCGGTCGAGTTCGCCACCAGGGAGCTGGAGGTCGCCCAGCAGCTCACCGACCAGGTGTTGACTGCGGTCGAAGAGCCGGTGCTCGCAGCCGTTCTGCTCGGCAAGTCGGCCCAGGCGCAGGAACGTGGCATCGACTTCACCGTCGATGCTGATTCGCGGGTGAGTGATCTTGCTATCGAGCCGTCAGCCGTGGTGACCATGGTGGGCAATTTGGTCGACAACGCGATGGATGCCGCGGCTGAGACCGAACCGCCGCACCGGGTGGCGATCCGCGTCGTGGCCGATAGGGAACGGTTCCGATTGACCGTCGACGACAGCGGCCCGGGGCTGAGTCCCGCAGAGGCGGAGCAGGCGTTCCGGCGGGGGTGGTCGACCAAGGGCACCACCGGCGGTCTTGGCAGAGGTATCGGACTGGCCCTGGTCGTGCAAGCGGTCCGCAGCCATCGCGGCACCATCAGCGTGGACCGTGGGCCGCTCGGCGGGGCACGATTCGACATCGTCATCGGGCCCCAGGTCAACCAGGAGGACGGTTCGGAGCACCGTATCGACCGAGCGGAGTCCGCGCGATGACGACGTATCGTGCGCTTGTCGTCGAGGATGAGCCGGTGGCCGCCGAGGCCAACGCGGCCTACTTGCGGCGACTGGACGTCGAGGTCGTGGCGGTCGCGGCCAGCGGCCAAGAAGCCCTCCGCTATCTTGCAGGCGATCCAGATGTTGATCTGATCTTGCTCGACATGCATCTCAAGGACGGACATGGCCTCGCCCTGCTCCGCCGGATTCGGGCTGCCGGGCACTCCTGCGACGTAATCGCGGTGACCTCGGCCCGCGATGTCGACGTCGTGCGCCGGGCGGTCGCGCAAGGCGTCGTGTCGTATCTGATCAAACCGTTCACCTTCGCCGGCTTCCGCGTCAAGGTCGAGCAGTACGTCCGTTACCGCGAGCAGATGGCGGCCGGCGGCACCCTCGCGCAATCCGACGTCGACGCCATGCTGGCCACCCTGCGGCCGACGCTCAGCACGACGGACCTGCCGAAGGGCCTGACGATGACCACGCTGACCCGAGTCAGCGCGACGGTGCGTGACGCAGAACGCGCGATGTCCGCCTCGGAGCTGGCTGAGTTGATCGGCGCTTCCAGGGTCACGGCCCGGCGGTACCTCGAGCACCTCGCTGACTCCGGTCTGCTCGAGCGCGACACCCGGTTCGGACGAACGGGACGTCCAGAGGTGGAATACCGCTGGCGCGAATCGCGCCGATCATGATCTGCGTGCCCCCTATTCGGACACCAGGCAGGCACCAGGGACGCCGGCCATCGAGTTGGGCCGCTCAAGATATGGGCGCTGTGAGCGGCACTGCCGAAGGCGTCTGACGACCGCATGACATCGTTCGTGGTTCGTGGACAGCCTTATTTCGACCTCCCGGGCGACATGCAGTTTTCTTAAGATGGATCCGAGCCCACAACCAAGGAGGCCAAATGGCCCAAAGTGCAGAAGACGTGGCTCGCGAGAGCATCGAATGCTACAACGCCGGTGACTTCGCCCGCCTCCGCTCGCTTCTAGCCGACAACTTCTACGAGGAGGAGCTCGCCACGCAGCGCCGTCTCGAGGGGGCAGATGCTCGGATCGAGGCGGCGCAGAGCTGGAAACACGCGTTTCCGGACGAGCAGGGCACGATAACCGGGGCCTATACCAGCGGAAACACGGTGGCGATCGAGCTCACCTGGGAGGGCACGCAGAGTGGCCCGATGGCGATGCCAGACGGTCAGGAGCTGCCGCCGTCGAACAAACGCATGACTGTCAAGTCGGTCGAGGTGATTGAGATCGAGGACGGCAAGATCAAGGCGCTTCGCCACTACTTCGATCTGATGACGATGCTCCAGCAGATCGGGGCGATGGACCGCGCCGTAACAGCCGTAGCCAGCAGGCTCCATAGCGCTGCGAGAGACGGCTAGAAGCGGCAGCGCTGCAGTTCCCTGCTGTCGTTCGGCTCGCCTTGATCTTCAAGACGCGGAGTAGAAGCGCTGTAAATCTCAATAAGGCATGCCAGATTGCCGGAGTTGATCAATCGGGGGACGAGGAGCCCAGCATCAAGCCCGACCCGGCTACTGGCAGTATCAAGATCAAGTATGCGACGACGGAGGACGAACCGTCGCTCGCCTACACCTGCAAGGACTTCACGTTCGAGCAGGGCAAGATCATCGGCTGGACCGGCAAGACCGGCCCGTCCAGAACGTGCTGTGGACGCGGACAACGGCTGACTCCAAGCCCGGCACGAAGGCCAAGCTGGAGTCGGCGTACCGCTCTAATAACGGCAACCTGTTCGTCGTCGTCAAGCTGGCGGCCAGCAAGGGCAGGGGTTCGGTGACGCTGAATACACGGCCAAGGGCGGATACCGGCAAGGCCGTGCTGAACCAGAACGCGTCTGACCTCAGCAAAGGTGTGAAGACGCTGGCCTACCTCACATTCAAGAACGCCAAGTTCGGCGGCACGCTGCACATCCCGTTCTACGACGACTCCGGCAGCAGCTACGGCAACTGGGATCTGGCGCTGAAGATCAAGTAGTCCACCAAACCTTGCGGCCTCCCTGGCCGGAGGGTCGCTTGGCGCGTAGGGCGCAAGTGGCCGCCGCCGAAGGTTCGGACCCGCAGCAGGCGCGCGCGGCGCTCTTCGCGTTGGAGTTCCGACCGCCGAGCGCCGGTACGCTCCAACCGTGATGACTCCGCCTCCCATGCCCGGCGCCGCCGTGACGCAGTTCGCCGTGATCGACGCGCTGCTCGCCGGCGCCTACGAGTCGGGCCTGCGCGTCGCCGAAGCGCGCTCGAGCGGGGACTTCGGGCTCGGGTGCGTCGACCACCTCGGCGGCGAGGTCGTCATCGTCGACGGCGAGGCGATCGAGTGCACGCTCGACGGTCCGCCGGTGGCGATGGGCGACGACGACATCCTCCCGTTCGCGATCGTGTGCCGATTTCCTGACGTCCCGCGAGTCGGCTTGGGCGAGCAGGACTTCGCGGGCTTCGCGGCATCCGTTGAGGGTGCGCTCACGAGCCGGAACCTGTTCCACGCCGTGCGCTTCGACGGCGTGCTGTCGGAGGTCCGCATGCGGATCACGCCTCGTCAGCATCATCCGTTCCCGCGGCTCGCCGAGGTGACGAGTCACCAGGTCGAGACGGTGGCGCGCGACATCCGCGGCACGGTGGTCGGATTCTGGACGCCGGCGATCTACCAGGGCATCGCGGTCGCGGGCCTTCACCTCCACTTCCTGAGCGAGGATCGCAGCATCGGCGGACACGTGCTCGACCTCACCGCCGAGTCCGGCGGCCTCCACGTGGCGGCCTTCGCTCGCTTCGACCTGCACCTGCCGACGGACGACCTGTTCCTCCGCACGGAACTCACCCACGCCGAGGACCATCGCATCGTCGCGGTCGAGGGCGGTGTGGCGGTATCCGCCGAAGAACCGTCCTGAAGCTCGATGTCGAGAGTCAAGCTGGCGAAAGCGTCACCGGGATCTCATGACGAAGGCGTGGCAGAGACACGCCGTCAGAAATAGCGACGGCGGCGTATAGCGCTCCGTAGGGTCGCGTGTGACGTAGCCAAGGAGGGCACGTGAGTTTTGCCAGCTACTCGCTTTCCGTGCGAGGCGTTTTCAATCACCAGCAGAACGAGTCCCGATGACCCCACTGAGGAAGACAGCGCTTGTCGCGGGCGTGCTCTACCTGCTCACCTTCGTCTCGATCCCGACACTCGCCCTCTACGGTTCGGTGCACGATCCGAACTACGTCGTCGGCCCTGGCCCCGACACTGCCGTCCTCTTCGGCGGCATCCTGGAGATCATCGTGGCCCTCGCGGGCATCGGCACTGCTGTTGTGCTGTACCCGGTGCTCAAGAGGCAGAACGAAGGGGCCGCGTTGGGCCTTGTCGGCTCGCGAGTCCTGGAAGCTGCCGGCATCCTCGCTGGCGTCGCGTGTCTCCTGTCGATGGTGAGCTTGCGGCAGGCAGGAGCGGGGACCGGAGCGTTGGTCACCGGCCAGACGCTGGCCATCCTGTATGACCGGATCTTCTTCCTCTCACAAAGCCTCATGCCGGCCGTGAACGACCTCTTGCTGGGCTTCCTGTTGTACCAGTCGCGCTTGGTGCCGCGGGTTCTTCCTTTGCTCGCATTCATCGGAGCGCCCCTGCTCCTTGCTTCCTGGATCGGCGTGTTGTTCAGCCTTTGGGGACAAAGGTCCCCGCTGACGGCACTCGCCGCACTCCCGGTCGCGCTATTTGAGTTCTCGCTGGGCGTCTATTTGACCGTCAAGGGTTTCAAGCCATCGCCCATTACAGCTGACATGGTCTGAGGTCACTTGTCATTGGTGGGCATCGTTCGTCGAGGCGCTCGCCCGAAATCCAAATAATCGAGGCATGAGCGCACACCCCAAGCCCCAGGACGAAATGGTCACGATCAGCGAAGTGGCGGAACTGCTCGACGTATCCACGACTTTGCAACAGCGTTGGGCACTGGCCGACTTCGGTTCGACTGTCCACATCGTCGACAACGGCTTTCGGTACCGCCGCGATAAAGTGATCGAGTGGCGTGACAAGAACTGGAAGCGAGATCGGTACATACAAGCTGGTTGAGCAACACTTGTCATCGTTAGCAGCCGCGATGGACGCTGACCCATAGGGTCCTTCCATGAGCGCACAGATGTGGTCTTGCCCCAATCCCGAATGCCCACCAAGCGCAAACGCTCCGAAACAGATACCGATCGTGGAGCAGCTGTCCCAAGTAGGCGTGGCGCCTTTGGAGCACTTCCGCCCGTGGCAGCCACCGTCAGCCGTAGTCCGTCGTCGGTGCGGTGGCGAGTGCGGCAACGCCTACCGGCTAAGCGAGTTCAGGAAAGTCACGGACCAGTAGCTGCGCAGCCTAATTGGCAGGCCACGTCCTGCCCGCATCCTTGCCCCATAGAGCCGCAGAGGACGCCGGGTCAAGGGCGGCCGGAAGGCCGTCGCGTGGCGATCAAGACCCCTTGAGGCCGGAGAGCGGTTCCGTACGATGCGCGGCGCTATCCACTGTCCTGGCAGGACGAAGATCAACAACTCTGATCCATCGCTGACGTCCGTCTGGACCACGTACACGGCCGTACCACTCCGTGCGCGGTCGATGCTCTTTGACCCACCAGTCGAGCTGGCCTCCAGCGGACCACGTGGCTGACTCGACTTGGATCGGACGGTCGACTGCCCGGCGACCGCCTTCGCTGTACTGATTCGGATCGAGATCCCGCATGACTAATGGGAACACAGATTCGATTGTGCGGGATGAGCGTTCGCGGCGTGTCGAGCAGCAGGTCATGACACCATTCGGCGCGTGAGTGTTGAAACCTGGACAGCGATCATCGCAGCGCTCCTCGCGATCGTGGCGCTCTACTTCAGTGTGCAGCCCGCAAGTGCAGCTCTTCGACCAGCCGATGCTGCCGAGAAGCAGACGGATACCCAGGAGTAGCTGCGCATCGACGCCGCACCGCCCCTGACCCTACGGCTGACCGTGAACGTTGCCCAGCCGTTGGCGACCGGAAAATTTACGGCATTTCGCACGAGCCTGAGACAAATCGCGCCAGGACCTGGACATCTGACCAATTCTGCGCGCAAATAGTTGCAGGGCCGATTCAGGGGGAGAGGCTCCAGCTAGATGGCGGCACAAGACCTGGAGCTAGCTGGAGTCTCCTGCTGAACCTACCTCGTGTGCGTAATCCCTTCGCCGCTGACGATGGCGAAATCCGCCCGTGGATACTGAGCGGAGAGATAGCGGCGGTATAGCCATGCGGTCCTTGAAAGTGAGCGGTCCATGAGATCTGCTCGTGAGCTGGTGAACACACCGCCAGTACGACCGCCATAGCTATCGGGCGTAAGCAAGCAGGCCATCGATCAGCGCAGGTGAGTCCCGACCCCTCCCGCGCGATCGGCGAGTGCCATCCTTGTCGCCATTCATTGACTCTAGGCTTCAGCAATACGGCCACCGAGGAGCAGTCATGAGTTCAACCGCACACATCATCTCTGCCATCTTGTTGCTGATATTGATCACGGTCATGTTCGGCGGCTTTTCACTCTTGTGGTTGTTGCGCGACCGGCTACAGGGAGACCAGGTTTGGAACTTCCGCGCCGGACACGCTCACGCCGGCGTCCTGGTGATCTTGACCTTGGTAGTCGTCGACATTGCTGATCGCGCGGGAGCGTCCGGCCAGAGACTGTGGATGATCGCCGCCGCTCTTTTCATCTTCGCACTGGCCCAGTCCGGCGGATTCTTCATTGCCTTGGGCAACCGGCTGCTGGGACGAGTGGTCACGACAGTTGGTGCCATCGGCCTCGCAGCCACAGTCGTGATTGCCGCAGTGTGGCTGCTCAGGAGCGCCTGATCAGCTTGTCCAGGAGCCGTTTGGGCGAGCTCACCAGCCCGGCTACCCGCACCGACCCCGCGCTCGTCGGCTGCCAGCGAAGTTCGTGCTGCAATCGCCTCCGCCCCTACCAACCCAGCCGGATGGGCCACATCAGACCAGCTCGCGAGCCGCGTCGACCTCTCCAACACGGTCAGCGCAACGATCCCCACTGCCGCATCCGCAATGACCAGGTCGACCGCCTCAGCAAGATCAGCCTCGGCCGCGCCGGTCGGTCGTATGCAGCATCTCGGCGTCGGCGCCGCCCACAAGGCCAGGCTGTGACCATCCTCATCGATGCTGACAACGTCACCGTGATACGCCGCGACACCGGCGAGGTTCTCAGCGAGCACACCATCGACCCCGACCGCAGCTACTGGCGAAACCAACACCCATTCATCACGAAGCCGGCCGGGAGGGTGAAGTAGTCTTCGCGCTTGGCGGGCACCGCATAAGGCAGAGGGTCGCCATTTGCCATCCCGCCTCGTCGAGGAGGGTAAACCCCTCGTGCCGTCCGCGGTTGCCTGCCGCGCCTGGCGGGTGCACGAGCCCAGCGTCATCGAGGGTGTCGAGTGCCGCGCGGAGAGTGCTCGGCTCGTGCACCCCGCCTGCCCGCTGGTTACAGAGCTCGGGCAATGTGTCGGCTGAGACAAGGAACAAACCACTCCAGAGAGGACATGGTGTTTTGACTGATCAGCCGATCAAGTATGCGGAATCCGCCGACGGTACCCGGGTCGCTTATCGCCGCTTCGGATCTGGACGACCGGTGGTCTTCGTCGGGGGCGCGCTGTCGACGGCCGAGGCGGCCGGTCCGTTGGCTGCGGCGTTCGCCGAGGCTGGGCTGCAGGGCGTCACCTACGATCGTCGCGGTCGGCGCGACAGCGGCGACACCACGCCGTACGCACCCGAGCGGGAGGCCGAGGATCTGCGCGCCGTCATCGATGCGGTCGGCGGTGCCGCAGTTGTCCTCGGACACTCCTCGGGTGCGGTGCTGTCGCTGTTCGCTGCGGCCGAGGGCGTACCCATGACCCACCTGTTCTTGTCCGAGCCGCCGCTGCGGTTCGGACAGAACGAGCCGCCCGCGGACCTTGCGGACCGGCTGCAGGCCCTCGTCGACCAAGGCGAGAACGAGGAGGCGGTCTTGCTCTTCCTGCGGGAAGACGTCGGCATGCCCGAGCCAGCGATCGAACAGCTCCACGCGTCCCCGGCCTTCGCCGGTCTCGTCCCGCTCGCGCAGACCACGGTCTACGACAGCCGGCTCGTCGCGTCGGTGTCGACACCGACCGCCGCGATGCTCGGGGTCGACGTGCCGACGACTATCCTCCGCGGCGACCCGACGGTGCCGTTAATCGCCACCGCCGTCGAGCGACTCGCTGCCGCGATGCCGGAGACGGAGCTTGTGGTCGTGCCGGAGTCACACGACCACGGCGTCGACCCCGCCGGGACCGTTCGAGAGGTGCGCGCCCGAATCGGCTGATCATCGCTATGCGCGGCGCGGCCCGGACCGTAGGAGGACACGGGCGGCGTGGCCGAGCGGAGCCCGGCCCCTGATCAATGAAGCATTAATCAAGCATGGGCATTTCAACGAAGACGGCCTGAATGTCTTGGCTTCGCGGACGTGCTGTGCAACATGTCATGTCGTCGACACTCCAAGACGCCTCAACCGTCTCACTGCCGGTTGCCGAGCACGGAACCGATAAAGGCGAGGAGGACTGTGGCGGTCTCTGGTGGATCCTCGAGCATCGGCGAGTGTCCGAGGCCGGGCAGCAACTCGACCCTTGCGCCGGGAACGGCACCGTATTCGGCGGCGGATGAGGACCGCCATCTCCGGTCTTCCTTGCCGAAGATCACCAGCAGCGGCTTGCTGAGGGCTGTCAGCCGGTCGGGGAGCGCGCGTTGCTTCAGGTAGTCGTCGGCTGCCCGCGATGTCGCGGTGAATGCGTGGTAGGTGGTACCGCGCAAATCGTCGATGAGCTGTTGGGGGATCTGGTAGCCGGGGCGGCTGAACCCGGTGCTGGCAGCCTTACGGATCAGGCTGTCGGTCCGCAGCCGCCACAGCAGTTGCCCGACGATGGGGACCGACATGAGCTGGGTTGCGGGCCCTTGCGAGATGAGAGCGTCCGGGCGGGGCCCGGTGTCGATCAGCGCCAACGCGATCACCAGGTCAGGTCGTTGCTCGGCGAGGGCGGTGGCGACCCAACCGCCGGTGGAATGACCGACGACGATGGCGTGCTTAACGCCGAGCCGGTCCAGTGCTTCGCCGACCCGGCGTCCCTGCTCGGGGATTTCATAGCCGCGGCCGGCCGGTTTGGCTGACTGGCCGTGCCCGAGTAGGTCGATCCGAATCACGCGATGGGACCTGGCCAGCAGCGGAACCAGCGAATCCCACCAGCGGGTCGACCCGGCGAGCCCGTGGATCAGGACGAGGCCGGGGCGTCGCGGGGACCGTCCTGGCGTACGTAGATGTTCCCGCCATCGAGAGGCAGGGTCGAATCGCTCGTGGCCTCGGCGGCCTGCTGCCCCACCGCAACCGCGTTCGCCAGGAGCAGCCCGACAACGGCGACCGTGGCGATCAGGAATCGACGCCTTCGGCTTCCCGCGCGGATCTGTTCTTCGAGTTTCGTCGGAACGTTCATGAGCCCACTGTCGCCGTCGGTGTGCGGCGCTGGCTTGAACAAATGTTCCGTTCTCCCGGCTTTGTAGCATGTGATCATGCGGTTCGGCGTGCACGAGGGTGACTCTGCGGCTGTGTGGGATGTTGTGCGCCCGGCGCGGCCCAGCCGGCTGGCCGGTGTCACCATGGCCGGGTTCCGTGACCGTGGCGTGGCCGGGGCTGCCCACCGGGCGGTCCCGCACCCGGCTGTGACGCTGGCTGTGGAGTTCGGCGCCGGCCCGCTGATCGTGGACGATGCCGCCGGGCGGCAGCAGCAGGGAAGTCTCGTCGCCGGGCTTGGGTTCGGACTCGGCGCAGTTTGGGTACGAGGCGAGAACTTCGAGGCCGTACAGGTGCGCCTGTCCCCGCTGATCGCCCGCGCAATTCTGGGCACTTCCCCTGCCGAACTGGACGGCGCCGTGGTGTCCCTCGACGACCTGTGGGGCCGGGAGGCGTCACGGATCCGTGAGCAACTGGGCGAAGCCTCCTCCTGGGAGGATCGCTTCGCGATGACGGACGCGCTGCTCGCCCGCCGACTTCAGTCGGGGTCCGTCGGTAGACCCGGAGGTGGCCTGGGCCTGGCACCAGATCGTCGTCAGCCGCGGCCTGATCCGGGTCGACGGACTGGCGGCCGAGGTCGGATGGAGCCGTAAGCGCCTGTGGTCCCGGTTCCATTCGCAGATCGGCCTGCCGCCCAAGCGCGCCGCGAAGCTGGTCCGCTTCGACCATGCCGCCCACCGCCTGACCGCGGGTGAAGACGCCGCCCGAGTCGCGGCCGAAGGCGGCTACGCCGACCAGTCCCACCTGCATCGCGACGTCGTGGCGTTCACCGGCGTGACCCCGACGGGCGTGGCCAACGAACCATGGCTGGGGGTTGACGCCATCGCTTGGACCAGCCACGCAACGCCCGCCCCAGCCGTCGACTACCAAGCCCGAGGCGTTCGCAAACCCAGACCAAACCTGACCTGAGGGTTCGAGGTGTCGCCTATGTCTTGCGACATCACAAAAGTGGGCCCCGTGGGACTCGAACCCACAACCTACGGAGAGGTGGGAGTGCACCGTTTACCGTGGGTGCTGCCAGTTGCCAAGCGTGCACTGCCAGGATCAGAGCGGGCGACTTGCGACTAGTTGGGAGGGCTCCGTGACAGCATCGTGGCGGCATGAGCGACGCATTACGAGATAGTGCGGTGGCCGATGGTTGTCGACGGTTGGTGTCGTTTAACGCTGGGTCTCTGCCCCATTGTCCGTGGTTAGTTGGGGCTGGTTACGGTTGGCGACGGATGGGCGGGGGCATTTCGGGGGCAGATGAGTGCGGCTCGGGTGGAGCGGCCAGCAGCGAAACGAGCCAGCTGCGTCCCGTGCTGGCTACGTGGCAGCAGGCCCCGTCATCCGGCGGAAGGACGATGTGTCCCTTCGAGGGG
>CAWILN010000032.1:0-11389 GCA_963836855.1 uncultured Actinomycetota bacterium | reverse complement strand
GCCGCTGGGACAGCGTGAACAGCGCCCGAATCTCCGCCGGCAGCAAGAACCAACCGATCGCGGTCAAGACGCAGAGAGCGATGGTTGCGATGATCACGATCACCCGGACCCGATGAGGTCGCGCGAGATAGACGCTGTGGTCCAGACCTTGGTCAGCCACAGCTCACGACGCTAGATGCGGCATGCCGCAATGTCGGTGACCAGAATGGCCCGGGCACCCAGGGCCCACAGGTCGTCCATGATCTGCTGGGCGTCCGCCCGCGGCACCATCGCTCGGACCGCCCGCCATCCTTCTTTCGCCAGCGGAGAGACAGTTGGCGATTCCAGTCCTGGGGTGATCGCACAGGCTTCCTCGACGAGAGCGTCGGTGACGTCGTAGTCCATCATCACGTAGTTTCGGGCGACCAGAACGCCGTTCAGCCGGCGTTCCAGCT
Source organism: uncultured Actinomycetota bacterium (assembly GCA_963836855.1). Classification (GTDB taxonomy): domain Bacteria; phylum Actinomycetota; class Actinomycetes; order Propionibacteriales; family Propionibacteriaceae; genus Microlunatus. The sequence continues at coordinate 10,955 of CAWILN010000032.1, read as the reverse complement.
GGTCCAAGCCGGACGGCGGTTCCGCGCCCGTACGCCGGATCAAGATCGCCTCGGAATTCAAGATCGGATCGCCGAACAGCTCCAGACCGGCCTGACGCAAGGTGGTACCGGTCTCAACTACGTCGGCGATGACGTCGGCAACCCCGAGCCTGATGGCGGTTTCGACGGCACCATCGAGCGCGATGAGCCGCGTGCTCACGCCAAGGCCCTGCAGGTAGGACCCAACAAGTCCCGGGTACGACGTCGCCAGCCGAAGATCCTGCAACTGATCTACCGACATCGTCCTGCCATTTGGCGCCGCGAAGCGGAACCGGCTGCGGCCGAAGCCGAGCGGCATCACTTCGCTGGCGTGCGCCCCCGAGTCGAGTAACATGTCCCGGCCGGTGATGCCGACGTCCAGAGTTCCTTCGCCGACGTAGACGGCAATGTCTCGTGGGCGCAGATAGAAGAACTCGACGCCGTTGACTTCGTCGAGAAGCGCCAGTTCGCCATCCGATCGTTGGGCGTAGCCAGCCTCACGCAGCATCTCAGCCGCAGGCTCGGACAAGGAGCCCTTGTTCGGCACGGCCACCTTGATCACGGGCTTCTCCATGCCAGGCAGGGTCGAATTCACGGCTATTAGCCTAAGCGCGGGCTCACAAGTGCTCGTAAACATCTTCGAGGTCAAGATCAAGGGCCAGCATCAACACCTGGATGTGGTACAGCAGCTGGCTGATCTCCGTGGCGGCCTGTTCCTTGGACTGGTACTCCGCGGCCATCCACACCTCGGCAGCTTCCTCAACGATCTTCTTGCCGATCTCGTGCACGCCGGCGTCCACCCGGGCAACCGTCGAGGATTCCGGGTCGTGACGGGCAACTTTTGCAGAGAGCTCAGCAAAGAGGCCGTCGAAGGATTTCGGCAGGGTCACGGCGGCAGCCTAGTGTCCCGGGCCGGATTCATGAGCGCTGAGCCTGTCGAAGCGCGACTCCGGCAGGCTCAGCTCTCCATTCGTTAGCCGACGGACTCCGCGACTGGCTCCGCCAAGCCATCAGGCGGAGTTTCAGCACGCTCCCTCCGCTCGATCCGAAGCCAGGCTATGAAGCCAACGATGCAGATTCCGCCATAGACGATGTACATGATCGCCGAGGGGTAGTAGCCGGCGATCAGCAGCAGTGGAATGCCAACCAGGTCAACTGCGATCCAGATCAGCCAGAACTCCACCCAGCCTCGGGCCATGCCGTACGTTGCCAGGATCGAACCGGTCAGGATCCAGGCATCAGCGAGCGGACCCCAGGATCCCAGTTGCTTCAGGGCGAAGTAGAAGATCGTCGTTAGAGCCGCAGCGCCTAGCAGGATTTGCAAACGACCACTTGCACCGGCCCACTTTGGCCGTACCCCGACGCCCTCGCCGATATGCGACTTCCGGTACTGGTACCAGCGCACCCAGCCGTACACGCTGACAATGATGAAGAAGATCTGGCGACCTGCCTGGCCCCACAAATCCAGCTTCTGGGGAGTGTCGAACGGGCCACCTATGGCAGTTCCGACAAAAACGGTGAACAACAAGACGTTGCCAATGATGCCCACAGGCCATGCGGCGACCTTGCGTCGCATGCCCAGCAATGCGCTTGCCAATCCGAACCCATTGCCGATGATCTCCCGCCACAGAATGGCGCTCGAACCGATTACGAGCTCGGCCTTCAGCAACCGCAGGAGTACTTCTTGGAGATCCATTGATCCCTCCACTCATCCGGTCGCACGAATGCCGGGGTGGAGAGCCCATCGCCGCGCAGCATCGGCGGACGACGATAAGCGCTCGCGTGAACCTCCCATCCGGACTTTCACCGTCGGTCGTGGAGTTTCACCACATCAACCCTCAGCCTCAGCAGAGGGGTCGCGGACTGTCACCGCCGGTTCGGACTTGCACCGACCCCGGTACACGCGCGAGTTCTCAACTCGTCGCGGACACTCTACTCCGATCACAACGTGACGCCGAGGAGGGCGTCGCAAGCCCGGGCGATCAGCGCCGGCGCGTCAGCATCGTCACTGTCGATCGCAACCGAGGCGCCAGCCCAGGCGTCCACTGCAGCCAGCGCAGCAGGCGCATCAAGATCATGAGCGAGAGCTGCGCGCAATTGCGCGAGTACCCCGTCGGCATTCAGGCCGGCATCCAGCCGGACCGCCTCACGCCACCGGTTGAGGCGGCTTTGGGCAGAGACGAGCAGCTCATCGGTCCAGTCCCAGTCCTCCCGGTAGTGACGGTCGAGCAACGCAAGTCGAATCGCCATCGGGTCGACGCCGGACTTGCGCAATGCAGACACAAATACCAGGTTGCCCTTGGATTTGGACATCTTCTCTCCGTCCAAACCCACCATGCCGCTGTGCAGATACGCGCGAGCAAACGGCTGATCGGTGGCGACGCGGCCCTGCGCCGCACACATCTCGTGGTGCGGGAAGATCAGATCACTGCCACCGGCTTGCACATCGAAGCCTGCCCCAAGCCGGTCCAGTGCAATGGCCGTGCACTCGATGTGCCATCCAGGCCGTCCGGCGCCGACCACGGACTCCCAGCTGGGCTCGCCCTCCCGTGCGTGTCGCCAAACCAAGCAGTCCAAGGGTGCTTTCTTGCCCAGCCGATCCGGATCACCGCCCCGCTCGGCAAAGAGCGCAATAGCTTCCTCCTCGGCGAGATGGGACAGTGACCCGAACTCCGAGTCACTCTCCTGTGCGAAGTACAGGTCCTCGAACTCGCTGTCGTCCACTGGATAGACGGCTTGGCGTCCGCGCAAGTGCACGATCAGATCCACGATCAACGGCATCGACTCGACCGCTCCGACATAGTGCCGGGGTGGTAGGACATTGAGAGCCGCCATGTCCTCGCCGTAGAGCCGAGTCTGCTCCGCTGCAAGTGCCGCCCAGTCGGTGCCGGTGGCAGCTGCACGTTCGAGCAGCGGGTCGTCGATATCCGTCACGTTCTGGACGTGATTCACCTGCAACCCCTGGTCGCGCCACACACGGTTGAGTAGGTCGAAGGCCACATAGGTGTTGGCGTGACCGATGTGGGTCGCGTCATAGGGAGTGATGCCGCAGACGTACATGCGTGCCGTCCCGGTATCCGGACCGATGGGTACCAGCTGCCGGGTGGCGGTGTCGAAGGCCTGCAGCGGAGGTACGGCCGATGATTGCGGGAGCGTGGGCACCGGACGGGAGCTCCAAGCCTGCATGGCGTCACCCTATCCGGGCGTCAATTCCAATGACCTTCAGAACGGCGGCCATGGGATGGAGGGCCACTCCCCCCGTGGTCGCGGCAGCCGCCGTCGACCGAGCAGCAGGTCTGCACGGCGTACCAACGCTTCGATCTCTTGATCAGTGAGCAGTTCGCTGAGCTGGCCGGGTGCCTCGTCGCGGGCTTTTCGTACGGCGGCGAGCTCCCGCAGGTTCAGCTCCGAGCCTGCCCAGCCCCACAACAATGTCCGCAGCTTGTGATCAGTGTGGAAGCTCAATCCATGATCAACCCCGAATACCCGGCCAGCGCTACCAAGGATGTGGCCTCCCTTGCGATCGGCATTGTTGATCAAGACGTCGAAGACGGCGAGCAGCCGCAGGTCAGCAACATCGGCGTGGATGATCGACACCGGGCGATCGTCCGCATCAAGGCCTTCCACGGATGCGAACCAACCTCGTTTGGGCACGGCTGAGCTTGGAACAAGATCAACAAGCTTGTTCGTGGCTGCCTCGTCGACCTCTACCCAGACCTGAAGGGACCCGGGTCCGTACGGTCCATCGGCCAGCACGGTGACAGGCACGCAGTCGAAACCGCCAATCCGTGACACCTCGTACGCGGCAACTTCACGGAGGCCGAGCGTGCGCTGTGGGAAATCCCAGAGCGGCCGCTCTCCCCGCAGCGGCTTGTACACGCACTCGATGGTTTCGCCATTTGTCTCGAGCTCAGCTAGGAAGGTGGCGTTCGACGCTTGCAGCAGCCGGCCGGTGATCTGAACCTCGGCCCGCCCCAGCTCTGCCGTCAATGCGGGGTGGGGCGGCCGGACGTCACCATCCTCGCTCAGGCGATCAAGATCATCAGCAGTCAAAACGGAATCAGTCGAACAACGGCCGACGGTAGCCGTTGGCCCGCGGACAGATGTGACCGTGCGGATCGATCGGCTGCAGGCAGAACGGACATGATGGCCGGCCAGCGGCGACCAGGGCTTGGGCACGGGCAACAAAGTCCCGCGCATACGAGGCGGTGATCTTGACCACGAACACCTCATCGGCATCGATCTCGTCGGGCTCTTCGGCGCTGGGCGCTTCCGCTGCCCGGGTGCGCTCCTCGTCAACATCGACATTGGAGAACAGCTCGATGACTATTCGATCGATGCTCGGATCCCAAGCAATGGTCATGGTGCCGACCCGGAACTCTTCAGTGATCGGAGCATCCAAGGGGTCCGTGTCGTGCGCCCTGGATGACGCCGGCGGAACGTTCACCTCCCCTGCGCTGCGTCTCAACACCTCATCAAGCACGCGATCGAGGTGTTCGGCCAGCACCGAGACCTGCTGCTTCTCGCAGGCCACGCTGGTGATGCGGTTTCCTTCCCGTGCTTGCAGGAAAAAGCTCCGTTCCCCAGGCTGACCAACCGTTCCTGCCACGAATCGATCGGGCGCGTCATAGCGGTGCACCAGAATCGCCATGCGTAACAGGGTAAGTCAGCGAGGCAATGTGCTCCTAAAGCCTTTCGAGCGGCGCCGGGCCCTGCCGCAAGGTTTTACTGTGCCGTCTCGGCGGCGCCCAGACCCCCTCCTACGGCCGCGTCGTTCGACGGCTTCGGCTGGCGAGTGCGTGACCTCTTCCGCGGAGGCGACAAGAAGCTGGCCAGATCGGCCGTCGTTGAGTTGGCGGTAATCACGTAGGGGCGGGCCGAGGTGTAGCGAACGATCGAGATGGATGCCGGATCCACCACTATCCGCTGGAAGCTGTCCAAGTGCATGCCAAGTGCGTCGGCCAGAATCGCCTTGATCGGGTCGCTGTGCGAGACCGCTGCCCAGACGGCTCCAGCTCCATGCTCAGTTTCCATGCGCACGTTCCAGGCACGCACTGCCGCGATCGCTCGCGTGGACATCTCCGACATCGATTCCCCGCCTGGAAACCGTACGGCTGACGGTTGCAGCTGGATCGCGCCCCACAGCTTGTCTTTGCTGAGCTCACGCAGCGATTTACCCGTCCATTCGCCGTAGCCACACTCGACCAAGCCCTGCTCCACGGCGAACACACAGCCGTCGGACTGGGCGGCAATCAACGCCTGAGCTGTTTGCCGGCAACGGCGGAGCGGCGAGGTGACAATGGCCCGTAGCGGTACACCCGCGAGCCGAGTGGCCAATTCGGCCGCCTGCTGCTCCCCCGCTGAATCGAGCCCAATGCCCGACGCACGCCCGGCGAGAACGCCGGTGGTATTCGCCGCGGTTCGGCCGTGGCGAATCAGCAGAACCGTTGTCATGGGCCGAGGCTACAGAGGCGCTGCATCTAAAAAGCCACGGAACGGTACCGGCCGCGTACGTAACACAGCAGCTCGTCGGCCGGATTCGCCTGGACCTCGACCCGCTCCACCACCGCTCGAAGCAGTAGGCCCCAACCCGCATGATCTGGCTCAGGCCGCAGCCGGGCCCCCATCCAACCAAGGGAGTTCGTCAGCACTGGGCCCCATTCCGTGTCCTCCCAGGCAGCCAGAGTAAAAGGACCGCCGGGCGCGGGCGTGACTCCAGCGAATGCATCGGCCAGTGCGCGCTGACCCCATCCCAGTAGATTTACGGTCACCGTTGCGGTCTGGGGCAGGATGTCGGCCAGGGCAGACTCCTCGTCCACCAGTCCAATCACCTCGCCGGGATCGCCGTCAGCAACCAGGAATGAGGACAGGGTCCAGCCGGCCCGCCTGCCACCACCTGCGGCTGCCCAGATACTGACCGGGGACGTGATCCGACCGCGGAAACGGCGAAGCGGATTCCGGTCCTGCTCGCCAACCTCAAACGGGTGGTTGTGGTGGATGGTCACCTGAACAGTTCTACACGGCGCTATGACGTCGGTTTGCCTCCGGCAACTGCAGGAGCTTTCGGGGAAGTGCCCCAACATGGCGCGGGTCGCGATGCCTCACTTCACCGAAAGCGACGAAGGAGCCGGAATATGGCGAACCGATGTCAGAGCGCAATGCACAGAGCGCTATGACGTCGGTTTGCCTCCGGCAACTGCAGGAGCTTTCGGGGAAGTGCCCCAACATGGCGCGGGTCGCGATGCCTCACTTCACCGAAAGCGACGAAGGAGCCGGAGTATGGCGAACCGATGTCAGAGCGCAATGCACAGAGCGCTATGACGTCGGTTTGCCTCCGGCAACTGCAGGAGCTTTCGGGGAAGTGCGCGATACCTCACTTCACCGAAAGCGACGAAGGAGCCGGAATATGGCGAACCGATGTCAGAGCGCAATCTACAGAGCGAGCCAGCTTGTCTGATGTGGCGTGGATCACGGCCGATGCCCTCCAGGCGGCCAGGTTGCCGTATCGGAACCATCTACGGTGGACCGGTGCGCCCGCAAGCGGGGCGATGAGGGCGAGGAGCGGTATCAATGGGGTGGCTGGAAGCACTGGTGCTCGGCATCGTGCAAGGCCTGACCGAGTTCATACCGATCTCCTCCAGCGCACATCAGTCCATCATTGGGCAGTTTTTCGGCGGCCAGGATCCCGGGTCGGCGTTCACCGCGATCACTCAGCTGGGCACCGAGAGTGCCGTGATCATATATTTTCGCAAGGACATCTGGCTGATCATCAAGAGTTGGGTGCTGGCATTGATCGGTAAGCTGCCGCGCAACGATCCAGAGGCCAGGTTGGGCTGGCTGGTGATCATTGGATCGATTCCGATCGTAGTGCTGGGGCTGGTGTTCCAGGACGCAATCGATCATGGGCTGCGAAACCTCTGGACGACCGCCGCCATGCTCGCCGGCTTTGGCATCATCATCGGCGTGATCGACCGGATGGCCTTGAACGCCCGCCCGCTGGAGTCCCTCAGCTGGCGACATGGGCTATTTCTCGGGCTCGTGCAGTCGCTCGCCTTGATCCCGGGCGTTTCCCGATCAGGTGCCACCATCGCCGGTGGGCTGGCGCTCGGCTACCAACGGGTTGCGGCCGCCAAGTACTCCTTCTTGCTGGCCATACCAGCCGTCGTTGGCTCCGGATTGTTCAAGCTTGCCGACGTCTCCTCCGACCCAGTGCCGCCGGCCTGGGGGCCAATTGTGCTGGCGACTGTGATCTCGTTTGCCATTGGTTACGCGGTGATCGCCTGGTTGCTGCGTTATGTGAGCACGCATACGTTCATGCCATTCGTGATCTATCGGTGTGCCTTGGGCGCGCTAGTGGCCGTCTTGCTGATCACCGGGGTATTGAGCCCGTTACCACTCAGCTGAGCGGCCCGGATGATCGACTAAGGCCCTACTCCCGAGCGCTCAAGCGCCTCCGCGGCCATTGTGAGGGCATTGAGCTTCTCCTCGATGGAACCGCCGTATGGCACCAATGCGCAGGTTGTCACTCCAGATGTGGCGAGAATCTGGAACCGCTCAGCGATCCGATCGCGATCGCCGAGTAGTGAAGTCCGGTCAATGAAGTCGAACGGAACGGCCGCCATGGCGTCCCGATGACGCTGGCTCAGGAACAGGTCCTGCACCGTTGCCGCGGTGTCGCCAAATCCCATCCGCACCGCAAGCGCGTTGTAGAAGTTCCGTTCCCGACTGCCCATGCCGCCGAGATAAAGGGCCGCATACCCACGGACTTGATCGGCACACCTGCGGGGATCGGCGCCCACCACCAACGGGACACTGGGAACGACGTCGAACCCATCGAGGGCCTTCCCAACTCGGGACCGGCCGGACAGCACTCGCTCCAACTGCTCTGGCGCGAACTCCGGGGCGTAGAAGATGGCCAACCAGCCGTCAGCCAGTTCCCCGGCAAGCTCGAGGTTTTTGGGCCCGACTGCCGCCAAGTAAATCGGGATGTGCTCGCTGATCGGTGAAATAGTCAGCTTGAGCGGCTTGCCGAGGCCGTCGGGCAGAGGTAGCTGATAGTGCTCACCCTGAAAGGTCACCGTCGACCCCGACAGAGCTTTGCTCACGACATTGATGTATTCCCGCGTTCGGCCCAACGGCCTGTCGAACCGAATGCCATGCCAGCCCTCGGATACCTGGGGCCCGGACACGCCGAGGCCTAGGCGAAAGCGACCTCCGGTCAGCACATCGAGGCTGGCCGCGGTCATTGCCGTCGCCGCAGGGGTTCGGGCTGGGATTTGCATCACCGCCGAGCCGACATCGATCTTCGAGGTCTGGGCAGCGAGCCAGGCGAGCACGGTGGGACTATCTGAGCCGTACGCCTCGGACGCCCAGACCACCACGAAACCGAGGGCCTCGGCGTGCTGAGTCAGTCGCAGCTGCCCGCGCGGATCGTCGGATCCGACCAGATAGCCGAGGTTGAGGCCAAGGCGCATGCCAGACACGCTAGTGCCGCCAGGCCGTTAGGGTCTCCCTCATGGAAACTCGGCAGGTCGGGTGCAGCGGGCTGCGCGTCTCCCGGCTTGGACTGGGCACCATGACCTGGGGCCGCGACACACCCGCCGAAAACGCCCACGCCCTGCTCGAGATGTTCTGCGAGGCCGGCGGCACGTTGATCGATACCGCGGCCGCGTACGGGGCAGGTGATGCCGAGCGCATTGTCGGCAAACTGGTTCGCGAGCTTGGGAACCGGGATGAGGTCATCCTCGCCACGAAGGCCGGCTTCGTGATCCGAGACGGCAAACGCATCGTCGACACGTCGCGTCGGGCGTTGCTTCGCGATCTTGATGGATCGTTGCGGCGGCTGCAGAGCGACTACATCGATCTCTGGCAGATCCACGCCTGGGGCGAGGCTCCCGTCGAAGAGTCGCTCGGTGCAATCGACTACGCCGTCTCAACCGGCAGGGTGCGCTACGCGGGAGTTTCGAACTTCGTGGGCTGGCAAACGGCGCAGGCTGCCACCTGGCAACGGGCGTTTCCGGGCCGCACGCCGATCACGAGTGCTCAAGTCGAGTACTCGCTTCTGGCCCGTCGCGCAGAAGTTGAGGTGCTGCCAGCCGTACGGGCCTTTGGCATGGGCTTCTTCCCGTGGTCACCACTTGGGCGAGGCGTACTCACCGGGCAATACCGGAATGGCACGCCACGTGGATCGCGGTCGGCGACTGACCACTTCGCATGGTTCGTCGAGCCTTATCTCGAATCGCGCAGCCGTGGGGTGGTGGAGGCGGTGGTTCGAGCAGCCGAGGGCCTGGATCTCATGCCACTCCAGGTGGCTTTGCTTTGGGTGCGTGACGCTCCGGGGGTCACCGCTCCGTTGCTCGGCGCGCGTACTGCTGGCCAGTTGGTTCCTGCCCTAGCTATCGAACATCAGACGTTGCCAGCTGAGATTGCCTCAGCGCTCGACGATGTCTCCGGCGGACCGAATGCTGCACGGGCGAACTAGGTACGCGCCGGCATTCGAATGATCTTGCGACGGATCCAGGCGTCTCGGCTGCCATCTCGGTAGCGCCGCAGCCGGGCGAGTTCCCAGCCGCCGTACTCAGCGTGATCGGTCAGCAACTGGCGAACGGCGTTACGCGAGAGGTGGCGGCCCAGCCTGACTCGCGCTACCTCGTATTCGACACGACGTATCGTCATTGGCCGCCAATATAGTGTGCCCTCACGCTGTGTTGGTAGGGCGTTCGCGCATCGCGCTCGGCATCCGACGATGTCGTCGGCGCGCAAAACCGAGGCTCACGCCCTGTCAAGGAATCTGTCCAGCACGCGGGCGCCGAATTCCAGCGACTCGGTTGGTACCCGCTCGTCGACGCCGTGGAACATGCCGACGAAGTCCAGATCAGGTGGCAGGCGCAGCGGTGCAAAGCCGAAGCACCGAATGCCGAGGTGGTGCCACGCCTTCCCATCGGTACCCCCACTGAAGATGTAGGGCACGGCACGGGCACCTGCGTCCTCGGCCTGGAGGCTCGCCTGCATAGCTTCGACCAATGCGCCCGCGAACTCGGTCTCGACCGACGGATTGTGAGTGACTACCTCGTAGCGCACCTTGTCACCTATCAGATCGGCGATGGTGTCATAGAACTCATCGTGGCTGCCTGGCAGGAACCTGCCGTCGATGCCAGCCGTAGCGCGACCCGGGATCACATTGTGCTTGTATCCCGCCGACAGCATCGTGGGGTTGGCGGTGTTCGACATCGTCGCCCCTACCATCCTGGCGATGGTGCCGAGGCGGGCCAGTGTCTCCTCGGCTCGGTCCGGATCGAGATCAACTTCGAATGCCTCGGCGACCGCCTCCAGAAAGGCACGTTGCGGGCCAGTGATCTTGCGGGGCCAATGGTAAGTACCGATCTTGGTGACCGCCGCGCTGAGCTCAGTGATCGCATTTTGATCGTTGCGCAACGAGCCGTGCCCGGCCCGACCGTCGGCAATCAGGTCGAGCCAGGCCATTCCTTTCTCGGCTGTCTGGATCAGATAGAGACGAAGATCATCACGAACGGTGAGGGAAAACCCACCGACCTCGCCGATCGCCTCTTGGCAGCCTTCCAGGAGCTCGCGATGTTTCTGGACCAGCCACGTAGCACCCAATCCGCTGCCAGCCTCCTCGTCAGCGGTGAAGATCAACCGGAGCGGCCGTCGGGGCGGCGCGCCGGCACGAGCTCGCGCACGCACCACGCTGAGAACCATGGCGTCGAAGTCCTTCATGTCAACAGCGCCTCGGCCCCAGATGCAGCCGTCGACCACCTCGCCGGAGAACGGCGGCACCGACCAGTCGTCTGCGTTGGCGGGCACCACGTCGAGGTGCCCGTGTATCAGCAACGGCGACAGCGATGTGTCGACTCCCTCGGGCTCCCAGTGCGCCACTACAGAAGTGCGATTGGGCTCGGGCTCTAAGAGTTTGCTCG
>CAWILN010000031.1:0-69417 GCA_963836855.1 uncultured Actinomycetota bacterium | reverse complement strand
TTGCTGATCACCGGGGTATTGAGCCCGTTACCACTCAGCTGAGCGGCCCGGATGATCGACTAAGGCCCTACTCCCGAGCGCTCAAGCGCCTCCGCGGCCATTGTGAGGGCATTGAGCTTCTCCTCGATGGAACCGCCGTATGGCACCAATGCGCAGGTTGTCACTCCAGATGTGGCGAGAATCTGGAACCGCTCAGCGATCCGATCGCGATCGCCGAGTAGTGAAGTCCGGTCAATGAAGTCGAACGGAACGGCCGCCATGGCGTCCCGATGACGCTGGCTCAGGAACAGGTCCTGCACCGTTGCCGCGGTGTCGCCAAATCCCATCCGCACCGCAAGCGCGTTGTAGAAGTTCCGTTCCCGACTGCCCATGCCGCCGAGATAAAGGGCCGCATACCCACGGACTTGATCGGCACACCTGCGGGGATCGGCGCCCACCACCAACGGGACACTGGGAACGACGTCGAACCCATCGAGGGCCTTCCCAACTCGGGACCGGCCGGACAGCACTCGCTCCAACTGCTCTGGCGCGAACTCCGGGGCGTAGAAGATGGCCAACCAGCCGTCAGCCAGTTCCCCGGCAAGCTCGAGGTTTTTGGGCCCGACTGCCGCCAAGTAAATCGGGATGTGCTCGCTGATCGGTGAAATAGTCAGCTTGAGCGGCTTGCCGAGGCCGTCGGGCAGAGGTAGCTGATAGTGCTCACCCTGAAAGGTCACCGTCGACCCCGACAGAGCTTTGCTCACGACATTGATGTATTCCCGCGTTCGGCCCAACGGCCTGTCGAACCGAATGCCATGCCAGCCCTCGGATACCTGGGGCCCGGACACGCCGAGGCCTAGGCGAAAGCGACCTCCGGTCAGCACATCGAGGCTGGCCGCGGTCATTGCCGTCGCCGCAGGGGTTCGGGCTGGGATTTGCATCACCGCCGAGCCGACATCGATCTTCGAGGTCTGGGCAGCGAGCCAGGCGAGCACGGTGGGACTATCTGAGCCGTACGCCTCGGACGCCCAGACCACCACGAAACCGAGGGCCTCGGCGTGCTGAGTCAGTCGCAGCTGCCCGCGCGGATCGTCGGATCCGACCAGATAGCCGAGGTTGAGGCCAAGGCGCATGCCAGACACGCTAGTGCCGCCAGGCCGTTAGGGTCTCCCTCATGGAAACTCGGCAGGTCGGGTGCAGCGGGCTGCGCGTCTCCCGGCTTGGACTGGGCACCATGACCTGGGGCCGCGACACACCCGCCGAAAACGCCCACGCCCTGCTCGAGATGTTCTGCGAGGCCGGCGGCACGTTGATCGATACCGCGGCCGCGTACGGGGCAGGTGATGCCGAGCGCATTGTCGGCAAACTGGTTCGCGAGCTTGGGAACCGGGATGAGGTCATCCTCGCCACGAAGGCCGGCTTCGTGATCCGAGACGGCAAACGCATCGTCGACACGTCGCGTCGGGCGTTGCTTCGCGATCTTGATGGATCGTTGCGGCGGCTGCAGAGCGACTACATCGATCTCTGGCAGATCCACGCCTGGGGCGAGGCTCCCGTCGAAGAGTCGCTCGGTGCAATCGACTACGCCGTCTCAACCGGCAGGGTGCGCTACGCGGGAGTTTCGAACTTCGTGGGCTGGCAAACGGCGCAGGCTGCCACCTGGCAACGGGCGTTTCCGGGCCGCACGCCGATCACGAGTGCTCAAGTCGAGTACTCGCTTTCTGGCCCGTCGCGCAGAAGTTGAGGTGCTGCCAGCCGTACGGGCCTTTGGCATGGGCTTCTTCCCGTGGTCACCACTTGGGCGAGGCGTACTCACCGGGCAATACCGGAATGGCACGCCACGTGGATCGCGGTCGGCGACTGACCACTTCGCATGGTTCGTCGAGCCTTATCTCGAATCGCGCAGCCGTGGGGTGGTGGAGGCGGTGGTTCGAGCAGCCGAGGGCCTGGATCTCATGCCACTCCAGGTGGCTTTGCTTTGGGTGCGTGACGCTCCGGGGGTCACCGCTCCGTTGCTCGGCGCGCGTACTGCTGGCCAGTTGGTTCCTGCCCTAGCTATCGAACATCAGACGTTGCCAGCTGAGATTGCCTCAGCGCTCGACGATGTCTCCGGCGGACCGAATGCTGCACGGGCGAACTAGGTACGCGCCGGCATTCGAATGATCTTGCGACGGATCCAGGCGTCTCGGCTGCCATCTCGGTAGCGCCGCAGCCGGGCGAGTTCCCAGCCGCCGTACTCAGCGTGATCGGTCAGCAACTGGCGAACGGCGTTACGCGAGAGGTGGCGGCCCAGCCTGACTCGCGCTACCTCGTATTCGACACGACGTATCGTCATTGGCCGCCAATATAGTGTGCCCTCACGCTGTGTTGGTAGGGCGTTCGCGCATCGCGCTCGGCATCCGACGATGTCGTCGGCGCGCAAAACCGAGGCTCACGCCCTGTCAAGGAATCTGTCCAGCACGCGGGCGCCGAATTCCAGCGACTCGGTTGGTACCCGCTCGTCGACGCCGTGGAACATGCCGACGAAGTCCAGATCAGGCGGCAGGCGCAGCGGTGCAAAGCCGAAGCACCGAATGCCGAGGTGGTGCCACGCCTTCCCATCGGTACCCCCACTGAAGATGTAGGGCACGGCACGGGCACCTGCGTCCTCGGCCTGGAGGCTCGCCTGCATAGCTTCGACCAATGCGCCCGCGAACTCGGTCTCGACCGACGGATTGTGAGTGACTACCTCGTAGCGCACCTTGTCACCTATCAGATCGGCGATGGTGTCATAGAACTCATCGTGGCTGCCTGGCAGGAACCTGCCGTCGATGCCAGCCGTAGCGCGACCCGGGATCACATTGTGCTTGTATCCCGCCGACAGCATCGTGGGGTTGGCGGTGTTCGACATCGTCGCCCCTACCATCCTGGCGATGGTGCCGAGGCGGGCCAGTGTCTCCTCGGCTCGGTCCGGATCGAGATCAACTTCGAATGCCTCGGCGACCGCCTCCAGAAAGGCACGTTGCGGGCCAGTGATCTTGCGGGGCCAATGGTAAGTACCGATCTTGGTGACCGCCGCGCTGAGCTCAGTGATCGCATTTTGATCGTTGCGCAACGAGCCGTGCCCGGCCCGACCGTCGGCAATCAGGTCGAGCCAGGCCATTCCTTTCTCGGCTGTCTGGATCAGATAGAGACGAAGATCATCACGAACGGTGAGGGAAAACCCACCGACCTCGCCGATCGCCTCTTGGCAGCCTTCCAGGAGCTCGCGATGTTTCTGGACCAGCCACGTAGCACCCAATCCGCTGCCAGCCTCCTCGTCAGCGGTGAAGATCAACCGGAGCGGCCGTCGGGGCGGCGCGCCGGCACGAGCTCGCGCACGCACCACGCTGAGAACCATGGCGTCGAAGTCCTTCATGTCAACAGCGCCTCGGCCCCAGATGCAGCCGTCGACCACCTCGCCGGAGAACGGCGGCACCGACCAGTCGTCTGCGTTGGCGGGCACCACGTCGAGGTGCCCGTGTATCAGCAACGGCGACAGCGATGTGTCGACTCCCTCGGGCTCCCAGTGCGCCACTACAGAAGTGCGATTGGGCTCGGGCTCTAAGAGTTTGCTCGCGATGCCGACCTCGTCGAGCAGCTCGGCTACGCGTTCGGCAGCGCTCCGCTCGCCCGGACCCGGTTCTGACCCGAAGTTGGTCGTATCGATCCTGATCAGCTGTTGGCACAACTCGACAACCTCAGCCTCTGGCTGGTAGTCCGCGCTCACCAGTTCATCTTGGCTGATGCACTTGGTCGAGCGCGCCCGGCCCTTTAGGACCCTTCGGCGAGACCACGCAAGTTGCTATAGTTCGTGGGCGCCCCGTGAGGTGCAGCACCAGGTCCGGGTGGCGGAATAGGTAGACGCGCTAGCTTGAGGTGCTAGTGCCCTTGACAGGGCATGGGGGTTCAAGTCCCCCCTCGGACACTGACAGACTAGGTCTCTGACCTGGTCTTTTGTCATTCACGAGTCCTACGATGGGTGCCAGGAGCGCACCAAGAGCGCACCGAACCCCGCTCGGAGGTGGGTGACTATGGCCTGGATCCAGCAGAAGAAGCGGTCGGATGGAGGCACATCAGCGGCCGTTCGGTGGCGTCTTGGAGGCGCCAGATCCGGCCCGATGCAGACCGAAACCTTCAGTGCGGGCAGCGACGACCAGAACCTCGCGCGCGCCGATGGTTTCAGGCGGATGGTGGAGGCAGGAGGGCACGAGTGGCCCGATGGCTGGGTCAAGGGCATGGGCTTCGTCCGGCCACGCCAGAACGCCGACCCGATGCAGCCGCCGCCGACGGTGGCGGCGGTCGGCGAAGAGTACGTCCGCCAGATCGTGGACCTCTCTCCTGGCCAGCGGAAGCGCTACCTCGACCAGGTGCGAATCCTCGCCTCTGTCGAGGTGCCCTCGACCCGTGGCGCATACCGGCCGTTCGACCAGCCCGTCACCAGCGTCCACGAAGCCGACGTGAAGGCGTGGCTGATCGACTGGGACCGCTCGTTGAAGACCAAGGCCAACTACCACGGCCTGCTGTACGGCGTCTTCAACTACGCCCTCGAACAAGGCTTCCTCACGGTCAACCCCTGCGCTCGTACGGCACCCAAGCGATCGCGGATCCGCCAGTCGCAAGCCGACCTGCGGTTCCTCACCGAGGCCGAGCTAGCGACAGCCGCACGCGTGGCTGGCGCTGACGGTGATCTGCTCACCGTCGCCGTCGGCACTGGACTTAGGTTCGGCGAGGTAACCGCGCTTTGGGTCTCCGACGTCGACTTTGTCCACCGGACGATCCGGATCAACAAGGCGTGGAAGCGCGACGGGGAGAACGACGTGCAGGAGACGCCGTCGTGGCTGCGAAAGTCCTTGGGAGCCAAGCACCAGATGCGCGGGCACCACCTCGGCAACCCGAAGACCCCGAAGTCGAGGCGGACCGTCACGATCTCGTCCGAAATCGCCAGGCTGCTGTCGCGCCTGGTCGAAGGCAAGGCTGCTGACGACTTCGTCTTCGTCACCCCGACCGGGCGGCCGATTCACAACGCCGACTTCTACGAGCGGGTCTGGTACCCCCTCATGAAGAAGCTCCCGGAGGCAGGCGTTCCACCCTTTCGCTTCCACGACCTCCGCCACACCCACGTAGCCTGGCTGGTCGCGGGGGGCGCTCCCCTACCGCACATCCAGGCCCGTCTCGGGCATGAGTCGATCACCACGACGATCGACACCTACGGCCACCTACTGCCCGTCGGCGACGAGCTGATCGCCGACATCATCGACACCGCCCTCCGCGGCGGCGAGATCCGGCCAGCCATGCGCCTCATCTCCGGTGGTAGCGCTGCGACGAAATCCTGAGCTCGGAACGCTCCGTAGTCACGTCGATGCGCTCGGGGTTTCCCTACGCATCGTCGCCGACTTCGGTGACCGCGAGCTGACGATCATCGACTGACTCACAGCCTGGACCGCCGTCGGTCCCGACTCAACTGGTTAGCGGCGCTTAGAGCTGGAGACGCCGCCGGCTGCTCACCTGCAGTCACAAGCTCCTCGAGATGTTCCAGGCGAAACCGGACGTGCTTGCCAATCCGGGTGCACCGCACCCTCCGCTGGCGAACAGCCTCCGACACCCACCGCGCCGGCACATTAAGAAACGCCGCCGCCTCGTCGATGGTCAGCAAGTGTCCGGCCGTCCGGTTCGGACCGTCCATCATCGCGTCTCGCCTCCTACCCATACACGGCCGCAACGGGCACGCGAGCGGACACAGTGAGCGAGATGGTGAGGGAATAGGTGAGCCGCAGGCCCGCAGTCAGCCTGTTGGAGGCCGTGGAAGAGAAGCCGCAACGCGGGCAGGTTCTTGTCCACCTTCCTGACCTCCTCCTCCCCCCCGCAGCGTATGAATGGGAAACCGCCTACTTCCACAAGGTCGTGTCGGTGCCCTGTGTGGTCACTTTGACGCAAAGGAGTTCGGAAGACCTGCGAGCTCAGGTGAGCGAAACCGAATGAAGATCGAGCAAACACGCCACGGCGTGCCCCTCGGTCTCGACATCGCAACTCGAAGCTGAGCGCGACGCCTCCTAACGCCCCAGGGACGGGCCTGGTCGATCAGGCCGATGCAGCATCCGGTGCGCCTCCTCCTGCTTACGGACTTGGCGTAGCCGCTCCGCTTCCCGCGAGCGCGTGGTCTCCGGCTCTCTCCGAGGCGCCTTGTGTCGTCGATCGATGCCTCGTCTCCAACCCGACGATGCGCCACCAGAGCGCATCGGCGGGCTGCTCGGCGGGCGACGGTGGAGGTCGGCTGCCGTGCGCAGCAAGCGTTCCACGCCAGCGCCGGCATTGTGGAGGGTGGAGAGTCGTTCGCAGAGAACAGTGACCCTTGGGTCGCGTCGGACCGTGGGCGGCAGCAGTCTTATCCAGTCTCGCGGCTTCTCGCCCATCGGTTGCGTAGCTCGCATCAGGCGGCGTTTGAGGCCGTACTGATGTCGTGCCGCGTCGTCGGCAAGCCGAGGTGGCCCAGTGGGTTGGAGGTCGTCATGGGGGATGTTGAGCGCGGCACGCCACACCGCGAGGTCGCCAGGCAGGGCCACGTCAGGGGCGTCCGCTATCGCCTCGGCCCACGGGAGTCGCGGCCGCGCCTGGATCGGCGGCGGACGCATGCACCTCATCGGCGAGATCACGCACCCGACGCGCGAGATCGGTGAGGTAGCTGCCCCACCGCTCGGCGTCATCGAGGGCGGTAAGAATGTCTGTTGATTGCAGGTCCGACTAGGTCGGATGGCGTGAAGCGTATTCGTCGGGCTGGCGAGATTTGAACTCGCGACCCCTTGATCCCCAGATCGGCGGACTTATGCCGTCGCGTGCTGCTGAGCGTGCGACTACGGTCGCGGGCGTCGGCGGAGAGTGTCGCGTGACCCCGTACTGAACTCGTTGGGCCCAACTCGGGCCCAAGTTTGTTCGTCTCTTACAACCCAGCTGCGGCCGGTGATCGCTCTGAAAGGCTGTGTTCGTGGCTGTGGCGATAGAGATGTGGTTTTCCGAAGAAGGCGACAGACGTGTACGTCGGCTTTGGTCGGCCTTGGAGGCCAGAGGGGTCACAAGCCTGAGCACCGCGACACACCGCAAGCACGTGCCACACGTCAGCCTGACCGTGATGGACAGGCTGCCGACTCAAGAGGACGCGCTGACAGATGCCGTGAGGCCAGCTCTGGGCAAAACGCTGCGTCTATCGGCCGTAGGAGGGTTTCCGGGAGTGGCAACGTTCCTCCTGCCAGCACACCATCAGGCGTTGGCGGCCACGCATCACCGGGTGCACGACGCCTTGATTCAGGCCGGTGCGCCAGTGTGGGACTACTACACACCCGGATCGTGGGTGCCACACTGCACCATGAGCTTCTGGGCCGACGACACCGAGATCAGTCATCTCGCCGCCGTGGCGGCGGGACAATTTCCCGTAGACGTGATTGTCGCCAGCGTGAAGGCAGTGGACAGTCAGACCGGGGAAGTGCTGAGGCACCTGAACTGAAGCCGTAGACGCTTCACTGAGGCTGGTCGAGGATGGCCGGTGGCCGGATGAACGCGGCTCTGACTAGGTGTGATAATCCGACATTGACTTGTCGGGCTGGCGAGATTTGAACTCGCGACCCATTGACCCCCAGACATCGGCAGCGTGTCCACCGACGTCCTCAGACGTCCTCAGACGTCCAATTTTCCTTAGAGATAAGGATTTTGCACTTAGACGCATTTCGGTGGGCAAAGCCAAATGGTGGTCAAAATGGTGGTCAGACCCATAGCTAAACTAAGCGAATAGGCCCACTGCAACGAATCAAAAGGGCTTCCGATCATTCTTGGCAGTAATAAGGCAATTGAGATAGATCAAGATTGTCGGGGCGCCCGCGACGCGCGGCATAGATTGGAGCGCGAATGAGCCGCGGCTCTCGAGAGAGGAGAATGCGCCGGCTTAGAAACGCCCAGCTGTACTCAGCTGCGCTGACTCGCGGAGGGAATGAGGCCCCTGTTAGGCGTCCGCTAGGGCCACCCCAGGTTCTATCGGTCGAAGCAACGCCTTGTTCACAAGGTGGTTCGACATGCATCTCAGTTCCACGTCAGCGGCAGGTGTCCGATTTCTCACCTCGGTGAGGGAAGGCAGGGGTCTCAATAGGTCAGCCCGGGAGGCCGGCATTGGGAAGGAGACTGGCTGCCGATGGCTCCGCGAGGCCTACCTCGGGCATCGACGCAGCGGGAAGAGCATCGCTGAGACAGAGGCGGTGATCGGGTTGGCGTCGGCAAAGTCGATCGCCTGGGAAGCCGAGGTTGCGGCCGGCCCTGGTAGGCATCACCTTCGCGTCGCCGTCGAGGCGGAGGCTCGGTTCTGGGCGGTCTATGACGCCGGCACCGGCGCTGATGCCGCCGCCTCTGCGGCTGGGGTTGGCCGGTCGAGCGGGTATCGGTGGTTAGACCGGCGATTCTGCGAACTCCGCGCCGCTGGGTTCACCGTCAAGCGTGCGCAGCGTCTGCTCCGGTTGAGCGACCAGGTCACATCCAGGGCTGAACGGCAGCGTGCAGCGGCGCAGCTAGCTGAGCGGCAGGCTGCGGCAGCTGCCCATGAAGAGGCGCTACGGTCCTCCCGGCAATACGCCGATCGCACCGTCGTGCTGTCGCAGAAGCAGCAGCAGCGCGCGGAGCTGGTCGACACGTACTGGCAGCTGATGAGGTCCGGCGAAACCAACACGAGCGCCTGCAGAGTCCTGGGCATGAGCCGACGCAGCGGGACGACTATTCGACGAGCGCACCAGTACCAGACGCGCATCCGGGTGCCACCAGTGGTGTGGTCGGGCCGTTACCTCGATGTCCGGGAACGGTTGCAGATCGCCGACCTGCTCCGGTTGGGCTGCTCGGTGCGTCGGATCGCCGCCGAGCTTGGTAGGCATCCGTCGACCATCAAACGCGAGCTCGATCGGCACCGATCCCCTGAGGGCGGTTACCTGCCGCGGACCGCCGACCACGACGCACGGCAGCAACGGGCCCGCCCGCGGGCCGGCAAGCTTGCCGCCAACATCACGCTGCGGCGGCTGGTGCAGCGCAAGCTGAACCGGTGCTGGTCACCCGATGAGGTCTGTGGCTGGCTGCGGAAGACCTACCCTGATGATCTGTCGATGCGTCTGTGCCCGGAGACCATCTACCGAGAGCTACTGCTGCGGGACAACACGACCCTGCACAACAGGTACTGCCAAAAGCTGCGCACCGGCCGGCGGATCCGGAAGTCGCGGTGGCTCACCCGGACCGGGCACGGCCCCACGATCACCAACAAGACGATGATCGACAAGCGTCCAGCCTCGGCCGAGACCAAGCTCGAGGCCGGTCATTGGGAAGGTGATCTCATCCTGGGCGTCGGCTGCGGCTCAGCCATGGTGACGTTGCGGGAACGCACCACGCAGTACGGCATCATCATCAACCTGCCTCACGATCACACCGCCAACAGCGTCAACACCGCCGTCACCGGAGCTGCTTGAACTGTTCGCTGAGGGGTCCTCATCGAAACCCGCGCTCACCCCCTCGGCTTGTTTCGAGCACGGCTCGGCACGACGGCCAGTCCGCGCGGGAAACTCAGCCTCGGAGGTGGAGGGCTCGCTCGCCGCTTCCGTACCCTTTATCGCAGGTTCCGCCTCTTCGGGGACGCTTTGGAGCTCCCATCGAGGACAGCGATGACTCCGGCGCGGCATCGTCCAACGATGCTGATCGGTGACGTAGGGAGGTGTCAGTGGGCCAGGAAGTCCATCACCAGTTGATTGAACTCGTCCGGGCGTTCCAGCGGCATCAGGTGTGATGAGCCGTCGCCTGTCACGATTTTGAGCAGGGCGCCGGGGATCCCGCGGGCCACCTCGCAGGCGACCCAGGGTGGGGTTAGGAGGTCCTGTTCACCGACGATTACCAGGGTGGGCGCTTTGATGCCGCCGAGCCGATCGAGGGCGTCGAAATGCAGGTAGGCCTGAGCCTGGCGATCGTAGGCCTCCGGCTCGACCGGGTTGGGATTGCTCGCCAGCAATGCGATTGTGTCCTGCACCGCGGCCTGGTTGCGAAGGAAGGCCGTTGAGAACAGCCAGGTGAATTGCTGACCGCCGAACACTTCTCCGCTGGGGTCGTTGGACTTGACCCAGTTCCAGATGGAGATCGGGTCGATGGCGCTTCGGGCGGGCGCCGCACCGGGACCTGCCAGCACCAGCTGATCCAGACGATCGGCATGTCGCAGCGCGAACTCCATCCCGATCATGCTTCCCATCGACAAGCCCAGCAGGTGGGTGCGCTGGATATCGAGCGCGTCTAGCAGGCCGGCCACATCGTCGGCCATATCGGCGATGGTGTAGGGGTGATCAGCTCGGGAGCTGCGGCCGGCATCACGGTTGTCAAGGATGACAACACGGAACCGGGTGCAGAGGACGGGGACTTGTTGCAGCGTCCACAGCGATGAGTCGTATCCGATTCCCATTAGCAGTACAAGTGCAGGGCCCTCTCCGTGAACCTCGTAGAACAACTCCTGCCCGTTCGCGCGCACGGCTCCCGATCGCGGGACGTATTTGATGTTCGCGGACATCGGTTCTTCCCTCGAAGCAACGGTTGCGCTCACCATGACTCCTCCTTTCCTGGCGGGACCTCCCGCCTCGGTGGCTTGGGACTCGCGGTCCCTACCTGGAGTGCGTGAGCAAGACTGTTACGGCGGTAACCCTCACGGTTACGTTCGTGTCGGTTGCCTCGGACTCCGACCGGTAACGATTCGGAAGGGGCGTGCGATGGGCGATGCCGTTGGTCTTGGCCTCCTCGAGCGCGCGCGTGACGCGGCGGCCCGGGAAGACTGGCAGCAGGCTTTCGACCTCCTCATGGAAGCAGAGGCCGACGGCCCGCTGGCCCCCGCCGAGCTAGCTTTGCTGGGCGAGGTCGCGTACCCGGCCGGCCATCTTGATGTGGCAATCGAGGCGTGGGAGCGCGCCCACGCCGGATACCTGCAGAGCGGTGACCTGGTCGCGGCCGCGGGTGCGGGTGTTCGGGTCGCGATGCACCTGATTTTCGACACTGCGCTGATGGCACCAGTGCGCGGCTGGTTGGCACGAGCGGAGCGGCTTCTTGAAGGTCTGGGTGAGACGCCGGCGCACGCATGGTTGGCGGTGGTCCGCGCCTACGAGCGGATGCTGACCGGTGACCTGGCTGCCGCTCGGCAGTGGGCCGGGCGTGCCATCGAGGTGGGTTCGAAGTGTGACCCGGCGGCGTGCGCCATCGCACGGGTAGCGGAGGCACGGCTGCTCATCCTGCACGGCGATGTTCAGCAGGGTCTGGCGCTGCTCGAGCAGGCCGGGGTAGCCACCGTCTCCGGGGACCTCGATCCGCTGTCGACAGGAATCGTCTACTGCGAGCTCGTGTGCGCCCTGCAGGGCCTCGCCCAATATGACGTAGCCGAGGAGTGGACCGAAGCGATGGAGCGGTGGTGTGAGACGAACGCCATCGGGAGCCTCCACGGGCGCTGCCGAGTCCACCGCGCCGAGATCCTCAGGCTGCGCGGGTCGTGCAACGAGGCGGAGGCTCAGGCGCTCGCGGCCTGCGAGGAACTGCGCCCTTACCTGCGACGCGAGCTTGGGTGGCCGCTGAACGAGCTCGGACGGATCCGGCTTCACAAGGGAGACCTCACGGGTGCCGAAGAGGCCCTGCTGGCCGCTCACCGCGCCGGATGGGATCCCCAACCGTCTCTCGCGTTGGTGCGTATGGCCCAAGGCGACGTGGCCACCGCGGCTGCCTCCATACGAGACGCCGTCGAACGTCCCTTGCGGGTGCCGTCGAGAGAGCGGCCTCCGAACACCGACCTGCAGCGCGCGCCGCTGCTCGAGGCGCAGGTCGAGATCGAGATCGCGGCCGGCGACATCGGCGCGGCGCAATCGGCCGCCGCTGATCTGGAGCTCATAGCCGCCCGCTTTGAGAGCAAAGCGTTGGTCGCCAGCGCCGCCCTCGCTCGCGGAAGGGTGCGGCTCGCCGAGGGCGATGCGGCAGGCGCAGAACAGTCCTTGTCAGAAGCGCTGGGACTCTGGAACGAAGTCGGCGCCCCGTACGAGGCGGCGTTGACACGGATCTGCCTCGCCGAGGCCCATGCTGCGACCGGCAACGAACACCGGGCCGGTTTGGAGCGCCAAACGGCCCGCACAATCCTCGAAGGAATCGAAGCCGCGCCGTCTGTGACCCCACCGGCACACGTCCAGCATCACGATGCACCGAACGAGCAGCCGGTGGTGAGCGCCAACGTGTTTCGTCGCGAGGGGGACTACTGGTCGGTGATCTTCGACGGGCAAACGGTCCGGGTACGCGACCTCAAAGGCATGCGATACCTCGCGCGGCTCCTGGCCGATCCAGGCCGGGAGTACCACGTGCTGGATCTCGTCGCCGCCGAGACCGGCAGCGGTGCGCAGGTCGACAGCAGCCAAGCCGCCAACCTGCCGCGTTCGGCATTCGGCGACGCGGGTGCGATCCTCGACGCACGAGCCAAGGACGCCTACCGCCGACGCTTGGCCGAGATCGAAGACGACATCGATCAAGCGCGCGCCCTCGGCGACGCCGAACGGGCCGCCCAGGCCGACGCCGAACGTGACTTCCTGGTTCGAGAACTCGCCCGCGCATTTGGCTTGGGCGGTCGCGATCGACGAGCAGCGTCCGCGTCAGAGCGCGCCCGAGCCAGTGTGACCCGCGCGATTCGCCAGGCGATGGCCCGAATCGGAGAACACCATCCCCAACTCGGCGAGCATCTCCGCCGCACAATCCGCACCGGTACCTATTGCGGCTACCACCCCGACCCTAGGTCACCTGCCGGGTGGGTCTTGTGACATCAACCATCGGTGGCCGCGATTCCACCTTGCGTGGCCCGACTGAGCCAGATGGACATGCCACTTGAGTTGCCGCCGGCGCTGACGGCATCGGCGACAACTAGTCCTGAGAAGCCTGACGCGACTGTCCGCATCCCGGTCAGGGTTCCGCATCCGACTCATGGCCAGCTGCGGCGACGATGTGCTCTATGCGGGGCGCTGCCGGATGCACGACATGGGGATCTTCTTCGCCTACCTTGGAGACGCCCGGAATAATGTGGGCAACTTTGTCGGCGCGGAGATCTAGGAGAGGACTGGCCTGGACAGCCTGAGGTCACCTACCTATGAGGTCTTCGAGTCGCCGCACTCGATCGAGTTTGACCAGGCGGAAAACCGGATGCACAGGATCAAGGCCGTGACTGTCGCGACGCTGAGGGCCTGATGCGCGTGATGGTGGCCCTGGGGGGCAACGCCTTGCAGAAGCGCGGCGAACCCATGACGGTCGCCAACCAGCGGGCGAACGTCGCCGCGGCGTGCACGGCGCTGGCGCCGGTGGCGTTGGAGCACGAGCTCGTCATCTCACACGGCAACGGCCCGCAGGTCGGTCTGCTAGCGCTGCAGGCGTCCGCTTTCGACGAGGTGTCGCCCTACCCCTTCGACGTCCTAGGGGCGCAGACCGAGGGGATGATCGGTTACCTGATCGAGCAGGAGCTGGGCAACCTGCTGCCGTTCGAAAAGCCGCTCGCCACGATCCTCACAATGACTGAGGTCGACCCCGCGGACCCGGGGTTCGACGACCCGACAAAGTTCGTCGGCCCGGTCTACAGCAAGGACGAGGCGCACCGGCTCGCCGCGGAACGCGGCTGGGTGGTCAAACCGGACGGGGACGCCTGGCGGCGGGTCGTCCCGTCGCCGGTGCCGCTACGCATCTTCGAGCAGCGGCCGGTGGAATGGCTGCTCGCCCAGGGCTGCGTTGTCGTCTGCGCGGGAGGTGGCGGCATCCCGACCATGTATCGGCCCGGGACGCAGACACTTGTCGGTGTGGAGGCGGTCATCGACAAGGACCGCGCGAGTTGCGTGCTTGCCAAAGACCTTCATGCCGACACCCTGGTCATCGCCACCGACACCGACGCCGTGTACGTGGACTGGGGCACCACGCACCAGCGCCCGATCCGGGCGGCCCACCCCGACGAGCTCGGCCACCTCTGGTTTCCCGCCGGGTCGATGAGCCCGAAGGTCGAAGCCGCAGTCGACTTCGCCCGGACCACCGGTAAGGAGGCCGTCATCGGGGCGCTTAACGACCTGTCACTCATCCTCAAGGGAACTGCCGGTACCCGGGTGTCGATGACCATGACCGGGATCGCGTACGGCTGACCCGGCGTGTCTCCGGGGGAGAGCCGGCTGGTGCCTGCCACCTTGTCGCAGCAGGGCGGCGGAGCTGGGAGCAGTTTGTCCCGGGAGTGTGCCAGGATGGCTGGGAGCGGCCCCGACAAGGCTCCACGCAGAACACGTGTCGCAAAAGGGTCCCCGGCTTGCGGCACTCGGCAGCCGTCAGAGAAAACGTTTCGCGATTCTCGCCATGACCCGACAGGCTCACTCCATGGGCTCTGAGAATGCCGGGATAGAGGCGTATTACGCGCAAGGCAAGGACGCGGGACAGGCTGGGCGATCCGAAAGGTGTAGTCGAGTTCGATCGCACGGTGGCGACGCTGGCCTTGTGGCGCACTCGCCTGGTGGCCTGGTGGCTAACGCTGGTAGCAGCCACAGGCTCCCTCGGTCCGACTTTCCTGCCGGGCGCGATGATCTCGTTCTCTGTGATGGCGGTTGGCATGCTCATTGTCGGCTGGGCGCTATCGCGAATTCCGGCGGTTGCCTGGTACGGCCCTGACGCCTCCGACCAGCTCGACGCTGCACGCAGTGCCCAGCCTTGACCGCCGGCTGAGGAGTCTGGTCGATGCCTGAGAGAGGCTTTGACTTTGGCGCGCCGCAAACGAGCCGCCAGCGGTGTGGAAGATCATCTACACCATCAATGCGATCGAGTCGCTGAATTACCAGCTGCAGAAGATCATCAAGAACCGCGGCCACTTCCCCAACGACTAGGTGGTGATCAGCCGGCTGGCCGCTACGCGCACCAGACGAAATATCATCACCGATCTGGTCACGGTGGCTCAATCCAGTAGACCTAGCCCGGCGATGTTGGCGGTGGCCCCGACTGTTGCACCCCGGAGGGAGCATCTAAGGTTCCGAACCGGCGGAACGCGGGAGTGGCCGAGACTCAACCAACTATCGTCGACGGGTCACATACCTTACTCCTCGCGGGCGGTGGCCATGATGGCCTCGAAGTCAAGGTCCTCGCCGTGGTGATACTCCGCAACGTGCTGCTCGGCGTTCGTGCGGAGCTCATCCTTGGTCTCGCCGCGGACCTGCATGCCGTCGACGCAGTCAATCACATACCCCATCTGGGCCCCCTTTTTTGGCGCTTGGCTTCTGATGCTTACGCCCGTACTGCCCTTTCTCGAATGTGCTAAACAACTTGACGGGTGTCGGCCGGCCGCTGCCTACATCGCCTGGTCTACACCTGTCGTCTCAAACTGCAGCACTTCCATCCGACGTACCCCCTCGAACTCTCAACACTTCAAGTCGAACACACCCCATGCACCGCCGGAAGCAGCTCGGCTCGGCCTGACCGCTCCGGCGGCTTGTACCCCCTTTGGGTGAGTGTGACGATGAGCATGCACAAGCTCACAGCCGGGGCCGGGTATGACTATCTGACCCGACAGGTGGCGGCGCTGGATTCGACCGAGAAAGGTCATACCGGGCTGGCTTCGTACTACACCGAGCGGGGTGAGGCGCCGGGGGTGTGGATCGGTTCCGGCTTGGACGGGATCGATGGCCTGACCGTCGGCGACCCCGTGACCGCCAACCAGATGCGAGCGTTGTTCGGCTGCGGTCTGCATCCATTGGCCGAGCTCCGCCAGCGGCAGCTGGAGGGACCGGACCTCACCCTGCGGGACTTCCAGGATGCGGCCCGTCTTGGAGCTTCGTTCAGGCTTGTCGACGGCGACGTAAGCCCGTTCCGGCTTGAGGTCGCCAGGCGCATCGCCCTGATCAACAGCGCGGCCGACCTGCCGCCCGACGCGCCGCTGCCGGCCGCAGATCGGGCCCGAGTGCGGACCGAGGTGGCCCGCGAGTTTTTCCTGGCCGAGCACGGCCGGGAGCCGATCGATGCCCGGGAGCTGGCGGGTCAGATCGCGAAACACTCCCGGCCGCGGACACAGACAGTTGCCGGGTATGACTTGACGTTCTCGCCGGTGAAGTCGGTGTCGACGTTGTGGGCAATCGCGGATCCGGCGGTCGCGGCTGTGATCGAACGCGCCCATCAGGCCGCGGTCAAGGACGCTTTGGCGTTCATCGAGCAGCATGCCCTGTTCACCCGGACCGGACCGCACGGCATCCGGCAGGTCAATGTCCGAGGCCTGGTCGCGACAGCCTTTACACACCGGGACAGCCGGGCTGGCGACCCGGATCTGCACACCCATGTCGCAGTCGCGAACAAGGTTCAAACCCTCGACGGGCGGTGGCTCTCCATCGACGGCCGTGTGCTGTTCAAGGCCAACGTCGCCGCGTCGGAAACCTACAACACCGCCCTGGAGCAGCACCTCCGCGAAACATTAGGCGTACGGTTCGCCGAACGGCCCGGCACCGATCCGGCCAAGCGGCCGATCCGGGAGCTCGTCGGTGTCGATCCCCGACTGAACAAACGCTGGTCGACCCGCCGTGCCCACATCGAAGCCCGCTGCGGTGAGCTGGCCAGCCAGTTCCAGCATGATCATGGCCGGCCGCCGACCCCGGTCGAAGCGTTGCACCTGTCACAGCAAGCGACCTTGGAGACCCGCGACGCCAAGCACGAACCCCGATCCCTGACTGAGCAACGCGCGACCTGGCTCAGCGAAGCCTCACCGGTGCTAGGCAGCGCGGAAGCCGTCGCCTCGATGGTGCGGACGGCACTGGCACCGCACGCCGAGAACGCTCCGATCGCCGACTCACACTGGATCGCACGTACCGCGGAGCACATCCTGAGCGTTCTCGAGGCGAGCCGCGCGACGTGGCAGATGTGGCATGTACGGGCCGAAGCGCTACGACAAGTCCGCCCTATCGACGTGCCCTCGGAACATGCCACGGCACTCGTCGACCTATTGGTCGATGAGGTGCTCGATCGTCGGTCCATTGCCCTGGCCGCGCCTCACGACGGCATCGAGGAACCGGAGGCGTTGCGGCGGGTCGACGGCACGTCGGTCTACACCGTCGCCGGCTCCGCCCTTTACACCTCACAGCGCATCCTCGACGCCGAACAGCGCCTCCTCACCACCGCCGGACGACGCGACGGGTCAGCCGTCGATCAGGTGGCGATGGACCTAGCGCTGCTGGAGATGGCGGCGAACGGCAGCGCCCTCGATACCGGGCAGACGTCCCTGGTCTGGCAGATGTGCACCTCTGGGGCACGGCTGCAGCTCGCGATCGCCCCCGCCGGCGCCGGCAAGACCACTGCCATGCGCGCCCTCACCCTGGCCTGGACCCACGACGGCGGCCACATAATCGGCCTCGCCGCGTCGGCCGCAGCAGCGGCCGTCCTCGGCGAACAGACCGGCATCCGCACCGACACCCTCGCCAAACTCACCTGGTCGTTGCAGCATAGCGACCTGCCCGATTGGGCGGCCTCGATCGGACCGTCGACCTTGTTGATCATCGACGAAGCCGGCATGGCCGACACCCTCACCCTCGACACCGCCGTCCAGTTCGCCATCGGTCGCGGTGCGAGTGTCCGACTGGTCGGTGATGATCAACAACTCGCCGCGATCGGCGCCGGCGGCGTCCTCCGCGACATCAAGCACACTTGCGGCGCCCTCCACCTGACCGAGCTGCATCGCTTCACCGACCCCGCCGAAGCCGCAGCCACACTCGGCCTCCGCGACGGCGAACCACAGGCACTCGACTTCTACCTTGATCACGGCCGCGTTCATGTCGGCGACCTCGCCACCGCTACGCATGATGCCTTCGCAGCATGGGTTTCCGACCGGGCTGAAGGACTCGACGCGATCATGCTCGCCCCCACTCGAAAGCTCGTCAACGAACTCAACCGACAAGCCCGCGATCATCTCCTTGGCAGTCACCCGGCCGGTCGTGAGGTGCGCTTAGCGGATGGAAACCATGCCAGTGTCGACGATGTGATCATCACCCGCAGCAACGATCGCCGACTCCGCCTGACGGCCAACGACTGGGTCAAGAACGGTGACCGCTGGACCATTACTGGAGTAGGGCGCCGCGGCGACCTGACCGTGCGACACAACCGCAGTCACCGCACGGTCCGGCTGCCAGCCGACTATGTCCGCGCCTCAACCGGTCTCGGCTACGCCACCACCATCCACGCCTCCCAAGGCGTCACCGCCGACACGATGCACGGTCTGGTCACCGGACAGGAATCCCGGCGGCAGTTGTATACGATGCTCACCCGCGGCCGGGCCGCGAATCACTTGTACCTGCAGGTGGTTGGCGACGGCGACCCGCACACCCTCATCCGACCCGACAGCGTCGCACCCCGCACCCCAACCGAGACTCTGCAGCAGATCCTCGCGCGTGACGAGGCCCATAGCTCAGCCAGCACACTGCTGCGAGAACTCAGCGACCCGGCTGCCCGGCTGTTCGAGGCCGTTCAGCGCTACACCGACGGGCTCCATGTCGCGGCCGAGCAGCTGGTCGGCTCCCAGATTATTCAGATCCTCGATAGCCAAGCCGACCAGATCGTCCCCTCGCTCACCAGCGAGCCGACGTGGCCAACCCTCCGAGCACACCTGCTCGCGTTGGCGGCTGAAACCGGTGAGCACCCACTCCTCCACCTCTACGGAGCCGCACTGGAGCGGGATCTCAGCACGGTTAAAGACATCGCCGCTGTACTCGACTGGCGCCTCCCAGAGCCCGCATCCAGTGACCCAGGACCTCTACCCTGGCTTCCCGGCATTCTGGAGGCCCTTCAAGATCATCACGTTTGGGGCCAGTATCTGGCGAAGCGGTCGCAGCTCGTAATCGACCTCGCAAATGACGTTCGAGACGGCGCCAGCCGTGGCCGCGAACAGCCCATATGGGCACCGCCGGGCAGCCACC
This sequence comes from uncultured Actinomycetota bacterium, assembly GCA_963836855.1. GTDB lineage: Bacteria > Actinomycetota > Actinomycetes > Propionibacteriales > Propionibacteriaceae > Microlunatus. The sequence goes on along the minus strand of CAWILN010000031.1, from coordinate 50,452 downwards.
CGACCGCCGCCCTTCTTGGCGAAGTCGCCGTCTGGCGTGCCGCCGTCGGCGTCGACCCCCAAGACAGCCGACCAACCGGAGCAGGACAGCTACAAGCGGCGTCCACCCTTTGGCAACAGAACCTCGAGCGAGCGGTTGCCCTATGCAGCCGCGGCCTAGGCGCAGATGTAGGGAAACGGCAGGTTGCTGGGCCCTCTCAAGATCACCAGCGCGAAGATCGACATCGCAGGCCTCCCACACGCGCTGTTCGTCGGGGTTCCCCGCCCGGGCCCCGCTTGTGAGCGCCAGTGTCAGCTCAAGAAACTTGCATGATCAACGCTTGTGTCCCGGCACCGAGCAAATGGCCTGCTGAAGAGCTCGATGTGCGTACACGACCGCCTGCGGTGCAGCGAGGCCTTAGGGCTAGCTGACAACAGTCACCGGAATCGATCGATATCCACAGACTGCCGCAGCACAGGCGCGACGTCCGATCATTGCGGGATTGTCGTCACTGGCGCACAAGCACCGCTGGACTACCGCGGTCCGAGACCGAACGGCAAGGCAAGCCTGACCCCTAGGGCGCGATCAACTGCTGCGCAGGAGGGCAAGCAGCTTCGCTGTCAGACTGCTCGGACTGCAGCCTAGCCATCTGCCAGAATTCCGTAAGCGGTTGACTGGCCAACGTGCCAAGCCGTGTTCCAAACGAACCGAGCAGTGAGCGCGTATTTCACATGAGGACCGTTGAGCGGGGCGGAAACGATGGAGATTAGGGACGGTCTACAGAGGCGAGCCTGACCAGTCCTCAGCCCTGGACCTGCACCAGGACGTAGATGGACGCGTCGACGTCTCCTCTGGGCATGTGAACGGTGGTCACGACGTGCTCGTAGCCAGGTCCCTCGAGGTGTCCAGACGTGCCCAGTGAGCCGGCAGGTCGACCGACTCAAAGATATCGACACCGATGGCCGAGCCGGCGGGGCCAAGAACCAGTGCCGGGTAGCCAAGATTGGCGCCCCAGCCAGCGTCGACGAGCATTCCGTCGACGTGGCCCTTCAACCAGCGGCCTTCGAGTCCGTCGAGCTGATGATGGTTGGGGCGACCTGGCGCGAGGGTCCCGTACGTAGCCAAGCGCTCGAGGGCGCCGTCCACACCATGCCCACTGTCTCGCCGGCTCTCAGTCTCGTCCACGGTCACGTACGACAGTCTGGCGGATGCCGACTCAGGCTATGCAGGTGCAGCTGGCAGTGGCCGCCGACACGACCCCTCCCTCTAGCGGACCCTCATGCGGTCGTTGACCGGGCCGGTCCGACGACTCAACGTCTGGGGTTGGCAGGTCGGTGCGACGGCTGGGTGGCGGCACGGGCGTCGATTGTGGTCTCGGCGTTCCAGCTCACGAGGAGCTTGAGTGCCTCAGCGGAGGGGTGTCGCCGTCGGGAGCTCGGTACACGAGGAGAGTCTGGTTCTGGATCGCCCGGCAGGTGCAGCGCCTCATGGTCGATCTCCAGCGGCCCGACGACCGGGATGTCGGAAACCGGTCCATCCTTTGTTGTCCACGGTCGCCAGTTAGGGTGCTTTGGGTGTGTCGGCGTCTGGAATCGTCCGTGGTCATGACGTGCCCACTGGACCAGAATCCAATGCATCTCGCCGATAAGTCTTCACAGAGGAAGTGGCCCAAATTATGAGGACGGCGTCGTGATTACGTGCGGTCGATGCCCGCTCCACCTTGTCCACTGCCTGGCGGAGAAGCATTGCCTACGATCAGCTCGGATTCACGACGTTCCTATCAGAGTGGACGACGCCAGCGGCAACCGGGAGCGCCAGTAATGAGGGCTTTCATATTGGAGAAGTATGGGCCGCCTGAGACGCTTCGGATGGCGGAGGTCAAGAAGCCCGACCCGGCGGCCGAGCAAGCGCTAGTGAAGGTGCTGGCAGTATCGGTCAATCCGGCGGACTGGCGTTCCATGCGCGCCAAGCCTTTCTTTTCGCGCGCCACTTTGGGGTTGCTGCGGCCAAAACATCGGATCCCCGGCGTCGACGTTGCCGGGCGCGTGCAGTCGGTGGGCAGCGGCGTCCACGATTTCAAGGCCGGCGATGAGGTCTATGCCAATCTGTTAGATCACCGTTCCGGCGGCTTTGCAGAATACGTTTCGGTGCCCGTTGATGTTATGTCGTTGAAGCCGGCAAACCTGTCGTTTGAGGAGGCGGCTGCGGTCCCGATGGCGGGAGTCACTGCACTCCAGGGCCTTCGCCACTACGGAGAAATTCAGGCCGGGCAGCGGGTGCTGATCAATGGCGCTTCCGGCGGCATCGGCACCTTTGCGATCCAGATCGCCAAATCGTACGACTCTGAGGTGACCGGGGTGACCAGCACCCGGAACATCGACCTGGTCGGTTCGCTCGGCGCTGATCACGTCATCGACTACACCACGACAGACTTCTTCGCTAGCCGGCAGCGCTACGACCTCATCCTCGACACCATCGGGAACGTATCGTTGGGCGATCTCAGAGGTGCTCTTACCGAGGGCGGCAAGGCCGCCGTCGTCGGGTTCACCAGTGTGGCGAAGCTGATCAGCGTTTCGCTGCGCGGCGGCAGGGACATCGCCCAAGTGTCGGCGCACGTAGCCACCACCGATCTGGAATTCCTTTCGAACCTGATTGAGGCCGGCAAGGTGCGCCCCCGCATCGACCGGCGCTATCCGTTCGCAGAAATCCCCGCTGCAATCACCTACCTCGAACGAGGCCACGCCAGAGGAAAGGTCGTCGTGGGCGCGCCGTGAGGTCCGCCCTCCTACCTCGCCCGCAGCCCACTGTGGGCTCTGGTGGTCCCGGCACAAACATCAAGGATGGCGGGACCTCAAACCGATCGAGACTTGCAGATCAACGTCTGCTGTGGGCATGGCGGCGAGGTTTACGTCGCGACGGAACGGCGTCCTTACTGAGACTCCGACGCCGGCATCCTCTCAGGCTCGCTGGCGCTGACCGCCTTGTCGATCACCTGCCAGACCTCCTGGTCCAGCCGGTTCTCCTTCCAGATGCCGTACGCGGTCCCTAGCAGCACCGGCGGCACCGCCACAAGCCCGATCGCACCGCTCACCGCGGCATCGACCCACTCATGACCCCCCAGGCTGATGCTCAGCTGGCCCTCTCCAGGCGTGATGACCACGGTCAGCGCGTAGGTGACCCCCAGCAGCTGGCGCCACAGACTCTCCTTGCGAGCCTGCATAACCGTGCGGTTCTCGTTGCTGCGGTAGACCTGTGCCTCGAACTCCTGCATACGGAAGTGGTCTGCCAATGCCCGGGCGACTTCCTCCGCCGGGACGGTGGTGCTATAGATCCGCTCAAAGTTCAGTGCACCGGTGCCTCTGCCCTGCTCATCGGCCATTTTCGCTCACTCCACTCTTCGCTCCGGAACATCGATAAGCGTAACCGAGCGCAAGATCGAGAAGTGAGCGGCTATCCGCCATCGTTGCCGCTCGCCACAAATCCAGTTCACTGAGCCACCGTCTAGCGGTCGTCCGCACAAGGAGCGGCCAGCGGGAACACATTGGTGTTCCGGCCAGCCCCGGTCGCCAGACGATGCGGTCCCAGATTGGGACGGATCGAGGGCCTACGCAAGTAGGTGCGTGCCGCGGGCTCGCGTGTCACCAAAGGGCATACCTCGCGATTGCCCTGCCGGTCCCTGGTCTTATTCGTCCGCCTCGACAGTCTGAAGGAAGACGATGGTGTCAGGTGTGAGCTCGTACTCAGAGACGCCGGCGAGCTTGGCATCGATCCGTGCCTCATATCGGCTCGCAATGGGGTTGTCGGCGACGGTCGCGGTCATGGCCGCCAACTGTGCCAGAAAGCAATCAGAGTCCCGACAGCGCGGGACCCTGATTGCAGAAAGACCGCTCGGGCCGACTAGGTCGCGCCGATCGGCTCACCCATCGAAACCTGGACGATGAGCACATCGCACTTAGCATCCCTGACAACCGCCGCGGGAACTGCGCCCAGCGCCTCCCCGCTGGCGGCGCCCAGACCACGGTTACCGACCACGATGAGGGCAGCCGGATCATCACCAGCAGTGTCCAGCAGTGCCTGCGCAGGATCACCGTGCACCAGCCGCTCCTCGACCCGTCTGACACGATCTGAGGTCAGATGCTTGACGGTCGCGGTGAGCACCGCCTTGGCCCCGTCATGATCACGCAACACCTGCCGACCGCCCTCAGTGTCAGGCCCGGCATCTGGGTCGTACGCCGTCACGACGATCACATGTGAATCGGCCTCAGCGGCCACTGCGTGCGCCCGGTCGACAGCGAACAACGACGCGGACGATCCGTCCGATCCCACGATCACGCGGTCGTACACCGAAATGTGGCGGTGCTTGCCGAGCGGCATGAGATCGGACTCGTCCTCCTCGGCCGGCGGGCGGATCCACGTCATAGCAATTGCTGCCAAGATCAGCAGCGCACCAGAGAGCATGATCGCGTTGGAACCCGAGGCGCCGAGCAGGTTCTCGAAGATCCAGCCGAAAGTGAGGCTCTCGATCAGCATCGGGATGACGATCATCATGTTGACGATGCCCATGTAGACGCCGGCGCGTTCCTTCGGCACCATGCTCGCGACCATGATGTAGGGGATGCCCAGCATCGACGCCCAAGCGATGCCCAGCCCGATCATCGGGACCAGAATGGCGTACTGGTTGGTGGTGTTCGCAGCGGCGAGCAGTCCGAGGCCGCCGAGAATCAGGGCTACGACGCCGACGCGCTTGGCGCCGAACCTTTGCGCCAGAGGGATCAGGGCAAGGGCCGCGAAGATCGTGACGAGGTTGTACATGCCGTTGACCGCGCCGACCCAACCTGAGGCCTCCTCGAACTCCGGTGTGCCGGGAGCGGCGTTGAAGATCGTCTCGCCCATGCTGACAGCGATGAATTGCCAGTAGACCGCCATCGCGAACCACTGGAACAAGAAAACCAGGCCGATCTTGTGCATGCCGACCGGCATCTCTTTGACGGCGCTGGTGATCTCGGCGAAGAACGCCCCGGCACCTTTCGGCCTCGCCCGCAGTTCGGCAAGCTCTTCGTCGGTGGGAGGGATCTCCTTGGTGGAGAGCACCGACACCAGGACGGATCCGATGGAGCACACCGCGCCAACCCAGAAGGCTGCGAAGACCCAGTAGGGAATTCCCGCGGCTGTGCCACCTTGAACGACTTTCTGGAACACCAACAGTGACAGGTTGGCCAGCACGGCACCCAGTCCGACGAACATGGACTGTGTGAGGAAGCCGCGCGCCAGCTGGCTCTTCGGCAGCCGATCGGAAATGAAGGCCCGATAAGGCTCCATGGCGGTGTTGTTGCTGGCGTCCAGCAACCACATGAACAGGAAGGCCATCCACAGCGCACTGACGAAGGGGAACAGGAACAGCATCACGCTGCAACCGATCGCGCCGACCAGGAAGTACGGCTTGCGCCGCCCCCATCTCGGGCTCCACGTCCGGTCGCTCATCGCGCCGATCAGGGGCTGGATTACCAGACCCGTCACGGGGCCCGCCAGGTTCAGCAGCGGTAGCTCTTCCGGCTTGGCTCCGATGAAGGTGAAGATCGGGTTAACCGCCGACTGCTGCAAACCGAAGCTGAACTGGATTCCGAAGAACCCGAAGTTCATCAGCAGAATGCCGAGCGGACTCAGTGGAGGCTTGCGCGCATCGTCGAGATCGTGAGGCGTAACCTCCATGCTTTCTTCAGTGATGGTGGTCGTGGTCATCGGCTCACCTTGCTCTTGTGGCGGAGATCACAATGAAATCGCTAAGACCATACTGTGAAAATCCTGCATGCCGCAACGGGTTGCGCCTTCTCGTCCTATGAATCGTTCCTTGAGATGCGGACCTGCTGCAGCTGCGCAAAAATCCAAACCTGGTTGACGTCTTCGTGGGCAAACGATTCCATGACGCCGCATCGCTGGATTGAATGCTGTTAGCCCACCTCAGAGAGTGATCTCGCATTGGAGACCTCGAGTGGCTAGCAGGGGTCGCGGGACGCGGGTCCGCACTCTCGAGCAGTTCGACTGCAGGCGTCGCATCAGTACCCGAGGAAAGGGCAGGGGACGCGCAGAAGATGCTCAGCGGGACTCCGCGCCGCTGGGACCAGGTCGCGACGCACGAGAGGAAGAGCGCGAGAGGTTGTGCCGCAGACAAAAGTGCCCACTGCAGTGATCCACTGGAGCACCCGTGGGAGCGTATGGGGTTTTTAGTGACAGCTGGCTCAAGTACGTGGAGACATCCCGGTAGCCGACCGGCTTGCGGACACTGGGCTCGGTCAGATGCGGAACCGCCATCGGCCGGCGTGGCCGGGTCTACGTCAGCCAGGTTGATGACGACGTCTGGATCGGCGGCGACACGGTGACTGGCGTGACCGGGATAGTGCATAAGTTGAAGACACCACCGAGAGCTAGCTGCGCGGCATGTCACGGCGTCCCTTGTGCCAAAGGACACTTGCTTCGCGTACTTGGGGCGATTTGACAGGCATAACGAGGGGACGAATCAACTCCGAAATGATCGGCAATAGCGGTTTCTGAAGTAGTTCTTTCTACTACGAGCAGCGTTGAAGTGCCCTCACTTCCCTCACCAGATCACTCGAACCACTGAGCGAGGAAACACCCGCGCGCCACGCGTGCAAGCCCGCACTAATGCCATCTCGATAGCCTTGAGTCGATAGACACGATCACCTTGGATTCGGAAGCATTTGGATAGAGTTGAAGTGGACCCACGGCGCCGCACACATCCGCCGCGAGGACTGGCCCTGCCGCATACCGCACTCTGGCGCGTTTCGTCAGTAGGTCACTAACGCACTGAGGGTCAGATGCCAAGAAGCTTGATCGACGGTAAGGCCTGGATCTCACATGAGGTCGCGCGTCTGAGGCCGGCGACTCTGCTCGATGTTGGCCCGGGCCAGGGCACATATTCCGACTTGCTTCGCGGAGTCACGCCAGGGTCTTCGTGGAGCTGTGTCGAGATCTTCGAGCCATACGTGGAGATGTTTGAGTTGCGCCGCAAATATGACGTGGTGCATGTGGCGGATATCCGCTCCTTCTCCTGGCCCACCCGATACGACGTCGTGATCCTCGGCGATGTGCTGGAGCACCTAACGCTGGCCGACGCGTTGCCGGTGTGGGCCAGCGCCCGCGCGCATGCCCGTTACCTCGTGCTCTCGATCCCAATCGTGGAGTACCCGCAAGGTGTCCACTATGGCAACATTCATGAGACCCATCTGCACGTGTGGAGCCATGAGTCGGTAGTCGGCCAGCTGGATGGAATTTGTCGATGGCAGCGGCACGCGGCGATAGGGGTTTACCTGGCGCATGGGACTTGTGAGGAAGTCATGTGGACGGCTTGATCTCGGCGCGCAACATCTCGGGACGCCGCCACAGGAGGACGTTCGGCGAACCGGCTTCCGACGTACGGCACCTCACGATGCGACAGACCTAAGCCTTGTGGAATGGTGCGCGTATGGCTCCGGGCCCAGTGTTGCAGGGGGTCTCGTTCTTCCCCCGGGGTGGCTCAGCGCAGGTCGTGCGCTACCTGACGGCCGCCCTGGTACAGGCCGGCTGGACACCACGGATCGTCGCCGGCTCAGTTGGTGGCACTGGAAATCCGGGCCATGCTGCAACGTTTTTCGCCGGACTTCCGGTGGCGGCGGCCGACTTCACCCCGGCGCTAGATGCCTGGTTGCGCGGCGAGGACCCTCTGGACCAGCCGGTGCCGCTGCATGCGTCATACGAGGACAAACCGGGTGCCCCGGACCGTGTTCTCGCTGGGGTTTCACCCGAGTTGGCCGCGCGGCAGGTGGACTCCTGGCGGCGCCTGCTGGTCGGGCTACGCCCACTCGCCCCCGTGGTTCTCCACCTCCACCACCTCACCCCATTGCACGATGCCGCGGAGAGTGTCTGGCCTGATGTGCCGGTGGTTACCCACCTGCACGGGACTGAGTTGCTCATGCTGGAGCAGATAGAGCAGTACAGCGGTGGCAACAGCGAGGGATCGCGGATCGGGCTGCCAGCGTCGTGGAGGTATGGCGGATATTGGGCGGACCGGCTGCGCGCGACTGCTCAACGCAGCAGGCGCATCCTCGCCGCCTCCACGGACCACGCCGCCCGCACGGTCCGCATCCTAGGAGTACCCGAGGATCGCGTGACCGTCATACCGAATGGAGTTGACACGGAGTACTTCCGGCGGCTCGACCTCACCGCGCGCAAGCGACTAGCGCTGCTGCGACGTTGGCTCGTCGACGACCCGCGTGGGTGGGACGAGAGCAGCCGCCCAGGTACCGTCGGTTACTCCCTCGCCGATCTGTCCGCCTTCGCCGGCTCCACCGGGGTCCATCCGGTTCTGCTGTACGTCGGTCGGTTTACGGCGGTGAAACGACTGTCGCTGTTGCTTCGGGCGTACGCACGCGTGAGGTCCCAGCTCGGTCCGGTCGCACCTTTGCTCATCTGGGGCGGCTACCCCGGCGAGTGGGAAGGCGAACATCCGTATTCGGTGGTAACCAGGGAGCGCATTGACGGCGTGTTCTTCGTCGGGTGGCGTGGCCATGATGATCTTCGGCTCGGCCTGTGCTGCGCGGACCTACTGGTTGCGCCGTCGGTAGGTGAGGCGTTCGGGTCGGTGTACCTGGAGGCGATGTCAGCCGGATTGCCGGTCGTGGCCACTCGCACCGGCGGGCCTCCAACGTTCCTCAACCTCGACGTACGTTCGCCGGAGGGTTGGCTGATTCCACCCGACGACGAGGATGCGCTGGTCGAGGTTCTCGTCAACGCATTGACTTGCCCGACTGAGCGCCTGGCGCGAGCGGATGCGGCACACGCCTTGGTTCGACGCGGGTACTCCTGGAGGGCAATCGCAGACAGAGTGGCAGGCGTTTACGAGGCAGTGCGGAACAGGTGATGTCAGACTCGATCAACGTACGGTCTCATCGGCATCGACCTCCTCACTCCCCAGATAGCTGCTCAGCACGTCAGCGCCCTCGCGGGCAAACGCCAAAGCAACCGCGCCACCTGTGCAGTTCGGCGCCCCAACCGCGGTCGGGCCGGATCGCCCGATCGCGCGATCGAACACATTTAGGAAGTGGCTATCCGTGGCGTTCCGTCTGCCTCTACTTTGGACAACACCCATACTCGCCGGAAAGGGTTCCAGCATGAGTAATGCGATCATCAAGCGCCAGGGAGATTCGCCCGGCGAACCCAGCTCCGTGCACCAGGACCGCGTCTGGGTGGTGGATCCCATTGATGGCAGCCAGCTATTCCCTCCTCATCCGGCACCTCCGCCTCAGCGGCGAGGAAGCGCAGCCGGACGACGACGCCGGCCAGGACGACGATGACGAGGGGGCGACCCCTGGACCGACGGCCGGGCTGCCCGCCTCGGTAGCCCCGCCCGGGTGTGCCCGGCCCGCAGTGTCGCTTCCAACACGACGCCCCAATGATGTGGCCGAGCGGCCGCAGAACGGAGGGTGACGGTCCAACCACAATCGCGTTGTCCTCGAGGGGGAGAGCACGTCCCCCGTGAGGGGCTGCGCGTGGGGAGCGGTTCGCTACCGCTGACGTCCGATCCGCTCTTTACGCACGGCTGTCACTGCCTGAACTGCCAGCAACAGACTGGTACCGCCCTCGTCATCAACCTGCTGATCGAGACCGACCGCGTGCAGCTGTTGGCGGGAGACCAACAGCCGGTCGAGGCACCTCCCGACGACGGCAGCACGCAGCGGATCTTCCGATGTCCAACCTGTCAGGTGGCGGTCTACACCCAGTACGGACACCCAGGACTGCGGCTCGTCCGTGGCGGCACGCTACGCCAGCCCCTCGAGCGTGGGGCAGGCCCTGCACGGCGTGCTCTGGTTCTTCCAGCGACGTCGGCTCCCACCTCAGGTCCGTGGCACGTTTTCGATCGCAGTGTGTGCAACGCTTAGCACGCTGTCGCAAGTCTTGTGCCGTGGTCAGTGCTACGTCCCCGGAAGCTTTGCGTGGGCGTTGGCACTGTCTAGCGTCCGACAGCAGTCGAGAGTCGTAAGGTGCGACCTTGAGATGCTAGGAGATGTTTCATGGCACAAGGAACGGTCAAGTGGTTCAACGGCGAGAAGGGCTTCGGCTTCATTGAAGTCGACGGCGGCGGCGCTGACGTGTTTGTCCACTACAGCGCCATCGAGTCGACCGGTTTCCGGTCGCTCGATGAAGGTCAGCGCGTGGAGTTCAACACCACACAAGGCCCGAAAGGCCCCCAGGCGGACAACGTACGCACCGTCTAGTTCGCGCAGCAGACTGACGAAGCGCCGGCCGACCTTCGGCGCTTCTTCACGTCCTGACGCCGACCGGCTTGCGGGGCAGGTTGAAACGCTCGCTTGAGGAACCTTCAGTGGGGCGCGATGCAGCGCGCTGGCCGAGCACTCCCAGGGGGCCGCGAGCTCGATCTGGATAAGCCCATGGCCTCGAGTTCGCGGGCATGGCTTAGCCCGTCGATGGCCTCAACCCCACCAGCCCTGACAGCCTCGATGAGAGCCGCTTTCGCTCCGTGTCATCGGCTGCTACAAGCACCGTGGTTGTAATCGGGCCCACTTTCCTTGCGCTGAGTGTGCCTGCCAAGCTCGGGTCGAACGCTTTGATCACCTGGAGAGGACGGCGGCGCAGCCGCAAGTTCCAGCAGCGGAGGAGCTTTCGCGGCAGCGCGCTCGTGGAAGCCTGGACTACGGTGCTGCGCCCGGCCTCACAGCTGGAACAGCTTCGAGCCCTGTCGTCCGGTTGATCCGCCGCCGTCAACGCCCACCGGTGCCATCGCACTCCGACCGCAAGATCCTCACCAGGACTTCGCCCGGACACGCCTCAGCGAGATCGGGTCTTGACATTTAGATACTGAGAGGATCAGTATACCAATAGCATGTCAATTCTGACGGTATACGGATGGTGATGGTATGGCGGTGCGGTTGTCGAGGGCTGAGCGGCGCCAGCAGACCCGCGAGGAGCTGGTCACGGCGGCCGAGGCATGCTTCGTCGGCCGCGGGTTCCATGCCACCTCGGTGGACGAGGTCGCCGAGCGGGCGGGCTACACCAAGGGTGCGGTCTACTCCAACTTCGCCTCCAAGGAGGACCTGTTCTTCGCGGTCTACCAGCGGCGCGTCGAGCAGGTGCTGACCGAGGTGGTTCCAGGCCTGCGCGAAGCCGGCCCGGAACGGGCATTCGACTGGCTGGCCACGGCCACGATCCAGCGCCGCGACAGCGACGACGGATGGCTGGCGGTCTTCTTCGAGTTCTGGGCGCACGTGCTGCGCCATCCCGAGCTTCGGGACCGCTTCGCGGCGATCCATGCCCGCTTCCTCGAGCCGCTGACGGACGCGGTGCGACAGCTCGCCGACGACCGCGGGCTCGCCCTGCCCAGCGACGTGACGGCCACTCAGGTGGCCCTGGCCTGGAACGCGATGGAGGTCGGGCTGGGCCTTGAGCGGCTGACCCAGCCGCAGACCGTGGACGTGGTGCTCGCTCGGCGCATGGGGCGGCTGCTGCTGGACGCGGCCTTGGGCGCGACCCAACTCTCCGCCGGCAGCGACGGCACCCAGCAGGATCGGAGGATCCGATGAACAGCACCCAGGTTCGATATCACCGGCGGCGCCTGGCCGACGTGGCCCAGGCCATGCGGCTGGCGCGGACGCAGATCAGCCGCGAGCAGCAGCCACGCGCCCAGCTCGCCCAGCACCAGCAGCGGCGCTTGGAGACCGTCGTCCGCCACGCCGCCGCCCACTCGCCGTTCTACCGACGGTGGCTCGCCGAGACCGGCGCGCTCGGCAACGGCCCGGTCCACCTGGCGCACCTGCCCGTGCTCGACAAGCCCCTGCTTATGGAGCACTTCGACGAGCTGGTCTGCGACCCTCGCCTGCGCCGCGACGAGCTGCTGGACTGGGTCGGCCAGATGACCCGGGACCAGCTCTACCTGGACCGCTACCGGGTGCTGTTGACCAGCGGATCCTCGGGCCGGCCAGGCCTGTTCGTCTACGACGCCGCCGGCTGGCGGTCGATCGCGGCCGGGTTCGTGCGCAGCGCTAACTGGTGCGGGCCTGCGGCCCACCGTGCCCCGCCAGCGGATGGCCTGGATCGCCGGCGCCGGCCCTCCCACATCACCCGCCAGGGAGCCGCCACCATGGCGATCGGCCTGCACCGCATCCTGTCCCTGCCGGTCACCCTGCCGCTTCCGCAACTGGTCGAGGCACTCAACCAGTTCCAACCCACCTACCTGAACGTCTACCCCTCGATGGCCATGTGGCTGGCCGACGAGCAGCAGGCCGGCCGCCTGCGGATCTCGCCACGGATCCTGGTCACCGCCGCGGAGCTGCGCACCCCAGAGATGACCCAGCGGCTGGCAGGACGCGTTCGAGGTGCGGCCCTTCGACCTCTACGGCTGCACCGAGGGGCTGTTCGGCTCCGAGTGCGAGTACCACCAAGGCATCCACCTGTTCGAGGACACCACTCTCGTCGAGAACGTCGACGCCGACGGCCAGCCGGTGCCGGCCGGACAGCCCGGCGCCCGACTGCTGGTCACCAACCTGTACAACCTAGTCCAGCCGCTGATCCGGCTAGAGGTAACCGACATGGTCACCCTCGACCCCGACCCGTGCCCATGCGGGCGCATCCTGGTCCGCGCCAAACGCCATCCACGGCCGCAGCGACGACGTCCTCTCCCTTCCCGCCCGCGACGGCGGCCAGGTCGCCGTCCACCCCCTGCACTTCGCCCTGCTCACCCGCGACCCGCAGGTCCGCGAATTCCAAGTCCGTCCAGGACGGCCCGGTCCTGCGCATTCTCGTCGTCCCCAGCATCCATCCAGCCCGACGCGACAGCCGGCGACGACGAACTGGAGACCCGGCTCGGCCAGGCCGTCGCCCAGCAACTCGCTCGAACTCGGCGTCCAGGACCCACAGGTCACGGTCGAGCGCCGCCACGAGCTGGCCCGCATCGGCCGGCGGCAAGCTCAAGCTCGTGATCGCCGACCCCGCTTCCCAGCCGGTCCGCACCACCACCCGCTAACCGCCCACCAGCCGACTCAGCCCACCACGGGAATAGCTCTAACCAACCCCAGACACCCATTCGGTCGCTGCTGACCAGCAATGATCTCGCCGACCAGAACTGACTCGCCGCCTGACAGCCTGGACTTGACTCAAGATTCCGGCTGCGCCGGCCCTCGCGAGCTAGCGAGTGCCAGCTCCAGGTTCGCTGTGCTGTAGTCCTTAGCCGACGCGATGGGAGCCGCAGCTTCCCGTGGTGGCATCATGCTCGCCATCGAAAAGGATGACCCGCCTGGGAAGTGGGTAGCGAAGAAAATGGCCTCATGTCGCTGGTGAAAAGGTATCCGCTCACCGCGTTCTTCGTGCTGGCCTGCGCACTCTCGTGGTGGCCTTGGATCCTTTATTCTCTCGACCTCCTGCCCAACCCGATCGTGGGCTTCGGGCCATTCCTCGCGGCGCTGGTCGTGCTGGCAGTTACCGAAGGCAAGCGCGGCGTGGTCGGGTTACTGCGACGGATGGTGCGCTGGCGCGTCGGGCTGCAATGGTATGCCGTGGCGCTCCTGCTTCCTATCGTGGTCACCCTTGCGGCGGCAGCGCTCAACGTGTTCTTGCTGGGCGCTCAGCGCACGTCTTCAGTGGCAGATTTGGGTGGCTGGTTGAGCTTCTTGCTGCTGTTTTTGTTATGGCTCTTGATCCCTGGCCTCGCTGGCACGTGGGAGGAGCCGGGCTTCAGGGGGTACGCCCTCCCCCGGCTGCAGTTCCGGTATTCGGCACTCATAGCCAGTCTGATCCTCGGGGTGCTGTGGGCTTTTTGGCACTTGCCGTTCGTGGTGACCGGGGAGGACGTCTGGATTGACGCCCTCTTGTTCATCATCGAATGGTCGATCGTCTACACCTGGCTGTTCAACAACGCTAAGGGAAGTGTGTTGATCGTCATGCTGTTCCATGCCATGAACAACACCTTCTCGAACGGGTTTGTTGGCCAGATGTTCTCAGGAGCAGACTCGGTCAACCAGGCGTGGCTGCGCCTAATGCTGTGGGGTGTGGTGGCGATCCTCCTGGTCGTTGTGTACGGTTCCCAGCACTTGTCGCGCAAGCATCAAAAGCAGGTGGAACCAGTGCAGCCTGAGGTATCTGCGGCAGCCCCTCGAGCCGTCTGAACGCACTGCATAGACCGCCGCGGCGGGCCGACCCGTAGCCGCGAGCCATCGACCCGGCACGCCAGGTTCGGCTGCTGCCGGCGCAATCGCGGTTAGCGGCACCGTCGCCGGCAACCACAACCATGCATAAACGAAGGACCGGGCACGAACGCCGCCTGTCAACGATCCAGACGAATTCGACCGGCGCCAACAGTTAGTTGAGCGCCGTCGGTGACCGACGAATCATCGTGGCGACCGCGAGGCTCCCCGAAGGCATGTGGGCATCCGACGCGCTAATGGCTGGTCAAGTTATGAGGTCCCGCGCCCCGTCATTAGGCAGAGGGTCGCGTTTCGAACCCCCATCTGGGTGTCGCTGAGTCAGGTGATCGCGATGACAGCAAGCGCGCCCTCGGAGAAACCGGGCGGCGCAGTCGACCGGGCGGCCACTGCTGCGATGACGGCGCTCAGGCGTCAGACAGGTGCGAGCCATAGTGCGGTTGCACGATGATCTTTGCCAGGCAGGTGGCTGTTCCACAAAGCCACCGCCTGCGGACGCCTGGCTCGGTCAGATGCGGAAGCGGATGACTATACGACGCGGAATGTAAGATGCGTGACTCCTGCGCCCTCAATCACCCGAGTGCTCTCCAGCTCGATCGGCCCGGTGCCTAGGCGGTCGAATAGCCCGACGCCGCCGCCGAGTACGACGGGCACCATATCCAGGTGTATTTCGTCGAGGAGTCCCGCTTTGATGCACTGCTGCACGAGGTTCGCACCGATCACGCCGACGTCTTTGTCGCCTGCAGCCGCTTTCGCCTGCGCTACGGCGCTTTCGAGGCCGTCGCTAACGAACGTAAAAGGCGATCCTTCGGACACCCACTCTGGTGAAGCCTGATGGGTAACAACAAAGACCGGTACGTCCAAGGGGTGTCTGCCGCCCCACCCATGAGTGAGGTCAAATGTCCTCCGTCCCGTCACCAACGCCCCTGTCGTTGTGCGCGTCTCGCGAAGAAGCTCGGCGGTCTGCGGCGCGACCTTGAACACCATCTCCGTGCCAGGCAGCCTGTATTCGGTGTCACCGCCGAAGTACCAACCCAAAAGCCGCTCGCCGCCCTCACCCATGGGTGATTCAGGACCGTCGTTCGGCCCTGCAATAAACCCGTCCAGCGACGTTGAGTGCCCTGTGCGGACTTTCCCCATGACTTCCGTTCCCCTTTCCGACCCTCGTCTGCTGGGAGCATGTTGCCCCTTATCCTGCCCTGAACCGACTGGGCCCACCCGTACACTACGCGTCGCAGCTTCTCGGGATCCCGCGCGGCGCGGCCGCCGGTCAGGCGCCCGCGTCGGCTGGCAGGCCGACCATGTCGGCACTGGTCGGCCACAGTCTGACAGCTGCGGCGGGGTCGTCGGAGGACTTGCCGGACGCTCTGGGCGGGCGGGCGACGAAGTAACGATCAGCGGTACACCGGCGCGTCGCTGGCCAAGCGTGCAAGGCTGCTCGCGATGACTGGTGTCGAACGGCTGGAAGCGCGGCATGTGTGCGGTCACCGCATCGCAATCACGATGCACGAGATGGCCGGTCCCAGCGTCGTGATCTTCTGCCATGGCTTCCGTGGTGAGCGCACCGGGCCGAATCGCACATTTGTACGCGCCGCCCGGGCGCTGGCTGCCGCGGGGATCTCCTCGCTGGGATTCGACCAGTACGGCTCCGGTGACTCCGACGGCGACTTCCTCGATTCGAGCTTTACCGACTGGGTGACTACGTGCCAAGCCCTCGCCGTCGAACAGAACAAGACCGGCCGCCGTGTCGCGCTGTTTGGCCAGAGCATGGCGGGTCGGTAGTCCTGTGCGTGGCCGCCGACCTGCCGGACGTCGCGGCCGTCGTCGCCTGGGTGCCCGACGCCAACGTCGACCCCTCTCAACCATCACCGACCGGGATTGTCGAAGAAGGCGGCCAGCTCGTTCGCGACCGGTTCTGGCGAGAGGCGCACGCCGCAGACATTCCGGGCCGGTATGCCCGGGTCACTGCGCCGTGCCAGCTCGTCTTCGGCACTTTGGACGAGTACGTCTCTACGGAGAACCGCCAAGCGCTCACCCAATACAGGCCGGCGATGAGACCGAGCTCCCACGCATTGCCTGCCGCTCCGCCGCCGGCGAGAACCAAGGCTCGCTTGTCTGAGTTGCCCGCCTGTCTTGTGGCGTCGACCTGCTCGGGCATCGGCCAATTCCCGTGCCGTAGCGTCCGCGTCACCGCGATGCCATCGGAAGTGGTCGTCGAACTGATTCGCGGAGTCGAAGAAGGTGTTGTGTTCATGGGAGTCGCCTTTCGCGGATTGCCTGTCGGGCGCTCCCAGTTGCGACTACCTCAGTCGCGCGATCGTGCCCTGCAGGGGAGCACCCATTACGGATACTGCGTACATGGGTCTCACCTCCTGCCGACGGGTCACGATCACCAAGACGCTAGCGGTCGGCGGCGCGAGTGCGCAATCGGCATCATGCCGACTGCCGTGTCGCTGTCGAACGCGCCGCCGAGCGCTACACCCTCATCTGCGATGGGCCGCTGATCGCCAGGCTCGTCGCCTCGAGCACCTCCGGCGGTTCTGCTGCTGGGGGCGATGCAAGTGTGGATCACCTACGTGATCGGTTTCGGCTTGCTGTTTTGGGAGCTCGACCGCGGCGGTCCCGTCGCTCGACGGAAGCTGCCCCGCAAAGAGCTGCCGCCGGCGGACTGGCGGTTTCCCAGGACGAGAACGACGACGCCGTGGTCGAAGTCGCGGCCGGATCGAGCAAGAAGTCCGGCTGGGTCCCAATATTTGTCGACTACCTCTACGTGTCCCTGACCAACTCCAGCGCCTTCAGCCCGACCGACACGATGCCGCTGACCAGTCGCGCCAAGGCGTTGATGGGGCTACAGGCCACCGCCGCGCTACTCACCTCCTTGATCGTCATCGCCCGCGCCGTCGTCGCTCGGCGATGGAGGCGGCTGACCGCAGCCGAGCGCAGTGGATAGGCAGCGACTAACCAAGCATCCGTGCTGAGCCCGTCCACACAGTGAGGCGGGGGCCGTTGTCGGCACCGCAGGGGCGGGCGAGCGCGCTGGCAGCAGCCTCGAACGACATGATCAATGACTCGTCTGTTGGACGCGCTTCGCAGGTTGTAGGGACCGGCCAGGAGGACGTGGGGCCGCGGTGAGCTTCAACCAGCTTCTCGTTGACCAGGCGCAGGTCTCCTTGAACTTCGCAGCCTTCCCAATGTCTTCGCCCGGCGGCGAACGGCTCGGAGCCGGGCCCGCTCTGCGGCTCTGGCGCGACAACGTTCTTCACAGCCTGTCCAGGTTCTGGCAGATCGACTTGCTGTACCGAGCCAACGCGACGCACCAGCCCGAATGGGTCCGCCCGCTTCATCTGCTACCGATCCTCAGCCGACCTAACCAGAATCGGGATCGCGGCACTCAGGGCCGAGGCCTTCATCGTCACCCCCGCATGGCTCCAGCGGCTCTGACTTCATCACCGATCGATCGGACTGCGCGAAACACGGCGGAGCTGGATGGCCGGAACACTGAAGACCGGACTTTGGCGTTGTCAGGACCTCGCCAGCGCAACGCCTTGTCGATCCATGCTCCGGAATCTGGATCCACAGACTCGTAGCCGAGCTCAACCCCCATGAGAGTGAGCCCCAGGTCAGACATCCCGGGCTCGCTCTTTGTGCCGGGATCATTATCAGGCGCGACTTTCGTGCGCTCCTGGAGCGCACCAATCCTGAGGAGCGGCGTGCAACCGGGCCCTTCTGGATCCATTTTCGCGCTCAAGATGTCCGAAACCCGCTTGTCGAGCGGCCGTTCAACTGGTTCAAGTCCCCCTCGGACACTCAGTCCCAACTCATCGCCCTTAGGTCGAACACGGGAGACTCGGCCGCACGATCTTGTCGTGGGAGCGCGACATCACAGGCCTTGCGAAGTGCCGCGGGCATGAAGGGAGCCGGTGATTCGTCTCCGTGCTAGGGGGTACTGCTCATGCGTAGCGCGATTCGCCGAGGAGCCCACCATGAGCGATATGACCGGGCCGGAAGCCTCAGGCCCTAACAACAAGCCGGACCCTCGCGATGTCGAGAATCCCGAGGGCGGCGAAAAGGCCGCAGCGGGGGTTGAGATCGGCATCATGCCGGAGGGCGAGGGCAGCACGTTCGAACCTGAAGAGGACCCGGAGGCTCAAAGCTGAGGAGCCAAACCCCTCCGGGCTCGACATATCTCCCTCCTGCAGATCTGCAGGAGGCAGGGCGAAGTCACGGCGCATCAGCCCCGCTCGGTGTGCCGGCCAGCGGGACGAGAATTCCGACAGCCGCGAGGGCCGCTAGCAGGTCGTCCCGACTAACCGGCTTGACCATATAGGCCGCGGCACCCATGGTGGCGCCACGCGACCGCTCGTCGACGATCGACACGACGATGACGGGATGTCTTTCGTCTCCGCCTCAGACTTCAGCTCCCGCAAGACCCCCAGCCATCAACACCCGGCAGCCGGATGTCGAGCAGCACTGCAGAAGGTCGGTCGCGCCGGACGGCGCCGAGGCCAGATTGGCCATCGCGCGCCGTCGTAACCCTGAGCGCCGCTCCAAACAGATACGCGGTCAGCAAATCCGATGACGCGCGATCGTCCTCGATCACCACGATGGACGCCGACGCCTTTGCTTCTCCTTCACGCTGAATCTCGCCGGATGTTCGCCGCGTGGGTATTGAGAATCCGAAGGTACTGCCAGCGCCGACCTCGCTCACGAGCCACATCCGGCCACCGAACAACTCAACGATCCTGCGGGACAGCGTGAGGCCGAGACCCGTGCCCTCCTCCCGGGACGCTCCGCGGCCGCCCTGCTGGAACGACTCGAAGATCCGTTCGCGGTCGTCGACCGGTACACCGACGCCGGTGTCGGTGACTGTCACGTGCAGGTCCGCGCCGACCTCGGCGGCCCGAATGACGACTGACCCGCCGTCCGGCGTGAACTTGACCGCATTGCTGACGAGGTTCAGGACGACCTGCTTGAATCGGAGTTCGTCCGCCTCCACGGCACCCAGCCCCTCACCGAGCTCAACTCGCAACTCGATTGAGTGCGCAGTGGCGCGTTCCCTCAGCATCGAGGCGGCATACTCGAGGACGACTGGTACGTCGAGAGACGTGAGCTCCAGCTCCATCTGACCAGCCTCGACCTTCGACAGGTCGAGGATCTCGTTCAGCAGCTCGAGCAAGTGTTTCCCGAGCCGTGGATGTCGCGGAGGTTTTCCTCCTGTCTCTGTTGATGTCGCCGAACATCCGCTCGAGGAGTACCTCCGAAAAACCGAGCACGGCGTTAAGCGGCGTCCGCAGCTCGTGCGACATGCTCGCCAGGAACTCGGACTTGTGACGACTGACGACCTCGAGCTCGGCGCTTCGCTCCTGGAGCGTGGTGAAGAGCTGTGCGTTGAGTAGCGCGAGCGCGGACTGACTGGCGAATGTCTCGAGCAGGTCGAGCGTCTCCTCCGTGAAGCCCCCGGTCGACTTGCGCCGTAAGACGAGCGACCCGATGATCTTCTCTTCCCGGAGCATCGGCACTGCGACAACGGATCTCCAGCCATCATCGAACAGGATTTGCAGGTGCGGATCCAGGTCGACAGTGCTCAGGTCGGGAACGGCGAGCGGCCGACGCTCCTTCGCTGCGCGGCCGACGAGGGTGGAGTCGATGTCGATGCGTACCCCACGCAACCGCTCCACCACCTCAGGGGAGGTCCGGTAGACGCTCCGTACGACGAACCGACGCTCAGAATCGTCATATTCCATGATCGAGCCGCCGCTGGTGCCCGACAGCTCGACGGCATGCATGGCGATCGTCGACAACACGTGATCGCCGTCGAGGCTGGAGCTCACTGCCTCGCCGACGTTGCGCAAAGCCTCGAGCTCGCCGACCTTTCGTGCGAGCTCTGCCCGCCCCGCCTGGAGCTCCTGGACGAGCTTGACGCCATTGATCGCCATCGCGGCCTGCGCGGCGAACGCGGTAACGATCGCCATTTCGCGATCGCCGAAAGGACTCACTTCGTTGCGCCATATCGACATGGCTCCGACTACCTTGTCATCGACGATCATCGGAGCGCCCATCGTTGTGCGGAAGCCCGTGACCCGCTGGAGATCGAGCCGGCCGAAGCTCGGATCGGCGACGACATCAGGAATCTGCTGCGTCTCGCGGTCCAGCCCCACCCGGCCGATCAACGTCTCGCGGTCCATGGGCATCGGATGCTCGGCGATGTAGGCGATCGACTCTTCAGATAACCCAACGGTCTTGATCAGCTTGTAGACGCCGTCTTCGAACAGATAGAGGTGGGCGGCGTCGGATTTACACAGGCGGCAGGCGCTCTCGACGATCGTGGTCAAGACGGTGTCTGCGTCGCCCGCAGAGCGGCCGACTGCCGACAGCACCTGGTTTGCAGCATCGAACTGGTCTTGCAGGGCAGTGTAGCTGCGTCGAAGTCGCTCGTATTCGTCCGCGCTCACCGTGCCAGCAGTCACGACCGGCTCGACCATCGCCGCCCTCCCGCCCCGCCTCCCGGCGACGCTCCCTCGATCGAGCCTAAGCCGAGCATCGGCTGTAATCGAGCGGTCGAACCTGGACAGGACCTTGTCAGCGTCGCCAAGACCAATCGAGGCGTCACACTTGTTCTCAACGCGCGTACCCGCGTACGTAATCGACGATCAGCGCCGGGACTTGCTCGTCATCTGTGCCGTTTGATTTGGCAGGGAAATCGAAGACGGCGATCATGAGCTGCATGGGGTAGGCCGGAGGCCTCCGGCACGAACGGATCTGCACCCCGTCAACGAGGAAGTCCGCTGTGTCGGCCGTCCAGTCCACTGCGTATGTATGGAAGGCAGCCGCGTCAACCGGCAGGCGCACTGCCTGAAAGTCCTCCGTTATTGAGGGATCACGGAAGGCGTGCAGCCCCATTCCGACTGCGGTTGACTCGCCAGGCACCACTGCATCGCCGAACATCTCGGCCACACAGATCTCCGCAGAACGCTCAGGCTGATCTTCGAGCCCGACGAGCCAGAACGCCACCATCGAACGGTGCGTCACCACGCCGCGGGCGCGGATCTCGATGTAACTCTGCTTTGGTGTCCAACCCCAAAAGGTCTCCTGTTCCTCGCGGACTGTGAGGCCGTCGCGATAGGGCTGCTGACCGATGGCGCTACCGACTGGCCCCGAGAAGTTGCCGGATTGAATCCCGGACACACGTAACGGTGGCTGATTGTCGCCACTGCACCAGAGTCCATGGCTCTGCGGGATTGTCAGAGAGAGACATGAGTCACCAATGCCGTACGTCGCTCGTGTCTCGGCGCGCGAGCTCCACGCCGGCAGATAATGCGGCAGCCACACGTCTCGATCGAGCTCAGCGGCATCGAAGTCGTCCTCGAACACCACTCGAAGTCCATCAGGTCGCTCAGACATAGGCCCATCATCGCTGCAGCGGCCCGGAGGGAGCCACGGGCCCAGCCAGGCCAGAGGGTCTCCGTTGTGCCGCGACGGTCAAGTCGAGCAAACTGAGCCTGAGGCGAGTTGGGACCTCGCGCAATCAGAGAAGGTGCCGTTGGCTGTGTCTATGCCGAGCGCTGAGGACCACCGCAGACTACTGCGGGACTACGCCTAGGCCACGGAGTGGTTCTCGGTTCGCCACCGCCACGGCATCGCCGTCGAGGACTGGGAGCGGGACTGATATGGCAACTCCAGGTCGCGCCCTTGTTGTGGAGGACAACGCGCTGAATTTGAAACTGGTGCGCGATGTCTTGCTGCATGCGGGTTTCGATGTAGTTGAAGCGCGCTCTGGCGAAGATGGGATTGTGCGCGCCCTCGAGTACCAGCCGGACATCATCCTCATGGACCTCCAGCTGCCCGGCATTGACGGCACTCAGACAATGCGGACGATCAAGGAGGGCCGATCGGATCCACTATCCCGATCGTCGCGCTCACTGCATTCGCCATGTCGGAGGATCGCGAGCGTGCCCTTCGCGATGGTTTTGACGGCTATCTGATCAAACCGATCAGCGTTCGTGATCTCCCCCTGCCAGGTCACCGCGTTCCTGCCCGAACGGCCCGCCGATGGCTGACCAAGTGACCGTACTGGCGGTGGACGACTAGCCGCCCAATCTGCGGCTCTTGGACGCCATCCTTTCCCCGCGGGGCTACCGAGTGATCACGGCGTCCTCTGGTGAGCAGGCCTTGAGCTGCTGCCCTCAGCGGATTTCGACCTCATGCTCCTCGACATCGTGATGCCCGGTATGGACGGGTACGACGTGTGCCGGCGGATCCGCAGCGAGCCGAGCACGGCATTTCTTCCAGTGATCATGATCACTGCGAGCGGCGAGCAAGAGAAGACGCGAGCTATCGGCTGACGATTTCATCAACGAGCCCATCCACCGGGGCGAGTTGCTGGCGCGTGTCGCCTCGTTGGCTCGGATCAAGAAGTACCACGACACCATTACCCGGCAGGCGGCTGAATTGGCCCAGTGGAACGCCGATCTCGAGGCCCGAGTCCAGAAGCAGGTTGAGGAGTTGCAGCGGGTGAATCGACTGCGACGGTTCCTCTCCCCTCAGGTGGCCGTGCTGGTGATTAATCTGGCGACGATCCATTCTGGAGTCACCGTCGCGAGATCGTCGTGTCTTCTGCGATCTGCGGGGGTTCACGGCATTCGCTGAGTCGAGTGAACCTGAAGAGGTGATGACGGTACTCGGGGAGTACCATGCGACGCTCGGCGAATTGATCTTCCGTTACCAGGGAACCCTGGAACGCTTTACGGGCGACGGCCTCATGGTGTTCTTCAACGACCCGATTCCCCTCGACGAGCCTGCCCGACGAGCGGTGGAGATGGCGCTTGCCATGCGTGACCGTGTAGAAACGCTGACCGAAGGCTGGAGCCGTCTCGGCCATGAACTCGGCTTCGGCGTCGGCATAGCCCAAGGCTTCGCCACGCTCGGCCGCATCGGCTATGAAGGACGTTTCGACTATGCGGCGATCGGCACCGTAACCAACCTCGCGGCCCGATTGTGCGCCGAGGCCGAGTCAGGACAGATCTTGGTGGCGCAGCGGGTCTTCAGCGCCGTGGAGAGCCACGCTGTGGGCGAATCGGTCGGCGTAATGGAACTGCGAGGATTCCGCAGGTCGATTCGCGCATTCAACATGTCTCTCCATGATCAACAGCACGCGGAGGTGCCCTCGTGACCCAGCTCGAGACCGACAGTCAGCCGTCGGCGTCGCGTCTGTCCGACCTGAATGAACGCGAACGGAACCGTCTCTTTGCCCGAGCGCAAGAACGGATGCAAGCTGTCTGGGGCGCATGGCGACGTGACCTTGAGGATGAGTCCGTGGTCGTCGTGCCTTCGGTCACCCTCGACCAGACGAAGCCCGGCGCGGGGAGCCTGGCACAAGCGTTCGAGGAAGCGGTTCTTGTTCCTCCTACTGCTGCTCCGGCAACCGCGGCTGCGCATGATCTACGTCACGTCGACACCGATCAAGCCGAGCATCGTTGAGTACTACCTCGCTCTGCTGCCAGGAGTGATTCCCAGCCACGCCATGGCCAGGTTGAGCTTGGTGTCGGTGGACGACTCGTCGCCTCGGCCGCTCAGCGAGAAGCTGCTGCGCCGTCCTCGGATGCTGGCGAAGATCGCCGCCATGATCCCGAACCGGCAGCGGTGCCACCTCATCCCGCACAACACCACCAGGCTGGAACGCGACATCGCGCTTACCCTCGGCATCCCTCTCGACCCCCGGCTTGCCGACCTTGTAGCAAACGGGCTGCCGACGACTGTTCGCTGGTGAGGAGTACTCCATCCCCTCGGTGTGGAGGACCTTCACAGCTTCGAGGAAGTGACCGACGCGATCGTCCGGATGCTCCAGAGCGGCCGAACATCAGCGAGGTGATCGTCAAGTTGAACGAGTGTCCGGAGCGGCAATGCGCTTGTGGATCTGCGGTGTAGCCGATACAGCGGCTCGGGCCGTCACTCGTTGTGGCACAACGGGTCCGATCGATGCAGCTCAATGCTACACACCATAGCAGCACACAAGTTCAAAACAATCTAAGCATCTCGCAAGCACCAGCCCATTCCAACTCCAACCCCACCATACTTCCACTCAATCACTCCGCGGCGGGCAGAGCCATCTCGGCTGCATCTTCCCGGCCGACCCGGCCTACTCGCGACTGATCAGTGAGCCGGCGATCAGGATCGGCGAGCGGCTGGCAACAGAGGGTGCCCTGGGTCGGTTCGCACTCGATTTTGTCGTGAAGCGGGACGACGCCGGCGATTGGTCGGCGTACGAGCTGAACTTGCGCAAGGGCGGCACCACCCACCCATTCCTCACTCTGCAGTTCCTGACTGACGGGTTGTACGACGGTGCGTCCGGTCGATTTCTGCTCCCGAGCGGCGAACAGCGCCATCTGGTGGCAACTGATCATCTGGAGCGACGAGCTGCGGGCACTGGCCGTCGACGATTTGTTCGATATCGTTGCGCGGCATGGGCTGCATTTCGACCAAACAAGGCAGACGGGAGTTGTTTTCCACATGATCAGTTCACTCACCGAGCACGGGCGGATAGGAGTGACGGCGGTCGGGCAGTCGCGTGAAGAGGCAATGCACACCTGCGAGGAGGCGAGCCGAGTGCTGCTTGCCGAGGCGGCGGCTGCCCGGGAGGAAAGTAGGCTGCCTGAGTAGCGAGGTCTCGTGAAGCACGTCTGGTACGTCGCCTACGGTTCGAACCTGAGTCGAGAGCGGTTCCGCTATTACATTCTCGGTGGCCGACCCAATGGCAGTGCGCGCGATTTCCCAGGATGCCGGGACGCCAGCGACCCTTTGGACAGTTTCGGCGTCCTGATCGGTGGCGGCGTCTACTTCGCCGGTCACTCCTCGGGCTGGCGGGCCGGGATGGCGTTCTATGATCCGCGAGCCCACGGTGAGGTGGCCGCGAGGGCTTACCTGATCACTTCAGAGCAGTTCATCGACGTCCTCGCCCAGGAAACCCGGCGATCACCGGGGATTACCCTCGACTTGGCCCCCGCCTTTCGTGGTGATCGCTACAGCGAGGGGGTCGGCGGCTACTCGATCCTGGTCCGGCTCGGTGATCACAAAGGAGTGCCGCTTGTGACCTTCACCCGTGACCGGCGTACCGCGCCGAGCCTGGCGGCTCCCAGCGCGGCCTACCTGGCGGCGATGGCAACCGGGCTGCGCGAGGCCCACGGGTGGTCACAGATGCAAATCAACCGCTACCTGGCAGCATTGCCCGGCACCGCCGCGCGACCGCCTTACGCAGCGGTTCCCCCGTCCGCAGTCTGAGCCGATACTGTGTGGCTGCAGAATGTCGGTCTTCAGAACGTGCCGGAGGAGTAGTCGGGCGTGAGCTACCAACCTCAACCTTCAGATACCGCACCGCCTCCCCTCGAGTTGCCGCACTACGGCATCAGTTTCGGCGGTGCTGTCGCTCGAGGCTTCAGGAAGTACGCGACGTTCACTGGTCGCGCCAGCCGTAGCGAGTACTGGTGGTGGACGCTGTTCACCTTCCTCACCTACCTCGTGCTTGGGCTGCTGACCTACACCGTCGGCACCATGACCTCACGAGACGGGGGTCGGACTCCTGGACTCGTCGCGCTGCCGCTGATCATCTTGTTCGCAGTTTTCTTCCTCGGAATCCTCGTGCCTACGCTCGCACTGACCGTCCGGCGGTTACACGACGCTGGATATAGCGGGCTTTTTGTGCTCCTGCTGCTCATCCCCTACTTAGGAAGCTTGATCATTTTCATCTTCGCGTTGCTGCCGAGCTCGCCTGCTGGAGCGAGTTATGACCCAAGGCCGGCAACCTCTGGCCCATAGGCCTGCACCCGCCGCAGAACCATTACCGACAGGTGACGGAATCGGCTGGGCGGTTCCCCCGCCGGTACGGTCGAGGCATCGGAAGGGCCAAGCGGATGCGCATCATCGCACTACTGGCAGCATGTTCTGTCGTAGTGGTCGGCTGCACTGACGGCACGGGAAGCAGCACCGAGATTTCGAGCCCGCCCGTGCAGACATCACCGGCGACGAGCGCGACGCAATCGCAAGCTTTGACCACGTCGCCCGACCAAGCGCGACATCAACAGCCCCTACGCGCGAGAAGCCGACCGGGACTGTCATCAGATCGGCGAAAAGCCAGTTCGGCATGATGCTCTTCGACAGCACCGGACAGGCGATTCACCTCTTCGACAGGGAGCGGACAACCAGGCCCGAGTGCTACGGCGCCTGCGCCGAGGCCTGGCCACCGGTACTCACGCGGGGCATGCCAATTTCTATGAACGGGACGAGACAGAGCCTCCTCGGCACCACGAAACGGACCGACGGCACGAGCCAGGTGACCTACGGCGGCCATCCGCTGTATTTCTACGCCCACGAGGCCAAGAATGAGGTGGAGTGTCACAACGTCCAGGGCTTCGGCGGCCTCTGGTTGGTCGTCACCCCCGAAGGGCGGGCAGCTGCTCCCTGATCTGGCTGCGTTAACGGAAGTCACGAGACCGGTATCGAGACGGCAAGATGCCTTTTGCCTCGGGATAGACCGAACTCAACGGCTGTAGCCGTTCGGCAACCAGGTTGGTCACACCATCACTGTGCTCCACCCTGCCGCGAATGATCATGCCTGAGGCATTGCGGCCGATTCGGCCAAAACGTCTCCAGAGCTCAGCGGAACAGACCACGTTGAGCATGCCGGTCTCGTCCTCCAGATTGAGAAACGTCACTCCTCCCGCAGTCGATGGGCGTTGCCGATGAGTCACCATCCCAGCCACTTGCACTCGCCGTTCCGCGTACGCGGCGCCGAGGCGGCCGATCGGCACAATGTCATGATCATCGAGCACCGGCCGCAAATGCTGCACGGGATGATCGTCCGGAGAAATCCGGGTGGCCCACAAATCCGCCAGAGTCAATTCGACCTCGGTCATACCGGGTAAGACGGGTGGAGAGGCGTCAATGGCTGAACCGGGCAAGGTCTGGTTGTTGTCGGCGTATCCGGCGTTCCACAGCGCCTGGCGACGAGACAACCCAAAGCAGTCAAAGGCTCCGGCCGTGGCAAGGGCTTCGGCCTGCGGCACCGTTAGCCCCGCCCTTCGTATGACGTCGTTGATATCGGAAAACGTCTTATTCTGGCGCTGCTGGACAATCCGCTTGGCCAGCTCTCGGCCGATTCCCTGCACCTCGGTGAACCCCAGCCGGACTGCGAAGTTGCCATCACGGCGATGCTCCAGCGTTCGATCGGGAGCCGACCGTACGAAGGGCCCCACCTCGAGTTGCACGCGTTGCAGGCAACTCTTCATGCCTGTCGGGCTTTTGCGCTCAGGATCGACTTGTTCGAGATCGGCGTCGACGTCGGACTTCATGATGTCGGGACGCAGTACCGCTACGCCGTGTCGGCGCGCATCTGCGACCAGCGACTGTGGGGAGTAGAAGCCCATCGGTTGCGCCCTCAGCAACCCGGCCAAAAACGCCCCCGGATAGTGAAGCTTGAGCCACGAGGAGGCGTAGACCAACAACGCAAAGCTGATGGCGTGGCTCTCGGCGAACCCGAAGTTGGCGAAGGCCTGGATCCGGCTATAGATGTCGTCAGCGAGGGCACCGGTAATCCCATTGGATGCCATTCCGGCATAGAGCTTGTCCTTGAGCCTTTCGATCTTTTCCACGCCTCGTTTGGACCCCATGGCCCGACGCAGCAGATCGGCATCGTCGCCGGTGCAGCCGCCAACCGCCATCGCGATCTGCATCAGTTGCTCCTGGAACAAGGGCACTCCCTTGGTCCGCTCCAGCACAGGCTCTAGCGCCGGATGCAGGTATGTGACCTCCTCCCGGCCGGTCGCGCGTCGAATGTAGGGGTGCACTGCGCCACCCTGAATCGGTCCGGGGCGGATCAACGCAACCTCGATCACCAGGTCATAGAACCGGCGAGGCAGCAATCGTGGCAGTGTGCCGACCTGGGCCCGGCTTTCGACCTGGAAGACACCAATCGAGTCAGCACGACACAACATGTCGTAGACCCCAGCCTCCTCTTTAGGCATGGTGTCGAGCGTCCAGCGCTCCCCCACCCTCGTCGCCACCAGGTCGAAGGTGTATTGGATGGCAGCCAGGATTCCCAGGCCCAGGAAGTCGAACTTCACCAGTCCCATCCACGCGCAGCTGTCCTTGTCCCACTGCAGCACGGTTCGGTTATCCATCCGACCGCGCTCGATCGGACAGACCTCACCAACCGGACGCTCGGTCAACACCATGCCGCCGGAGTGGATGCCGAGATGGCGGGGCGCCTTCAACAGCTGCTCAGCCAGATCCACAACCTGATCCGGAATGTGGTGGTCCAGCACGACGCTGGGGCTGACGGTCGCTGGGTTCCCGCGATCAGTCTCACTAATCGGGAGCGTCCCCCAGGAGTCGATCTGCTTAGACCAGGCGTCCTGTTGCCCGGTTGAGTAGCCGAGCGCCTTCGCCATGTCGCGAACCGCCGACCTCGGCCGATAGCTGATCACGTTGGCCACTTGGGCGGCGTTGCGACGCCCATAGCGGCGGTACACCTCCTGGATCACCTCCTCGCGCCTGTCGGAGTCGAAGTCGACATCGATGTCCGGCTCTTCATCGCGAGTGGCTGACAGAAAGCGCTCAAAAGGCAGCTTGAACGCAATCGGGTCGACTGCGGTGATACCGAGCACATAGCAGACAGCAGAGTTGGCTGCTGACCCCCTGCCTTGGCAAAGAATCCTTTTACCGCGCGCGTACTCCACCATTTCGTGCACGATCAGGAAGTAGCCGGGGAAGTCCTTGTCCTCGATCACTGCCAACTCTTTGCGTAACCGCTCCTCAGCCTCATCGCGGATATGCGCGTAACGCTCGTCTGCACCTCTGCGCGTCAGCTCCCTCAACCAACTGATCGGTGTGTAGTCATCGGGCACCGGCAGCTTGGGAAGTCGCGGTTTGGCCAGCCTCAGGTTGAACGCACACTGGTCCGCGATCTCGACTGTCCGCGCCACCACACCGGGATAGCGCGCGAACAGCTGCGCCATTTCCGCTCCTGATCGCAGATGCGCACCGGGTCCGGAAAGCCAGCCATCCATATCGGACAGACTCCTACGGGCGCGTACCGCAGCCAGGGCGGCTGCTAGGTGCCCTCCGTCAGGTGTTGCGTAGTGCACGTTGTTGGTGGCCGCCACCGGCAACTTGTGATCATGAGCCAAGGTGAAGAGCGCGTCATTGAGATCGGAGTCGGTCGGCAACCCATGATCAATGAGTTCGACCACAACATGATCATGGCCGAACAGTGCTGTCAGTCGGTCCAGCGCGGCGGCTGCTCCCGATCGACCCGAAGTGATCAATGCCTGCGGTACAGTGCCCTTTCGACAGCCAGTCAAGATCATCCAGTTGCCACCTGACTGTGCGGCCAGCTCCTCCTCCATATAGCTGGGACATCCCTTTTCATCGCCTCTCAGTTGGGCTTCGGTGATCGCTCCGGCGAGCCGGTGGTATCCCTCGACACCACGAGCGAGCACCAGAAGATGCTGGCCTTCGGGATCTGCTACTCCGTTCTGTGGCGTGGTGAGTCCAAGCGACAGCTCAGCGCCGTAGATGGTGCGCAGGTCGTACGCGAGTGCCGCCTCGGCGAAGCGAGAAGCAGCATAGAAACCGTCATGATCAGTGATGGCCAGCGCGTCAAGTCCTAGTCGAACTGCCTCCTCGATCAATTCCTCGGGATCGCTCACCCCGTCCAAGAAGCTGAAGTTGCTGTGACAGTGCAGCTCGGCGTACGGCACCACTGGGCCTGTTGGACGCTTGACCCGTTGCTCGTCGGGCTCGTATGGGGGTCGTTTGTGCGAGTAACCGGGGGCGCTGTCGCCTTCGGGATTGTCCGCGGAGTTGTCTGGCATTGGCCGCCCGGACATCCGACGCTCTAGCTCCCGCCATGAGATCGGCGGATTGTTCCAGCCCATCTTTATTGGTCCTTCTGCTCGCGCATCGCGCTTGTCGGAACGGAAAAGCGTTGTCCCGCCATCTCCTCCTGCAGATCGGCGGCGCGCGATACCGACGCTCGCAGATTGCACTGACGGGTTGCCACGAACTCAGATCGCGCGCCGATGGATGGAGGCGGAGCGAGCGGACACGCTTTTGGTCTGCGAGCGACGACGACACCATCGGCTTCGAGCGCGATCTGCAGCGAGCGGAGCGAGCAATTCAACTCAGTCATAGCGAGCCTCGGTCCACCACTGGTCGTTCTCCACAACCAGCAACCAGGCGCTGCCGTCGACACCGGTGACCTGAAACCTCGCAACATGGCGAGCCTGCGCTGGGTCCCACCACAGCTCGTCAATTGGCCAGGGACCTGCCCAGGCATCGACTGGCATCAGCTCGGAATCCTCACCAATGCTGACAAATGCAGGTGCAGCGGTCACCAGCCCGCGACTCGTGACTCCTACTGGCTTGCGGTCTTCGCTCAACACAATCGAAGGCATGGGAGTGGAGAAGACCCGAGCCGGAGCCGGCGGAGGGATGGTGCCTGGCCACGGCAGCCCCGGATTGCGCTGGGTGGGCCGCCGCTCGCCCCAGGGATTCAGCAACTGGCGGTCTCGCGGACTGCGTCCACCTTGCAACGAAGGAGCCGATACCTCCTCGGGTCCGAGCATGCCCTGCAGTCGGGCGATTCCGCGCTCGACATGCTCGTTCAGCGCGCTGCCCCACAGACCCTCACCATGAACAGCCAGCGATTCCACCGATTCAGGAAGCAGCCGTAACTCGCACACTGGCTCCGGGGCGGGATCACCCTGCAACTGCCAGTAGATCCGATCGATCAGGTCGCTGGCCGCGAACCAGCGCGAGTGTGCCCAGACCCGAGATCCTGTCCAGCCCCCCTCGGTCACCACCTCAATGCGAACCTCGGTGCAGACCAGGCCATGGTGGGCAAGCTCAGCGACCAGCCTGTCGGCGGTCTGCCGAGCGCTGAACACGATCGGTTCTACCGTTTCCAACGCAGGTGTGAAAGACACTCGCTGGTCTATATCGAGAGGCGGCCGGCGAGAGACGACCGGCCGGTTGTCCAGTCCGCGCGCAAGTCGATGGAGTAAGGCACCTTCCCTACCGAACCGGGTGAGCACATCCCGTACAGCCAATGCTGCAAAGTCTCCGAGGCTGCGGATGCCCAGGCGGCGCAGCAGCGTGACCAGTTCGGCATTCTCCACGACACCGATCGGCAAAACTGCGAGGAATGCCGCAGAGCCACCAGGTGGGATGATCCAGCAATCCTGAGGTGCGGCCCGGCGTGCCGCATGCTCGGCGGCGAAGATGCCGTCGGCGATCCCAATTCGGAAATCCCAGATCCCGGCACCGACCAGATGCTCAGCTACAACGGCTGCAGCCTCTTTTTCACCGCCGTAGAAGCGGCTGGGCACACGAAGTGCGCATAGTCCGGGTCGTACCGGTGATATGCCTGCCGAGATCTCCTCTATCGCTGAGAGCACATTCTCGAAGGTTCGGATCTCACATGCTTCGTTCCGCTCCAAAACGGTCAGCTCCGGGCAGCGTGCCGATGCGTCACGGCGCCGCATACCACGTCGGACACCTTCGACTCTGGCCATGGTTGAACAGGCGAAGACCTCACCGTGGTCGAAGACGGCGAGCGGTAGCTGCACACTCAGGCCAAGTTCGGTTGCCGCCGCGACCACTGGCCAGTCCGGGCACCAAACTGCCATTTGTCTGGTCTCCGCTCGCGCATCGCGCCTGGACGCGCCTACTTCGTCGTCCCTCGCAGACAGAAAAACGTTGCCAGCGCGCTCCTCCTCAGCACGGCGCGGCGCGATCGCCGACGCTCGCGGAGATTGTCTGGTCTCCGCTCGCGCATCGCGCCTGGACGCGCCTACTTCGTCGTCCCTCGCAGACAGAAAAACGTTGCCAGCGCGCTCCTCCTCAGCACGGCGCGGCGCGATCGCCGACGCTCGCGGAGATTGTCTGGTCTCCGCTCGCGCATCGCGCCTGGACGCGCCTACTTCGTCGTCCCTCGCAGACAGAAAAACGTTGCCAGCGCGCTCCTCCTCAGCACGGCGCGGCGCGATCGCCGACGCTCGCAGAGATTGTCTGGTCACCGCTTGCGCATCCGATTGCTCGCTTCCGCTATTTCTCCGCACAAGGTCAGGAAGATCGGCTGAATGATGTGGAATCGCGTTCATTTGCAGCCTTGTGCGGAGAAACGCTTCCAACGAGGGATGTGAGCACTCA
The DNA here is from genome assembly GCA_963836855.1 of uncultured Actinomycetota bacterium. GTDB lineage: Bacteria > Actinomycetota > Actinomycetes > Propionibacteriales > Propionibacteriaceae > Microlunatus. The sequence goes on along the minus strand of CAWILN010000031.1, from coordinate 18,068 downwards.
TCACTCGCTCATCCCGCCTGGGCGGCGATCAATGGCACAACCGTGTCATCGCGCTCGACGATTTGTTGATCAACTCCCGGCAGCCAAAGCGGTACACGGCGTACCGGTCCACCTTGACGAACGGTGACGACGACCCGACGAGCAATGAGTCGGCCATGTCCCTGGCCTAGTCCGACCCAGGAGGATTCGGTAACGGTCAGGGTCGCGTCGGCCCTTGGCCATTCGCCCCAGCACACCAAGGCCGCATCCTTGATTCGAAGCCTCGACTTCAGCCGTTCGGCTTGCTGTGCGCTGACAGGCACGGGAGGCTTCACGATCACGAGAGTGGCGACATCGAGCAGACCAGCCGTCACGCTCAGCCAAAGTTCGCCGGGATGAGGCACTACCACGGTTCTTTCGAGATCGATTCCGAACCCGGCTGCTGCTTCCAGCCCGAGATCGGGAGCTCCCACGATGGCGATCCACTCTCCAGCCTGTGAAGCACCAGCGACCATTGCCATCGCTAGGCTCGGACTTTCTACCGCGTACGCATCACCAGTCCGGAGCTGAATGACTCCGGACAAGCCTGGTAACGACTGCAAGGTCCGCGAAATCGCTGAACCTTGCATCCGTTGGACACGCTGCTGCAGCTCATGGATGCGGCTGCTCGTGGCCTGTGGAGACACTCCTCTATAATCGAACATGCATTCGAGCATAGTCAAGGCGACTGACACGCTGCACTGTGATCTCCCGCTGCCTTGACCAAACCCGCCATAATCCCAATGACAGCGTCCGTCGGGTTTGGCCACTTGGGCCAAGAACGGAGGTGCGGCAATGTCTGCGGTGATTGTCCTCAACACCGACAACACGGCCTTGCACACGGTCTCGATCAAACACGCGATTCGCATGTTGGTCCGCGAGGTCGCGATCGTCGAGGAAGCCCGAGATGGACATCGCATCGGCCCGTACCCATGGCCTCTGGTCTTGCGCCTGATCCGCTACGTCAAGACCACTTTCCTATACGCCCGAACGCCCGCTTGGTCCAAGCGTGGAGTGCTCCGCCGTGATCATCACCGTTGCGCCTACTGCGAGGGCATCGCAGATACTGTTGATCATCTGCTGCCCCAGTCACGCGGCGGATCCAACAGCTGGCAGAACACTGTTGCCGCCTGCACTCGCTGCAACAATCGCAAGGCCAACCGGACCCCCAGCGAAGCTGGAATGACTCTCGCGTGGAAACCCGGCGTGCCGACGTGGCGGGAGGCCTACCATCGTCGGAACTGATCAACAGCTGTTGATCACTAACAGTTGATCATCTGCCCGGTACAGCGAGATCAGGCGGGGGTTCGTAAGCCGTTAATCTCACCTAACCATGGGACTACTTTGACGGAAAGATTCACCACAAGGAGCGTCCGTGACTGTCTGGGATCCCCGCGCCTACCTCGAGTTCGCTGACGAGCGTTCGCGTCCATTTGTGGATCTGTTGAGTCGAGTCCATACCCCAGATCCGAAGTTGGTGGTCGATCTTGGCTGCGGGTCGGGTCAGCTCACCGCCTCCTTGGCCGAGGCCTGGCCCGGAGCGCAGGTTGTCGGTCTGGACTCCTCACCAGAGATGATCACGCGGGCCGCAGAATACGCGGGCACACGCGTGAGATTCCAGCTGCAAGACCTGCGTGACTGGCAGCCGGAGGTCAATGTGGACGTAATCATCAGCAACGCCACATTGCAGTGGGTGCCGGAGCACCGCGCGATGCTGCCGTCCCTGATCTCCTCACTCACGCCAGAGGGATGGCTGGCCTTTCAAGTCCCGGGAAATTTCGACGAACCGAGTCATCGCCTGCTTCGGCAGTTGTCTGCCGACCCGCGCTATGCATCCATGCTGGCCGATGTCGCCTGGCCCGCCGCGGGGGATGCAGCGTCATATCTTGATGATCTTGCCGGTCTGGGGTGCTCAGTTGATGCCTGGGAGACGATGTACGTCCATGTGCTGAGCGGGCCGAATCCAGTCTTTCGCTGGATCTCTGGAACCGGGGCACGGCCAGTGCTCCAGGCATTGTCTGATGATCATCGCGCACAGTTCGTCGCGGAGTACCAGGAGTTGCTCAACCGGGCGTACCCGATGCGGTCGTACGGCACCGTCTTGCCATTCCGTCGCATCTTCGTGGTGGCTCAGCGTCGCGCCACATCGAGGCCTACGCGGTGAGTGCCTTTTGGTCACTGACCCACAAGCCAATGAGGCCGCGGAAGTGGCCCATGAACCACTCACGCTCCTGTTCTGGGTATGTCATGTTGACCGTTTCGGTCAGCATCCGGTCGAAGTCCGCCGATGACACCCACTCCAGCACCAAGTCGTCGATTCCTGACAGTGCAGTGGCGCAGAAGTCCAGATAGCGCTCCTTTTCGAAGTGCTTGTCAGCCAACTGCTGGTAGCGGACAAGTTTCGCGTCGTAGTCCAGATCTGGATCATCGGCTATCGCGAACCACGGGTCGGTATCGACATGCGACTTGGCGCGACGTCCAGTCGCCGCGCAGAAGGCGGTCCACTTGATCAATGACTTCATGGCCCAGGGGAAGTAGTAGTGCAGCGACGTCACGGCTACGTCAGGGCAGGCGTTTGCGTAGTCGATCGGCATCACGGTGTCGCCCTGAACCAGCATCTCGCAGGAGTTGAACTCCCAGCGGAAGAAGGAGTTCACCGTCTGGGTGATGGTGGTCGCTTCCTGGCCGACCTCGGCAGACAGGAACGCATGATCAACGGCGTAGCGGTTGTGCATCGGCTGGTCTGGCCGGAAGTTCATCACCATCGTCTCGGGCCCGATGGTCAGCGCTCGCGCGAACACATCAAAGGGCTCAACGGATTTCTGCAGATGCATCAGCATCTCGCCCGAGTCGTCGTACGCCGCGATCAGCTCGGTATGGTTCCTGACCTTGGACACTCCGCGCCAGCCGCCACCATCGAAGGGCTTCATGAACAGCGGATAGCCCATCTCCTCGGCGATCGTGGCGAGATCAAACGAATCGTTGTAATTGCGCGACGTGTATGCCCAGCGCACATTGTCGATCGGGTTCTTGTACGGCACGAGCACCGTGTCCGGCACGTTCATGCCGAGCCGCATCAGCGCGCAGTACGCCGAGTGTTTCTCCATCGACTGGAAGGTGAATGGCGAGTTCATCAGGTAGGCGTCGTCCATCAACGCCACCTTCTTCAGCCACTCCCGTGGGTGGTAGTACCAATAAGCAAGCCGGTCGATAACCACCTGGTGCCGGGCTCGGTCCCGCAGGTTGAACGGGTGGATGTGCACCCGTTCGGTTTCGAGAAGGTGATCTGCACCTTCGTAGCGGAAGACTCCGAGACGGCTCGAGATCGCCTCGAAGGCCTGTGGCCAGTCCTCCTCAGCGCCGAGCAGCAGGCCGACCAGGTGGTGGTTCACGGACATGCTCACGCTCCCTTCATGATCGTTTCAGACGGATGACGGTTCACCTGACCATCGGCCCCGTTCAACTGATACTGGCCTCGCTCGATACAACCCGCAAGGTGTCCGGAAGCCGAAGCCCGTTGCGTCTCAGCTCCAGCTCGGCCAGCTGATTGATGACGGCCCGATCACCGGATCGCCAAGCCTTGACAGGGTCGTCGCTGATCTCTGCCAGTACGTAGAGCGGCTGGGCGGCCATGGCCCGGAGTGCGAAGAGGTCGAGGTCGGGAACGGCGTCCAGGAAGACTTGGGAGGCCCGAGCCTGCCGATAGAACCGGATCCTCCGCGGCAGCCAAAACGCCACCACGATCGTCACGGGAATGAGAAAGACCAACCAACCGACGATCAACGCCAGCCGTTCGATGCTGGCGACCTGCTCGTTGGCAGAAGTCATCAAGCTTCCGAGGGTCACCGAAGCGGCATCGAGGGGACGCCGCAGCTGCTCACCAGCGACTGGCACCTTGGCCGCTTCTGCTGCTGCCTCGCTAAAATTCTCGGCCAGTCTCAGTGCGGTCCTGGCGATTTCTCTCGCAGGCGTCGCCAACACTTCGATCACCCTGTGGACGAAGATTCCGACAATCGCCCAGCCGATCGTCCAGAGCAGAACAAAACCATCGCTGAACAGCTGGCCGATCATCTTTGCCGGACGCTTAGCATAGATGCCCATGGCCGCGACCCTACCCACCTGACGGGAACTGGCAGGATTGCGCGGGTGTCTCGAAGTGTGGTTCTTAGACAGGCCCTGACTGGATTCGTCCGATCTGTGTGTCTGCTGCTGATACTCGTCCTCGCAGTGGCAGGATGCGGCATCTCGCTTCCAAGCCCGCATCGCGACTCCAGCGGCGAAAGTCCCGACCAGACCGCCGCGGCGCTGGCTGCAGGGCTCAGTGCGAAGGATCTTTCCCCGTTGCCGTTTGTCGGCGCCGCAGGTCCAGCGGTGAATGATCTGTTCCAGCCGCTCGTCGCGGGGATGGGGCCGTTGAAGCCGAGCGTGACCGTCACGTCGGTCTCGCGAGACGGATCCTCTGCCACCGCGATGCTGTCCGTCAGCTGGGCCTTCCCTGGTGTTCCGGAGCGGTGGACGTACCCAACCGAGGCCAAGCTGGCGAAGGAGTCCGGACAGTGGAAGGCAAGCTGGCAGCCGAGCATCGTGCAACCACAGCTCGACGGCAGGAACCGACTGTCGCAGCGGCGCCTCTATCCCGAGCGCGGTGAGCTGCTGGGAGAGGACGGTGTTCCCGTGGTGGTCGACCGGCCGGTATCCCGGATCGGGATCGACAAGTCAAAGGTGAGTGACAAGGCGGCCAAGACCTCCGCGGTCCGACTCGCCAAAGTCGTCAAGATCAATGCCAAGGCGTACGCGAAGAAGGTGGCTGCTGCTGGCAGCAGCGCCTTCGTTCCCGCCATCGTGCTGCGCATGGACGCACCTGACCTACCACGCAGCTCGAAGATCCGTGCCATCCCGGGCGCGCTCTCAATCCGAACCGAGCAGATGCTCGCCCCGACCCGGGATTTTGCCCGGCCAATCATCGGTATCGTCGGCGAGGCGACAAAGGAGAACATCGACGCATCGGGGGGAACTGTCGTGTCCGGAGACCAGGTCGGGGTGACAGGGCTGCAGAAGCGTTACGACCAACAGATGCGCGGGACTCCCGGTGTGCAAGTGCGACTGGCAGCCGCCAAGGCGAGCGACAGCTCCGCAAGTCCCTCTCCGACTCCCTCACCTGCGGCGCAAGCCGAGCCGGTCGCGCTCTTTGAAGTGAGGCCGGTGCCTGGCAGGCCCCTTACCACCACGCTCAACGTCGGGCTGCAGAAACTGGCGGAGAAGACGCTGGCGGAAACCAAGCCGGCCAGCGCTCTGGTCGCTATCCGGCCATCGACAGGGGCAATCGTGGCCGCCGCGAACGGTCAAGGCAATCGAGGGCAGTCTCTCGCCACAGTTGGCAAGGCGGCTCCAGGGTCCACCTTCAAGGTCGTCTCAGCATTGGCGCTGCTGCGGGCTGACCTGACTCCTCGCTCCGCAGTCAGGTGCCCGCCTACCGTCACCGTGGACGGCCGGAAGTTCAGCAACTACAGCGATTACCCGCAGAGCCAGCAGGGCAGGATCACGTTGCGGACGGCGCTCGCGCAGTCGTGCAATACAGCGTTCATCGGCCAACGAGGCAAGCTCGACCGGTCGTCTCTGGCGGAGGCGGCCAGCTCCTTGGGATTCGGCATTGACTACGACGTCGGCTTCCCGTCCTTCTTCGGCTCAGTGCCGGAGGATCCAACAGCCACCGGCCGAGCGGCCGCCATGATCGGCCAAGGCAAGGTCGAGGCATCGCCGATGGCGATGGCCACTGTGGTTGCATCCGTCGCCGCAGGCGAAACCGTGATTCCGCATCTCGTGGAGGGCCAGCAGGCCACGTCGAAGGGAAAGTCACTGACTGAACAGGAAGCCCGGCAGCTGCGCGAGATGATGCGAGCCGTGGTGGAGGAGGGCAGTGGCCGCGTGCTGGGGAATCTTGACGGTCCGGCTGTCATGGCGAAGACAGGCACGGCGGAGTACGGCGCATCGAAACCTCTCAAGACCCATGCCTGGATGCTCGCGGCGCAAGGCGATCTCGCCGTTGCCGTGTTTGTCAACGATGGCGAGTCGGGGTCGGGTACGGCTGGACCACTGCTGCGGACATTCCTCGCAAAGGCCCGGTAGGCCTCCCAGCTCGATGCGTCTGGATCATTTTCGTGCCACTCCGACGGCCACCAGCCATCCTCGCTCGTCTCGTTCGACGAGACCGGCGGACTCCAGGGCGGTCAGCGCGCCGAGGCAGGTTGGAACACTGACACCTGCCGCAAGCGCGATGTCTCCGACGGTGACGCGGCGGCGAGCCGGGATGGCTTCGAAGACTGCAAGCTGGCTCTCAGTCAATGCGTCGGTCGCGCGGGCCTGACCGTATGCGAGTGGCAGCGTCGCCTGACCCATCTCGGAGATCAGCTCGAGAACCTCCCCCGTGGTAGTCACTAGCACCGCCTGGCCGTTACGGATCATCAGGTGCGGTGCCGTCGATGCCCGGGCTCGTCACGGCCCGGCCGGCCACGGTCGGGGCTGGTATGTGTGGAACAACGCTGGTGACAAGGTCATCCTGCGCTGTCGCAGTTACCGCGCTGTGCTCCCCGCGAGCGGCGCCGCCCTGACGCTGCGAGGTCGGCGGCCGATTTGCTGTCCAGCTCCTCGGCTGGGATTAGCCGGGCACCAGCGGCCGCATCCCTGAGGGAGCGTCTCAGGTCCGAGCGGTTTTGGGCGTGGTTGTGGGGACTCTTGCGACCGACAGCGTCGGCAACGCCAGCCTCGAAGTCGGACGTCGTTCATGATCACATTCGGCCTGGCGAGCACCAGAGGGACAGTCGGATCTCCTGACTTGACACCGAACTCGCCAGAATCTCAAGCGAGCCTCCCCGCTTGAGACTCTGACTTCCGATAGCGTTCGCTACCGCAGGACGAGCTATCAAGGCGCTGCTCCTGGCCGAACTTCCCCCATATCGCCGGTAATTAAAGCCGCCAGTAATCAAGGACCACCATGAGATCCGAGTTGCTAGCTATCTCCGCCATTGGGCTTAGTCAACGCAAAGTCGACAAGACCGGCAACCTAATGACCCGTTTCCTAACGATCCTGCTCGCTGGTTTGCTGCTGTTGGGTTTCAACACACCCCAAAGCCATGCTGTCACCTATCCAACCCTCGTGGGGCATCGTGGCGTGGGGGATCCGTGGACTGTGAAACTAAGTATTCCTGAACAGTCCATCCCGGCGATTCAGTGGGCTGCGGCGCATCACGCGGATGTGGTAGAGGGTGATGTTCGGGTTAGCGGCCCGGATAGTTCTGGACATCGGGTCCTCTACATGATGCATGATGACACTTTGGATCGAACCACTAACGGCACCGGGGGCAGCTACACGCGGCCTTGGTCTTACATTTCGCAGCGTTGGTTGGAGATTCCGGTTGATCGGAACGGTAATGGGGATCCGGATAATACGTCGTATCATCCGCCCTCGTTCGTGAAGTGGCTTGCTGCTGCCAAAGCCACGAGGAAGCTGGTGTATGTGGAGCTGAAAGGCGAGGGCTGGACCAAGTCATTGGTCAAGCAGTACGTGGACGCAGTGACTGCCCAGGGTATGAAAACCAGGGTGATCACGTCGGGCGGTGAAACGAAGCTTAGTTACTTCAGGTCGTATTCGAGTGGTGCCCGGGCGTGGTCGGCTGGCCATTATCCCAGCGCGTCGAAGGTGAAGAGTGTGGCGTCTTATGCCACCATTTCCCTCGCGGGCGCCGAAGCTAAGCCGGATTATGTGAGGATGTTGCAGGCGGAGGGTATCAAAGTGTTTATTTGGACGTTGGATAATTCGGGTCATTATGCTCGGGCGTTGCCGTTTGGGGCTTACGGTTGGATGTGTGATAACACGCAGGATGCGTGGGTTTGGTTGGAAGCACATGGCGCATAGTGAGGATATGCAGGAGATTACCCGGTGCCTAAGGGCTGCACTTTTTGCCAGCCATTGGCACCGGGACTTCCGGCGTCCCTGATCGCGTCGGATGCGACGATCGAGGCTAGGTCGGCTGCGCGCTCAACCTCGCCCACACCTGCGGAGAAAGCTCTCGCCGGCGCGCGCGTTCGAGACGCCCCGACCGGAGCAGGGCATCGGCTACTACTGCTTGGCGGCCTGCAGGGGATGCTGGTGTCAGTCGAGTGGTCGAGGCATGTATACCCCGGCGCGCAGCGAGGCGAGTCGCTGCACATAATCGGCGGTGCGGTGAAAGACGAGTTCGACTACCGACCGTGCGGCGGGTGATTGGCCCCGCACCGGACGGGTGCTGCGGCACGGCCAAGACAGCGATCACGCCGTAGTGGGTCGCTAGCCCAGACCTGTCCACCGGCCCATCAGCAGTCGGTCGCAGCGCACCACCTGCAATAGCGCCCGATGTCGCCCGGCTAGCACGACCACGTAGTCAATGCCGCATCGTGGCGCGCATGAATTGCAGGGTGCGCACGACTCGGTATACGAAGGTTTTAGGAGCCCTCGGGTTCCCAGTCCGGAGTGCTGTCCCACAGCTTCGAGTGTGTTACGGGCGTGTTGCCTGTGCCGTCGGCGCGCATCACAAAGATGTCGGCGTTGCCGTCGACGCCGTTGGTGGCGTGGACGATCCACTTACCGTCGGGCGAGTAGGAGGTTGAGAGAACGAGCGTGCCCTGCTTGTAGTGCGCCAGCTGCATGAGGTCCTTGCCGTTCGGGCGGACGGTGCAGTAGTCCGACTGCTTGGTCTCGTCGTGCTCGTAGGAGCGGAACAGGATCGTCCCGTCCGGCGAAAACACCGGTTGGCCGCCGCCGCCAAGCTCCCAGGGGGTGAGGCGGCGGTTCTCGGAACCGTCGAAGTTCACGGCGAAGATCGCCTGTCGCCCGGCCGGCTTGCTCTTCCACGAGTTCGAACGCGTGTAGATGAGGGTGCGACCGTCGGCCGAGACGGCCGGTGCGTTGGCGTCTCCGGTCCAGTCGCGCCGCTCGACGATCGTCTGCTGGCGGCCGTTGTCGAGGTCGAGCAGCTCTGGTGCAAGTGCCGGCGACGGAAGACAACGACAACTCATGGCTGTCAGCTCCTCACGGGACGAAGATCAACAGCTTGATCCACCGTTGCCGGCCGTCTGCACTGCGTACGCGACCCCACCATTCCTGCCGTTCTTTCACCCCACCAATCGAGCTGGGCCAGCTTTGGACCAGGTGGCCGTCTCCACCTGGATCGGCGGGATCGACTTCTCGGCGATCTCTGTCGGCATGCTGCTACAGCTCATCGTCGCTGAGATCCATACCCGATTAGAACGCGTTTACGATTCTGGTGGAATAGAGCCACGCCATCGAGCATCGTGCGCTCTGGCGCTGGCGGGCCGAAAGCTGTAGTTATACAAGAAGTGAAATTTTCGTCGATTCCTGGAGGGTGGTATGGCACAGCCGGTCTATAAACTCTGGCAAGGACGATTCACAGAGGCGTGGCACCAGCTTCCGCAAGAGGAACAACAGCGCGTGCTCGGCCTGGTTATGGACGCCTTGAACACAGCTGGCGGCAAGGAGCTAGTCCTCTGCTCCGCCGCTTGGTCTAACGAGCGATGGCCCTTCTTCGGTGTCGAGGAATTCCCCGATCTGGAGGCCGTACAACGCCACGAACAGATCCTGACCGACCTCAACTGGGCTCGCTACATAGATAGCCGGACCACGCTAGGGACTGAGCTCATTCTTCCGCAATAGCAGGCGAAATAGCACCACCCGTAGCGATTCTCAGTTGGATCGGCTTTCCACCGAACGGATGCAACAGGTCACCTAGGGCCATATGCGCTGTTCTGGTAGACCGCAGCGTCTCCAAGGCGCTCAGCAGCACTCTGTGGCTCTCATCGACCAGCGGCAGAGGCTCCCCCACGGTCACTCCCCCGTCTTCCGGTCGAAGGCACCGCTCTTGATCATCTCTGCGATCCGCGGCGTCGTGTCGTCGGCTGGCTCGCCTCCTGGCTCGACGATCTCAGCCTCGACGATCTCCTCTGGCTCGGCGTCGTGACTATAGCGGCTGCTTGTCGCGTCGCCCTCGATCGCTGGCGTCGGATTTGGCTGCGGGCTGGAGACCCAGTTGCTCGGGACTCGTCGTCGCTCAGATCCATTTCGGATTAGAACATGTTTACGATTCCAATGTAAGGAGCCACACGCCAGGACGCCTGTTGATCACCTTCCTTGGTGACTTGTTGTCCTTCCATCGGTCGATCTCCGTGATTCTTTGTGTACATCTAATCTCTCTCCGTACATAACCAATCAGTCATTGGTTACCTAGTGGATCAGTGGATCGGCCCTGGTCGATTGGTTACCTAGTGGATCGGCCCTGGCTAAGCGAAATATATTGTTTTTCCCCTGGGCGACGCAGCGGTGGAACTAGGCGTCCCTGACACAACCCCTAGGGAGGCAGCTATGAGTACAACCGACGAGCAGCGGGGGCAGGGACTCTGAGTCGGCGGCGTTCGTGAGGGTTACGCCGAGATCGGCGACGTGCAATTGCATTACATCGAGGCCGGCGAGGGGCCGCTGATCGTCCTGCTGCACGGATTCCCCGAGTTCTGGTACGGCTGGCGGCTGCAGATCCAACCGCTCGCGGCGGCGGGCTTCCGCGTCGTCGCGCCCGATATGCGCGGCTACAACCTGTCATCGCGGCCGGACGGCGTCGCGGCCTATCACACCGACAAGCTGGCCGCCGACATCCGCGGCCTGGTCCACGAACGCGGCGCCGAATCCGCGCTGCTGGTCGGTCACGACTGGGGCGGAACCGCCGCCTGGATCACCGCGATGAACCACCCCGAGGTCGTGGACCGGCTGGCCATCCTCAACGCGGCCCATCCGCGGAAGCTGTCGCAGGGACTGCACCACCCGGACCAGCTCCGTAGATCCTGGTACTTCTTCTTCTTCGACCTCCCAGAGCTGCCCGAAGCCGTTGTGCACGCCAACCAGTGGCACTTCTTCCGGCACTTCCTGCACGACGCCCACCCGGCCTACACGACGGAGGAGATCGAACGCTACGTCGAGGCGTGGTCGCAACCGGGCGCGACAACCGGGATGATCAACTACTACCGGTCCTCGGTGCGGCAGTCGCCGAAGCGCGCCGAAGCGGCGCTTCGCCCAATCTCAGCGCCCACCCTGGTCATCTGGGGCCAGGACGATCGCTACCTCGGCAGCGAACTCGCCGAGCCCGACCACGACGACGTACCCAATCTCGACCGCGTCGAGCGGCTGCTCGACGCCTCGCACTGGGTCCATCACGACGAGCCTGAGCGCGTCACACGACTGCTCACCGACTTTTTCGCCCCCGCCCGAGCAGCCCAGAACAGATGAAATCCGACGCGGCCTCAACTCCGCTGGCGATACGCTTCGGCCATGAAAAGGCCCCTCAGGTGCTGGCTGACCTTCCACGACTGGCGCCTCATGGTCAACGACGAAGGCCAACGGTACAAGACCTGCACACTCTGTGGCGCCTATCGTGACTTCGATCCGCGTCCGGGAGGGTGAAGCTGGGCTCGGGTCCTCCGCTGAAGGCCCTTCGAATCTGACCCCAATACGCACGCGGGCGCACGAGGCAATACGCACGCGGGCGCACGAGGCCAACACCGGAACTGCCGCGGCACTCCGGCAGTTCAAGAGCCCAACAATGAACGTGCGGCAGTAGCTGGCGAGCCTCGTTCGCAAGATCAAGTACATAGTTGAAGCCGGAAGCCCAGCGCTCCACTACGGTTCTTGTGCTAATTCCCTGCTGTGCCGCAACCTGGGTCGGCCATGCAGCGTGGTCGGATCCAAATCGTTCCGCCATGTCGGGACAGAGCCAACTCACTTCCATGGCAAGCGACGTTCCGGCGTTGAGTGCAGCCGCGGTAGCGCGGGCGAATTTGACTGAATCCACGTCACCATTCCAGCCGTAGTCCCGCAGAGCACTGATATACGCAGCGGTCGATGCCTTGTCGTGCTCGGCGGCGCGGCGCTGATCAATGCCCCAACTCATGATGTTCTGCCCGATATGCAAACCCAGGTCCGAGCCAATGGGGGCGAGCCCGAACCCCCAGTCGATCCCGACCGTTCGCGCCGGCAACTCGTCTGGAGCCGCAGCGAAAAGATTGCCCCACTGAGGGTCGTGATGCGCAAGCGTGACAGGGAGTGAATCGAAACCTGCCAGAAGATCATCCGCGTCCGAGATCAACTCGGCTATACGACGCCGTGTGCTCGCGTTGAGGAATGGCTCGACCGCGGAGCCATTCCCGCAGCCATCATGGTCAAGAAAGTGATCAACTGCAAAAATCCGAACGACGGCAACCCAGCCGCGCAGCCACCGCTGCGCCAGCCACGGATAGTGCCTGACATCGGGCAGTTTGGACGCCACTGCGCTGCTAGCGCGCCGAAGTCGTAGGCCGCCGACGCAAGCTGTTCAATCGTCCATAAGGCATGTGGGCCCGCGCCTTCGCGGGCCTCCAACCAGATCCACGCTTGACTCTTCGATACCTCCTCGACTCCGTAGCAGTGCACCGGTACGAGGGGCCCGGGCCAGCCGATGAGCAGCCCAGAACTGAAGGCCAGCGCTTCTCGGTTCCAATAGTTAATGCCCTCAGGTTCGTGGGTGTATCGATCGATTAGCGGGTCACCGGTCAAATCGACGTCCGCCACAACTTTGAGAACCACAATCCACGGCACTTCCTCGCCACCGCTTGTCCGAGCGATGCCGGCGAGCCGGAATAGGCCGACTGTGGCGGAGTTTCCGGTCCAGTCCAGCCCGTCGAATTCCCAGGTGAGTGGCCAAGGGTGATCATCGCGCAAGGCATTCCGAACTACTGGCGGCAACTCTGCTGCCGTCAACCGGTGCAGACGGCCAGCAAGCTCCATGGCCAAACCCTAGCGAGGTGCCCGGCTGGATCGCGCTCGGACCCGGAGCCCAGAATCTCTTCGCCTGAAACCTGTTGATCACTTTCCTGAGGTGGCTCCCGCAGGCTCAATATGATGCGTTCAACCCCCGCCGAGACCCCAGGCTCCTCTACCGTCAAAGGCTGAGCTCCCTCTCTCTCGATACGCATTACAACGCCCGCAGACTTGGTAGTGCTCGTGTCTCTCGGGGCTCTCAGCTTCACCGCGCGATCGGTGCCATCAGCCCTCCCGGCCTATCAGGTCGGCAAACCTCTGCAAGTACAGAGGCCAGCCCTGATCGTTGCCGATGCCGTCGCGTAGGCCGGCCCATGCCATGCCGTGACGGTCGAGGTGCCGGTGCTCGAGTTCGACACGAGTCCGCTCGGAGGACTCGGCGACGAAGCGCACCTCCACCTCGCTCGCCCTTTCCAGGGCCGTCTCGAGTTGCCAGTTCGGGCTGATGTCCCAGCTGAACACAACTCGGTTCGGGGGCTCATACGCGAGCACGCGTGCCCAATGGCATTCGCTGCCGTCGACTCCGCGGTCGAAGATGTGGCCGCCGGTTCGCGGCTCGAAGACTGTCTGCGCGATGTCGACACTGAGCATGTTGTGCTCACGCGGTTTGATTCGGTCGAAGTCCTCGGTGAAGACGCGAAACGCATGCGCGATCGGCGCCTCGACGACGATCGAGCTACGGACGGACGTCTCGGTTGCTTGGGTGCTCATGAACTCTCCTCGGTTGATTGCTCGACGATGGCTTTGAACGAGGCCAGCGCCGTGTTCCAGAACTGCTCCAAGTACGCGCGCAGCTCGGCGAGCCCGTCGGGGTTCGCGGCGTAGATCCGGCGGTTGCCGTCGGCCCGGTCGATGACGAGGCCGGCTTCCTTGAGCACCTTGAGGTGCTGTGAGACGGCGGGGCGACTGATCGGCATTTCGCGAGCCAGTTCGACCACGGCGCGCGGCCGCTCGGCGACGCGCTCGAAGATCGTGCGACGGGTGGGGTCGCCGAGTGCGGCGAGACCCATTAGTTGGTAAGTCATTGCTAACCGTAAGTCTATGCTTACGAATCAGAGGCGTCAACGAATGTGGCTGTAGATTCAGCGACAGCTACTCAGCAACCTCTCTCTGAGAGACGCGTCGCATAAGGTACTTGCGCTCAACAGGATTCGTGACCAGTTCGAGAGCTCGTCGATAGGCAGACTGCGCCTCACTGCCGCGTCCGCTCCGGCGGAGCAGGTCAGCTCGAGCGGCATGGAACAGGTGATAGCGGTCGAGCTCGTCAGCGAGTGGCTCCATGAGGGCAAGCCCGGCATCGGGTCCATCGGCCATGGCAACCGCGACCGTTCTGTTCAGCTCGATGACGGGTGAGGGCCACATGGCCTTCAGACCTCGATAGAGGGTCGCTATCTGTGGCCAATCGGTGTCCTCGGGTCGGGGTGCCCGCGCGTGCAGCGCGGCGATTGCCGCCTGCACTTGGTATGGACCAGGCCGCCGCATTTCCACAGCCGCATCGATGAGAGCCAGACCTTCGTCGATCATCTCCTGGTCCCAGCGAGCCCGATCCTGGTCTTCCAGTAGCACAAGATCGCCGAGTTGGTCCACCCGGGCATCCCGTCGCGAGTGCTGCAGCAGCATCAGCGCGAGCAACCCTATGATCTCGGGCTCACCCGTCATGAGCCGGTCCACGACGCGTACCAGCCAGATGGCCTCTTCGCAGAGCTCGACGCGTAGCAGCTCCCCTTCGGTCGCGGCATATCCCTCGTTGAACACCAGGTACAAGACCGCGAGACGCCGCTCAAGCGTTCGGGTAGGAGGTCCCTCGCGGCACGCGGTAGGGGATCCCAGCGTCGCGGATTTTGCGCTTCGCCCGGACCAGACGCTGCTGCACCGTCGGCTCGCTGAGCAAGAATGCGCGAGCAATCTCGCGGGACGACAATCCCCCGACCGTCCGCAGCGTGAGCGCGACTCGCGCTTCCATCGGGAGCGCGGGATGGCAGCACGTGAAGATCAGCCGCAGACGCTCGTCGGGGATCTGGTGTACGTCGTCTCCCAACGCCTCGAGCGCCCGGAGCTCCTCAGCCTGTCCTGCCTTAACTGCTCCGACCCGCTCCCGTCGCAGGCGATCGATCGCCCGGTTGCGAGCTGTGGTGATGATCCATCCCGCCGGGTTGGTAGGGATTCCCCGTATTGGCCAGGTGCGGAGCGCCTCCACGAATGCGTCTTGGACAGCCTCTTCGGCGAGGTCGAAGCTGCCTGTCGCCCGGATCAGGGCCGCGACCGCCCGTCCCGCCTCGCGGCGGAACAGGAGGTCGATGTCCCGCCGAGTATCGGCCGTGGCCTCAGCCCTGCGGTTGATCCGGGAACTCCTGGATCGGACGCAGCTCGATCGTGCCGTACATCGCGCCCGGACAACGGCTCCCCGCTTCGATCGCCTCGTCCACATTGGCGACATCTAGCAGGTAGTAGCCGGCAAGTTGCTCCTTTGTCTCTGCGAACGGTCCGTCTGTCACAACCGGCTTGCCGTCAGGGGCACGGACCGATGTTGCCGTGGAGGTGGGCTGCAGCGCGCCGGAAGCAACAAACCAGCCCTTCTCAGTGAGCCAGTCGCCGTAGTCGTACCAGGGCTTGATCTGCGCGACTTGTTCCTCAGGTGTGACGTTCGCCATCACCGCTGCCGCAGCTGCCTCGTCGTTGTAGATCAGCAGAAGGTAGTTCATGCGTAGTCCTTTCGCTCCGGGCGGTCCATCGCCGCCATCTCACCCTAATGACGAACGCAGCAGCCATTCCTCGACCGACGGAAGGGCTTTCACGGCGTGATGAATGACCCGATCTCGGCGGCCGTGCGGTCCGATCCGTCACCGAGCCACAACAGGTGACTTGGCGTGTCGACCTCGACAAGCCTCGCGTCGCGCAAGGTCGCGACCAGGTACTGAGCATGGTCGAAGCTGACCGCGCCGTCGTTCCGTGAAGCCAAGATCAACGTCGGCTGTGCGACATCGCTGGTGACATCGGTAGGAGCCCGAAGGTCGATCAGAAAGCCGCGACCGGACTGGCAGGACAACAGGAATTGGGTCATCTCCCCGACATCTGCGCCGAGTCGTCGTACCGCCTCCGGCCCGTCGAGCGTGGTGAGGTCCTCCAGAATGCCGGGCAGGTACTTGTCGGGGTCTCTGTGCAGCAAATAGTGCAGCGTGCCCCAGGTCACGCGCTCGACACCCGGTGTGAAGGCTGCGTACGCGAGCCGCCGGCCTCGCGGATCGGGCCAGGTACCGAAGCTGGTGGGGCACATGAGGATGACCCGCTGGACCAGCGCTGGATAGAAGGCGGCCATGGTGAGCGCCGTTCGGGCACCCAGGGAAATGCCCACGACGGTCAGATCGCCCAGTCCGAGCAGACGGCACAGTCCCATCAAACGCACGGCGAACTCCGGCGCTGACGGTCCGGCCGCGACCGCAGTTCGGCCATATCCGGGGCGGGACGGGACCAGCACTGAGTAGTCGGCATGACGGAAGGGCTCTTCGCCGAATCGGCAGCGTGCCGACATGTGTCCACCATGCAAGATCAACACGGTGGCACTCCCGCGACGCTCCAGCCGATACTCGATCGCGTGACCGTCGATCGTGATCACGCTCGTCGCCGGAGCGCCGCTCATGGAGCAGATTCTGCATGCCCCTGCCGCGGAAGCAGCACGAGGGCTGTGATTGTGTGCTGTCCATGGTCGACTCTTCACCGATGGATTTCACCGTCCGCCAGATAGGACGCGTGGAGAGCCCGCTCGCCTCGACGGCCGATGCGCCGCGGCAGGGTGATGAAGGCGCCCCGGACGCGAACCTGATCTTGGATTCAGAGGTCCGAGCTGGCCTGCACGGCACTGAGGTCGGCGACGAGATCATCCTTCTGACGTGGTTGCACCATGCCGACCGCCGCATCTTGAGCGTGCACCCGCGCGGGGACCTGAGCCGACCCGAGCAGGGTGTCTTCAGCACCAGGGCACCGAGCAGGCCCAATCCGATTGGCATTCACCGGGTTCGGGTCCTCGGCGTGGACGGAGTCCGCCTCCGAGTCAGCGGCCTGGAGGCGATCGATGGAACGCCAATCGTCGACATCAAACCTGTCCTCGGGGCCATCGACGAGCGGTAGCCCGCAGGCATACATGGATGGTTGGAGGGCGGCTGCCATGCTGTACGCGCTAGCGGTCCGGACCCTACGCGAAGGGCGTCACTGTGGCTCTAGGGCACGTCGATCAGTACTTTTCCGACTGCGCCGTCCTGGACGGCTTGGTGCGCATCCGCTGTGGCTGTAAGGGGGAACCGGTGGAGCGGGAGGCCGGCGTCTTCGCCGACGGGCAGTGCTCCGTCCTCAAGAGCGAGTGTGATGTCTTCCACCGCCGCCGCCAGGGCCGCGTCGCCAACTGTGTAGAGCAGTACGAACTGGTAGCGCGCGTTCTTGACCATGTTCTGTCGGACGGGACCGTGAACTCGCTGCCGCCGTCGTTGGCGTAAATGGCGATAGATGCGCGAGGCTTGATCACGTCGAGATTGAGCTGCGAGTTGGCCGCGATCGCGACCTCGACCACGAGATCCACGCCGTCAGCGACTTTCGCAATAGCGCCTGCTGCGTCCTCGTCGCGGTAGTTGATGACATGGTCTGCGCCAGCCGCCGTCGCCAGCGCGGCTTTGGCCGGGCTTGAGATGGTTGTGACGACCGTGGCATCAGCCCAGCGCGCGAGCTGGATGGCGGCGTGACCGACCGCACCCGCACCTCCGGCGACCAGCACTACCTTCCCGGTTAACGCGCCGGGATACAGCCGCGCGGGGCCATCCTCTGAGACTGTCAGTGCGCGGTGAGCGGTCATCGCCGGTACACCGAGACTGGCACCGATCTCGAAGCTCGTGTCGCCGGGAAGGCGTACGACCCGGTCTGCGGGGAGGTTCGTGAATTCCTGTGCGGTGCCGGTGGCCGCTGGTGCCCGGCGAGGTACACCCACACGCGATCTCCCGCAGCGAGGTCCACGACACCGTCCCCGACTGCGTCAACGATGCCTGCACCGTCTTGGTTGGGAGTTACCTCAGGGAAAGGCGGCGCCGCACCGTCGCCGGAGCCAAGGCGCGACTTCCAGTCGGTCGGTTAACACCGGAGACGGCGGATCGGAACCCGGACCTCGCCTGGCGCC
>CAWILN010000030.1:0-128554 GCA_963836855.1 uncultured Actinomycetota bacterium | reverse complement strand
GGTCGACGGGGCCGGCCTGGTCCGCGCGTTCTTGTCCATCGTGGTGCCGATCAGCCGGAACTCACTGATCACCGTCGGGCTGTTCGCTTCCTGTGCGTGGGCGACTTCCTCTTCGCGCTGACCCTGACGACGCCGGGGAATATCACGCCTGTCACGCTGGGCATCTACACCTACCTCGGCGCGCACATCTCCAACTGGAGCGCGGTGATGGCCACGGCGATGCTCGCCTCTATCCCGGCGATCATCCTGCTCGTCATCGCCCAGAAGTACATTGCCGCCGGGCCACCGGCGGTGCCGTGAAGAGCTCGCCGACTCTCACACCGCCGCCCTCCCACCCCCGAAGGAATCACCATGCCCGCAAACCCGTCCGACCAGATCCGCGTTCTCGTCTGGGGGAGAACCGGCACGAGCAGATCGAGCCTCACGTTGCTGCCATCTATCCCGACGGCATGCACAACACCATCGCCGCTGGGATCTCTGAGAACCTCGGCGACCAGGCCCGGGTGACCACCACCACGCTCGACGAACCCGAGCACGGCCTGACCGAGGAGGTGCTCGACGACCTGGACGTCCTGGTTTGGTGGGGCCACGCGGCGCATGGCGAGGTTGCCGACGATGTCGTCGAGCGGGTCCACCGGCACGTGCTCTCCGGGCTCGGCCTCGTGGTCCTGCACTCCGGGCACTGGTCGAAGATCTTCGGCATGCTGATGGGCACCACGTGCACGCTGCGCTGGCGCAGCGAGCAAGACAGGGAGCTGGTCTGGACCGTCGATCCGACGCACCCGATCACCGAGGGCATTCCGAATCCGATCATCATCGACGCCCAGGAGATGTATGGCGAGACGTTCGACATCCCGGCCCCGGACGAGCTGATCTTCATCTCGTCCTTCACCGGCGGCGAGGTATTTCGCAGCGGCTGCACGTTCCGGCGGGGCCACGGCAAGATCTTCTTCTTCTCGCCGGGTGACCAGGACTACCCCGTGTACCACCACTCCGACGTTCGCCGGGTGATCGCGAACGGCGTCGCCTGGGTGAAGAGCGACCGGCCGCGGGCGCTGCCGACCCTGCTGCGTTACGAGACCGATGACTTCTTCACCGGCCACGGCTACAGCGGCCCGATCGAGTCCCACGAGGAAGAGCAAGCCGATGCCCTCACCAGCTGAGCCGGTCCGGCTGGTCCAGGTCGGCGCGGGCGCGATGGGCCGCGCCTGGCTGCGCGTGATCGGCCGGTCGACCGACGCCCGGCTCGTCGGCGTGGCCGACCTCGACCTCGATACCGCTCGGCACTCCGCGGCGGACGTCGGCTTCACCGATGTCGCGGTGGCAACCACGCTGGATGAGCTGCTGGACCGGGTCGAGGCGGACGCGGTGGTCAACGTGACGATCCCGGAGGCCCACGCCGAGGTCAGCACGGCGGCGCTGCTGCGCGGTCTCGCCGTGCTGTGCGAGAAGCCGCTGGCGGACACGCTGCCTGAGGCCCTGTCGATGATGGCGGCCGCCGAAGCCAGCGGTCGGCTGCTGATGGTCTCCCAGTCCCGGCGATACTGGCGCAACGTCGAGGCGCTACGCGGCCAGATCGCCCGGCTCGGCCTGCTCGGCCTCGTCGCGTGCAGCGTCTTCAAGGCCCCGCACTTTGGCGGCTTCCGGGAACAGATGGCCTACCCGCTGCTCAAGGACATGGCGATACACCAGTTCGACCTGGCCCGCGACCTGATCGGCAGCGACCCGGTGTCGATCTCCTGCGAGTCGTTCAACCCCAGTTGGAGCTGGTACGCCGGAGATGCGGCCGCCGAGGTGAACGCCGAGTTCGCCGATGGCACCCGGTTCGTTTTCAGCGGCAGCTGGTGCAGTCCCGGCTTGGAGACGTCGTGGAACGGCAGCTGGCGGATAAGCGGAGCTGATGGCACGGCGCTCTGGGACGGCGACCACGTACCGGTCGCGCAGACCGCCGACGGCACGCCGATCCCCGCAGTGGTCGGCACCGGTCCCGAGGAGATCGCCGGTTCGCTGGCCGAGTTCGTCGCCGCGCTCCGCGACGGCAGCGTGCCGTCCGGGGAGGCGCACAGCAACGTGATGAGCCTGGCCATGGTCGAGGGCGCGATCCGGTCGGCCCAGACCCGGCAGCGGGTCGTCCTGGGCGATCTGCTCGACGACGCCTACCGCCAGGCGCTCAGGGCCGAGCAGCGACCCGAGCTGGCTGCAGCGCTGGCGTCCTGGCCGTCCGTGCACGAGGTGATTGGCAACGCGGGCCGGGCGGTCCTGGCTGTTGAGCTGAAGGGAGAGCTCAGATGAGTGACGTCCTGCGGATCGGCATGGTGGGGTACGCCTTCATGGGCGCCGCCCACGCCCAGGCGTGGCGCAATGCCCACCGGTTCTTCGACCTGCCGCTCACCCCCGAGCTGACCGCAGTCGTCGGCCGCAACCCGGAAGCGGTGAGCGCGGCAGCCGAGCGGCTCGGCTTCGCCTCGACCGAGACCGACTGGCACAAGCTTGTCGAGCGCGACGATGTCAACCTGGTCGACATCTGCACCCCCGGTGATAGCCACGCCGAGATTGCGATCGCCGCCCTGCAGGCCGGCAAGCACGTGCTCTGCGAGAAGCCGCTGGCGAACACCGTCGACGAGGCGGAGCAGATGGCGGCAGCAGCCCGCGTCGCCGCCGAGAGCGGGGTGTGGGCCATGTGTGGCTTCACCTACCGCCGAACGCCGGCCCTAGCCCTAGCCCGCCGGCTCGTCGAGGCGGGCCGAATTGGCACCGTCCGCCAGGTGCGCGCGCAATACCTGCAGGACTGGCTGCACGACCCCGACGCCCCGATGACGTGGCGGCTGGACAAGTCGAAGGCCGGGTCCGGAGCCCTGGGCGACCTCGGCGCCCACCTGGTCGACACCGCCCAATGGCTGACCGGGCTTCACATCACCGGCGTCTCCGCGATCCTGGAGACGTTCGTGAAGTCCCGACCACTGAGCGGTGAGCGCTCGGGCCTCGGCGGTCACGGGGACTCCGCTGCGGACGCCCCGCGCGGCGACGTCACAGTGGACGACGCCGCGCTGTTCACCGCCCGGTTCGCCGGCGGGGCCACGGGGCTATTCGAGGCGACCCGGTTCGCTCTCGGCCGCAAGAACGCGTTGCGGATCGAGATCAACGGCACCGACGGATCGCTGGCGTTCGACTTCGAAGAGAACAATCTGCTGCAGTTCTTCGACGGCACTGAGCCGGTCGAGGAGCAGGGCTTCCGGCGGATCTTGGTCACCGAGCCGGAACACCCGTACGTCAGCGCCTGGTGGCCGCCCGGGCACGGTCTCGGCTACGAGCACGGGTTCACCCACCAGGCCGTCGACCTGGTCACCGCTATCGCCGAGAACCGCCAGCCGGAGCCCTCCTTCGACGACGGTCTGCGGGTCCAGCAGATACTGGGCGCAGTCGAAGATAGCGCCGCGCGCGACTCGGCCTGGACAACCGTCTAGCCAGGGCGACGATCGCGCTGTCACAGTCGACCCGACGCGCACGCCACCGACCATGACGGCTCGATTGGATTGTCGAACTTGGTGAACGTGCTTGACCTGGAGTGCACTCCAGGTTGCAAGCTGTTCGCTATGAACACATCCGCGGCACTTCCAGAGCTGACTGGCCACGACGTCGACCTGCTGATAGGTGACGTGGCGCGACTCTCGGGCCTGTCGATCGACACCCTGCGCTACTACGACCGGGCCGGGCTGCTCGGCGCGATCCACCGCGACGGCGGCGGGCGTCGCATCTTCGACCGGGACAGCCTGGGCTTGCTGGACGTGGTGCTCCGGTTGCGGCGAACGGGCATGCCGGTGGAGGACGTACGCCACTTCGTCGACTTGGTCCGGTCGGGCGACACCGAACGTGCGGGCCGGCTGCACCTACTGCGTGCTCACCGCCGCCGGGTGCTGGCGCAGCTCGACCAGCTCCAAGACGACCTGGCAGTGATCGACTGGAAGATCGCCGCATACCAAGCCGGAGAGGACGGCACCGAGCCGCCACCGCCACCTCCAGGTTGGCCGAGGCCGCAGGGGCACCTACCACACCCGGACACTTTCACCGCTGAACCACCAACTGACCAGGAGCAGTTATGAGCGCAACGATTACCGAAACTCGTTCGCTGGGGGCGGGCGGGCGTCAACTGTCGGCCGTCGGCATCGGCACGTGGGCCCTCGGCGGTCCGTTCACGTTCGACGACCGCGACGCCGGATGGGGCGAGGTCGACGACGCGGACAGCATCCGCGCGCTGCACACGGCGATCGACGCCGGAGTCACACTGATCGACACGGCGCCCACCTACGGCACCGGACACTCCGAGCGAGTCATCGGGCGCGCACTGGCCGCGCTGCCCGTCACCGTGCGAGAGTCGGTCGCCGTAGCCACCAAGTTCGGCCTCCGCATCGATGAGAGCCGGCGCACCGGCGGCGGCACTGATGTCCGCCCGGAAGCAATTCGTGCCGAGTGCGAGGCTAGCCTGCGCCGGCTCGGGCTGGACGCCGTGGATCTCTATCAATTGCACGGCGGTGCCGAGACCGTGGCCGCAGCCGAGGACGTGGTGGCGACCTGTGAGGACCTGCTGGCCGAAGGCAAGATCAGCTCCTTCGGCACCGCGCAGGACGACGCCGAAACAGTGGCCGTCTTCGCCCGATCGGACGGCTGCGTGGCGGTACAGACCCAGATCAACGTCTTCGGCTGGACCGCGGCCACGCTGGATGCCGCACACGCCCGTGGGTTGGCCGTCTTGGCCCGATCACCCCTGGCCATGGGCATGCTGTCCGGCAAGTACGACACCACCAACCGCCCTAAGGCCGGCGACGTCCGCTTGGATACGCCCTATTGGGACTACTTCGACACCGACACGATGCCCGGCTGGTTGCACCGCATAGACGCCGTACGGGAACTGCTGACCGTCGGCGGCCGGACCCTGGTGCAGGGCGCACTTGGCTACCTGTTGGCCCTCGATCCGGCGATCATCCCGTTGCCGGGGATCCGCAGTGAGCAGCAGGCGCGGGAGAACGCCTCGGTGCTGGCTGTCGGGCCATTGCCGCAGGCGGAGACGGCGGAGATAACCGCGCTCCTCGCCGACTCTCCGGAGCGTCGATGACAAGGACCTGGCACCCGGACCTTCATGGCGGTCGGGCCCAAACGGCCGGGAGATCCTCGAAGCAGACGGTTGAAGCCGCTGACCCCCGGCACGGCCGATGAGTTCTCGGGATGAAGATTGTCATTGCAGAGAGTCGCGTCCTTAGACGAGGAAAGGAATCGCCGTGTCGTCAACGCCGCAGCAGTCCCAGCACATCTCGATCCCCGATCTCCGGTCTGACCTAAACGGTGAGGTGATCGGCCCAGACGACGCCGCATACGACGAGGCGCGCCAGGTCTTCTTCACGGGCTTCGACCGACGGCCGGCCGCGGTGGCGCGGGTCGCCGGCGCGGATGACGTCGCTCGTGTCGTCACGCTCGCCCGCGAGAGGGGCCTCGAGCTGGCGGTCCGCAGCGGCGGCCACAGCCGCGCTGGCTACGGGACCAGCGAAGGCGGGATCGTGATCGACCTGTCTGGCATGCGCGACATCGACATCGACGCCGACGCGAAGACCGCCTGGGTTGAGACCGGGATCACGGCGGGCGAGTACACCAACGCCACCGGCGAGCGCGGGCGTGTCACGGGCCTGGGCGACACCGGCTCGGTCGGGATCGGCGGGATCACGCTCGCGGGCGGAATCGGCTTCCTGGTCCGCAAGTACGGGCTGACGATCGACGATCTGCTTGCGGCCGAGGTGGTCACCGCCGACGGCGAGATTGTGCAGGTGAGCGCGGAGAGCGAGCCCGACCTCTTCTGGGCGATCCGCGGTGGCGAAGGCAACTTCGGCGTCGCCACCCGCCTCCAGCTGCGGTTGCACGAGATCTCGGAGATCGTCGGCGGGATGCTGATGCTGCCGGCCACCCCGGAGGTGATCACAGGCTTCATCGAGGCGGCCGAGGCCGCCCCGGAGGAGCTCTCGACGATCGCCAACGTGATGCTGGCGCCGCCGATGCCGTTCATTCCCGAGGAGGCGCACGGCAAGCCGGTGCTGATTGGGCTGCTGGCCGACGTCGGCGCGGTCGATCAGGCCGAGCAGGTGCTGGCGCCGTTCCGGGCGCTCGGCAAGCCGTACGCCGACATGGTGCGGCCGATTCGCTACCCGGAGATGTACGAGGGTGAGGGGCCGCGGATCCCCTACACGGCCGGGACCAACTTCTTCGCCGATGCCCTCGAGCCGGCGGACGCGGCGACGATCCTCGAGCAGCTCCACCAGTCGACGGCGATGATGAAGGCCGTCCAGCTGCGGGTACTCGGCGGCGCGCTGGCGCGAGTCCCCAACGACGCCACCGCATTCGCCCACCGCGACCGCGGGCTGTTCGTGAATATCGCGGCGATGTATATGGATCCGGGCGAGAAGGACACCCATGACGCATGGGTCGCGGCCGTGGCCGATTCACTCGGCAAGGACGAAGCGGGCGGCTACGTCGGATTCCTCGGCGAGGAGGATGAGGGGACGGTCCGCGCTGCCTACCCGGGCCCGACCTGGGACCGGCTCCGCGAGCTGAAGCGGCGCTACGACCCAGACAACCTCTTCCGCCTCAACCACAACATCCTGCCGGCGGACGGCTGAGCCCTCGGCGTGGCGCAGAGCCAGGTGACGCCGACTCGACGTCGCCAGGGCGAGGAGCTGAGGGCCAGTGCTCGAGCACGTGCCACCCCAGCTCTCGAGGTTGGCGGCTGCCGCTGACTCTTCTATAGCTAGGGTCAGGAACCATGCGAATCGTAGTGATCGGCGGCAGCGGACATGTGGGCAGCTTTCTCGTTCCGCGATTAGTCCGCGCCGAGCACGAGGTGGTCAACCTGACCCGCGGCGTCCGCGCGCCGTACGTAGACGACGAGGCGTGGGCGGAGGTCGAGCAGATCCAGGTGGACCGGGCGGCCGAGGACGCGGCCGGGACGTTCGGAAAGCGGGTCGCCGCGCTCGAGGCCGATGTCGTGGTTGACATGATCTGCTTCACGCCCGACTCGGCGGGCGTGCTGGTGGAGGCACTGCGCGGACATAGCGGACACCTAGTCCACTGCGGGACCATTTGGCGGTACGGGGTGAGCGTCAAGCAGCCGATGCGGGAGGACGACACCTCGCCGCCATTCGGCGAGTACGGCACTCAGAAGGCCGCCATCGCGCAGCTCCTGGCCGCCGAGACGCAATCCGGCGGCCTGGTCACCTCGGTGCTCCAGCCCGGCCACATCAGCGGGCCTGGCTGGCCACCGATCGGGCCGCTGGGAAATCTCGACCCGGACGTCTGGTACGCCCTCTCGGCCGGCCAGGAGATTGCCGTCCCAGGCCTCGGCGCTGAGCTCATGCATCACGTCCACGCCGACGACGTAGCGCAGGCCTTCCAGCTCGCGGTCGAGCACAGGGACGCGGCGGCTGGGGAGTCATTCAATGTGGTGGCGCCGTCGGCGCTGACCGCTCGCGGCTTCCTGGCGATCGCTGCAGGCTGGTTCGGGCAGACAGCCCAGACCCGCTCGGTGAGCTGGACCGAGTTCCGGTCCGGCACCACTGCGGAGTTCGCCGACTCCAGCTGGCAGCACCTCTCGCGCAGCCAGTACGCCTCCATCGAGAAGGCGCGCACGCTGCTGGGCTACGCCCCGGCCTTCGAACCGGAGGCCGCGGTTCTGGAAGGCATCCGCTGGCTGATCGATCACGAACGGCTCAGGGTCGCAGGCCGCCTCATCGTCTAGCGGCACGGTGCACGGCCACGGAGATCGCTCAACACGATCAAGGACCCTGAGGGTCATCAGAGAGGCGACGCTGCAGCAGCAGAGAACTGCACCTTGGCAAAGACACCGTTGTGATCACTAGCATTGACCGGGAAGCGGGTCGAGTCTGTCAGCATGATCGCCGCCGCGTATGGCTTGACAGCCAGCGAAGTCAGCACATCATCGATCCACTTGCTCTCGCGCTTGGTGATCTTCCAACCGTTGAATGTGTTACAGGTGCGCCGCGTGATCAACGCAGGCGACAGCTTCGCGCGCAGATGCTTGTACCCAGCGTCACTGGCGATCCTGCGAACGCTCGCATTCGTCGGCTCCGAGTTGAAATCGCCAAAAAAGATCACCCGCTCATGATCAGGCCGCTGCTCGATCAAGGTGATCGCTTGCCTCATCTGCTGCCGCCGGATCGCTTCTTCGTTTGGGATGTTCACGGCCAGGTGCGTGTCAACAAACCACGCGAACTCACCTGTCTTGATCGACTGCAACTTGAGCATCGTAATCGGACGCTGCTTAGTGATGCCCATAACCGAATACGGCAGCCCGGCCTCGAATTGATCAAGGGCTACCCACTTGGTGGAGTCCCAGATGATCTTGGCCGTACCCGATCCCCAGAAGGTCCAGTTTGGTCCCAGACCCCCGGCGATCTCTGCCGCCATGTTGTTCGTGCACTCCTGTACGCCGATCACCGAGGGGGCGCAGTCCTTGATGAACTGGATCAAGTACGGTCTCCGGCGGCTCCAACGTCGCCTCGGGAACAGCTCCATCGCATTCTCATTACGGCAGTTGAGAGTAAGAACTCGTGCAGCAGTGCTCACCGCTTCTGATCACCTCCAATTGCCCTCGGCGGTAGCGTCGACCAGCCGCACCGACCAAGCTCGTCGCGGGAACGTCATCCGCAGTCGTTCCTGCTGGATTGCAGAGGTGGAGCGACCGCATCGTAGACCCGAGCAAAACCAGCGCAGAACCTATCAGCACGTACCCGTAAGCGACTGTTTCGTGGGATGCAGTGCGTCGCGCTCGCCGAGATGGGACCGAGGACCAGCGCGCGCTGGTTGATGTCTGACTCATATACGGGTATATACCCGTATATGAGGATGGAAGACGACTTCGTGGGATGTCTTGCGGGTAATCTGCGGGCTGCCGCCCGCAAAGTCAGCCGACTCTACGACGACGCCTTACAGCAATCGGGGCTGCGGATCACCCAGTTGGCTGTGTTGGCACAGGTCCGCCGCAGCGAACCGGTAACCGCGAGTGAGCTCGCGTCAGCGATGTCGGCGGAGCGCTCGGGCACTGCCCGAGACTTGAAACTGCTTGAGGGCGGAGGCTTGGTGCGGGGGATGCCTAGAACTACCGACCGGCGTGCCCGTGAGTACAGCCTCACTGATCTGGGTCGGTCGACGCTTCTCCAGGCGGCCCCAGCCTGGCGGCTTGCGCAGGCCCAGGCCCGCGACTCCATCGGGGCTGAAACCGTGGATGACCTGGTCGCGCTGACGATCGAGGTTGTCGAGCGCGCGCCGAATCGTCCGGACGCAGCGTGATGACCTGGAACGCTACGGGAGCCGACCCCACAATCGCGCGAGTCGTCGAGCTTCGGCAGTACACGCTCCGGCCAGGCCAACGAGAAGTCTTGATCGAGCTGTTCGAGCGCGAGCTGATCGAGCCGCAAGAGGCCGTAGGGATGCAGATCCTCGGCCAGTTCCGCGACCTGGACAGGCCGGACCGGTTCGTGTGGCTGCGCGGCTTCTCCGACATGGAGGCGCGGCGCCAAGAGCTTGCCGAATTCTATGGCGGTCCGGTGTGGGCAGCATGGGGTCCGGCGGCGAACGCGACGATGATCGACTCCGACGATGTGTTGCTGCTGCGACCCTTTGGCCCAACCGGCGGGCTCCGACCGAATGTGCACCCACGACCGTCACCCGGAGCCAGCCCGGATCCGAGCGTCCTACATGCCACGATCCTCACGCTCGACTCGACAGAAGCACGCATGCTCGCGGGCAGACTGAGCCGGGATCTCGAGCCAGCACTCGCCGAGGCGGGACACCGACTGCTCGGCTGCTACGAGACGGATCCGACCCCGAACAACTTCCCGCGGTTGGCCGTCCGTACCGACGCCGCCTTCGTCTGGTTCACGGCCAGTCGCCAGCCAGCTGAGACCAGTCCAACGACCCATAGCGCCAACGACCGCGCACAGGTCGCGAAGGCCCTAGGCCAGTTCCGCAGCCTGAGCTGGAGCCACCTTCGCCTGGCCGCCACCTCCCGCTCGACACTCACTGCCCACGCGGCCACGGTCAGGACAAGCTGGACGTTTGCGGAGAACGCAGGATGGGAGCGCTGATGCGCGATGGCCGATCAGGTCGCGATCCAGTCGTTCGCGGAATGGGGATGTGTCGTCAGCACCTGGAGGCCGGCCAGCGCACCCGGGACATCACCAGATGCGAGCAGCGCGTCGACCGACGTTCGAGCACCTGTTCGCGCAGCTCGGTGATCTTCGCGGTCGCGGCCGCTGCGGCCGTTGCATGGCCGACAAACCTCGTACGAGTGGGGGAAAGCTGCGCTGACGCGGACGAGATCCAGTGGTTTGATCGGCGAATGACGTCCGTCGACCTGGTCCGTAGCACCGCCCTCACCGATACAGTCGCGTACGCGTACGCCGCGGTGACGCCGCCCGGACGGCTGGTCTTCACTGCCGGCGCCTGCCCGCTCGACCAGAACGGGGTCGTCGTGTCGGCGGGTGACGTCGCCGCCCAGGCTCAGCAGGTGATGGCCAACCTCGCGGTGGCGCTTGGCGCGGCGGGTGCCGGGTTGACTGACGTGGCCAAGACGACCGTGTACGTCGCTTCGAGCTCCCGCGCTGACCTGGTGGCTGCCTGGCAGGTCGTCCGCGAAGCATTCGGCGACCATGACGCGCCGAGCACGCTGCTGGGCGTGGCGGCCCTCGGCTATCCCGGCCAGCTCGTCGAGGTCGAGGCGGTGGCGGTCACCAGCGCATTGGCGCAGCCGTAGGGACGAACACTGCCGTCGCTTGGCTCAGCTGGAAGGGCCAGCTGGCGGAATGTTGTGATTGAGCCGGAACAGGTTGTCAGGGTCGTACGTCCGCTTTACCGACTGCAGCCGTCCTAGGTTCGCACCAAACGTCGCCCTGACAGACTGGTCCCCCTCTTCGTACAGGCCGGGGAAGTTGAAGTACTCGCGATCACTTGAGAATGGTTCGAGCGCACGAAAAGCCTCTCTTCCCCATTCGATGCATGCTGCGTCATCCCCCGGGCTCTCCCAGTTGGCCTCGATTCCGATGAGATACGGCGCGGAACGATCACCGAAGGCGGTGTCCTGCGGTGGTATGCGGCCGAGCGCCCCACCGAGTTGCCAGATATCCAGCGTGGAGTGGTGCGACGGACTGGCTTCGTTGAGCCTGATGAGAGCGTCCATCGCCTCCGCAGACAATTCGTTGAGGTACCTCGACTTCCAGTAGTAGCGCATCTCATGTGCCGGGTAGTCGGCGTCGAAGAAACGTTGCACCCCAAGGTAGGGAATCGCGTCGCTCAGATCCGCGATTGGTGAGCCGTAGTCCCGCAACGACTGCAAGGCGACTTCACCCTCCGCCGCATTACCGGCGTACATCGCGAGGTAAACGACAATCGGTGCGCCATGGTGCTCGGCCGGAATCTCCTCGATCTCCGGCGCATGCCAGAGGATGGCGAAGGAACTGATTTCATCCGGTGCTGCTTGGCTCCATTCGCGGTAGAACTGCAGTGCTCCTTGAGCGTTCATTCCGGCACCAGGATGAATGACGAAGGCTAAGAACACCTCCGGGCCGACGGGATAGGCCCGGAACTCGAATGAGGTGACAACACCAAAGTTTCCGCCCCCACCCCGCAACGCCCACAGCAAGTCGGCGTTGTTTTCGCTGGTTGCTGTGACGAGATCGCCGTTAGCAGTTACGACGTCAGCGGAGATGAGATTGTCACAGCTAAGTCCGTACTTGCGGCGCAGCCAACCGATGCCGCCTGCCAGCGTCAACCCAGCGATTCCCGTCGCCGTGACGACGCCCATGGGTACAGCCAGCCCGAATGCCTGCGACTCGTGGTCAAGTTCACCAATGGTGACGCCACCTTCTGCCCGGACCGTCTGAGCGAGGGGATCGACTCGAATGCCCTTCATAGGGGATAGGTCAATCACGAGTCCGTCATCGCACACCGCATTTCCAGCGGCATTGTGACCGCCACCTCGGACGGCAACGAGCAGATCGTGCTCCCTGGCGAAGTTCACCGCTGTGACGACGTCGGCGACCCCCGCACACTGGACGATAAGCGCTGGGTGTCTGTCAACCATGCCGTTCCACACGGCGCGGGCATCGTCATAGTCCGCGTCCGACGGCTGCACCAACCTGCCTCGCAACACTTCCGCCAGAGCTGCGATGGCGTCGTCGGATACCGTTGTGGCGCGTCCGTCACGCGTACGCAGCTCAGTCTGAGACACTCCCTCTCCTTCCGAGCGCCTGATCGACACGGCCCAGCCTATGGCTGCACAGGTGCCTCCAGTCGCGGCAACATGAGCGCATGAGGGAGAGCAGTGGCAAGAGAGTGATTGTGAGCTTGTCCTCAGACAGATCTGACACTTGGTGAGGGTTCGGGGACTCCGGGCTCCAGCTCGGCGAGGAGCTTCTCGAGTGCAGCCTGGTCGGGGCCCACGAAAGAGTTTGCGTCGGGCGCGGTTTCGAGGGTGTCAAGCAGCTGGTCGATCGCGGCATGGGCTGGCGGTAGGTGGGTGCAGAGCACGACCGATGGATCGAGCTGGCGCAAGGGTTGGAGCGAAGCCCGAAACGCGGCCCGGTCGACAGATGTCACCCACGGGCTATCGACGGTCGCCCACAGAAGCTGTCCCGCAAGCAGATCATCGGCGGGCAGTGTCGTAATGTCATCGACGCCCGCTTGGTCCTCAGACGCGACGGGTGAGCCAAAGCAGTCAGACGTGAAACAAGTCCCGGTGCGCAGGTCGTAGAAGCCGGTCGTCGCCGGACTGTCGTAGACCGGCGGACGGAAGGCGCTGAGGCGTCGGTCCCCGAGGTCGAGGGACTGTCCAGGGTTGAGGAGGAAGATTCGGTCGAGACTGATCTGGTACTCCAGTGACAGAATCCCCAGGCCTAGGAATGTTGTGATCAGCCGTGCATCTGGCGCGGTTTCGAGAATCTCCATGAGGCTGCCGGTGTGGTCGCGGTCGGGATGGGTCAGGTAGATCCACCGCAGGTCAGCTGGCTCGATCTGGGACCACAGCGCCCGCAGGAAATCCGGTCGGGAGGTGGGTAGGCCGCTGTCGACGAGCAGCGGCTGCTCGGCGCGCACGAGGTAGGCGTTGACCGGCAAGAAACCGAGGCCAGGGATCGGTGCTACGTCGGTCAGTGCCACGACATCATCGGCCGGGGTTGATACGCGAATGGCCATTACTGGCCCCCTTTGGAGGCGGCGGCGCTTGGCAGGTGAGGGCCGACGCTTCATGACCTCGAGTCCGAACCGGCGAGCGCGGAGGGCTTGACTTGTCTTAGACAGTGTACAAGTATTATTAACGATGTTAAAGACGGCTGAGGAATTGACCTGGCGGGAGGCGCGACGACAGAGCGCCCGCGCGGACCTGCTGGCGGCCGCTTGGGCGATGGTGCATGAGGGCGGTCTTGGTGCCTTGTCATTACGGAAACTGGCTCAGCGCGCTGGGATAACCACGCCAACCGTGTACGCCTACTTCGAGTCAAAAAACGCCATCCTCGACGCTATGTTCGGCGAGGCCGCCGAAAGCTTCGAGCTGAGCAACGCCCAGCCCCTCGAGGACGGAACCCCGCACCAGCAGCTGGTAGCCCACGCCCGCCGCTTCGCGGCTTTCTGCACTTCCGACGTAGCCCGGTACCAGCTTCTGTTCCAACACTTGATCCCAGGTTTCAACCCCTCGCAGGAGTCCTACGCCCCGGCCGTCCGAGCTCTCGACAGTGTTGGGCGGCTGCTTGAACGTGCAGGCGTCCGCGACGCCCGACACCTGGACCTGTGGACCGCACTGACGACTGGTCTCGTTGATCAGCAGATCTCCAACGATCCCGGCGGAGACCGCTGGCTCAGACTAATCGAAGGCGCGGTCGCCATGTTCCTGGCGCACTGCGTCAATGACCAAACGAACGGATGATCAACAGGACCGCCGACCATCCCGTCCGTTACGCCGCTTGAATCCGGCGGCCCGAGTCCACTTCAAGGAAGGTCATGTCCAACATCACCCAGCCCCGGCTGCACCACCTGGCAATCACTGTCACCGATCTCGAGGCCAGCGTCCAGTGGTATGAATCGGTCTTCGATCTCCATCCCGTCCTAGACCTCCCGCACCCCGGCGGCGTAGGGAGAGTCCTCGCCGGAACCGACCGGCAACTGATGATCGCCTTGCACCGACACGACACCAACGACGGCCGCCTCTTCACCGAAGCTGCGACCGGCCTGGACCACGGCGGCTTCGCCGTGTCATCCCGCCGCGACCTGGAGCACTGGCAAGAGCATCTCGAGGCCAACGGCGTGGTACGCGCCGACACAGCCGACAAACCACTCACCCAGTCACCGATTGCTGACGAACCCTACGCCTCGGTGCTGGTCTTTCGAGATCCCGACAACATCCAGCTCGAACTCTTCGCACCCGTCCCTCAGCATGACGGCTAGCCGTGAGAGAACTGCTGGGTGCCGCCGAATAGGCAGGCGAGATTTTGCTCGGGTGGATGGGTCGACCCGCACCTTTTGGCGGCCTTCGCCTGTCCGGAAACGGCCACCGGCATTGGCGGCCAGGAGGCCTTCACCGATGCAATGGGTGACGGTCACCAGGCTCCGGGAATCTACCCGTTCTGAGCGGCATGCCGATTTAGGGTGGCAGACGTGGACCGTGCTGGCCGCTACGAGTCGAGTACCACAGTGTTCTGGCCGGCAACCAGGCGCCACTGCCCGCCCTCCTTGGCCATGATGTAGAGCGGGCTGCCCTCGTTCTGGCCATCGATCGGGGCACCGTCGAGCGTCACCGGCCGCTGGCGCACCTTAACGGCGGTGACATCGGGTCTGACAAACAGCACGTGTGTGACCTCGTATGTGGCCGTCGATTCTTTCATCGCACCGGGGAGCACCTGGTGTGTGAACGCCGAGATCTCGTCCCTGCCGATGAGGCGCTTGCCGCCGCCCGTCGTCCAGATTGCGTCCTGCCGGAACAGGCCGACGAACTCGTCGGGGAGCTCGTTCTGTTGTGCGTGCTCGAGTACGCTGACCACCCGCTTGATGGCGTCGATCTCCGCGTCGCGAGTCTGCCGTCCGATGTCCGTCGCGTCCATAGCACCAGGGTGGTACCTCGAGTCCACTTAAGGTCAAACTGACCTCGACTGCGCGACGCGAGACGTGCGTCACCCGCGGGAAGTCAGCTCGTCACCGGTAGGTAGCGGCTTTTGTCTGTTTCGGCGCGCTCCTGGCGGCGAACAGGACCCGGTTTTGTTGATCAGCCTTGCGGGTAGACATGCGGACGAAGGCGCCTTACTGACAGGGTGCTGGCTGCCCGACCACTTGAGATCACGCCCCCGAATGGCTCATGTGGTCGGGCCCGATCTGTGACCTTCGCTACGCTCGTAGTTGGAACGATCAGTGCGCAGCCAGTGTCGGCTACGTAGGGCCACAGCAAGTCACGATCAAGATCATCAACCCAAACGCTGCCACAGCCACGCTTCGCACGAATCGATGGTCGTGGCAGGGCTGCTCACCCCCGGTCATCGACACCGAGGACGGCGGGTTTACGGTGCCGACATTGGGTAAGTGACGGTCGAGACGCAAGAGCGTGCGAACACAACGAAGGGACCACGAAGTATGTCCACGACCTCACGCGTAGCGGGAGCAGTTGCTGCTGGCTATGCCTTAGGGCGATTCAAGAAACTACGACTTGCGATCCTTGTTGGCACAGCAATGTCCAGCCCGAAGTTCCGGAGCGCCGCCGCTGGCATGCTCCAAGATCGTATTCCCGGTGGGGCCATTACTGGCACGCTGACGAAAGAGGTCGGCGGCAGGCTGGTCAGTGTAGGCAAGACAGCTGCGACATCAATCGTTGCTTCGCGCATTGACAGTCTCAGCCAAAGCCTTGCCGAGCGGAGCGAGAACCTCCGGAAACCCGGCGGGCAGGCAGGTGCCGATGAGTCCGCAGACGATCGCGGATCTGAAGAGCCCACAGACGAGTACGAAGAGGAAGAGGGCGAAGAAGCCGAAGAGCCCACAGACGAGTACGAAGAGGAAGAGGGCGAAGAAGCCGAAGAGCCCACAGACGAGTCCGAAGAGGAAGAGGGCGAAGAAGCCGAAGAGCCCACAGACGAGTACGAAGAGGAAGAGGGCGAAGAAGCCGAAGAGCCCACAGACGAGTACGAAGAGCAAGAGGGCGAAGAAGCCGAAGAGCCCACAGACGAGTCCGAAGAGCAAGAGGGCGAAGAAGCCGAAGAGCCCACAGACGAGTCCGAAGAGCAAGAGGGCGAAGAGCCCGAAGAGCCCACAGACGAGTCCGAGGAGCAAGAGGCATCCCGAGACGAGGAGCCCGAAGAGCCAGTAACTCGATCCCCGCGGCGCCGACGGAGTGCCTCGCCAGCGGGTCGAAGGAGAGGCTGATATGGCTACTACCAGTACCAATACAGATGACAAGGACGGTGGCGAGTCTCTCGCTAGCCAGCTTGGCTTGAACCAACTCGGCGAGCAGCTGCAAGGTTTAGCGTCGGCTTTGGCTGACCGTGGTGTGGCCTTGGTGACCGACCGGCTCGATGGTCTCAGCAACAAGATGTCCGGTGCCACAGGTAAGACGGTCAAGAACATGGCCAAGGGCGACTCAGCGCCCAAGGCTGCGCTCAAAGCTGGAGTCGAAACCGTCAAAGACAGCGGGCTGAAAGGAGCTTCCACCATCAAGGACAAGGTGAGTGACGCCGTCGGCGGTGACAATGACGGTGACAAGGGCAAAGACAAGATGAAGTTCATCAATATTGTCGAAGAGCTTGACCTCCCGGTTCCTCGCGCGGTGGCGTACCGGGCGTGGACTCAGTTCGAGGAATTCCCCAGTTTCATGAAGAAGGTCGAGAACGTCGAACAACAAGAGGATCAGACCGTCGAGTGGAAGGCACAGATCTTCTGGTTTCACCGTTCCTGGACGGCGGAGATCGTGGATCAGGTGCCGAATCAACGCATCGTGTGGCGCTCCAAGGGTGAGAAGGGCTATGTCGACGGGGCCGTGACGTTCCACGAGTTGACGCCCGACCTGACGCGTATGCTGGTTAACCTCGAGTACTATCCACAGGGATTTGTCGAGCGGACTGGCAACTTGTGGCGTGCCCAAGGCCGCCGAGCGCGGTTGGAACTCAAGTTTTTCCGGCGCTATATCACCAGCGAGGTCCTGCTGCGCCAAGACGAAGTCGAGGGCTGGCCCGGGGAGATTCACGACGGCGAAGTGACCGAGGAAGCCTCCGACTCGAAGGATCAAGGCTCTGAGCCGAAGGATCAAGGCTCTGAGCCGAAGGATCAAGGCTCTGAGCCGAAGGATCAAGGCTCTGAGCCGAAGGATCAAGGCTCTGAGCCGCGGACAATCAGGTCGCACAAGCAACGGCCGGCCGCAATCGCGCTCCAGTTCGGCGTCTAACCGATCCTCATCCGGTTCAGGTTCAACGCCCAAGGCCACTGCGAAGAAGGCGCCATCCAGCGCAGCGTCGTCGAAAAAGCCTTCTGCGACTGCCAAGAAGTCAACCGCCAGCGCATCACGTACGACTGCGAAGAAGCCGTCGTCAGGTTCGACATCCTCCAGCCGCGGAAGCAGGACCGCGAAGTCGACGAGCTCGTCCTCGCGAAGAAGGTCGTGAGGGCCCGTGGCAGAGGCTGACGTAGAGGACTCGAACGGCGTACGCGCCTCGCAGCAAGAAGCCAAGCAGAACGCACGGGATGCGCGGCAGAGAGCTCGGATTCGTGAACTCGAAGACGAGGTAGAGCGCTATCGACAAGCGTCTGAGGATGCTCTGCAGCAACTCGACTGGTGTATCGGCTACATGCACGGCTCGCGCAAGATCGCGATAGCGAAAGGGCTCGCGAGCAACCGTGCCTACATCCGCACACACCTCATGAAGCGGTCAGAGCAGCCAGTGCCCACTCAAGAGATCGACGACACCGACGAGGGATGAGTCCATGACCGAAAGAGGCTTCGCTCCAAACCGCTATCTTGAGCGGCCCGCCCCAAGCAGCCTGGCCGATGTCATCGACACAATCCTGGACAAGGGTTTGGTGATCGATATCTACGTTCGCGTGTCTCTTGTCGGCATCGAGCTGCTGACAATAGATGCACGCATTGTCATTGCCAGTATCGACACTTACCTGCGTTTCGCCGAGGCCGTGAACCGGCTTGATCTGACGGAGACAGGGCCCGAAGGACTTCCAGAGCTGATGGAGGACGTTACGCGCGGGGGTGCCAAGCACAAGACCGAAGGCGCGATCGAAGGTGTGAAGGAAAAGGTCGCAGACGTTTTCAGCCGGGACGACGAGGACGAAGATGGAGACGACTATGAGGATGAGGATCGATCCAGCCGAACCGGTCGACGGCAACCGGAACCGGCCAAGAAGAGTACGTCAAGCCGACGTCGTGAATCCTAGGGAGTAGACAATAAGGATGGCGCTCCACGTGTACGGAGTTGTCTCGGCGACGATCCCGCTGCCGGGAGTCCTTCGCGGCCGCCGTGAAGGACTAGTGCGACTCGTCGTCCACGACGATCTCGCGGCGGTCGTGAGCGAAGTCGACGCCGATGCGCGAATTCGACGAGACGATCTGCTCACGCACGCCCGGGTGCTCGAGAGCCTTGTCGAGGGCGCGACCGTATTACCTATGCGGTTCGGCGTGATCGTGGAGAATGATGAAGAAGCCCGCAACATCCTCGAGGCAGGCGAGGGCGGTTTGACAACTCTAATGCAATCCTTCGATGGCCTTGTCCAGCTGACGGTCAAGGCGTATCACGATCAAGATCAAGCACTGAAGCACTTGCTTCGCGTGCGCTCGGACCTCCGTGTGCTCCGCGACCAAACCGGCAAGGGGCCAGCGTTCTATCCAGCTCAGCTCCGGCTGGGTGAGGCAATAGCAGCTGGTCTCGAGACACTTGTGAGTTCTGACGCCGCAATGCTGCATGACCAGCTCACTGGGATCGCCGAACGCATGGTGTTGGGAGGCGTCACCGGGCAGAACCAAGTACTCAGTGCAGCGCTGCTAGTGCAGCGGTCGGCCCGCGCCCGGACGGACGAAGCTATTGCGCAACTTAGCAGAACACTGCCGGACCGCCTTCGGCTGCGCTACATCGGCCCGCAGCCCCCGTACTCGTTTGTTGACGGCGAGCTGGCAGGTGAGCCGGTATGGGCCTGATCACCGGCATTCTCACGTGGCCGCTCGCTCCGGTGAGGGGCGTTGCCTGGATTGCTGAACAAGTGAGGCAGGAAGCTGAGCGCCAGTGGATGGATCCGGCGGCGCTGCAGGAGGCCCTTGACGATGTCCAGGCTCGCAGGGAAGCCGGCCTGATCGACGATGCCGAAGCTGATCGCCTCGAAGACGAGCTGATCGAAAGACTTCTGGCATCTGAACAACCGTACGATTTGGGTGATTGACATGACGGAAAACAACCACCGGGGCGGTGTTCGTTTCGCCCGGCGAGCAATGAACACCCTCGCCGATCTTGTCGGGTGTCCTGCGGAAGGCATTACCGGGATTCGACGCAACGACGGTGGGTGGATAGTTGAGGTCGAGGTCCTCGAGGTTGAGCGGGTTCCGGAAACGAGTGACGTGCTCGCAAGCTACGAGGTTGAGATCGACGATGACGGGGAGATCGTAGAGTTCCGTCGGCTTCGGCGCTATCTGCGCACGCAAACCGAAGGAGTCTAGGTGGGCAGCGACGGGAGCGGACTGCAGCGAATTCCACGTGCCGGCACCAGAGATTACCTGGAGAAGTCACATCCGCACAGCGACAGCCTGGCAGACGTCTTGGAGCGTGTTCTCGACAAGGGGATCGTGATTGCCGGCGATATCGAGATCCGCCTTCTCGATATAGAGCTGCTGACGATCAAAATTCGGCTCTTGGTGGCATCGGTCGACCGAGCCCGTGAGATGGGCATCAACTGGTGGGAGAACGATGAGTACCTCACCCAGCTTGATGATGCTGACGACAAAGGTGAGGTGAGTGAGCTGACTCGGCGGTTGGAGGCATTGGAAGGCCGGATGAACGAGTCGCCCCAGGTTGAGTCCAATCGCGCCGGCAGAGAAGAGGAAGCAAGAGGTCGGTCCTGAGATGGACGAGACGATCGTCCACGCGTACGGGGTCGTCGCGGCGGACGAACCGCTTACCCAGTTCCCTCCAGGTATCGCTGGATACGACAGTGTGGGTCTATGGCGCTGGCAGCTTGGGAGCGATCGTAAGTCTGCTCCCGGTGGAGGGCTTTGGCGTTGCCGACTGGGAGCGAAACGCCACAAATGTGGGTTGGCTGGAGCGCGTCGCTCGCCAGCACCACAAGGTGCTCGAGTACGCGGCGACGACCGCCGCGGTAGTGCCCCTACGCCTGCCCTCGCTCTACGGGGACCTCGAATCGCTAAGTGAGACGCTGCAGGCGGCCAGTGACCTTCTAGAGCGAGATTTGCGCCGCATCCGGGCAAAGCTGGAGTGGGCCGTCAAGGTGTACCGAACTGCCGAGGAAAAGAGCTCAGCGGTCACCACGGCTTCGGCTTCTGGTCGCGACTATCTATTGGCCAAATCGCGGGATCTCAGCGACCGAAGCACTGCGCAAGAGCAGCTTCGAGAGGAAGTCCGCGAGATACACGAAGCCCTTGGTCAGGTGAGTGCCGAATATGTGCGAAACCGGCCGCAGGATGCCGTGCTGTCCGGCCGTAGGGAACCGATGCTGCTGAACGGCGCCTACCTGGTGAGCCGGACCGACCAGGCACGATTTCTGGAGCTTGTCGGCGTGATCGCCGACGATTCTTTGGCCAGGGGTTTGTCAGTCGAAGTGAGTGGTCCGTGGCCTGCATACAACTTCACTGGTGATGCCGAAGCGGCCACCACGGAGGCCATGACATGAGCGATGCCACAGAAAGGTGGCCTGATACCCAGGTCGCGCTCGTGGATCTCATCGATCGTGTCATCGGTGGTGGTGTTGTGATCGCCGGTGATGTTGTCCTGGGAGTCGCCGGCGTAGATCTTGTGTATCTGGGCCTTCGGCTCGTGCTCGCGCCCGCCCACGAGGTTGAGCAGTCGATCCCGCTCGGGAGGCGTTCAGCTTGATGCTGTTGTACGCGGTCGTTCCCGCCGACGCGACCGCTTCGGAAAGGCGCGGCCTGCTCGGTCGGCGGCTCGAGACGATCCGGGGCGCACTCGCCGCCGTTGTCGCCGAGGAGTGCTCCGAGCGCCTTGACGCCACTGGCGACGAGTCGCGTGCATTTGCCAAGATCATCTGCGACCTGGCAACGACGATTCCCATGCTTCCGATACGTTTCCCCACCGTGCTGCCTACACGATCGGCAGTTCTGGCAGAGCTTCAAGCCAACGAAGCCGCGTGGCGTCAGAGA
The DNA here is from genome assembly GCA_963836855.1 of uncultured Actinomycetota bacterium. Taxonomy (GTDB): domain Bacteria; phylum Actinomycetota; class Actinomycetes; order Propionibacteriales; family Propionibacteriaceae; genus Microlunatus. The sequence continues at coordinate 107,148 of CAWILN010000030.1, read as the reverse complement.
CTCACTGACCTCGACGGGCTGGCTGAGGTGGTCGTCCGTGCCCAGGAGACAGAAGTCGATCATGAACCGGAGTCTGCATCCGACGGCTCCGGTACCACCTACCTGGTGAACCGGGCAGCAGCGATTCACCGCCGAGAGGCTTTGGTCACTGAGATCAGCGAGCTAGTGCGCACCTGGGCTCGGGAAATCAAGGTGCTGCCTCCGCAGCATGAGGTACGACTCGCCTGCCTGGTGGCCAATGCCGAGGTAGCCGCAGTTGAGGGACGCTGTCACGACCTGGCAGCAGGCGCGCAGCGGCAGACAGGCGGTGGTCAGCGGACCTTGGCCGGTCTTCAGCTTCGTCGGTGATCAAGAGACGGTGAGCAGATGAGCGCTTCCGATGACAGCACGTCTCCCTTCGATCAAGTCGCAGAGAGCACTCTGAATTCACTAACTGCCAGGGTGAATGCCGATCCTGAAACAGTTGAGCGCGGCCTGGTGCAGCTGGTACTGACGCTGGTCGAACTGCTTCGGCAACTTATGGAGAGGCAGGCCGTACGCCGGCTTGACGCGGGCGCGATGACGCCGGAGGAGACCGAGCGCGTCGGGCTCACGCTCATGCTCCTCGAGAAGCGCATGGCCGAGCTTCGCGACCATTTCGGACTTACCCCGGAGGATTTAAATCTCGATCTGGGCCCTCTCGGCAAATTGTTGTAGGAAACGTTTTACTGCAACCAGTCTGCAACCTTCCGCTTGGTACGGAGGACAACAACTGGGTATGTCTGAGAAGCAGTTGTCGCATAGGGCGAACAGCTGTAGCAAGGAGGGACACATGGAGATCATCGGCGTGATTGTCGCGGGCATCATTATTGGCGTGCTCGGCAAGTTTGTTGCTCCGAGTAGCAGGGACAACATCCCACTCTGGCTCACCATCTTGTGTGGAATCGCTGGTGTCATCATCGGCTGGTACGTCTATACGGCGTTCGGTGGCAACGGCAGCCCCGGGATCGATTGGGTCCGCTGGCTCATCGCGATCGCACTTGCCGCAGTGTTGGTCGTTATCGCATCTACGGTGACCGCCAAGACTAAGAGTGGTCGGAAGCTGCGCGCCTAGTACGCGGCTCTGGTTGCTTGGTGACGCCCTGCTTCATGAAGTGGGGCGTCACTTTTCGCTGAAATCCCCCACATGCGATCGGTCGGGTGCCTGTCGAGAGAGGAGTCCTCCGACCGGATAGATCAGTTCGGCAGTGGCAGGTAGCGCACCATCAGCACGCCGTCGATATCGCCGATCGCCTTGATCACCGAATCAGGCACATCGCTGTCCACGTCGACCACCGTGTATGCCAGGTCCCTTCGGGACTTGTTGGTCATGGTCGCGATATTGAGTCCGGCCACAGCCATTTCGTGGGAGATTCCGCCGACCATGTTCGGCACATTCGAGTTCGCAATCGCGACCCGGAATTGCGATTCTCGGGGCAAGATCACGTCGGGAAAGTTCACCGAATTCCGAATAGTCCCTTCCAGCAGGTAATCACGCACCTGCTCGGCGACCATCACAGCGCAGTTCTCTTCAGCCTCTCGCGTCGAGGCACCCAAGTGCGGTAGCAAGATCACTCCAGGTTGCTGGGCGAGATGCGGAGCTGGAAAATCACAGACGTATTTCGACAGCTGACCAGTTTCCAGGGCCTCAAGGATTGCGGTCTCATCGACCACACCGCCGCGGGAGAAGTTGAGCATGACCGCGCCGGCCTTCATCTGTGCGATGCCGCCGGCATCGATCATGCTTCGGGTCGCATCGACCAGCGGTACGTGCACCGTAACGAAGTTGCTGTGCTTGAGCACCTCGCCCAGGCTGTACGCCTTCTTGACCGTCGCCGGCAGACTCCATGCTGAGTCCACGGTGATCTCCGGGTCGTATCCGATGACTTGCATGCCGAGCTTGATCGCGGCATCGGCTACCAGGCAGCCGATCTTTCCCAAGCCGACGACTCCGAGCGTCTGCCCGGCCAGCTCATACCCGGCGAACGCCTTCTTACCGCCCTCGACCTTCTGCTCCAGCTCCGGATCGTCCGGATCGAGCGCGTCGAGGTACTTCAGTGCATTGTCGATATTGCGTGCCGCCAGCAACATGCCGGCGACCACGAGCTCTTTGACGGCGTTGGCGTTGGCGCCCGGCGCGTTGAACACCGGGATCCCGCGCGTCGACATCCTCGGGATCGGAATGTTATTGGTGCCCGACCCAGCACGCCCCACCGCCAGCAGCGACTCAGGAATCTCCATGTCGTGCAAGTCGGCCGACCGAACCAGGATGGCGTGTGGATCGTCGACATCGGCCGACACCGCAAACCGATCCCAGGCCAGCCTCGTCAGGCCTCTGGCCGAGATGTGGTTCAGAACGCGTACTCGGTATTTCTCGCTCACCCCTGATTCAACCCTTCCTAGCCGCGAACTCGGCCATGTAGTCGACCAACGCCTGGACGCCTTCGATGGGCATCGCGTTGTAGAGAGAGGCTCGTACGCCACCGACCGAACGGTGGCCCTTCAGCTCGATCAGATTGTTCTCTGCGGCGCCCGCCAGAAAATCAGCCTCAAGATCATGATTGGCGAGCCGGAACGGCACGTTCATCCGCGACCGGTCGCCTTTCTCGACCGGATTGACATAGAAATCGGACCTGTCGATGAAGTCGTACAGCAACGATGCCTTGGCGATATTGCGATGCTCGGCTGCGGCAAGCCCACCGGTGGACAGCAGCCACTGGAACACCAGACCCGCGACATAGACCGCGTACGTGGGTGGCGTGTTGTACATCGACCGCGCTTTGACATGGGTTGCGTAATCGAGCATTGCTGGTGGCGTGGGCTCGCCGATGCCGATCAGGTCCTCGCGTACGATCACCAGGGCCAGGCCTGCCGGACCGATGTTCTTCTGCGCGCCCGCGTAGATCAGGCCGAACCGCCCGACCTCCAGCGGGCGGGAGAGCAAGTTCGAGGACATGTCGCTGACCAGCGGCACATCGCCGACATCGGGCGTCCAACCAAACTCGACTCCATTGATGGTCTCGTTTGCGGTGTAGTGGACGTACGCCGCGCGCTCGGTGAGCTGCCAGTCAGACTGGGCCGGCACATAGGTGAAACCCCGGTCCTCCGCGCTGGCAGCCACGTTCACATCGGCCAAGCTCTTGGCCGCGTTGATGGCCTTCTTCGCCCACTCGCCGGTGTTGATGTAGTCAGAGACGGCGCGGCCCGCGATCAGGTTCATCGGGATAACCTCGAACTGCAGCGATGCTCCGCCTTGCAGAAAGAGCACGTGGTAGCCCCCGGGGATCGCGAGCAGCTTGCGTAGATCCGACTCGGCCTCTTCCGCGATCGAGATGAAGTCGCGGCCTCGATGGCTCATCTCCATCACCGACTGGCCTGACCCGTGCCAATCGAGCATCTCATCAGCCGCTTGGAGCAGCACTTCCTCGGGCAGGGTGCCTGGGCCGGCGCTGAAGTTGTACACGCGTGGCATGAGCTTTCGATCCTGACTGTCGGGTTGAAACGAACGGCGGCCAAGCGTGGAGACTACCTGCTGGCCGCACTCGGCCGGGCACTTTCTCGCTATGGGTGTCCTCACGTTGCCAGCACTCAACTGCAATTCGAAGCCCGCTCGCCATTGGATTTCATACCAACTGCGCTTCAATCGGCCGGTGACTGCTCCATCCAGCGCTGCCCACGTTCAACACTGAGGCATGGTGAGCCGTTGTTGCATTGGCGTCGCGGCGATCATGCTGGCACCAGTCCTTGCAACGTTGCCGATCACGCCCGCGGCGGCCGAACCGGCCACCACCGTGTTGTATCCGACCAGCACATCGGCCACCCGGCTGAGCGGGTACGCGTTCGATGCCTGCTCGGCGCCGCCGTTGGCGACCATGCAGGCTTGGAAAACCGCCTCGCCCTACAGAGGCGTCGGCGTCTACATCGGCGGGGTTAGCCGAAGCTGCGCCCAACCAAATCTCACCGCGGCCTGGGTGACGGCGGCATCGCTGCAGGGCTGGCGCATCATTCCGATCTATGTGGGTTATCAAGCGCCATGCACCCGCAGGCCCAACGTGACGAAGCTCACGGAAATCACCGCAGAGACCCTAGGGATCGTCGACGCGGCGGACGCGGTGTTACAAGCGCAGACGCTCGGCATGCTGCCGGGCAGCGCCATCTACGGCGATATGGAGCACTATTCACGGACCGACGCGGCGTGCCGTACGGCCGTGTTGACCTATGTCTCTGCCTGGACCAACGAGCTGCACCGCCTGGGCTACCTGGCGGGCATGTACACCAACCTCTCCTCCGGTGCCAAGCACCTCTCTGAGGCGTACATCGCGCCAATGTACGCTCGCCTGGATGCGCTGTGGGTGGCGCGCTGGGACAGCGCTGCGACGCTGACCGACTGGGCTGGCATCCCCAATGCGCACTGGTCCAATCATCAACGCGGGAAGCAGTACCGCGGCGACCATGACGAGACGCACGGCGGCGTCAAGATCAACATTGACAGCAACCGGTTCGATGCACCAGTTGCGACCGTCGGCTACGCGTACCAGATCACAAGTCTGGCCAGTCTCAACGGCCGAAGTGGTCCGAAGACGTCGACTCCCATAATGCAGACCTACGCGCCTGGTGCGACCGTGGGTGTGGTCTGCCAGACCGCTGGCACCAAGATCGGCACTACGTCTGTGTGGAACAAGCTGACCGACGGCAACTACGTCAGCGACTACTACGTGAGCACGCCTTCGAACACCACCTACAGCGCGCCGCTGCCGCGTTGCACATATCCCTTCCAAGTGACCATCCCGACACTGAACAAGCGCACCGGCCCAGGCTCCAGCTACGCCGTCTCCGGCACCCTTCCCGGCGGCGCCCTTGGCTGGGTGACCTGTCAGCGCCCTGGGTCCAAGGTCGGCACCACGTCGGTCTGGGACAGGCTCGACGACGGCAAGTACGTCTCCGACCTCTATCTGGCGACGCCCAGCAAGACGACGTACAGCCCGCCACTCCCCCGTTGTTGAATCTTGGAAGCCGCGCTCGACACCAGGTGAGCATCGATTACTCCGTCTTGGCGATAGCTGCAGATGGTGCGTAGACCAAGTAGCTGCTGCGGAGTGCGGCCGGCCCGTTGGACGCCTAATCGAATCTGTGTTTGAATAAGTAGGTGCGCTGGGCCGGTCAAGAGGTCTCAAGGAAAGCAGGCGGCGATCCGACCGCGCTGCCGGGACTTGACCGACTGAACAATTTAGTGCGGTCTGTACGCACTCCTGAGTTTGCGGGCATCACCTTCCATGAGGTCCTGGCCAAGTCGGCGCTGAACAAGGTGCCCAAAGCGGCGGCGCTCCCCTTCAATTGGACAGTCAATCCTTATCGTGGCTGCAGTCACGGATGTGTCTACTGCTTCGCCCGCAACACGCACACCTATCTTGATCTGGACCCAGGCAACGACTTCGATCGTCAGATCATCGTCAAGATCAACATTGGAGACGTTCTGGCTCGCGAGCTGCGGCGGCCGACGTGGACCCACGAGCCGGTGGCACTCGGCACCAACACCGATCCCTACCAACGGGCCGAGGGTCGTTACAGGCTTATGCCGGGAATCATTGCCGCGTTGGCTGGGTCGGGCACTCCGTTCTCGATCTTGACCAAAGGCACGACAGCACGGCGGGATCTGCCGCTGCTGGCTGTGGCGAGCAAGGCTGTCTCAGTCAGCATGGGCGTATCCATCGCACTCACCGATCAGACCATCCACGCCACACTCGAGCCCGGTACGCCGACGCCGAGAGCCCGGCTCGAACTGGTTCGAGCCATCGTGCAGGCAGGCCTGCCCTGCCAGGTGATGGTCGCACCGATCCTGCCGATGATCACCGACAGCGATCAACAAATCGATGACCTGCTCGCCCAGGTTGCCGCGGCCGGAGCAACCGGCGCGACGGTGTTCGCGTTGCACCTGCGTCCGGGCGCTCGGGAGTGGTTCCTGCAGTACCTGGGCGCCCATCATCCTGAGCTCGTCGGGCCCTACGCCGAGCTGTACCGGAACGGCTCCTACGTCAGGCGCTCGTACGCCGCCGACCTAGCTCGCCGATCATCGGTCCTGCTCCGCAAGCACGGCCTTGATCGGAAGGACAGTGTGCTGCGCATATCCGACACGCGTACGGCAGAAGTCCCACCACACCTGGCCCTGAGCGAACCAAGCCTCTTCTGAGAGCCGACCTGTCAGCGTCGATGGTCGCGATAGACGCGAGGCTGACAAGTCGGAGTCAGCGCAGATCCCTGAAGAAGGCCCGAAGATCATCAACGAGCAGGGCAGGCTCTTCCATCGCAGGAAAGTGTCCGCCCTCCTCGTGTTCGTTCCAGTACGCCATCTGGTGCTGCGGGTCCATGAACCGCCGCATGATCGGCTCTGTGTTGAACACCACCCAGCCGCTCGGTACGCCGGCCGGCGCAATCCAATCAAGATCGGAATGCTCCGCCTCGGACAGGAAACGAGCTGCGCTAGCACCGCTGCGGGTGAACCAATAGAGGCTGACGTTTGTCAGTAACTGATCACGATCGACTGCCTCATCGGGAGTCTTCGCTGCTGGGTTCGTCCAGGTCTGGAACTTCTCAACAATCCAGGCAAGCTGGCCAACGGGTGAGTCGGTGAGGGCGGCCGCGATCGTCTCTGGCCGGTGGCCCTGGAGGTCGAGATAGCCGCGCTCCGCACGCCAGGTCGTACGCTCTTGCTCGACTCTGGCTCGTTCCTCATCGGTGAGGTGGTCCGGGATCGGGAACTGTTCCCCGGCGAGCCCCAGCGCACCCGGATCAGTGACCACTATCGTGCCGACCACGTGCTCGGCGTCGACTGCACCAAGCCGGCCGCTGACGCCGGCGCCGATGTCAGCGCCGTGAGCGCCGTAGCGCGAATAGCCCAGCTGTGCCATCAGCTCAGCAAAAGCGGCTGTGGTTCGACCGAGCTCCCAGCCGGTCTGACGGACCGGAGTCGAGAACCCAAAGCCAGGCAGCGACGGGATGACCAGATCAAACGCGTCCCCTGGATCGCCGCCGTGGGACCGGGGATCACTGAGCGGGCCAATCAGGTCGTAGAACTCGACAATCGATGAGGGGTAGCCGTGAGCGATCAACAGCGGCAGCGCGTCCGACTCCGGAGAGCGAACGTGCAGGTAGTGAATCTGCTGCCCGTCGATCTCGGTGGCGAACTGCGGAATCTGGTTGAGCCGGGCTTCTTGGGCCCGCCAATCGAAGTCGTTCCGCCAGTAGTCGGTGAGCTCCTGGAGGTAGGCCAGGGGGACGCCACGCGCGAAGTCCGTACGGGTGTCCGGCGAAGGCTCGGGCCAGCGGGTTGCGTCCAGTCTGCGGTGGAGATCATCCAGCTCGGAGTCTGTGATCTGGATCTCGAACGGTTGGAGTGCGGTGGGTGTTTTCATATCAGCCACGTTAGAGACAATTGCGGAAGCCTTCGTTCCTCGATTGCTGACAGTCTTACTCTGCGAGCGTCGGTAGGCGCCCGCTGGTGATCGGAGGAGCGATGAGCGAAACACGCTCTTCGTTTCGCGAAGAGTGACGACGGCACCAGCTTCCTAGGGCGCCGCGCGAGCAGAGGGAAACTGGCATGTGGCAAACATCGACGCGCCTGCTTCAGTTGCTTGCAATGCTGGAAGCTCGCCGCGACTGGTCTGGGCAGGACCTGGCGTCCCGGCTCGACGTGAGCACCCGGACCATCAGAACTGATATCGAGCGACTGCGCGAGCTCGGCTATCCGGTCGAAGCAACACCCGGCGTCGGTGGCGGGTATCGCCTCGGACATGGGACGACCATGCCGCCGCTGCTCTTAGACGATGAAGAGGCTGTCGCGGTGGCGGTCGGGCTCCGGACCACGACTGGCGCCGGTGTGACAGGCATTGAGGAGGCGTCGCTACGAGCACTCGTCAAGCTCGAGCACATGCTGCCTTCCAGACTGCGGCATCGCATCGACACCATGCGGGCCGCCACCGTAAGCGTCCCCGGAGGCGGACCAACCGTCGACCATGCAGTACTGAGCGCGATCGCGAGCGCGATCCGGGCCAGTGAACGACTGCGGTTCGATTACGTCGACCACAACGGCACGCTGACCAAGCGGACTGCCGAACCGGCGCGGCTCGTCGTGTGGGGCCGCCGCTGGTATCTCCTTGCCTGGGACGTTGATCGGGACGACTGGCGTACGTTTCGCGCCGACCGGATCACGCCAAAGGCACCTAACGGACCAAGGTTCAAGCCGCGGACGCTGAGCGAGGACGAGGCAGCCGAGCATGTTCAGCGCTCCGCCGGCAGCGCGACTTGGCGCTACCGCGCCCGGATCCGCATCCATGCGCCGGCCGAGCAGGTGAGGGCATTGCTGCCCTTCGCAGTGTCCGTATCCGCGGACGGACCTGACCGCTGCATCATTGCGGCAGGCTCAGACACGCCACACCAACTAGCCCTCTACGTCGGCCTGCTGGATATGGACTTCGAGATCATTGACCCGCCTGAACTCGCCGAGGCATTCGTCCGACTCGCCGAGCGGTACCAACGCGCCGCCCACGCCTCCAGGCCCGAGCACGAATAGAGCTGTGCCAAGCTCCTTCACGCTGTACGCGGCATGCCCGCCAGGTACAGCGTCGACATCTCACACAGCGTGGGATGTCGGCCCCTTCACCGCAGCCTGATATCTGGCATCCGGAGCGCGGTATCGGCGGGCACGCCAAGAGCCGCGGCCACAGCCGAGAGATCCTTCATGGCACCCGAGCCAGTCGCGACCCGCGGCCACGCCGTACCCACCCATGTCCGTGGATCCTCACTGTTTTTCGGCCGGCTGAGTCGCGCCAGCGGTGGGATGCGGATCGCGCCGCAGTACGGGTGCATCTTCCGGCAGCTTCGCACGTTCCCGAGCGATCCGAATCGCATCACGAAGGCCGCCGAGCTCATCGACCAAACCCGCCTCTAGCGCGTCCCGGCCGGTCCAAACACGGCCCCGGGCGACGGCTTCGATCTCCGGGGCCGGGCGCCTCCGTCCAGCAGCGACCTTGCCCACGAAATCGTCGTAAATGGCGTCGATGGTTACCGCGAACCGAGCTCGCTCGTCGTCGCCGAATCCCTGCCGGAACGAATACATCAACGCTCGTGCACCCTGCTGAACGGTTCCTCTGGTGAGTCCCGCGCGTCCCAGCATGTCGTCCACAACCAGCTTGCCTGCGAAGACTCCGATGGAGCCCGTCAAGGTCGCGGGCAGTGCCACGATCACCTCGGCCGGGCAGGCGATGTAGTATCCGCCGGACGCCGCTACGTCGCCCATCGAGACCACGACCGGTTTGCCGGATTCGCCCAGCCTGCAGACTTCCCGCCAGATCACGTCAGAAGCAACCGCCGAGCCTCCCGGTGACTCGATCCGAAGCACGACGGCATGAGCATGATCGTTATCGTGCGCGGCACGAAGCTGCGCTGACACAGTGTCGCTGCCAGCCTGGCGACCAAGTGGACTTCGTCTTGTTCGGCCGGTCGACGATGGCGCCGCGGACGTCGACGAGAGCGACGTGACTGCGGCGGTGAGGCGGCGGAGCGAGCTTGCGGCGGGGCCGCCACCGATCGGCGAACAGCAGCTGAGACGTGTCGCCCGTACGAGAGCGCATCTCGTCGTACACCTGATCGCGGTAGCCCAGCCGGTCGACCAAGGCCGACCTCCTGTGCCTCGGCTGCGGTACGCGGCCCAGTGTTGATCAACTCGCGTACCCGATCATGGTCCAATCCACGGGCCCCGGCGATGATCTTCACCGCGTCGCTGAAGACCGAATCGGCAAGCCGCTCCAGCGCCTCGCGATGCGCCGGGGTGTATTCGGTGTGCAGCAGAACGTCCGCCGCATTCTTGTACTCATGGCGCTGTTCGAACCTGGGGCTCAACGCCGAGGCGGTCTAGCGCGCCGCGTACGAAGGTTGTCTCGATGCCGACACCGAGCAAGCCGACTCCGCCGCCGGGTTGCAGCCACAATTCGTCGAACCCTGTCGCCAATACGTAGGCCGCCATATCTCGCGCCGAGCCTTCACCAAAGCTCTCGGCCCAGGCCAGCGTGGGTTTGCCGCTCGAAGCGAATGCCTGTACCCCGAGCCGCAGCTCCTGCATCGTCGCCCACGGCCAGATACCGCCGACCTTGGCGATCAGTCCGACAGTATGCCGGTCCTCCGCCGCCTCGTGCAGCGCCCGCAACGTCGGACGAAGCAGCCGACGACCGCGGGCGCGCAGCCGGGCAATGGGATCGTCGGCATCCGGAGTAACCAGAGGTTCGGTCAGGTCGAGTTCGAGCAACGTCTGCGGCCGTCGGCCGGGAAAGGCAGCCATGCGATACACCGTAGGCCCCTCACCTCACCACCGACGTGGGCACCCAAGCCCACTTGATCAAGATCGGGCCGAGACCAGTTCCTCGGTCATGGTGGGGAGGCCTCGCGCCGCGCGGCGTAGCTCGCGGCGCTCGCGCCGCGAAAGCCGGTGCGGATGGCGAATGTCATAAACCGCGTCGCGGTAGGTCGCGCGCGGTCCGCGCGTCCACAGCGCCCGGCGCCGCTGATACAGCCACAAGAAAGCGTCGGCGTCGGTCGCATCCCGCTCTGGGCAGTTCAACCCGGCCTCCTGCAACGCACGCATCCCCGGCTGGTAGACCTCCCTCAGCCAGCTCTGCGCCAACTCCTCTCGGCTCGGCAGGCGGCCGAGACCCGCCACGAGATCCCAGCCGTGCGCTTTCACAGCCTCCAGCAGCTCCAGGTAACCGGCAGGACTCGAGAAGGAGATATCGATGTCCGGCTGCACCAACTCCAGTCCGCTTTCCTCCATGAACATCCGCCGCAGCTCGGTGTGCACGAGTTGCGGGATGTCGACATCACGCGGTAAGCGGTAATTGGTCGTCAATTGGACGACCTCGGCCTCAATGAACTCCTGACCGCGCTGATGTGCTAGCGCCACGCGGTGATGGCCGTCCGAAACGAAATAGGCACCACCCACCTCGAAGACGGAGATGGCCGGGAAGGCCCCATCAGGAAAGGCGGTCTCAAGGGCGCGCATCCGCGCTTCCGAGTCGTGGCGCTGTGGATGGAAGTCGCGGTCGAATTCGCATGCGCGGTCCACCGAGCCAATGATCTTGGCAAGCGGAATGCTACACACGCCGACGTACCCGCGCCCCGTCAACCGAAGGCGCTCCGTGACCTCGCCGAGCGGCAGCAGGAAACGGGATCTGTTCATGAAATTTCAGCCCTCTACCTCGACTTTGTCAGCGACTCGGTGGCTATAGGACGCTGACATGCTGACACAGTCCTTTTGCCTCACTCCCGCGTCAACACCAAGGCCGCTGCGTTTGTTTCTGATTTAGCTCGCACGCTCAGACCGAGACGGGAACCTCATAGACCAAGCTCGCCGGATGTCCAGCCTGCTCGTGGATGTGGATGACAGCCTCCTTGTTCGGAGGGCTGAGCCCGATGTGACTGCAGAGGCACAGCTCAAATGAAGGATGCCTGCTGGACACATGCGGCATACTCAGTCGCCACTTGTTGAGGCGTCAGCTGCCCGGTGATCCGACCGACATCGAGGACTTCGAGCCTTGCTTTTACAGTTTCAGCCCGGACAACGCGTTCATCGACGTTGTGGGATTTCAGCAGCTGAGTCGAGACTGCTGCGGCAAGGGAACAGATGGCGGCGCCGGCGCACAGAATCTGCCATGCAGGCGATGTCAGGCCGAAGGTTTCGTCAAGCCAGTCCGAAAAAGCCAGTCCGCCGAGAGCGGGAGAAGCGGTCAATGCTGTCGACAATGCTCCCGCCAGAATCGCCAGGTTGAGCAGCCACCGCTGTCGCGCCCGCTCCTTCACCAAGTACTTCGCCACCTTGTCCTGCGTGCCTTTGATCAGGACTGACCAATCGGCGACCGGCGCTCCAGATCGGCCGTCAGCACCGAAATCTCCCTCGGACATCATGAACTCCTTGAGCAACCGGTGAGGAAAGATTTTACCGACCCGCTCATATATGCGGCCTGAGCTGGTCGAGTTGTGTGCCCTGAGCTTGTCGAAGGGCCACTTGCGGACTTCGACAGGCGCCGTCCTGAGCTTGTCGAAGGGCTCAGCCGTGCATCTAATCCATAACGCTGTCGACCGAGTACGCCGAAGCCTGCAGATGGAACAGCTCGGCGTACTGGCCGCCGAGCGCTACCAGCTCATCGTGGGTACCGTGCTCGACCACCCGCCCATGATCAAGTACATAGATCCGGTCGGCAGTCCGAACTGTGGAGAACCGATGCGAGATGATCAAGGCGCTGCGGCCGCGCAGGATTTCATGGAGGGAGGAGAACAGCTCGTACTCCGCGCGCGCATCCAGGGCAGCCGTGGGCTCGTCGATGATCACTAACGGCGCGCTGCGATAGAACGCCCGCGCGATCGCAACCTTCTGCCATTGCCCGCCGGACAGCTCATGTCCGCCCACAAAACGACGAGACAGCGGTGTCTGGTAACCGGCCGGAAGCGCCGACAGAAACGAGTCGGCATCGGCGAGCCTGGCTGCTTCACGGACCGCCGCGTGATCGATGTCGTCGTCTGGCCGCGCCACTGCGATGTTTTCCTCGGCCGAGAGCGCGTACTTGACATAGTCCTGGAAGATGATCGCCACCCGCTCGCGGAACAGATCCGGCCGGAAGGTGCGTACGTCGATGCCGTCCCACCGGACCGCGCCGCTTCCGGGCTCGTACAAACCAGCCATGACTTTGGCCAGCGTCGTCTTGCCCGAGCCGTTCTCACCAACGAGGGCAACCACCTCGCCACTGTTGATCTCGATGTCTGCGGCCTGAACAGCCAGCTGGCTGCGACCGGGATAAGAAAAGGTGACCGCGTCGGCCCGAATGCGATGGAAGTCTGCGGGCGGCCCGATTTCCCGCGATCCGCCTTCGGCAGCTGGGGCCAGCGTGAGGAAGCCATCCAGATCATCAATGAAGAGACCCGACTCGAAGACGGCTTGCACACCAGCGAATCCAGAGTGGACCTGACTCGCCAGCAGCCGGATCGCGACCAAGGCGGCACCGGCCTCCGCGATAGTGAGGCGGCTAGTGGAGATCAGCCACGCCAGTAAGAAAAGGGTCAACGCCAAGAGGACGGCTGAGCCGAGGCTGCCGGCCGCACCGAGCCTGGAGCGGTGCCAGAGGTGCTGTCCAAGATCACGAAGGTAGTCGGCGTACAGGGTGTTGAGCCGTTTGCCGAAGTTGCGGCCGAGGCCGAACGCCCGGATTTCTTTGGCTTCATCCCGGCCGGTCTGTAACCAAGCCAGATAATTCCGCAGCCGCGTCGATTGCGTCTGGCGAGCCAAGAAATCGGACTCCAGCTGACTCTGCCGGCGGCTCGTGAGCAACACCGGTGTGCCGCCAACCAACAACAGGGGCAGCAGTGCGGGATGGATCAGCGCTATCGCAACCACCAACCCAACGCTCGCAGCCGCTGCCCCCATCGTCGCCACCAAGCCAGAGGTGATCTGATACGGGCACGTCAGCGCATTGGCTTGCACGCGCTGCAGGCGATCGTAGAACCTGGCTGATTCGAACTTCCGCAAGTCAACCCGGGTGGCCACTCTTAACACGCGCTTCCACATGACCGCGGCCACCAACTCGCCGGAATAGCGCCCCAGCCCGGCCTGAGCCGAGGCTATGACCGCGGTGACCGCAGTCAGCCCAGCAAGCAGTAGAACGGGCTGCACCAGACGCCATAGATCAGCCGCACTTCCGCTGATCTCGAGGAGGGCTGTGAGAGCCAGATCGACCGCGACGATCTGCAGCACCAGGGCAATTGCATTGAGTAGCTGCAGCCCGATCAACGCTAGAAATGGCGTACGCGCCGACTGCCAGACCATGGCCAAGCTGCGCGCCATCAGACGGGTGAGCCGGCTGACCGACTTTAGCTGGTCTTCCGCCGTAGTCGCGAGGTCCACCGGGTCGATTTCACTCACGGATGCATCGTAGGGTTGCTGGAACGCGTGCGTGGCGACTTACGGCGAAGCCAAATAGCGCTAACGGGCGCGATTTGCGCGAGGGCGTAATGGGAAAGGGTGAGGAATGGGCAACGGAGCCGATACAGGTCGCCAGCATGGACTGCGGTCGCCGGAACAGATCCGCAATGTCGTGCTGGTCGGTCCGGCGAGTGTCGGCAAGAGCACGCTCTTCGAGCGGCTGATAGCAGCGCGTGTCCCCGGCCGGCACCAGAGGGGCGAGCCGGCGCCATCGCAGTCACTCGGCGCCGCATCAGTCGCCAGCGGCGAGGTGATGGTCAATCTTCTGGATACACCCGGCAACCCCGACTTTGTCGGTGAGGTACGGGCCGGCCTGCGGGCAGCCGACGCTGTCTTGTTCGTAGTATCGGCCAGCGACGAGATCGACGACGCGACCCGCTTCCTGTGGCGCGAGTGCGAGACGACGAATATGCCTCGGGCGATCGCGGTGACCAAGCTCGAACAGTCCCGGGCCGACTTCGACGAGACGATTGCTCGCTGCCGGCTGGTATTCGGCGATGTCCAGCCCGTCGGCGCGCCGCTGATCGAGGATGGCCATGTCACCGGAGCAATCAACCTGCTGGGCCGCAGCGTCACCGACTACCGCAGCGGCGAGCCGACATCACGCGAGCCCGACGAAACCGAAGCCGCGATTATCGAGGAGCACTGGGATCCGCTGATCGAGTCGATCATCGAGGAGTCCGAGGACGAAACGCTGCTCGACCGGCATCTCGGCGGCGAGCCGATCGACCTGGACATCGTCTTGCCCGATCTCCGGACGGCGGTCGCCACCGGGCGATTCTTCCCGATCATTCCCGCACATGCCCCGACCGGAATGGGTATTGAGGGGCTGTTCGAGTTGTTCGAGCAGGGATTCCCCTCTCCGGCGTCCTCGCCGCTGCCGAAGGTCTACAAGCCGAGCGGGGTGGCGTTCGGCTCGGTGAGCTGTGACCCAGAAGGTCCACTGGTCGCTGAAGTGGTACGCACGACTAGCGACCCGTTTGTCGGTCGGCTTTCTTTGGTCAGGGTTTTCTCTGGGACTCTCAGCCCTGACACCCCACTACACGTGTCTGGGCACCTACAGCAGTTTGCGAGTCACCACGTAGACGCTCATCCGGACCACGACAGCGACGATCGAGTTGGGCCACTATCGGCGCCGCTCGGAGATGAAACCCAGCCCAAGCCGTACGCGATCGCCGGTGATCTGGTCCTGGTATCCAAGCTGGCTGCTGCGGAAACCTCCGACACGCTGTCCAATAAGGCGCAGCCCGCGCTCGTCGAGCCTTGGCTACTGCCCGAGCCGCTGCTGCCGGTAGCTGTTCACGCCATCTCTCGAGTTGATGAGGAGAAGATGGCCTCGGCGCTGCAGCGGCTCGTGGCCGAAGACGTCACCATGCGCCTGGAGCACAATGCCGAGACTCATCAAGTAGTGATCTGGGCGATGGGGCCGGCGCATGTGGAAAAGCTCCTGACCGCGCTGAGGGAGAACTGGCACATCCAGGTCCAGGTCGAGCCTGTGCGTACCTCGCTCCGCGAGACCTTCATCCGTCCCATCACCGTGCAGGGCCGCCTCGTCAAACAGTCCGGCGGACATGGCCAGTACGCGGTATGCATGATGGAGATCGAGCCGCTGGAACGCGGTGCCGGGTTCGAGTTCACCGAGCGCGTAGTCGGTGGAGCGGTGCCGCGGCAGTTCATTCCCTCGGTGGAGAAAGGTGTCCGCGGCCAGCTGCCGAAGGGTGTGCTTGCCGGTTACCCCCTGGTAGACCTCCGGGTGACGCTGGTGGACGGCAAGGCGCATTCGGTCGATTCCTCGGATATGGCCTTTCAGACGGCAGGGGCGATTGCGCTCCGCGAGGCGGCCAATGAGTCGACCGTTGCCCTTCTGGAGCCGATCGACAAAGTGGAGATCACGGTTGCCGACGAATCGGTCGGGTCAGTGTTGGCGGACCTGCGTGGCCGCCGCGGTCAGGTGCATGGCACGGAGACGTCTGATATTCAGGGGTACGCCATCATCCACGCGGAGGTGCCGGCGCACGAGCTGTCCCGGTATCCCATCGACCTGCGCTCGGTCTCCCATGGCACCGGCACATTCAAGCGCTCGTTCGTGCGTTACGACTACATGCCAGCCGCGCTGGCTCGGGAAGTCATCTCCGCCTGACAGCGTCGGCTGATATCTCTCTGCATCGTCAGTACAAATGGCTGACATATTGCTTACTGGGTAGAAAATTTTCAGCCGCATGATTTTGAGTCAATTCTCAGAGATTTTTCATTTTCGAGATGTCCCAGGGTCTTGATCACCCAGCGCCATTCATGGTTAAGTGCCAATGTGGCCGAGAAGCGCGCCACAACCTGATTATTCATTACGAAAGGGTGGCGCGCTCATGGCGAACTCCCCTCTTTCTGTCATCCCTACTTCTCAGCGTTCGGCTCGTGAGGAGCTGGCCGAACGGACGCGCGCTTTGCTCATCGAGGCCCAGACGGCGGGGCCAGCCAGGCGCCAACAGATCCTTGATGAGGTGGTCACCTCGCATCTGTGGCTGGCTGAGAAGCTCGCCCGACATTTCCTGCATCGCGGAGAGGACGAGGAGGACCTTGTCCAGGTCGCGTACACCGGGCTTGTCGAGGCATGCGTGCGCTTCGATCCGCACCAGGGCTCGTTCGTCGGATTCGCCGAGCCGACCATCACGGGGGTGCTGAAGCGGCATTTTCGTGATCATGGATGGACCGTTCGGCCTCCGCGTCCCACGCAGGAGCTCGCCTCGATCATCTGGCGACGGTGGCCAACGCTGGTTCAGGAAATGGGTACCCTCCCCTGCGCGAAGGATCTCGCCCGGGAGCTCGGGGCGCCCGTGAGGGCAGTGCAGCAGGCCCGCATGGCGAGTGAGGGCTACACCGCTTCGTCGATTGATGCTGCAATGTCACGAGGAGTGTGCTTTTGCTCCGCTGAGGCAGACGAGGACATCGACCGGACCGAAGCTCGCCTCATCGTTGATCGAGCTGTCGAGCAGTTGGATGAGTCCGAACGCCGGCTGATCTGGCTGCGCTACTTCGAACAGCGTTCGCAGTCCGACATTGCCCGCGAGCTCGGCATCAGCCAGATGCAGGTCTCAAGGCTGCTGTCGCGGCTGTTGCTCAAGCTACGCAGCATGATCGGCGCATCACGGGAACTCGCAGCCGCTTCATAGCTCGGCGGCTTGACCCAGTTGTTGGCGCTCTGCACATAGTGCACATCTTGTGCAGAGCGTCAGCAAGCGGGTGACGAACACTTCCCTGCCTCCGGTCGACTCTGCGGCCTATGGCATCCGCGCAATGTGATGGGTCGGGTGCTACATCGGATGCGTGAGATCGGCATCGATTCCTTCGAGGGCTTCCAGGACTTGCAGCAGCTCGAACCCCGCGAGTTCACAGCACACTCCAATATGATCTTGATCAACTAACGAGCTTGGTCCGCGACCTCGACGCCTGGCAGCAGCTGCGCACCGAAATCCTGCCGCAGGTGCTCGAAACGAGCGACGGTGGCCCCCTCGGGTCTGGAGAGCCGGATGCTCAGCGGGCCAGGAGGCGTACTCGATCGCGGTGCTGCTACACGAGGAAATGGGCAGCCGCTTCCGTGAACGGGTCAAGATCTATGCCACTGACCTTGACGGCGTGCTCTCCTCGGCCGGGCCGAGATGTTGCTCAATCACGCCGGTGTCTTCGAACCCATCGACCTCAAGCGCCAGTTCTTCCGCCGGACACGTCCACCCTGACCCGAATCCCGCGCCGTCAGTGTTCACCATGGCGAGGCTGCCATCGCCGACAGCGATCTGGGCAACAGGATTGGTGAGGAGAAGCTCGTTCCGCAGCCGTGTGGGGTCATCGCAACGAATGCACGCGCTCCGGTGCGTCCCCAGACAAGCGGGCCAGCACGATGCAGGGGCTGTCCGATCGTGTGCGAGGGAATTTGGCCGAGTTTCTCAGCGATATACGGGGTAGAACGGGTCGTAGAGTGCACGTAAGCCAGCGTTGAGAGGCCGGTGAGCAGATCCAAGCCGTCGATCATGAGGAGTTCCGGAGCCACGACCCTGACGAGGCGCACGCGTGGCTTCGTAAGGCCTATGCGGATCACGATGTCACGATCTCGGGAAGTACCAAAGATTTTGTCTTCTCATGCGACATCATCCGATTCGACGGGATGACGGTGGGGCGCATGACGCACTCGATGGCTGTCAATGTTGACGTCTTCGACGGCCTGCGGAATCTCTCAGTCGTCGAGCATCGAGAGGGCAATCCGGTCGAAGTATTCACGGGAACCGATACCTTCAACCTACGACCTGGCGACTGTTTCCTGCTGCCACCCGATCGGCCGTACCAAGCGGCCTGGAACTCGGTCGCCGTCACAGTGACCACGTTGAGTTTTGAGAATCTGCAGCGCGATGCGGCATGGCTGGTCGATCATGAGACGGTCAACGTCGAGTTCACGCGGCCCGTCACGCTGGCTGCTGCTCGCCATTGGTCTCAGACGGTCGGGTACGTGGAGCGAGTCGTCAGCACCAACCCGCTGCTGGCGGCTGCTCCACTGGCCAGCCGGGAGTTGGGTTGGATGGTCAACAGTGCAGTCCTGGCGTGCTTCCCTAACTCAACCCGCGACGCCGAGTCGGCCTCCTACCCTGGCGACACGCCACAACGACTCCGTCACGCGCTCGAGTTCATCGACGAGCATGCGGGCGAGTCGATCTCCCTCAACGAGATTGCCCTAGCCGCTCGGCTCAGCCCACGTGGCCTACAGGCCGCATTCCGACGCCATCTCGACACGACGCCGCTGGCTCACTTGCGCAGCGTTCGGATGCACCGCGCACATCGTGATCTGCAGATTGCCGTACCTGGGCATGGCACGAGCGTGGCAGCAGTGGCCGCCCGTTGGGGATTCACGCACCTTGGACGTTTCGCGATCGAATACCGGCGGCGATTCGGCATCTATCCCAGCCAGACGCTGCGCAGCTAGCCCTATCGAGGCGCTTCAGCTGGCAAGTGGCCCGTAGATATCAGCCGTTGCGCCACGTCGCCGATCTTGCTTTGGGTGTCGCGGGCAGCTTTGCGTAGCCGGGTGAACGCGGTGATCGAATCCACCTGATCGCGGGCCATCAGATAGCCGACGCCCCGCTCGATGATCACCCGGTAGTCCAGCGCATACTGCAGCTGGGCGGCGAGCTCCCCGGCGTTATGCGCCGCCACTGCGGCGGCAAGTGTGGATTCGATGACGTCGCGGTAGCGACCGAGGGCCTGGCATTCGTCGTCCAACCAGACGTGCGGCCGGTCATAGTACACGTCAAGGGTGCCGACACTGACCCCGCCGAGGCGGACCGGCAGCCCCAAGACTGCGCGTACGCCATGTGGACGGATCGCGATGGCCAGATCGGGCCAGCGCTCCTCCGCGGTCACATCGGTGCTCGCCACAACGGCGTTGTTGACGAATGCCTCAGTGCACGGACCTTGACTAGTCTCGCTTTCCACGATTTCGAGCATCCGCCCCGGGCCGTCGGATGCGGCGACATAGCGCGGAATGTTCTGCTCGTCAGCCAACATGATGCCGCTGCCAGCGACACCGAAAAGGTCCACGCACGCCTCTGTCACATGGCGTAAGGCTTCGACAACGCTCGTGCCCGGTTCGCCGAGCGCCGCGAGCCGCCGCAGGCTGGCAGCAAGGGCGTCGGGATCAATCGCCATCGGCTAGCCGATTTAGAAGCATGGTGGGCGCTCCGCCTTCCGAGGTTGCCATCATCGTGATCGTTGCTGGTCTCCCCCGAGCAACCTATCG
Source organism: uncultured Actinomycetota bacterium (assembly GCA_963836855.1). Lineage (GTDB taxonomy): Bacteria > Actinomycetota > Actinomycetes > Propionibacteriales > Propionibacteriaceae > Microlunatus. The sequence continues at coordinate 87,334 of CAWILN010000030.1, read as the reverse complement.
AGCCGGATCAGCGTGGACCGTCCCGTAAGGCCTTGTGACCGTCGCCTTCGGTCTGGACCAGTCGTACACCGTCGGGCAAATATTTCTCAATCGAGCTGAGGATCTCGGCCACCGCGGGATCATGCCGCCCACAGTGCGCATCGATCACTGCTTGAGCAATCACGCGAACCTTGACATGACCGTTCTGGGAGAGGCGCACAAGTAGCGACCAGGCGCGCTCGGGGCTGATGGCGAAGCGCTGGGCTATCAACCCAGTCGCTACTCCGATCTGTTGCCGCCGGGCCAATGCGTCCCTGAGCTGTGCAACCTCGGCCTCCAACTCGGCCACACGACAGCTGAGGTCCGGTCTCTCGGCAACCAAGCCAACCTTTATGCGCGGTGGCTGCGAGACCATGCGTCACCTCGATGACGTCAGGTCCGCGGACACAGGGCGGAGACCGATAGAAGACCAATTGCGAGTGTAGCCGCCGATCGAAGGACATCCGCGCGTTGAAGCAGATCCTTGCCGGCCACAGACTTGGCGAAGCTCAGCGAACGGCCCCGCAGCATGGCTTCTCAGCTACGGGGCCTGGGGTGGCGTCGGGTCCTAGGTTCCATACGCCGCCCTGATCTGCGACTTACCCATTCGGCACCAAAGCCAACGCCTCCAGTGTGACCAAACCTGCGGGCGAGTGTGCCGCAGCCGGCCGGCCGTCGTGCGCTTCGGCCTGATGATCAGCTTTCATGATCAACTTGACAAGTCCCCGCGCCTGCGCTCATTGGATAGTCGCGACGATGTGCGGTGGAGTTGAGCGTAGGACGCAACCCGAACTTCTCAGGGACTTCTTCGTTTTTTGGATAGTTCAAGGGGTTGCCGTTGAAGTGGCCACAGTGTTTACATCAAAGAAGTGGCCGAGAAGCGCGCCACGCCCGTAGTTCGTCACGAAGGGTGTGGTGCTCATGGCGCTCTCCGAAACTTTCTTGGTATCTCCCAGCTCAGGCCTCGCGCGAAACGCTGGCTGAATACACCCAAGACCTCCTCCTTAAGGCTGAGACCGCCGCTCCAGCCGAACGCCAGCGGATCCTCGACGAAGTGGTCACTTCCCATTTGTGGCTGGCAGAGACGCTGGCTCGCCGGTTTTCGCATCGCGGCGAGGACGAGGAAGACCTCTTGCAGGTCGCCTGCACCGGACTGGTCGAAGCCTGTCAACGGTTCGACCCGCATCAGGGCTCGTTCGTGGGCTTCGCGGTGCCCACCATCACCGGGCTGCTCAAGCGACATTTCCGTGATCATGGCTGGGTGGTTCGCCCGCCGCGGCCGACGCAAGAACTGGCCTCGACCATCTGGCGGCGGTGGCCCAACCTGGTGCAACAGATGGGCGCCCTACCTCGAACGCGAGATCTCGCTGCGGAGTTGGACGAGCCGGTCGGCGCCGTGCAGCAGGCCCGCTTCGCAAGCCAGGGCTACAGCTCCTCCTCGATTGATGCGGCGATGTCACGAGGGATTTGCTTCTGTTCGAACGAGACCGACGAGGACATCGACCGTACCGAAGCGCGGTTGATCATCGACAGGGCTCTAGAACAACTCGAAGACAACGAGCGGCGACTCATCCAGCTGCGATTCTTCGAGCAGCGCTCCCAGTCTGAGATCGCGGCTGAGATCGGCACCAGTCAGATGCAGGTGTCGCGATTGTTGTCGCGGCTAGTGCTCAAGCTGCGGACCATCATCGGCGTACCGGACACGTTGCCCCTAGCCTCGTAGCCGGCAGGACCCGGGCCGGCTTGCGAGATCGGTCCGGGCTGGCTTGTCGGGGCCAGCCCGGACCTGTTCCGGCAGTCACAGACCGTGCCCGTCGACTTAGCTCGCGATCCACAACGGGTGGGCGGTCATGATCGCTCGGATGCGCCACACGTCAGGCCGTTCTCCTTGTGTGGGGGTCGGTTTTGCACGGCAAACGGCAGGGAATATCACGAGCATGGCTTTTGACTCTCGATATGAAGAGGACCAGGATCCTCATCAAGAGGAACGTCTCGGCATCCCAATCGGTCGGCCTGGCGATGCGCGCGAGATCGCCGCGGTGATCGCTTTTCTCGCGAGCCCAAAGGCCAGCTATGTGGCAGGTGCCTCGTGGGTGGTCGATGGAGGCATGCTGCAAAATGGGCCCGCAGGCCGGCTCACCTCTCAGTAGCAACGACTGGCGTAAGGCGTGACACAACGATGAAGGCTGTTACTTGGCAGGGATTTCGCGACGTCTCGTGGGAAGAGGTCGCTGACCCGATCATCAAGGAGCCCAACGACGCGATCATCAAGGTCACCAGCACCAACATCTGTGGCTCTGATCTTCACCTGTACGAAACTATGGGCGCATTCATGAGCCCTGGTGACGTGCTGGGACACGAGGCGATGGGGATCGTGCTCGAGGTTGGTCGCGACATCGGCCGAATTCGTCCCGGCGATCGAGTCGTGGTGCCGTTTCAGATCTCCTGTGGACACTGCTGGATGTGTGAACGCTCGCTCTACACACAATGCGAGGCCACTCAGGTGCGAGGTGAAGGCAGCGGTGCCGCACTGTTCGGCTACTCGAAGCTGTACGGCCAGGTGCCCGGCGGCCAAGCCGAATACCTGCGGGTGCCGGAAGCGCAATTCACCCACATCTTGGTACCGGAGGGCCCACCGGACGATCGCTTCATCTATCTGTCCGATGTATTGCCCACCGCTTGGCAGGCGGTCGAGTACGCCGGTGTCCCGGACGGTGGCTCGCTGCTCGTCTTGGGTCTGGGGCCGATCGGCGACATGGCCTGCCGGATCGCCCAGCAGAAGTGGATCGACACGATCATCGCGGTCGATCTGGTCGACGTACGACTGGAGCGGGCGCGCTCCCGCGGTATCCAGGTTATCGATCTTCGAGAGCACGAAGATGATCTTCCCGAGGTAGTGCGCGAGCTGACCGACGGTCGTGGTCCGGACTCTGTGATCGACGCGGTGGGGATGGAGGCGCACGGTTCGCCAGCCGCGGCATTCGCCCAGCGCGTGGCGGCGCACCTACCTGATGCGGTAACCGAGCCGTTGATGACGAGGGCGGGGCTGGATCGGCTTGCCGCACTCTATACAGCGATTGAGACCGTACGTCGTGGCGGGACGGTCTCGCTGTCAGGTGTCTATGGCGGGATGGCAGATCCGCTGCCGATGATGTCGTTGTTCGACAAGCAGATTCAGCTGCGCATGGGTCAGGCCAACGTGAAGCGCTGGATTCCCGACATCATGCCGTTCTTGACCGACGATGACCCACTGGGCGTAGAGGAGTTCGCCACTCATCGACTACCGCTCCGGGAGGCGCCCAAGGCGTACGAGATGTTCCAGCAGAAGGCCGACGGCGCAGTCAAGATCATGCTCAAGCCCTGGGCGTGATGCGCGCTGACGTGTCGAAGTGCGCCGTTCGACAAGCTCAGGAGCGCATCACAGCCATGATCATCTAGTGATCACTTCGGCGACAGCGATCGTCGTACTGCGAACTCAGCCAGGCCACGATCAGCTGCCTCGGAGGCAACCTCAATTCCACGCGATGGACGACAACCTCGACCTCGCCGGACACGCCTTTCAGGCTGACCACGCGTGGTTCGGTGGCTGGGTGAGTGCCCGGCCATCGCGCCCGTCGCTGCGGAGGCCAGAATCTCCCCGCCGCGGGCGAGCGCAGCGATCCTGGCGGCGACGTGGACATCCTTGCCGCTGTAGTCCGAGCCCCGTCGAGTCGCCACTGCCGAGTGAAGGCCGATGCGCACGGCAGGAGCGAATCCGTGGGTCCGACGCTGCTCGGCGAGCGCGCGTTGCACGGCCTTGGCGCAGGTGATCGCCGAGGAGGCCGAGTCGAACGCCACGAAGAACCCGTCGCCGGTGGAGTTCACTACCTCACCGCCGTGGTCGAGGAACACCGCGCGCAGGGCATCATCGTGCCAGCGAAGCAGGTGCTCCCAGGCCTCGTCGCCCATGGCCTCGGCGAGATTCGTCGAGGCAACGATGTCTGTGAACATGAACGTCTTGTGGGTGATGGCGGGGGTTGCCACGCGCCCAGCGGCAGCCCGAATGGCGTCGTCGGCCGCCGCCTCGTCGCGAACGGCTCCCAGGCGATGGAACTCCTCCCTCGATGCTTGGAGCTCGAGGTCTGCCTCGTCGTCTCGTCTGAGCCGCTGCAGCGCCGTGGCCAGGAGGCCGCGGTCACGGGCGACCTCGTACGGGGCGCCCACGTCCCGCCAGTGTCCAATCGCGTTGTGCAGCTCCCGTACTGCGCCCTCAGCGTCGCCTTCGGCGAGGAGCACCCGCCCCCAGCTGTCATGCCTGCTCGCGCGGAGTGCCGGCGAGTCGTAGCCGGCGCTGATCTCGCCCATCTCTTCGGCAGAGGCTCGGGCAGTCGCCGGGTCACCGGCGGCGATCGCGATCTCGACCTGCGCGGGGAGCATGCGGGCACGAGCCCAACGGTCGTCGGTCTCCGCGAGAGCCGAACGGATTGCCCCGTACGCCGCAGTGATCTTGCCCTCGGAGAGGCGCATGAGAGCCAGCGCGGGCTGCGGGATCCGGCCGAGCGAGTGGGCCTGTCGTAGCGCGTCCTCCGCACCCACGAGGTCACCCAGCCGGAAGCGGATCTCCCCAAGGGCGTAAAACCCGTCGGCGAACGGCGTCGTCGCGTCATACGCGGCGAGCTCCAGGGTGGCCTGCCGCAGCTCCTGCTCCGCTCGGTCCAGCGCGCCCTGCAAGGCGACGATCTCCGCGCGGTGGACCCGGCAGATGCCCGGGAAGCCGTTGATGGACTGCCGCTCGCACCACCGGCGGGTGGCCTCCGTCCATTCACTTGCCCGCCGGTAGTCGGTCGTGTCGCGACAGGAGGAGATCATGGCGCAGTACGCGATGCCCGCCACGAACGGGTTCAGCTCGCCGTTCACGGCGGCGATGGTGGCCTCCTCCAGGAGGGGGAATCCCTGGTCGGTGCGTCCTCCGCCGATCAGGAGTCGTCCTTGCTGCAGCAGTCCCCAAGCCCTGACGTCGGCGTCCCCGAATCGTGTACCGATCTCTACGGCCTGTCCGGCGAACTTGATGGCCGTTTCGACGTCACCCGCGTGCTCCGCCGTAAGGCTCTTCGACAGCGCCTGGTATCCGTGCGCAAAACCTTCCGGTTCACCCTCCAAGAGGCGCTCGCCACGGGCCGCCCATGCCGAGGCGATCGAGAACTTCCGCTTGCTGACGTATTCGCGGCTGAGCTCGAACGCGATCTTCGCAGCCCGGGCTCTGATCCCATCCGCGACGTACGCCTTGAACGCACGCTCCCTTGCTTCCACTGCCAGATCGGGCCGGGCGGTGAACCAGGCCGCCTGGGCCAGCGCCTCGAGATCTGTCGCCGCGAGTCTCTCCCCGCGGTCGGCTCGGACCAGGAGGTCGAACGCCTCCTGCCACCGGTGCTCCTGGAGGGCGTCGCGAGCGGCTGTGAGGTCGCTGGAGCCGTCGAACTGTTCGGTCACCACCATCGAGCTGAATTGTCGCATCCGTGGCCCGGGGAATCGACATCAGATTCCGCCCTGAGCCTGTCGAAGGGCGCGCGCTTCGACAAGCTCAGCGCGCATTAAGGAATTGACATCAGTGTCACGATCCAGGGAAGGTCCAGCGGATCGGTTAGCGGCGTGCTGATCCACGGCATGTTGTGCTGAACCCCGCGATGGATGCGGCCGGGCCCTCGGTCGGCCGTTGCGCTACCGGAGGCGGTCGGCGAGATGCAGCAGCGAGGCAACCTCGAGATCTGGCGGCAGGAAGTAGTCCGGGTACCGGCCGCCGCCCCGATTGATCCATGCAGAGGCCAGTCCCGCGCGCCGTGCTCCGTCGGTGTCCCAAGGATGGGCCGCCACGAGCATGGCCTCAGCGGCGTCGACTTCGCAGGCCGCCAGCGCGTAGGCGTAGGCGCCCGCAGCCGGCTTCCAGACCCCGGCCTGCTGGACGGCCAAGCAGGACTCGAAGGCGTCCTCCAGTTCTGCGTCGGCCAGCAACCTCCGAGCAATCGATGCCGACCCGTTGCTAAGGGTGACCAGGCGGATGCCGAGCTCTGTCAACGCCCTGACGCCTTCGGGCACATCCTGGTGAACCCGCAGGCCAGCAAACCCGCGCATGATGTGCTCCACAGCGTCATCGATGCTTCGGTTCAGCGACATACCCGACAACATCACTCGAAGCCCCTCAGCGCCCAGACTCGCAAAGGACGGGTTCGACCGCGCCACGGTGAGCGCGAATCCGTCACGGAGCAGACCTGCGAACCACGTCTTAGCAAGATGCGGAGGTGCACCTACCTCCGTGAACCTCGCGCCGATCGGCGCCATGTCCGACAAGGTCTCGTTGACATCGAACACCAACAACGCTGGCCGCCGCGTGCCGTCAGGGCTCAGCGGTTGGTCCATGCTCGGAATCGACTCGGTCAATCTGCTCTCCTCTCTCTTGACACCCAAGCCTGAGGGACTCCGTCCTGCAAGCACACAGGTTTCTGCTACGTCAGCGGGCGCGGCGTTCGCTCTCGACCTTGATCATCTCTAGCGAGGACTCGACGGCGTGGAGCCAGCTGCGCGTGACAAGAGAGCGTCCTCGGCCAGCTCTTCGATCTGTTGCGTGAGAAACCGGCGGTCCTTTTCGGTCACTGCGAGGTGGGCGGCGCGTCTGAGCGCTGCCTCCGCGGCCTCTCGTTGTCCAAGCCGACGCAACATCGTGCCGCGGGCTGCATGCATCAGGTGATACGTGTCCAGGTCCGGCGCGATCGAGTCGAGCGTGGTCAGCGCAGCTGCGGGACCCTCGACCTCGGCGACCGCGATGGCCCGATTGAGAGCAACCACGGGCGTGGGCATGACCGAAAACAACTGATCGTACAGCGCGACAATCTGCGGCCAGTCGGATGCTTGAAACGAGTCGGCGGCACAATGCACGGCTTGGATCGCGGCCTGGAGTTGGAAGGGACCTGGTTGGCCACGGCGGATACAGGCACGTACGATCGCGTGCCCCTCATCGATCATCGTGCGATCCCACTTGGTCCGGTCCTGATCGCGCAGCAGCACCAGCGCACCCCCGGCGGTGCGGGCCGGCACCCGGGACTCGCTGAGCAGCAGCAAGGCGAGCAGCCCAGCCGCTTCGGGCTCATCGGGCATCAACTCGACGAGCGCGCGAGCGAGCCGTATCGCCTCACTCCGCAACGAGGTCCGTTCCGGGCCGTCGAGCCCGGTGTTGTAGATGAGGTAAAGGACCGACAGGACCGACCGGAGTCGCTCAGGTAGATCTGCTTCATTTGGAATTCGATAGGGGATCTTCGCGGCCTTGATCTTGTACTTGGCTCGGACGAGCCGCTTGGCCATGGCCGCCTCGCTCACCAGGAACGAGCGGGCCACTTCCTCCACACTCAGGCCGCCGAGCAGCCGGAGGGTCAAGGCCACGGCGTGCTCGGTTCGCAACGCCGGATGACAGCAGGTGAAGATCAGTCGGAGTCGGTCATCCCTCACGGGTTCGTCCCCTCCGCACTCCTCCATGTCCGGGTCATGCGAGGTGGTTGCAGTAGCACCGAGCTGTTCGTAGAGTGCCCGACCACGGGCCGAACGGCGAAGATCATCGATCGCACGATTCCGTGCGGTCGTAATGATCCACCCTGCCGGGTTGGGTGGGATGCCGTCGCTTCGCCACCGATCGCTTGCCACGACGAACGCGTCCTGGACTGCGTCTTCGGCGAGTGTGATATCGCCAAAGATGCGGACCAGCGTTGCCACCACTTGGCCGTACGCCTCGCGGAAGACGCGCTCAACAGCGACCGCTTCCACATCGGCGGCGACGCCACCGGTCATCCCTGGACGCGCCCGGTCGCTCGGAATGGGCGAACCTCGATCGGATGGTTGATCGCCTCCACGACCTTCCGAGCCCAGGCCAGCGCGGCATCCAGGTCGTCCCCGTTGATGATGTAGAAGCCAGCGATATGCTCTTTCGCCTCGACGAACGGCCCGTCAGTCATGACCAGATCGCCATGACCGATGCGGACGACGGTTGCCGCATCAGGGTCATAGAGGGCGCCACCGAAGACGAACGTACCGCTGGCCTCCATCTCGTTTTCGAGGGTAATGACCCGCTGCCTGAATGCCTCCATCTGCTCAGGCGTCATCGGCGCTCGGGTGGTCTCACCCTCCACGGCGTAGGTGGACAACAGGTACTGACTCATGGGTGCTCCTCCCGTTGGTGCGGGCCGTTCCCGCGCTCACCCTGCTAACGAATGGGGCCGGCCCACGAGGACACCCCGGCAGGAATTGTCCTGAAACGCCGTCAACGTGACCTTCCCACACAGGTCAAGACGCCGCAGGGCCGGCCGCCACGCAGCCGCGGCGTCATGAAACCTGGGCACTCGGCCAACTTGTTTGCCTTGTAAATCCGATGGGTACGCGGGTCGTATCCACAATCGATCCGATTGGAGAATCTCGTGGCGGACTACACCGATCCGACGAGCCGGCCCGTGGATCCAGGCGTCGAGCAACCTGACCCCCGCCTTGGTGCGGCCGCGCCGACCAGCACCTTCGCCGACTCCGAGGTGCAATATCCCAGAACTGGGCGGTATGGCGACCAGGACAGCCAGCCGTTCGCTCCCGAGTCCGAGGGAGGCTCTACCGTCGAGACCGCCAAGAGCCAGGCGGCCAATGTCAAGGACACCGCCGCCGACGCCGCCTCAAGTGTGAAAGAGGTAGCCAAGAGCGAGGTCTCCTAAGTGGCCAGTGAGGCCAAGTATCAGGCTAGGAATCTATTCGACCAGACCGGCTCTGAGCTGCGGGGGCAGGCCCGTAACCAGCAGTGGCAGCTCGCCTCAAAGTTGAACAGCTGGGCGTCTGAGCTCGGCTCGATGGCATCGAAGTCTGACGACTCTGGGCCGATGACCGAACTCGCCCATGAGGCATCGCGCCGCGTCGGTGAGCTTTCCCATTGGCTCGATACCCATGAGCCCGCCGATCTGCTACATGAGGTCAAGCGGTTCGCGCGTCGTCGGCCGGGCACCTTCCTGGCTCTAGCAGCAGCGGCGGGCGTTGTTGCAGGCCGATTGACTCGGGGCGCGGTGGCCCCAGACACCAGTGTTGACGCCGACCTAGACGTGACCCCTGCACGGGCGTACGACAGCGGCCACGACCACGGCAGCTACGACCGCGGTGGCTACGACGGTGGCCTGCCAGGCGGCGGCGACGCGTACGGCACCCGCGGCTACCAGAGTGCCGGCTATGACCCGCGCTACGGCGAGGTCTCGGGTGAGACGAGCTACCAGGGCGGTGGCATGCCGGCTCCCGGGATGCCCACGGATCCGACGGGTCAGCACGAGTACTCCGCGGGCCCGGCCTACCCGAACGTGACCCCCACAACGGATGAGCCGTACCACCCGTCGACCGAAGGTGACGTGCGCCGATGACCGATTTCGCTGAAGAGGCACCTCCGCGGCGCCAATACCAGGACAGTCTCGAGACGACCTCCGGAAACAAAAGCATTGGCGAGGCGATCGGTGATGTGACGCGCGATCTGTCTGTCCTCCTCGAGCAAGAACTCGCACTGGCAAAGGCCGAGGTCCGCCAGTCCGCAACTCGGGCCGGCCAAGCCGCCGGCATGTTTGCCGGCGCGGCAGTTGCCGCGTTCTTGTTCATAGTCTTCTTGTCGATCGCCCTCTGGGTGGCAATCAGCGACTCAACTGGGCCGGCTTGGGGGGCGGTCATCGTCGCGCTCATCTGGCTGGTGGCGGGCGTGGTGCTCTTCCTGGTCGCGCGCGCCCAAACGCAGAAGATCAGCGGGTTGCCACAGACGACTGAGACCGTGCGCCAGGTTCCGAACGCACTCAAAGGACATGAGGAGAGAAATCGATGACAAGCAGCGATGATCCGGATGAGATCCGGGCGGATATCGAACGTACGCGTGCGGCCCTGAGCGATGATGTCGACGAACTGGCTGAGGCCGTCAACCCCAAGAACGTCGCACAGCGGCAGGTCGACAAGGTCAAGGAGGCTGCGAGCAACGTCAAGGAGCGCGTGATGGGCTCCGATGACGACGACTACGACCGTGGTGCAGTTGGCACGGTCGTCGACGAGGTTTCCTCGGACAGGGAAGCGGGAGCCCACAAGGCTTCCGAAGCCAAAGATGCGGTAGCCGACAAGGCTTATGCGGCCAGGCACACGGTCGGCGAGAAAGCCTCCGAGGCACGCTACGCCGTCAGGCGGGCGCCGACGACGGTGAAGCGGAAGGCGCAGGGCAATCCGCTGGCCGCAGGCGTGATCGCCTTCGGCCTCGGAATGCTGGTCTCCTCGCTGATTCCTTCTACCGAGAAGGAGCGCAAGGCTGTGTCCCAGTTGCAGGAAAACCTGGAGCCGGTGAAGGAGAGGGCTTCGGAGATGGCCAGGGACGTGGCCGGAAACCTGAGGGAGCCGGCACAGGAGGCTGCCGAATCGGTCAAGGCAGCCGCTACCGGGGGCGCCGAGCACGTCAGGCATGAAGGTCAATCAGCGGCCGCCGAGATCAAGGACCAAGCGCAGGCATCCAAGGAGACGGTGCAGCAGCGGTCCAGCTGAACTCCCTAGCTGAGAGTGGCGGATTCACTTCAGCCCCGAGGTGAATCCACCACTTTCTCTTTTGGTCTCCTGGCGACCGGCGGCATTGCGCTCCGAGGTCGATCAGTGCGGACATTTGAACCAGGTGCCTTATCCAGCGACATCAGCGAACTGGTCATTGCGAAACGCACGTTGCTCGCAGATCCGGACGAAGCGCTAGGGCGCGGACTGATCGAACGCCGCGCTTGATCCCTATGGCCTGCAGCGCTTTTCTCCATGAATTGGATCTGGCATTGGGAAGCGGCGGAAATTGCCGTCCATGTTCCGTAAGCTTTGGCGCCACCTGGACTTCGCTGCCCGGGGGTTGATTGAGCGATGCGAGGTGATCTTCATGGCTGGTCACGGACTACGCAGCTGTCACCAACTACGCGGCGCCGGCCGTCCCGGTTCTGCCCTCCCGGGTGAACCGAGCGCTGATCGCGGTAGTACGGATCGGCGTCGGACTGCTTTGGCTACAAAACGCAGGCTGGAAGACCCCGCCGGATTTCGGTCGGGGTGATCCGCCAGATGGCTTGTACCTCTCTGCCAGTTATGCCGTCTCCCATGAGGTCCTTCCCCCATACGCCTGGTTGATGAATCATGGGGTGCTGCCAAACTTCACATTCTTCGGTTGGATGGTCCTATTGGTCGAAGCCTCACTCGGGGCGTTCCTCTTGATAGGGCTGGCGACCCGTTTCTGGGCAGTCGTTGGTGTAGCCCAGACGGTCGTGATCATGTTGTCGGTGTTGAATGCGCCGCACGAGTGGTACTGGTCTTACCTGTTGATGCTGCTGGTGCATCTGGCGGTGTTTGCCACAGCCGCGGGCCGGTACGCCGGTCTGGACGGACTGTTGCGTCCGAGTTGGCAGAGCTCCCGGTTCGGCTCGGCGCGATGGCTGGTGCGGGCATCATGAGGACGCATGACAGGTTGGATCGAGCGGCGCTGGCGCTCGGCGTGGTGTCCCTTGTCAGTGCACTGTTCGTGTTCGTAAACGGCACCTTCCAGGTCGTTCAGATTGGCGCCGCTGGGCTGGTCGTGGCGTTAGTGCTGGGTCTGCTTGCAGTCGTCGGCGCTTGGCTGGACGAACGCACGCTGATGATCGCCGCGGGCCTTGGTTTCCTACTCGCGGCTGCAGTCCAGCTCGTCCTGCTGGCTGGAGGCAGCAGTGGCTTTCTCGGCGGCAACGCATCGACTTTTTCGTTGTGGCTGGGATTGGGTGTCGGGCTTATCGCAGTCGGCTTGGCGGCAGTGCCTGAGACAACTCAGGAGGGTTTCGAACCAACTGACTGACCCTGCGCCGAGACTGGCTTGATTGCTCGTTTGACCTAATGGGTAAGGGTTTTAAGCATCCCTTCACCGAAGGAGGTTTTGATGAGCAACGCAGTTAATACTCCGGACGCTGACCGCGGCAACAACACCGAATACCGCCCGGTCACCAACACTCCATCCGACCCCGCGGTGGATAGCACCACCGGCTTAGACCGGCGCGAGGTGGTGGGTCGACAGAAAGATGCCTTTGGCGGGATGAAGTTTGGCAGCTGCTTCTTCGGCTGGCTCACTGCTTCAGGTACCGCCGTGCTGCTGGCCGCACTCGTCACCGGCGTAGGCGCTGCGCTGGGGCTGAGCCGCGACGTCGACGTGAACAATCCGTCGGCGGCGCAGACTGAGTCAATCGGGTTCGTCGGCGGCATCGTGTTGCTGGCCATCATCTTCGTGGCTTACCTCGCCGGCGGATATGTGGCCGGCCGGATGGCCCGATTCAATGGGCTCAAGCAAGGCCTCGGTGTTTGGCTGTGGGCCGTGATCATGGCTGTTCTGATTGGAATTGCCGGATGGCTTGCAGGCGCCCGCTTCGACCTTCTTGCTCAGGTAAACGGCTACCCGCGGCTCCCACTGAACGAAGGCACTCTCACTATCGGGGGCATCATCGTGGCCATCGGCGTGGTTGCAGCGAGCCTCCTTGGCGCACTGCTCGGCGGACTGACCGGAATGCGCTACCACCGCCGGATCGATCGCGCTGGCCTAGGTCGGTAGACCAGGCGCCTGCGCGCCTACCTCCCGACCAAGCGGTCACAAACGACACGACTCTTGCTTTGGGTTCGATGTCGTTTGTGACCGCGTTCGTCTAGTGCGATGGCAGGCGTCGCGTCTCGACGATCTCATTGCAGATGATGATCAGCTTGCGGGTCTCCCACCCGCCGCCGCGACCCGCGTCCAGTTGGCGCGGGGCAAGCGGTCCCGGTGCGGCCGTGAAAACAGAGCCGCTGATCCCGCAGTCGCGGCGGCGGTGGTGATCAGGTGACGGCCGCTACGTCCGAATGACGTACCGGTTGAGCGAGCGCGAACAGTGCTCATACTTGGCGCGCAGCAAGGCGTTGTCGGCATTGCCGGCTTGCACTTTCAGACTGCTGCGCTACGTACCCGGTGAGGCGAGCGGGTGGGTCGTGACCCGCTCGCCCCACACATGGCGTACCCCGCGCGCACAGTACGCAAACCAAGATCGGCGCCTTCTCTGGAAAGTGTCCCGCTCACGTCTCGACAGCTCCTCAGACAACAGGCGCGCTCATTGCGTGGCCCGCGCCCACCCGGTTGGCGGTTCGCTGGTACACAGCTGCGGTGTCCGCGGCGACCCGGTCCCAGGAGTAGCGGCTGCGGACGCGCTGGAGACCGGCTCTGGCGAGCTCAGCGCGGCGACTCGGTGATGCAAGGAGCGTGCCGATCACCTCTGCCAGGGCGGCAGGATCGCGTGGCGGGACCAGTGCGCCAGTAACTGAATCCACCACCGTGTCCAACATGCCGCCGACGGCACTGGCCACGACCGGTACGCCGCAGGCCATTGCCTCCAGCGGCACGATGCCGAACGGCTCGTACCACTGCGAGCAGACGACCAGATCAGCAGAGCGCAGCAAAGCTGGCATGTCCTCACGTGCGACCTGCCCGATCAGCCGCACCCGATCAGCAACGCCGAGCCGCTCGGCGACGGCAACCAGCCGATCACGTTCGGGCGCCGGCGTCGCGTCCACATCTCCGGCGATCAAAAACTCAGTCTCAGGAAGCCGCGTCAAAGCCTCGATGCCGATGTCGTAGCCCTTGCGCGGCACCAGGCGACCCACGCTTAGCAGTCGATAGCGAGTTCGGCGCTCTGGTATGGATGGCGAAGCCCTCGTCTTTCCGTCCGGTGTGAAGTGCTCAAGATCGACACCACACGGCACCACTGAGACCTTCGCACTCGGGATCCCGAGCAGCGCCAGTTCACGTACCTCATCAGTTGCGGTGGCCACTATGCGCTGGGCCGCACCGGCCACCGCAACCTCTACCCGGATCCGATTGAGTGGACTCGTGTCCGCTGGGCCTTGATAGCGGCGCTTCACGGATCCGAGGGCATGGAAGGTCACCAGCAACGAAAGATTGAGCCGCCTGGCGGCGCGCGCCGATGCCCAAGCTGACATCCAGAAGTGTGCATGCACGACATCCGGCCGCTGGAACTTGAGCATTTCGGTCAGGTGGTCAGCGAAGGCGGCCATGTGCGGCCACAGGTCGTCCTTGGGCACCGACGCAGCGGGTCCGGCAGGTACGTGTACTACCTCGTATCCGGCCGATGTGCTCACCCGTGCCGCCAGATCCGCGTCGTCACGCCTGGTGTAGACGGCGGCTGCGTGCCCGAGCCGGACTAGCCCGGCCGCGAGTTCGGCGACGTGGACATTCTGCCCACCAGCGTTGACGCCACCGGTGGCGCCCAACGGGCTCGCGTGTACAGAAACCAGGGCTATCCGCACTGCGGGTCGCATCCCTCCGTAACGGTCCTCAGGCAGGTACCCGGCTCTGCCTCGCCCAAACCCTTTCCGCTTGTTCGGTAACCACGCTCGGCCCGAGAGATGCGCGCTGAGTCTGTCGAAGCGCACATGGATGCCCTTGACGGGCTCAGGGCACATGATGAGAGTTGGATCGCCGGCTCATGACAGCATGTGGCGTTATGCGCGTTCTGTTCTCGACGACCGCTGGGACCGGACACTTCGGCCCACTGATCCCGGTCGCGAGAGTCTGCGACGCGGCAGGTCATACGGTGGCCGTGGCCGCCCCGGGCAGCTTTGCAGAGGCTGTGACCGGAGCAGGTTTCGACCATCTGCAATTCGCCGAGCCGTCGCCTGAGCTGATCGGCGAAGCATTCGGCCGCGCTCCTCAGCTGACATTCGAGGAAATGAATCGGCTCGTGCTTGCCGAGGTCTTCGGGCGCCTGGATGCGCAGGCAGCACTGCCGGCACTGAGTACGATCATGATCAACTGGCGACCCGATCTGGTGGTCCGCGAGCCCTGCGAGTTTGGGTCAATGGTGGCCGCTGAGCGCGCTGGCATTCCGCAGTTGCAGGTTGCCATCATGACCGGTCGGATCGGTCCGGGAATCCTCGGCGTAGTCAAGGAGTCCTTGGCTGAACTGAGCACCATGGCCGGTATCGAGCTGGAACGCGCCGCCGAGCTACTGCTGAATGGTGACAGCCTGACTTCTGTACCAGCCGCTCTCGATTCGGGTGATTTGATGCTTGGTGAACCGACGGCCGAACCAGCCGAACAGGGGATGAGCGCCCGTGGCCGGATGTGGCGGTTCCGCACGGACACGCCAATCGAGGCGGAGTTGCCAGCGGCCTGGGGAAATCCAGCGGACCCGCTGGTTTACGTCAGCTACGGTTCGGTCACTGCGCGCCAGCGTGAGTTTGTCCCGATGTACGACGCGACCCTCCGGGCGCTGGCCGACCTGCCGATCCGGGTTCTGATGACGACCGGCCGAGGTCTTGATGCGGGCGACCTCGAACCAATACCGCCGAACACTCATGTTGAGCAGTGGTGGCCCCAGGAGGCCGTCATGGGTGAGGCGGCAGCTGTGGTCGGACATGGCGGATTCGGTACGACGATGGCGGCACTCACCGCGGGCGTACCGCAGGTCATCCTTCCCCTGTTCGCTTTCGACCAGTACGTCCACGCGCAGCGTGTGGCGGAAGTCAACGCCGGCATCCAGCTGCCCGGCGGCTTGGCAGCGGTCACCGACCTTCCAGCCGCAGTACGGAAAGTCTTGGATGATCGCACCTTCACCGAGGGCGCCCGCGCTATGGCAGCCGAGATTGCAGCTTTACCTGACATTGCCGAGTGCCTGCCGCTTCTCGAACAGCTTGCAGGTATGAGGGTGTCAGCTGATGAGTGAGACGCCGTCCATGCGGGAGCGGATGCTGGCCGGGGAACTCTATATCGCCGATGATCCAGAGCTCGCCCAGCAGTCGGCCAGAGCGCGAGCGCTGACCCATCAGCTCAACATGTCTGATCCCACGGACGCCGCGAGACATCGCGAGATCTTGACCGAGCTGCTGGCCGCATTCGGTGAGGGGAGCGAGATCCGCCCACCGCTCTACTGCGACTACGGCTACCAGACCTCGATTGGCGCGCGCTGCTTCGCGAATTGGGGCCTAGTGTCGCTGGATGTGGCGACTGTGACGATCGGCGACGATGTGCAGATCGGTCCGAATGTTCAGCTGCTGACCGCCACTCATCCCATCAATCCCGGCTTGCGCTTGGACAAATGGGAGGCGGCCGAGCCGATTGTGATCATGGACAATGTCTGGCTGGGTGGCGGTGTGATCGTCGGTCCGGGTGTCACGATCGGAACGAACACCGTGGTCGGCGCAGGCGCTGTGGTGGTCAGTGACTTGCCGGCAAACGTGGTAGCGGTGGGTAACCCGGCACAGGTGATCCGCACCTTCGAGGACTGATTGGATCAGCATGAGCGACTCAGAGAATCCCCGTGGTTCATCACCAAGCGAACAGGTAGTGGGCTTCGGCGCGATGTATGACGCGGGCCCCCCGCCTTGGGACATCGGGCGGCCTCAGCCCGCTTTCTTGGAACTGGCTGAGCAGGGTGTGTTAGCGGGACGTGTCTTGGATGTGGGATGCGGAACCGGTGAACACGCACTCATGGCGGCTGCCCGAGGATTGGACGCTACCGGTATCGATGCTGTCCCACGTGCGATCACGCTTGCGCAGCGCAAAGCCCGCGACCGAGGTCTTGCAGCGCGGTTCCTTGTCTGGGACGCTCTCAGGTTGCCCGATCTTGGCGAGGAATTCGACACAGTGGTTGACAGCGGTCTGTTCCACGTCTTCGACGATGAAGATCGTCGCCGCTTCGTTGCGTCACTCCAAGCAGTCATGCCAACCGGCTCTCGCTACTATCTGCTCTGCTTCAGCGATCGGCAGCCAGGCACCTCAGGTCCCCGTCGAGTGCGCCAGTCGGAGATCAGAGCGGCGTTCGGGTCACAGGATTGGCGAGTCGATGCCATCGATGCTGTGACGATGGACACCAATATGGATGCCATCGGCGTAAGCGCCTGGCGCGCCAGCGTCACCCGCGTCTGAGCGCTTCACGTACGCTTCTTGGCTGCTCGGCGGGCGACGTAGCGGCGGATCTTCTCGTGAGTGCCGCAGTCGTTCATGGCACACCAGCGGCGGCTGAGGTTCTTGGACTGATCAAGAAAAACCCATGGGCAGCCGGCGCATCGCTTGAGCCGGAAAAGCTGCGGACTGGTGAGCAGCTCGAGTGCCGCCAAGCTGATCGGCCGAAGCATCGCATCCAGCTGCGTGGTTTCCGGCCAGGTCAGCAGATAGGTCGAATCATTTGGCGCCAGCTCGGCGTGAGCCATGGCGTCCGTCACGAATGGCCGCAAGTCAGACCAATACGACGCGGGTGCCGGTCGTTCGGTGCCTGCCGCCGGGCCGTTGTTGATCTCTGCAATTTCGGTGAAAGTGTCGATCAAGATGCGTCGCAGCGCATGCGCTCGCCGGACCGCGGTAGACGCGGCACGTGGATGGTCCTGGGCTGCAGTTTGCAGGGCAGCCGCCTGATCAGGCCCTAGAAGGCCGATGCGCGCCGACCATCCGACGAGCTCCGGGTAGGTCCCGGCATGGTCGTAGCGCTGCGGTCCCTCCGGGTCGTCGACCGTATTGGCAAAGTCCAGCGCAACGTGTCCGCCCACAATGGGCAGCTCACGGGGGTCCTGAGTCCTGTTGTCTGTTTCCACTAAAACTCACTTTACCAGTTGCATGACTTGAAAAGCCATGGGTATGTTGCCAGCATGAGCAGCTTTGCTGGTAACAGTAGGCAAAGGACTGGGCCGCCGCTGGCGATCGCAATCGTCTGCATCACCCAGTTCATGGTGATACTCGATGTCACGATCGTCGTCATCGCTTTGCCCGCCATCCGTGATGGGCTGGAGTTCAGCGACGCAGATCTGCAATGGGTTTTCACCGCGTACACGCTCGTGTTCGGCGGACTGTTGATCTGCGGTGGCCGGGTGGCTGATGTGGCAGGCCGGCGAAAGACCTTCTTGATCGGTCTTGGACTGTTTTCGGCCGCATCTGCCGGCTGCGCTCTGGCGTGGTCACCCGAGGCACTCGTCGCCGTCCGGGTGCTCCAAGGTGCCGGAGCGGCACTGCTGTCGCCCGCTGCGCTGGCCCTACTCACCACACTGAGCGAGCCTGGCGAAGCGCGTCGGCGCGCGGTGGGTTGGTGGACTGCGGTTGCGGCGGCTGGCGGTGCCAGTGGCTGGGTGATCGGTGGGCTGATCACCGAGTACGCGGGATGGCGCTGGGTCTTTGCTGTGAATGTCGCGATCGGGCTCGTCGCCCTGGCGATTGCGCTGCTGGTGCTGCCCGCCGATAGGAGGTCGACAGAGCAGCACCGCCTTGATCTCGGCGGTGCCTTGACCGTGACAGCAGGCCTAGCTCTCCTGGTTTATGGCCTGACCAGTGCTGGCGACCGAGGCCTGGCCCGGCTTTCGAGCTGGATGCCGCTGCTGTTGGCGACCGTCGCGTTCGTGATCTTTATACGCCACGAGGAGCGGACCGCCGATCCTCTGCTACCGCTGAGGTTGCTGAGATCCCTGCCGGTGGCAGGCGCGAATCTGACCGCCCTGGCGATCACCGCTTCGACCTCCTCCGGCGATGTACCTGGCCGTGATGTACGTCCAGCGTGTATTGGGCATTCCGGCCGGGCAGGCATCATTACTCTTCCCTGCCGTCAACTTGGCCGCCATTGCTGGAGCCTTGT
Organism: uncultured Actinomycetota bacterium; assembly: GCA_963836855.1. Classification (GTDB taxonomy): domain Bacteria; phylum Actinomycetota; class Actinomycetes; order Propionibacteriales; family Propionibacteriaceae; genus Microlunatus. The sequence goes on along the minus strand of CAWILN010000030.1, from coordinate 68,663 downwards.
TGACCCCGCGGCTGCTCGGGCGGCTCGGCGCTCGACGTAGCCTCCTCGCTGGTTTCGCCACCATCGCCGCTGGTATCACATGGCTCGTCGCGCTGCCACCCCAAGGTCTGCCCGCGGGGCAGCTGCTGGTGGCGTTCGCATTCATCGGCACGGGCATAGGCACCGCATCGGTCGCGTCGACCCAGACCGGAACCGATGCGGCCGACCCGGCCTATCGCGGCGTGACTTCCGGGCTACTCAACTCTGCCGCCCAGGTTGGGACGGCCGTCGGCGTCGCCCTTCTGGTACCGATCGCGGCGGCCTCCGCCGGCCCGGCCGTCATGGTGGGCTATCGCATTGGCTTCCTCGGCGCCTGTGCGATCGCGCTAGGCGGTGCCCTGAGCAGCTTCCTGGTACCAGCCCGTCGGACCTCTGATCGAAAGCCCGCACCGGTCGGAAATTCCAGGTGAACACGACGCATCAGCGGTCGAAACTCCGCACCGGTCGGATGTTCCAGCTGTGATTACCTGCTCACGCTCGGGGGTAGTAAGCGACGCAAGCAAAACGACCTCAATGAAGGGGAATGATCATCACGACCACGCAAGAACACGTCGAGGTGCCTGGGGATAAAGCGGTGCGACCCACCGAAATCCCCGCCCGCGGCTGGCTACAGGTAGCCAAGCGCGGCTGGAAGGAGGCCAAGGCCGACCAGGTCCCGCTGCTGGCCGCTGGCGTCGCCTTTTACGCCTTCCTCTCCATCTTTCCCGCGCTGATCGCCCTCGTGTCGATCTACGGACTCTTCGCCGACCCCGCGACGATCGCGAACCAGCTGAACCAAATGACCGCCGCACTGCCGGACGAAGCCAGCCAGATCATCACCGACCAGGTCACCATGCAGGCCTCGCGGCGTGCAGCGCTGAGTGTCGGCCTCATTATCTCGGTCGTGATCGCATTGTGGAGCGCTTCGGCTGGGGTCAGCAGCCTGCTGACCGCGATCAATGTCGCCTACGACGAGGAGGAGAAACGCGGCTTCGTGAAGAAGCGGCTGCTGTCACTCGGGCTGACCCTCGCCGCCATTGTCTTTATGGTGATCATCATCGGTCTCGTTGCCGTCCTGCCGCCGCTGCTGCAAGCCGTATTCGGAGCGGGGGCGTTGACCTGGGTCCTCCAGATCATCGGTTGGTTGGTCATGGTCATACTCGTCGCTGTAGCGCTGGCGATCCTCTACCGTCTGGGGCCTGAACGCGACGCGCCACGGATGAAGTGGGTATCGGTGGGTGCAGTGGTGGCCACAGTCATCTGGCTGGTTGCCTCGATCGGATTCTCGATTTACACCGCGACGTTCGGCAATTACGCCAAAACGTACGGGGTTTTCGCGGGAATCGTGGTTCTGCTGTTCTGGCTTTGGCTGACCATGTACGCGATCTTGCTAGGCGCCGAGATCAATGCCGAGTCCGAGCAGCAAACGATCAAGGACACCACTAAGGGCGAGGAGAAGCCGCTCGGCGAGCGTGGCGCGGTGAAAGCCGATTCGGTCACCCGGGCGGATCCCGAAGCACCTCAGCGGGCGCGCTGACATTGGCCGTCCAGCGTTGGTTCAACAGCTCCCCCGAGCAGGTCTTCGCCGTGCTGCAGGATGGCTGGACCTATCCCGTATGGGTCGTCGGAGCAACTCGCATGCGCGATGTCGACGATGATTGGCCGGCCCCCGGCACCAAGCTGCACCACTCCTTCGGGGTGTGGCCGCTGGTGATCGACGACTCGACCGAGGTCGTTCAGATCGAGCCCGGCCACCGCCTGGTACTCGAAGCGCGAGGATGGCCGGTCGGCAAGGCCCGCGTTGAGATCACCGTCAAAGCCGACGGCGACGGTTCCGTGGTCTCGATCACCGAGGACGTCACGGGCGGCCCCGCTCTCTTGGTTCCTGAGCCGGTCCGCGTGGCCGGCATCGACGCGCGGAACCGTGAGACGCTACGCCGGCTCGCCTACCTCGCCGAAGGCCACGACGACTAATCGCAACCGGGCTCCATCGGCGAAACATCCCATGTTGCGTGGGGCGTTCGCGCTGTCCATGGCGTGCACAACGTGTACAGCGTCGAGGTCCCGCGCTACGTGGGGTATTGACGGGTCGGCGCGAGGTGATGAACGGTCCGGCGCCGCGGCTTCAGTCGTGCGGAGGCAAGCGCGGCCCGTGCCGCGTTCATCCCGCAGGCGCCGTGTACCGCACCGCCTGGATGCGCCGAGGAGGAGGCCAAGTAGAGCCCGCGGATCGCGGTGGTGGCGCGACCCAGACCGGGGATGGGCCGGAAGATCAACTGCTGGTCGAGAGCTGCGGTCCCCCCGTTGAGAGAGCCGCCGACCAGGCTTGCGTCGCGGCGCTCCATGTCGATCGGAGTCAGAATGCGCCGGGCGAGGATGCGCTCCGAGAAGCCCGGGGCCCGTTGCTCAATGCGATCTTGCATGCGATCGGCAAATCGCTCGGCTTCGTCGGTGTCCCAAGCCCCAGTGAGACTGCCACCGGCATCACCAAGAACGCGCTGCGGTACGTGGGTGTAGGCCCACATTGACTCCGTGCCCTCCGGCGACCGCGTCGGATCCGCGGTGGTCATCTGCCCGATCAGCAGGAACGGGTGCTCGGGGATGGTGCCCGTGCTCAGCTGAGCGTAGCTGATCACCAACTCCTCAACGGAGTCGCTGATATGCACGGTTCCGGGAGCGTACGGCGGCGGCGCGCTCCATGGCACTGGACCGCTCAGCGCGTAGTCGACTTTGACCGTCGCAGGATCGCGGCGAAAAGCGGCCATCCCGGCCCGCACCTTGCGCGGCAACTCGTCCCAAGTGACCAGCCGGCCATAGAGCTGCTCCGCGTGTACATCGGCCAGCACCGCGCGACGGGTGCGTACAAATTGATCATGAACCTGTACACCGGTCGCACGACCGTGCGCAACGACGATCTTGGTCACCTCGGCGTTGCACAGCACCTCTCCCCCGTACGCCAAAAAGCGGTCGCGCATCGCCTCCGCGAGCTTGCCTGCACCACCCTCCGGAACCGGGTACCCCAGGGTTTGACCCATCATGATCAATAGAAGCCCCAGAAAACCCGAGCCCGGACTGTCCAACGGAATGTCTGCATGCAAGGCGTTTCCGGATAGTAATAACGGCACGGCCTGGCTCCCGAAATGCTGTTGAAAAGCAGTGGCGGCCGGAGCCAGCATGTCACGTACAAAAGACAGACCACCCACGCTCGGTAACGTGATCATGGCACGGAGACCCGGCAGCAGCGGTGGGAAGGGCGTGACCAACGCGTCGATCAGAGTCGGACCGATGCGCCGCCATTGATCATGGAGGGCACGCCAGGCTGCACCGTCTCCGGGATGCTCATCGTCTAGCAGTCCCGCAGTGACGTCCACATCTCGGTGCAACATCACCCAGCGTCCGTTCGGACGTGAATGCCCGAGCACAGCGGGCGCGTGGCACCAATGCAGCCCGTAGTCCTCCAGGTGCAATCTGGTGATCACCCGCGACGCGACCGCCATGGGGTAGAAGGCACTGAAAGTGTCAGAGACGAAATCCGGATGCAGTTCCCGATCACTGCGGACGGCGCCTCCCACCTCTGGCTGCGCCTCGAGGAGCAAGGTGTCCCAGCCGGCCTCCGCCAGCCGGTTGGCCGCCACCAGCCCATTGGGACCCGCACCGATGACCACGGCGTCCACCTCGCGCGGCAGCGTCATGTCGTCACCTTGAGGAGCAACTCAGAGGATCGGCCGCCCGCCAGTCACAGCGATCCGAGCGCCAGAGATGTAACTGCCGTCCTCAGAGGCCAGCAGTACATAGACCGGCGCCAGTTCCTTGGGCTGGCCCGGACGGCCGAGCGGAGTGTTCTCGCCAAACTTCTCCACCTTCTCTGCCGGCATGGTCGCAGGGATCAAGGGTGTCCAGATCGGTCCCGGAGCGACGCTGTTTACACGGATGCCCTTCTCTCCCAGCATCTGGGCCAGGCTGGCGCAGAAGTTCGCAATAGCCGCTTTGGTCGCGGCGTACGGAGCGAGCGTCGGGTTGGGCATATCGGAGTTCACCGATGAGCTGCCAATGATGGACGAGCCCGACTTCATATGAGGCACCGCGGCCTTGCATAGATGGAACATGGCGCTGATGTTGGTGTGGATGGTGCGGTCCCACTCCTCGTCGGAGACCTCCTCCAGCGAGCTGTGGGTCATCTGGAAAGCGGCGTTGCTCACCAAGATGTCAAGTCCACCAAGCTCATGGACCGCTGTCTGGATGATGTCCCGGCAGTGCTGCGGCATCGGCGACGTCACCCTTCACCAGTACGGCGCGTCGACCTGCCTGCTCCACATAGCCGGCGGTCTCCTTGGCGTCGGAGTCCTCACTGAGATAAGAGATCAAGACATCTGCACCTTCTCGCGCGTACGCGATCGCCACCGCTCTACCGATTCCGGAGTCCCCACCAGTGATCACCGCGACCTTGTCGATGAGCTTTCCGCTGCCCTTATAACTTTCCTCGCCGCAGTCCGGCACCGGCCGCATCTCCGATTGAATGCCAGGCACATCTTGCTGCTGTGCGGGCTGGCTCATACTTCCTCCTTGCGATATCGATTCGTGATCGCTCAGTTACCCCCGAATGCGCAGCCTGAACCGCCACTCGATTTGGAGCTGCTCGCGCAATCGCGCGTGGAATCCGCCGCGATTTCCGCGCTCGCAGCTGGAGTTCAGGCTCCCGTCTGTTTATGTGGTTCGGCAACCGGCTTTGACTCCGGCGATCCACGCTGCCGCAAGTACACCGAGGCCCAAACGATCACCGCCACAGCAAGGAACTCACTCTGCCAGTTCTGAAACGACTCGAACCAAAACTGCGAGGTACCGACGTACTGCAAGGTCGTCACACGCTGTCCACCATGTGCCAGTTCCTCATCGCTGTACGCCTTGGCACCGCCGATCGCGTGCCCGATGATCGAAAGCAGGAACAAGAGGAGGAACAGGCCCGAGAGCGAGTGCTCATACAGGGTGAGCACCCAACCGCCACGGCGTACCGGCCAGGGCGCTCCTGGATGCTCCACCGCTTCCCGTGGGTCCTCGTCTTGTGGCGCCGGCTGGTCGATCGGCTTCGACTCGGAGGATCCCCGCTGGAAGAGGAAGGCGGTCAACACCACGTACATGCCCATCTGGAGGAATTCGCTTTCCCAGTTCTCGAACGTCGCCTCGTAAAAGTCGCCGCTCAACAGATAGTGAGCAAGCGAGACCGCCTGCCCGCCGTGCTCCAGCTGTTCGGAGTTATAGACGCGGATGCCCGAAAAGATCATGCCGCCAAAGAAGATCACGAAGAGAGCCAGGTTGGCGATCAAGAGTCCATGATCACGCAACCATGCGCGCACCGTGCCTCCACTCCGCTCTGGCCCGCTACTTAACCTTGATCGCTTCGCGACAGACGTATCCATCGGTATCCCCAACCGTTCAACTCCAGCCCTGTCAGCTTGTTGGTCGGTGCCGCGTAGGGGCCGTCCACGAACAGGTCGTATGGGGTGCCCTCCAGGCCTGGCAAGGGGCCGATGTCGACTGTCACCGTGGTGTCAGCCAAGTTGTGCAACAGCAAGATCGACCCGGCTGGCGCATCAAATCGGTGTGCCAGGACGGAGCGGGGCAACGGAGCGTCGACGATTGAACATTTGCCGGTCCCGATCTCCGGCGCGTTACGCAGGGTGTCGATCAGGTGCTCGAACCAACGCAGCAGCGAATTAGGGTCGCCTTGCTGCGCGCGTACGTTGATCTTCTTTGCCCCGAACTTGCCTGTCATGGCGACGGGCCGGAACAGCGCATCAGGCGCTGCCGAGCTATAGCCTGCGTTGGCGGTGCCGTCCCAGTGCATGGGTGTTCGGACCGCGTCGCGCCCGTCAAGGCTGAGATCCTCCCCCATTCCGATCTCCTCGCCGTAGCGCAGCGCCGGCGTGCCGGGCATCGAGAACTGGAGGGCGTACGCCAGCTCAATGTGGCGCTCATCACCCCCGAGCATCGGCGCCAATCTACGGCGAATGCCGCGGCCGTATAACCGCATCTCTTCACGCGGGGCGAAGGCGCGAAAGACGTCACCGCGCTGCTCGTCAGTCAGCCGGCTCAAGTCGAGCTCATCATGGTTGCGCAGGAAGCTGACCCACTGGCCGCCTTCGGGCAGCTGCACTGCAGTAGTCAGGGCTTCGATGAGTGGCTCGGCGTCGCAGCGAGCCAGAGCAAGCCAGAGGCGTGGGTTGAGCAGGAAATCGAACATCATCTGGGCCCGGTCGCTGGGGCCGTCTGGCCTGCTGCCGACGAACGTGCCGATCTCGCTAGGAGGCAAGTTGGCCTCGCAGAGCAGCACCGAGTCGCCGCGCAGCCACTGGGTCTCTTGCCGCCAGGAGTCCATGATCGAAAAGTCCCGCGGGCCGGCATCGACTCCGGGCTTCACCATCTCGATGATGAAGGGAGCTGCGTCGATTCGGAAGCCAGCGGCGCCAAGCTGCAACCAGAAGCTCATCACCTTGGTCATCTCGACGCGGACGTCTGGATTCTCCCAGTTGAGGTCAGGCTGGAAGTCATAGAAGCGATGGAAGTACCACGCCTGCGCCTGTTCGTCGAAGGTCCAGGTCTCGCTCTGCTCCCCGGGAAACACGGTGCCCTGATGTCGGTTCGGTGGTTCCTCGGCACTCCAGATGTACCAGTCGCGGTACGGCGAATCGGCACTGTTGCGCGCCGAGATGAACCATGGATGCTCATCGGAGGTGTGGTTGACGACCAGGTCGAGCATGATGCGGATGCCACGTTCCTGGGCCCCGCGGGCCAGCTCAGCGAAGTCACCGAGGCTTCCCAACGCCGGGTCGACACCGTAGAAGTCACTGATGTCGTAGCCGCCGTCACGGCCGGGACTCGGATAGATCGGGTTCAGCCAGAGGCAGGAAACGCCTAACCGGGAAAGGTAATCAAGGCGACTGATCAAGCCTCGCAAGTCGCCGCGACCATCGCCGTTGGAATCCTGGAAAGACGAGACGTCGACACTGTAGATAACCGCCGTCTGATACCACCTGCTGATCATGAGCACCTGACCCTTCGTCCGATAGTGACTGTGAGACCCGAGGCGGCAGTTGCGACGCCGAACACTATTCGCCAGCCCACCTCTCCGACGCTCACGCCTACGGACTTACCCGCGAGAAGTCCGCCGACACTGCTGTCCCCAGCACCACGTGCTCGACCATGGCATCAGTGCAGATGATGCGCAGACCAAGCAATTGATGCGAAGTCCGCATGGACACGTGGGAGTGCGTACTAGATTGGTCGGCGCATGCGAGCAGCCCCCGTCAAGAGGCTCGCTCGTGTCTAGCACGGCACATCCCCAACAGCGCGTCTCGCCCCGCTGTCGCGGAGCGTGACAGATCGGAATCCATGACCGAGTCCCTTGACACTCAAGGAGAACCCGCCATCGATTCATCAGCCGATGGCGCATCAAAGGGTGCCTCCATGCGCGCTGTCTACGATCAGGTGGACTGGGCAGCCACGCCCCTGGGCCCACGAGAGGAATGGCCGGGACTACTGCGGCTGCTGGTGGATCTGTGCCTGGACTCCGAATTCCCAGTGCAGATCAGCTGGGGGCCCGAGCTTGTCGTGCTCTACAACGATGCCTACATCCCGTTGCTCGGTGCGGAGAAACATCCAAGGGCACTTGGCCGGCCGGCGAGCGAGGTCAGGCCGCATCCCTGGCCGGCGAGCGAAGAACATCTGCTCGAGGTCATGCGGACCGGCCGGGCGTATCACAGCCATGATCAACCGCTGATCATCAACCGGCATGGCTACCCACAGGAGGCGCACTTCATCTTTTCGCTGAGCGCTATCCGAGACGTCAACGGCACGATTGTCGGCGCCTTCAATGCGATCACCGAGACCACGCAGCACATCCTGTACGAGCGGCGACTCCAGGTGCTGCGCAGGCTAGGCGCCATATCGATCACCGCCGACGACTCACTGTCCTCGACCTGCCGAGCCGCCGTCGAGGTGATCGGCAGAAACCAGAAGAGCGTCCCGTTCGCCGCAGTGTTCCTTCGTGAGCTTCCGAACCAAAGTCCAAGACGTACGGCTGGCTATGGATTCGACGAAGCCGCCGCAGATTCCTGCGAACTGGTTGAGCTGTCGCCCACGAGCGGACCGGTGCTCGAGGTGATGGCGCATGGTGGCACGGAGCTCGTATCCGGGCTGAGGGAGCGATACCCGGCAGTCTTTTTGCCCGGGCCGCTGGGACCGCAAACACCCGACCAGGCCTTCGTGCTCCCTGTGGTCATGTTGGGGACTCGGACGCCGGTCGGGGTTCTCGTCCTGGGCGTCAATCCCTACTGGCGACCGGATGATGCCTACACCGCCTTCGCTTCCATGGCCGCACGGCAACTCGGCGTCATAGTCACTGACGCAGTCTCTTATCAGAATGAGCGCAAGCGGCAGCAGGCCCTAACGGCGCTGGATCAGGCGAGGACCGAGTTTTTTCAGAACGTCGGCCACGAGCTACGTGCTCCGCTCACTATGTTGCTCGCTCCATTGCAGGACATCCTCAATGAGCCCGGCGTCGTACTTCCTGCAGCCACGCGAGACACAGTGGAGACCTCGATACGAGCAGCTGACCGGCTCCAGCGTGTCGTCAATGCGTTGCTGGACCTGTCCTCTTCGGAGTTGGGTGGGCTGATTCCGGATCGGGAGGACATCGATCTAACCTCGGTGACCGCCGACGTGGTCGGGGGATACCTGCGAACCACCGAAGGACGCGTGGATCTGCACGTCGACATGCCGACCGAGCCGCTGCGGGCGTATGTCGACAGAACCATGTGGACCACGATCGTGACCAACCTGGTGAACAACGCGGTGAAATTCACCCGCGAAGGCGAGATTGTGGTAAGTCTGACCGCCGATGACACCCAGGTGGTGCTCACCGTCACCGACACCGGTGTCGGCATCCCGCACGACCAGCAAGCTCAGATTTTCGAGAGGTTCCACCGGGTCAGCACTGGTGATCAGCAACCGGGTTCGGGAATCGGCTTGGCGCTTGTTTCCGAGATGACTGCGGCACTCGGGGGATCGGTCGAGGTTGCCAGTGAGCCTGGTAAAGGTAGCCAATTCATCGTGCGGCTGCCTCGCTACAACGGATCCTCAGCCGGGTTGGCTACGGTTGAAAGCGCCGCCGGGCCAGAGCCAGAGGAGGAGATTGGCGGTGATCGGCCGCGACTGTTGATCATCGAAGACGAGCCTGATCTTCGCAGCTACCTGACCAGACTGTTCACGAAGGACGGGTACGCCGCGGTAGCGGTGGGCGACGCAGAGTCTGCACTGACATTGCTGGAGAGCAATGCACCAGACATGGTGATCACGGATGTGATGTTGCCGGGACTCAGTGGATTCGACCTTCTCACCTCGCTTCGGCACGACGAGCGGCTGGCTCGGCTGCCGGTCGTCGTGCTGACCGCACGCGCCGACGCCGAATCCGCGATCGAGGCGTTCGCCGCCGGCGCCGACGACTTCGTGATCAAGCCGTTCAACTCCGCCGAGCTACTGGCTCGGGTCCGAGCTCACTATCAGATGAACCAGCTCCGTGACCTGGCGATCGGTGAGGCCGAGACCACCGTCGGCCAGCTGCGCCAGGCACTGCAGACGAACCGCACGATCGGTACCGCCGTTGGGATAGTGATGGTGAGGTACGACCTCGATCTGCAGCGGGCGTTTCGGGTGTTGGTTCGTACCAGCCAGCAGAGCAATCGCAAGCTGCATGACATCGCCACCGAGGTGGTACGCACCGGCGCTTTGCCTGATACCCCTGACTGACTCATATGCGCCCTGAGCGCCACTATGCGCCCTGAGCCTGTCGAAGGGTGGGCTTCGTGATCAGGACCTCCGCCGTCGCCAGTCGGCGACCGCACGCTCCATGTTGACGAGCCCGATGACGATCGGCGGGCCGTCAAGGCGGCGCCGGTGCGACTCAGCGATCCGGTGGTTCAGATCCGCCACGATCTCCCGTACGGACGCCTCATCCGCAATGTCGGCCAAAGTCGCGGGGAGCGCCTTGACCTCCTTCCGGAGAGCCAGCGCGGCAGGCAGCGGAAGCGGGAGTTGCTCCCGCTCCAGATAGGCCTTGACCCACCAATTCTCATCGTCGCGACCGTTCAGGCCGTTGATCGGCTTGCCTCGGCCGCGCAGGTTGTCAAACTCGCCGCGCTCGATGGCCTCCCGGATCTGACGATCCACCCAGCTTTCGTACGGCACGCACACCCCCTTTTCCAGAGCTGCTCGCGCATCGCGCGAGAAATCCGCCGCCGTCGTCGTCGCTCGCAGAGGAAAAACGCCTCCGCTCGCTTCTCCTCCGTGCGCCGGCGCGCGATTCCCGACGCTCGCAGCTGTTTCCAGAGCTGCTCGCGCATCGCGCGAGAAATCCGCCGCCGTCGTCGTCGCTCGCAGAGGAAAAACGCCTCCGCTCGCTCCTCCTCCGTGCGCCGGCGCGCGATTCCCGACGCTCGCAGCTGTTTCCAGAGCTGCTCGCTCAAATTTAATTGCTCGCTTCGCTCGCTGCGGATCGCGCCAGGAGCCGCCTACTTCGTCGTCGCTCGCCGACGAAAAAGCGTGTCGGCTCCTCCTCCTCAGCACCGCGGCGCGCGATCCGCTGGCGCGAGAAATCCGCCGCCGTCGTCGTCGCTCGCAGAGGAAAAACGCCTCCGCTCGCTCCTCCTCCGTGCGCCGGCGCGCGATTCCCGACGCTCGCAGCTGTTGGGTTTCCTGCCCCAAGACCCCTCCGAGCACCATGCAGCCGTGGCACGCTGAACGGATGGATCCGTGGAGCATCGGTTTGATCGTGCTGATCATTGCCGGGCTTGCGGCGATCATCTTCGGCGCACTGTGGGACCGGAGGCGTAACAAGCGACGAGCCGCTGAAATGCTCGCACCGCCGGCCCGGAGGATCCCGCAGTTCCATCCCGACGCTCCAGCGCCGCATTACCTGTCCGATCTGCAGGCCCGGCGCCAACCAGAGGACGCGGAGCCCACTGATCTCACCGAGGCTGAGCGGCAGACCATCACCGAACAATTGGCCGATCCGCTGACGGTCACAGTCGATGCCGGCTACGCCTCCAGCGATTTCGTCACCGATCCCAGCACCAATTGGGCGGTACTCGAACGGCCTGCAGTGCTGGTATGCGGCGACCCGATCGAGAGCTTCCGAGAGCTGATCAGCACCCTGGAGAAGCTGATCTTGAGCAAGACGCCATTCGTTGTCGTGGCGCCGGGCATCGCTCCTGATGTGCTGGCAACGCTGGAAGTGAACGCGATCAGGCAGACCATGCGGCTGCTTGCGGTCATCTGCAGCGAGAAGGGCCTCAGCGCGGTTGCAGCCGCCTGCCACGCGATGATCATCGACCGGTCGGATCGGCAGTCGGGATACCTTGGGCCGGATGATCTTGGTCACTGCGACCGCTGGATCAGTAGCGCTGCGTCCAGTCATCTGGTCCTTGCCGCAGAGACCGCAAAAGAATCCGTGTGACCACCGAGAGTTCGCCGGCCACAACTGCGGAGTCCGACCGGCATACCGGCGGATGGGGATACCTGGCGGCGCTGACCCCGATCATCTTTGGCACGACGTACCTGCTGACCACCGAATTTCTGCCGCCCGCCCGTCCGTTGCTGGCTGGCCTGATGCGCTCGCTGCCGACCGGGCTGGTTTTGATCATCGGCAGCCCGATCCCGCCCCGGCGCTGGATGGCTCGTTTCTTCGTGCTCTCGGTGCTCTACGCCTCCGGCCTCTTCCCACTGCTGTTCATTGCCGCGTACCGGCTGCCTGGCGGGGTCGCGGCTGTGATCAACTCGCTGAGCCCGTTGATCGTCGTCGTGATCTCTGTTCCGTTGCTCGGGAGTCGGATTCGCGCGATCCAGATCGGCGCCGGAATCTTGGGCGCTGTGGGTGTCGCGTTGCTCGTGCTGCAATCGGACGCTCGGCTGGATGCGGTCGGCCTGATAGCCATGGCCGGAGCCGCGATCATGTTCAGTGTCGCTACGGTGCTGACCAAGCGCTGGGGCCGTCCCGAGGGCATGACCACGATCGGTGTCACCGGCTGGATCTTCCTGTTCGCGGGACTCACCCTGCTGCCTGTCACCTTGCTTATCGAAGGACTGCCGGACCACCTCACGGCACGTAACATCGCCGGGCTCATCTACCTGGTGCTGATCAGCGGCATACTCGCGTACGCCATCTGGTTCTGGGGGCTGCAGCGGCTGTCCGCAAGCGCCGTCACCTTTTTGACCTTGCTCAACCCCGTCACCGCCGCCGTGTTGGGCTGGGTGGTGCTCGACCAACGACTCAATCACTGGCAGTTGCTCGGCGCCATCATCGTGCTGGTTTCCGTGGTGCTGGGCCAACCAGGCATGTTCGACCGGCGACGACGACGACGATCGGCACTAGCATCGCGGGTGTGAGCGCCCCGACGCAGCACCGCGACCGCCGCTGGCCGCGTCGCGTGTACGCGGCAGGCTCGGAGCCCGACCCACGATTCACGTTCGCGAACGAACGCACCTTCCTGGCTTGGATCCGAACTGGTCTGGGTTTCCTTGCCGCCGGGGTGGCGATTGCGGCCGTCGCAGGCTGGACCGACCGGCTCGCGCTGGAGATACGGCTGGCTTCCGCAGTCCTGGTCATCTGCGGGTTGGCCTGCGGTATCGGCGCATTCAGCAGATGGATGGGCAACGAGCGTGCGATGCGACTCAATGAACCGCTTCCGTCCTCTCCCCTACTGCTCGTACTCACCGCGATCGTCGCTGGCATCGGGATCGTGGCGCTGATCATCGTGGGGTTTGGATGACACTCGCACCTTGGGATCCGGGCCTCCAGAATGAACGGACCGGCTTGGCTTGGCAGCGCACGATGCTGGCAGGTCTGACCTGCAGCCTGCTGGTCGCCCGACTGCTCGCGTCTGTCTCGATCATCTTGTCAGTGGGCATCGGGGTGGTTGCTCTGCTCTGCACGGCTGGACTCGGATATATGGCGATCCGGCGCTTCCGGCTGAACAGCCTCGCCATCCACCGGGAGGAAGCACTCGGTGACGGTAAGGCGAACGCACTGCTCAGCATGCTGGTCGTGTTGACCGCCCTCGGTGCCTTGCTCTACGTCTCCATCGCCTAGCGCCGACTTGTCGGCGTGAGTTGGTGGTGGCCGCGTCAGTCGTAGCCGAGCTCGTGCAGTCGATCATCGTCGATCCCGAAGTGATGGGCGATCTCGTGTACGACGGTGATCCTGATCTCCTCTATGACCTGCTCGTGGCTTTCACAGATCGCCAGGATCGGGTATCGGAAGATCAAGATGTGGTCAGGTAGCCCGGTATAGAACTCGCCGCGTTCGGTGAGCGGAATGCCTGAGTAGAGGCCCAGCGTGTCCGGCATGTCGGGTGGCGGATAGTCCTCCACCAAGATCACGCAGTTGTCGACCAGCGCCGCCAGCTCGGCCGGGATCTCGTCCAGCGCCTCCGCCACATGCAACTCGAACTCCTCGGCGGACATCTCCATGTCAGTGCTAGCCAGTCGCCGCGTACGAGATGTGCACAGCCCGCAGCCTAGCCCTGATCAAGTTTCCGACCGATGCGGAGTTTCCGGCCGTTGGGAGTTTCAAATCGACAGGCCAAGCGAATTACATTAATGAAATTCTTGCGACACCGTTGTGACAGGATTAAAGTTTTGCGCATTCTGAGGTTTTTGTGACTCAAGTGACTGAAGTGAATAGCCGACCTTCTCGGGGGCCAATGTGCGCAGAGCCGCGATCAAGGTACGAGCCGCTGCTCTACTGGCCGTGGTGGTGATCCTTGGGCTGCTGTCGACACAGATGGCCAGCGCAGCGCCAACGCAGATGACGGCGACCGTCGGTGTCAACATCCGTTCCGGCCCCAGCACCAAGGCAGCAATCGTTGGCGGTCTCTATCGTGGCCAGACGGTCACGGCCATCAGCAGTTCCAAGGGCTGGACCAAGATCCAATTCGCTGGCTCGACTGCCCACGTTGCCAGCCAGTACCTCACCAAGGGTTCCAAGCTGCCCCCGCCAAGCAGGATCGGATCCGGCACTGTCAAGATCACCACCACTGCCCTCAACCTTCGCACGGGTCCAGGGCTCTCATACAAAGTGATCAAGGTCCTCAAAGCAGGCACCAGAGTCACCATGACCGGCAAGACTGCACGGGGTTGGGCTCAGCTGGTCAACGGCAAGTCCACCGGCTGGTCGAGCACGCAGTATCTCGCCAGCGCTGCGACCGGGCGGCCGGCGATCATCGGTACTCGGGTGGCAACAGCTGATCTTGACATCCGTACGACGAGTGGCACCAACGCCCGGACCGTCGCGGAAGTCAGGAAAGGAACCTCACTCTCGGTCACCGGCGCGATTCAGAATGGCCGCGCACAGATCATCTACAAAGATGCCATCCGCTGGGTGACTGCGCGCTACCTCACGAAGCTGAAGAGCACCTTGCCCTCCCCGCCCAAGCTGCCCAAGATCACCGGAACCCGGTACGCCACCGCGACACTGAACGTCCGCTCGACGTTCGCCGACAAATACCGGCTGATCAGCGAGGTGCCGCGAGGGACCAAGCTCAGCATCACCGGCGTCGTCAAGAACGGCCGGATGCAGATCATCTTCGACAAGGCCGTGCGCTGGGTGACCGCGAAGTATCTCTCGAAGTCAGCGCCACGCTCGACACCACCGAGCTGGCGGGCGGTCGAGAGAGGTCTCCAGCCGAATGCGATCAAGGTCCATCGAGCTGCTCGGGCGAAGTTCCCGCAGATCAAGACCTACTACACCCTGCGGGCGGGCGTGTTCACCGACCATTCCACCGGTCGGGCCCTTGACCTCATGATTCCCAATTACAAGTCATCCTCCGGGAAAGCGCTCGGCTACAAGGTCGCGGCGTGGGCCAAGGCCAACGCGAAACCGCTCGGGATCAACTACGTGATCTGGAACCAGCACATCTGGAACATCACGCGCGATAGCGAGGGCTGGCGCTACATGGCTGATCGCGGCGGCGATTCGGCCAACCACAAGAACCACGTACACATCACCGTCTTTGCACCAGGCTTTGATCCCCGCTAGAAGTTGCCGCTGGGTCGGAGGTCCCGGGACCCTGGTTTCCAATGCCTCTGGAGGTCGCGGTCTCGGAGGGTCAGACTTGCCCCAGGAAACCCCAAGGGATGTTGATCATGTCAAGCACCATTGATCATTCGCCGGAGCGGGTGAGCGGTGAGATTCCAGCGGCAAGCTCGCTCGTGCGAGCACGCAAGCCCCTGCTCGTCTGCGGCATTGTGGCTTCGCTTTTGTACGGCGCCATGATCTGGGTGATTCGATACAACGGCTACAGCCCCATCTCCCAGACCGTCAGCGAGCTGTCGCGTGGGGAATTTCCACTAGGCCGCTCTGGATGGTGCTCGGCACGATCTACGAAGCACTCATGATCGCATTCGCCTTGGGCGTGTGGGCATCGGCTGGCGAAAAGCGCTCTCTACGGATAGCGGGCGGCCTCTTGTTCGCATACGGTCTGCTCGGACTGGCGTGGCCGTTTGCTGCTATGCATCAACGCCAAGTTCTTGCGGCGGGTGGGGATACGGTGGCCGACACAGCACACCTAATTCTCGCCGGGGTGACGGTTGCCTTGATGTTTGCGGCCATGGCGTTTGGGGCCGCCGCGTTCGGAATGTGGTTCCGGATCCACTCGATCGCGACGATCGTGATCCTCCTCGTATTCGGCGCCTTGACTACGGCCAACGCGTCCCGAGTCGCTGCGAACCTGCCGACGCCTTGGGCCGGGCTCTGGGAGCGCATCAACATCGGCGTCTTCCTTCTCTGGGTTGTGGTGCTGGCTATCGTTCTGATGCGCGATCGGGGCTTCGCCGCCGTGGAGTAGAGGCGTGATTGGATGGTCTCAAGCGTCCGGCATCCGGTCGGCATCGGCCCCGTCGAGGAGCACCGATGGACTTCTCCGCACAACTCGAAAAACTTCAGCAGCAAGCCAACGAGACCGTCGCGAGCATGCGGTCAGCGAGCGTCGAGTCCCGCGACCAGCTGAAGCAACGCATCGACCAGGCTCGGGTTGACGCGAACCTGGCTCTCATGGATGTCAAACAGCAAGCTGAGCAGACGTCCGATCAAGTCCAGACCAAGTGGGCGCAGGTGAAGGCGGATGCTTCTGCCTGGATGGATGACATCAAAACGAAGATCGACAAGCGATCCGACCAACGAGACGTAAAGGCCGCGGCAAAAGACGCCGACCGAGCCGAGCGGGACGCCGTTGACGCCATCGACTACGCCGTTCTCGCCTTCTACAGTGCGCAGCTCGCTGTGCTGGACGCGCTGGACGCACGCGCCTACGCAGACGAGCGCGCCGAGACCGCCGGCACGTAAGAGGTCCCACTTAGACAGTCATTTGGCTGGAAGCATCAGCGAGCGACACACAGAGCGTCGCGCAGATCGAGGCCAATCGCATCGGTGTCAGGATTCTTCGGTGGAGATCCGATACGCCATCGATTCTGACTGGGCTGAGATCTGGCGCTTCATGCGACCGATCCTTGCCGTAGGCGACACTTACTGCTGGCCACGAGAGACAAGCGAGGATGCGGCACGGACCTGGTGGATGGGCAAGCCTGACGGTCGGGTGCTAGTCGCCATTGACAATGACGCGGTCGTGGGGACCGCCGAGATTCATCCGAATCAGCCGGCCGCCGGCAGTCACGTCGCCAATGCAGGTTTCATGGTGGCGCCGTCTGCAGCAGGGAGAGGCGTCGGACGCGCGCTGGCCCACCGCGCTCTAGAAGTTGCGGCTGAGGCAGCCGCTACATGGCGATGCAGTTCAACGCCGTCGTGGAGACCAATACCAACGCCATTCGCCTATGGGAGTCGCTCGGATTCAGGATCCTCGCCACAGTCCCCGAAGCATTCAGGCATCCCGACCGGGGCTCGTTGGCCTCCACATCATGCACCGGCCTCTTTGAGAGAACTAAAGCAGTTCGGCGATGAGGGTGCGGCGTGTGTGGCGCCATCGCCTTCCGCGCAGTCGAAGTGTCGAACCCCATCGCGCGACTTGACCTGGCTGCTGAGAACATCGGAACTGTGCTCGTCGCGGCTGGCTCTCGCCCATACCACCCGTGGCTGCGCCTCCCGGTCCTCGCTCGGGATGGTTCGATCCGTCAGCAACGTGGCGACTCAGTGCCGGGCCTGAATGTCGTGGGCCCGCCCGTCAGCATCGCAGCGACTCGGTCCTCATCGACGGCGCACGGCACGCCGCAAGATATGTGGTCGGCCATCTGTTGGGTCGAGAGATATCGGCGGGTCCCGCTGCGGCGAATCGACGGCTGGCTGCATGATCCGGCATGACGTTGTCGTCGTGGGCGGCCGCATCGCCGGTGCATCTGCCGCTCTGCTGCTGGCCCGCGCGGGCGTCCGGGTGATCCTCGTCGACCGCGATCGGCATGGCAGTGACACCCTCTCAACCCACGGATTGATGCGCGCCGGGGTGCTGCAGCTGTCCCGCTGGGGCGTATTGCCGGATGTCACTGCGACCGGTGCGCCGCCGATCCGCCAAGTGTCCTTCCACTATGCCGACGGTGAACAGGCCGTCGTTGCGATCCGGCCGAGCGCCGGCGTGGACGCGCTCTACGCACCGCGCCGCTACCTCTTTGACCGGCTACTCGTCGACGCTGCGGCCGCCGCCGGCGCCGAGGTACACCACGAGACCCACGTGACAACCATCCTCCGTGATGCCGCCGAGCGTGTCGTCGGTGTGCGAGTCCGCAATCACCAAGGGCATTCAACTGACCTGCACGCCACCCTCACGGTCGGTGCGGACGGCGTTCGCTCGACCGTCGCCCAACAGGTCGACGCGGGACTGTCGCGGCAAGGCAACAGCGCAGGCGGGGTTCTCTACCGCTACTTTCATGACCTCCCGGCGGAGGGCTACGAATGGTTCTACGGCGACCACGCGGCGACGGGGTTGATTCCGACCAACGACGCCACATGCGTCTTCGTTGGGACAACGCCTGCCCGTATCCGCTCTCTGCGGCGCGATGGAGCTGAGCGCGCCTTCACCGCGCTCCTCGCTTCGGCAGGCCCAGCTCTGGTCGACCGTGTTGCCGAGGCCACTCCGGCGGACCGGATGCACGGATGGAGTGGAGCAGTCGGCTACCTGCGAGGCTGTTGGGGTCCGGGCTGGGCGCTGGTAGGAGATGCCGGCTACTTCAAGGACCCGATCACCACGCACGGGATGACCGACGCCCTCCGCGATGCCGAGCTGCTTGCGGATGCGGTACTGGCCTTGCTCTCCGGTTCTGAGGAGGCCTCCGTCATGGCCGAATACGAGCACACTCGAGATCGGCTGTCACGCGAGATGTTCAACGTCACTGAGGAAATAGCGACTTACGACTGGGAACTCGATCGTCTGCGCCATTTGCTCCGCGAGGTCAGCTCGGCGATGGGCGATGAAGTAGATCATCTTCAGTCGCTGTCACTACGCCGCATGACAGCTGGGGCTGAATAGGTCATTTGCCCCTACTCGCCCAACCACCTTGGCCAAGACTTGGGCCATCGGGCGAAACGAAGGGAGCAACACATGTCAAAAGCGTCCAAGTCCAATGCGTCAGAGCACATGCAGCTTGAGGGCTATGAAGGGCACTTCGAGGACTTCGGTCCTTATACGGTCGGATTCGAGACCTACACGGCCGACGCGGAGCTCGCACCGCTGTTCGTCGGCCTGCCCGATGATCACTGCCAGTGCCCGCACTTCGGCTATGTGATCAGAGGTCGTCTGAAGTTCGTCTTCGCGGACGGGACCGAAGAGGTTTACGAAACCGGTGATGCGTACGATGCCGCACCGGGACACCTTCCGACGCTTTACGCCGGGACCGAGGTCGTCGAGTTCAGCCCTACCGCTGAGCTGCAGAAGACGCTCGAGGTCGTGTCAAGAAACATGGAGGCCCAACCTGCCGGGTAGGAACGAGCCAGGCGCCGGTCCTACATGCGCCCTCAGCTTGTCGAAGGGTGCGACACATGCGGACTTCGACGGGCTCAGCCCGCATTCAGACTGATCAGGCATCAGATCGATGTTCCAGCGCGGCCAACCGCAGCTCTAACCGGTCAACGCGATGCCGCAATAGCGTCATCTGCGCCTCGAGGCTGACCTCGCGCTCGGCGCGGCGCTGGATGCGGGCTGACTGTGAGGCCCGCTCGAGCACCGCCTGTAGTGGGACCAGCCGTTGGGGGCCGTGTGGCCCGTCGACCAGTCGGGATGCGATCTCACCGTTGCGGTACCAGGCGCGTAGTGCCGATCGGGACACACCCGCTTCAGCCTCTGCGATGGCCAGCGTCACCCACGGTGTGTCGTCAAGCTTCGCCAATAGCTCCAGCTCGTCGCGCCAGGCGGCGAGGCGATCGTCCCACTCCGATGGCACCGTGCCTCCTCTTACAGAACCCTATTAGTAATACTGTATTGACATGGTTTTGATAATGAAACCATGTTTGAGAGATTCTCCGGGCAGGCTCGCCAGGTTGTGGTTCTGGCGCAGGAAGAGGCCCGTGATCTGGACCACAATTACATCGGCACCGAGCATCTGCTGCTCGGGCTGCTGGCCCCGTCGGAGTCGCTGGCCAGCGCCAGCCTCAACGCCCTCGGTTACACACACGACGGCGTTCGGGACTCGTTGGTGGCGATCGTCGGTCGGGGCAAGGCTTCACCCGGCGGGCACATCCCGTTCACCCCACGGGCGAAGAAAGTGCTGGAGCTGTCGTTGCGCGAGGCGCTGCAGCTCAAGCACAACTACATCGGCACCGAGCACATCCTGCTCGGCTTGCTCCGGGAGGGCGAGGGCAGGGCGGCGCAGATCTTGGCGGATAAGCACCCGCTGGATCAGATCCGCGGCGACGTGCTAGCGCGGATCGAGTCGCCGGCGGCGAGCGAGGCTCACGCTGCAGGCCGTACGCCGGCGGCGCACGACGTACTCGCGCTGGCTGCAGAACTCGCCGGCGAGACGCCGGTCGGCAGCCATCACATTCTGGAGGCGATCCTGCAGCAGCCCGACAGTGCCGCGGCCAAGGTCCTCACCGACGCCGGCATCGACCTCGACGAGCTCGCCGCCAAGCTGGACGATGTCAGCACGGAGGACACGGCCGACGACACGCCAACCCAGGCCGCCGCCCGCCAGCTCGAGCTGTCAGTGACCGACGAGACTGTGACGGTCGTGCTGCGCGACCCCCTCTCGCTCGAGCTCGGCAAACAAATCGTTCAGCTCAACGGCGGCCCACTGACGGCTCGCGGCCCGCAGCTCGACCTGCTCAGCCGGCTGTGGGCTGCGGTGAACGGCTGGCTTGCCGCCACCGCGCGGGCGTTGGCCCCTGAGCCGGAGGAAGCCGAGGAGTTTTTCGGCCGGGGCCTGCGCTCCCGGTTCCGCCGCCGTAAGGCAAGCTGACGAGGACTGCGCTAGATGTGCACCATCCCAGTCACGCCAGTGACCGCATCGCCGCCGGTCCAGACCTCGTCGCCAACCTTGGTGACGTAGACCCGGCCACGGCGTCCTATAGCGGTTCCTTGGGCAGCGATATAGGAGTCCGGCGCCCGCCCGGTACCAATCAGCCACTCACCCAGCGCCGCGTTGAGGCTCCCGGTAACGGGGTCTTCGCGCTGCCCTTCTAGCGGGGTGAAGGCCCGGACTTCGAAGTCCACCTCCGAGCGCGGCAGATAGGGTCCGATCACCCCGATAGCGTCGAACTGACCCGCGGCTGGGGTCTTCGGTTGCAGCGCCAGTACCGCTTCGGCGTCTGCGAGCAACAGCGCCACCCAGCCCGGACCATTGTCGGCCCACTGCGCATCCACGACCTGGTCACGATCGATGCCGAGAATGGCCATGATCGCCGTCAGATCCACTGCCTCAACGTCACCACCTCGGATTAGTGGCGGTGCAGCGAAGGCGAGCCGCGTACCTTCGCGCCGGACCCGTACGAGTCCTGCTCCGCACTGCTGGACCAGCTCTTCGGGATCCTTCGCTGCCCCGCCCGCCTCCAGCCAGGCATGAGCCGAGCCGAGCGTGGGATGGCCGGCAAAGGGGATCTCGACGCGGGTCGTGAAGATCCGCACCTGATAGTCGGCCCGCTCGTCGGTGGGCGCAGACAGGAACGTTGTTTCGCTCAGATTGGTCCACTTGGCGACATCGGCCATCTGCTGCGTTGTCAGCTCGTCGGCGTCGTGCACGACTGCCACCGGATTTCCGAACGTCAGCTGGTCGGTGAAGACATCTACCTGTGTGAATCGGCGCATCCTGAAAGCCTGCCAGCTGCACTTGGGACACTATTGGCATGCAGAAGATCTCGCTCGAGGCACTCGCCCGTCAGCAGATGAAGTTAGCCGCAACCGCGGGTGGTCGACACACCGCGGACACCGTCTATGGCGGTCATGAGAAAGTGCTGCGCCAGACAGTGATCGGCATGATCGCGGGCTCTTGCCTTGCCGAGCACGAGAATCCTGGCGAGGCGACATTACTGATCTTGCACGGGCGCGTGCGACTCTCAACGGCCGACCTGTCGTGGGAGGGCGCTCGGGGAGACCTGCTGATCATTCCCGATAGACGCCACGGCCTAGAGGCTCTGGAGGATTCGGCCGTGTTACTGACGGTCGCCAAGCTGTAGCCCCTTCGAGATCACGGACAGTCCAGCAGCCAAGGCGTAGGCCGCTGGGCTTACCTGGAATCCGTTGGCACCCGGCTGAACATCCGGCCAGCGATGTCGACACCAACGATCGCGCCGCCTTCGTCGCGGGTGAAGAAGCCGCGCTGACCCTTCAAGCCACCCTCAGTGATGAGGTACTCGTCGGTATCACCCGGAAGGAAGCCGATGGCGGCTGGCGCATAGTCGGGAGGCATCTCGCCGTCCCACGCCGCGCGGATCTCCGGCTTGATTCCGACCTCGAGCGTCAGGCCCGTCGCATCGGTGGCGATGACAAGGGTCATGACATCGATGTCGTACCTCCCGACGACCTCGCGGGCCCGCGCCTCGTCGTACGGGATCGGTTCCAGCTCCCGGTCGACCACGCCGAGGTAGGCCTCGAGCGCCCAGCGCACGACGGCCTGGTTGAAGGGGATGCCGTCCGGCCCGGCGTTGGACAGCGCGACGACGGCGAAGCCCCGCTCCGGAACCGTGAGGAATTCCGCGAACTGGCCGTTCGCCGACCCGCCGTGCCCGACGGTCCGTACGCCGTCGACGTCCCGCAGGAACCAGCCGATGCCGAGGGCGTCGCCGAGCGAACTGCCCCGCAATGCGACCGTCGGCTCCTTCATCCGATGCAGCATCTCCGCCGGCAGGACACGCTCGCCGCTCTCCGCGCGGCCGTCACCGAGATGGAACCGGGCCCAGCGCAGCAGATCTGCTACCGAGGACGCGATGCCCGCCGCCGGGGTTACGAAATCTTGGGCCCCTCCACAGCCGCGCAACGGAGAGCGTTCCGTCCTCGCCGGGATTGTGCCCCACGGCGAACCGCCTCGTCATGACGTCCTCGGGCGCGAAGAAACTGTGGGACAGCCCTAACGGCTCGAAGACGAGTGATGCGACGGCCCGCTCGTACGTAAGGCCTGTGACCTTCTCGACGATCCGCCCGAGCAAGCTGTAACCCGCCTGGCTGTAGGAGGCCCGTTCCCCGGGTGGCGCGATCAGCTCCAACTCGGCCAGCTTCGCTACAAAGCTGGCCAGCGCGTCATCCCCCTCGCCGGTGTCGATCATCAGGTCCCAGCCCAGGCCCGAGGTGTGGTTGAGCAGGTTCAGCACGGTGATCTCCGCCGCCGCGCGCTCATCCGCGAGCTCGAGCTCGGGAACATACCGACGTACCGGTGCGTCCAGCTCGATCCGGCCGTCCGCGACCAGACGCATCAGCGCGGTCGCGGTGAAGGTCTTCGTGACCGAAGCGAGTAGGTACAGCGTGTCCTGATCAACGGGCAGCGGGTTCTCGATGCTCGTTACGC
Organism: uncultured Actinomycetota bacterium; assembly: GCA_963836855.1. Lineage (GTDB taxonomy): Bacteria > Actinomycetota > Actinomycetes > Propionibacteriales > Propionibacteriaceae > Microlunatus. Next base: position 45,665 of record CAWILN010000030.1, on the reverse strand, counting down.
CGTGGCATGCGTAGGTCTCGCGACCGTCCGCCCACACCCCGACGGCGACGCCAGGAATGCCGAATTCTGTGGCCGTCGCCTCGACGAAATCGGACAGCGTGTCATCTGGCACTCTTTTGCATCCTCCTAGCAACTTGAACTATGTTCAAGTGCCACGATAGAGCACGTCTTGAACATTGTGCAAGTACTTTCTTGAACTTCGTTCAAGGGCCCCGCTATCTTGATCGCGTGCCCCGCGACACGTTGACCCGCGAACAGATCGTCCACGCCGCGATCGAGCTGCTGGACGCCGAGGGCCTCGAAGGCCTGAACATGCGCGAGCTCGGCAGGCGGCTTGGTTCTGCCGCCACCGCGGTCTACTGGCACGTAGACAGCAAAGAGAATCTCATCGCCCTCGCCGGAGACCAAGCGTGGAACGAGATCGCGCTACCCGACCCGACCGCGACCGACTGGCGTACGGCCGCTGCCGATATGGCGACCGACCTTTACCAGATGCTGATCCGCCACCCCTGGCTACTGCAGGCCTTCGGTTCCTTCTTGATCTTCGGCCCCGGCAAGGCGCGGCATGACGAGATCAACCTGGCCATCTATGAGTCGGCCGGATTTACCGGCGCACAAGCCGATCAGGCAGCGGCCACCGTCTTCACATTCGTGCTCGGCAACGCGCTCGGCCCAGCCGCGGACGCCTCGGTCACGAGGAAGCTCAGCCGCGACGGCGGTGACGCCGAGGGGCTGATGCGCGAGCACATGGCCAAAGCCCGCGAGATCGCCAGGCAGTTCCCACGGTTGCGCGCCCGCCTCGATACAGCCGCTGCCGATTACGGTGCGGCGCCCGAGAACAGCTTCGACTTCGGCCTCCAGGCCATCCTCGACGGCCTGCAAGATCAACTTGTCGCCGACCGCCAGTAGCCTTCGTGATCGAAGGGCTCGGCGTTCACATCTTTGAGACATCGGCCCGCTCAAATCAGCCCGGCGATAGCGGAGGTCAGACCTCTCGCACGCGGCCATGGCACGGTGGGGCCTAGAGTCCAGCAGCGACCGTGGACCTAAACTGAGGTCAGCCAGTGGCACGACAAAGAGGCGATCGCAAGGGTGGATGACGTGGCCAGTGTCGATGATCCGATGAAAGCCTGGCAGGACATGATCGGGCAGTTTCAGAAGGCTGCGCTTGGTTCGACTGCGCCGGAGTTTCTGCAGACGATGTTTGCCCCCATGCAGCAACAGTTGGATCTGCTCCAGAAAGCCTTCGAAGCGCAAGCAGAGTTCAATCGAAAGCTAACCGAACAAGCGTTTGTCCCGATGCGGCAGATGTTGGAGGGCCTGCAGCAAGCGGCCAAGACGACTCGCGCTGCTGGCGAGGCACTGAAGGAAGCCGGAGACTTGTTGACGCAGCAGGCGGCTGCAATGGACCAAGCCCTGAGCGTCACCGGCCCGTCATTCGAAATGACAGCTCCCCCCGGCGAGGGGACGGCGTGATCAGACTGCGGGCACGCGTTCGCGCTCCGCATCCATCTGATGGTCGGGTTGGTGGGCCCTAGAGCCGTTCGACAGTGGCGTGGCGCCGAGTGACCCCTCGCGTGTCCAGAAATCGGCGAGAACACGTTGCAAGCTCGTCCACGTCATACTCGCTGTGATTCTGGAGCAACACACAGGCATCAGCCGCAGCCACCGCGCCGTACAGATCGGATTCCGAGGTCAGGTCGTGCCCCGCGACCGTCCAGTTCTTCACGTGCGGATCATGGAAGCCGACTTGGGCGCCGGCAGCAATCAGGCGCTTCGCCAGCGGGGCAGCCGGAGACTCGCGGACATCGGCGATGTTCGGCTTGTACGTGACGCCGAGCAACAGCACGGACGCACCACGAACCGCCTTGCAGTCCCGGTTCAAAAGATCTTGTACGCGACGAGCCACGTACGCCGGCATGGAATTGTTGATTTCCTGCGCCAGCTCGACGAAGCGGAAGGGATAGCCCAGCTTTGCGCGCACATTGTGGGAGAGGTAGTTCGGGTCGATCGGAATGCAGTGCCCACCCACACCAGGTCCATGCCGGAACGACTGGAATCCGAACGGTTTGGTGGCTGCAGCATCAATCACATCCCAGAGATCAATATTCAGCTCGTGGCAGAATTGCGCCATTTCGTTAACCAGGGCGATGTTGATGTGTCGATACGTGTTTTCCAAGAGCTTGGTCATTTCGGCTTCGCGCGTGCCCTTGGCCTTCACCACCATGTCGACAAACCTGCCGTAGAAATCGGCGGCAACCTGAGTGCATTTCTCGGTATGGCCGCCGATCACCTTCGGCGTGTTACGGGGTCCGAAAAGCGGGTTTCCCGGGTCGATGCGTTCCGGTGAGAATGCCAAATTGAAGTCAACGCCAGCTATCAGGCCGGGCGCCTCGAGGATGGGCCGGACTACTTCGTCGGTTGTGCCTGGGTACGTCGTCGACTCAAGCGAAACCAAGGTGCCGGGCTGGAGGTGTTTGGCAACACTCTCAACGGCCGCGATGACCGCGCTGAGATCCGGACGACCGCCGTCCGATAGCGGTGTGGGAACACAGATCACCACCGTTCTGGCCTGCGCAATGATGCTTGGGTCAGCGGTGGCACGGAAACCGCCCTGCTTCATTTCTATGATGTCGTCGTCGGTCAGGTCGTCGATGTGGGAGCGGCCGGCCTCAAGCCCTGCAACTATTTCCTCATTGACGTCCAGCCCGATAACGTGCAGCCCTGATCGGGTCGCCTCGCGGGCCAAGGGGAGTCCTACGTAGCCAAGACCGATAATGACGGCGATGTCCGACATACTGCACCTCATTGTGTGTTGCCTTAACGGCTCAGGGGAAGTGTTAGGTGGTCAGTGGTCATCGATACGGGCCGAGATTTGACCGCTTTCGGATATGCACGTTATCGGAGAGAGCGCCGATTGTGCGTACACGACACTCCAATTTCAGTCGAGTGCAATTCCTGACAACGGGCTCCTGAATGCGCTGAGCTCGTCGAAGCGCGCGGCCGCCCCTTCGAAAGCTCGCGGGCGCACCGGCGCGCCTGACTGAAGGCCGGCGACAAGCCCAACATTGCCGACGTCCGCGAATCCCTTGATACGGCCATGTGCCGCCCCGCACTTTCGGCCGCTGTTCGGTGAGGCGGCCATCTATGCAGATCTCGCACGCGGCGGCGAGTCGGCAGGCTCAGAAAGACACGGCTGGTCACCGCGTTAGCTGCGGGTCTTTTGGCGGACTATTCGCGATGATTGCGTTGGCGCTCGGTACGCGTGAATAACGCAGGAAAGGCGATGCAGTGCGCGATACCCAATTCGGGCCGGATGCGTTCCCTGCCCGACTGCTCGATGACTACCTCATCGTTGCCAAGCGGCGTTCGCCTGCCGCACTGCCAGCGACGGCTCTGCGGACACGCTCACTGGCCGCAAGGGCACTTCTGGCCCACGCGGCGACGAGCGGCTCCCTCTCGTTGAGTGATCTGCTGAGGGCCGCCCGCCGACATGACAGCAGCGGGCTCGACTCCGTCAAGATCAACCCGTCCGCGCTCGATGACCTCGCGCGAGTAATTGCACTTCAGGACATGTTGCCCGAGGACAAGTCAGACGGCCAGGCTCTCTATGAGCTCGCATTTGAGTTGTTCGGGCCAGTACGTCGAGCTCAGCACCAAAGCCTTCATACGCAGCTCGCCTTCCATCTAGGGGATCGAGCACGAGCCGCTCAGCTCTGCGACACGTACACGAAGCTGCCAAAGGACACGCGATCGCACCTGCGCGCGGATCTGTTGAATCCGTTCGTCGGTGACCCCTTCTCACACGGCGCTTGGCTGAGCGCATTCCAGGAGCTGTTCTCAGACCCAAAGCCGTTGCTTGTCGATCACCCGGACCGCACTCCATTTGATCGTCTGAGCTCGCCCGCACGCGCAAAGATCGATAGAACAACACGAATCTCCGTCATCGTTACGTCCTACAGACCTCAAGTAGAACTCCTGACCGCGGTCCGATCGCTAGTCCAACAAACGTGGGCCAATATTGAGATAATTATCGTTGATGATGCGTCGCCGCCGGAGTATGACCTAATACTCGAGCAGTGCGTCAAACTTGACCAACGCGTCAGCCTAATCAAACTCCGCGATAACGGCGGGACGTATATTGCACGGAACGTGGGCTTGGCCGCCACGTCGGGCGACTACGTGACTTTTCAGGACTCGGACGACTGGTCTCACCCTCGGCGCCTGGAGCGACAAGTCGGAGCATTGCTGCCGGACGGGTCGCTAGTCGCGACTATCTCGCACGGCATTCATGCCACCAGCGACCTGATCATGTCACGCCTGGGTCGGCCTTCCTGTGGTCTGAATACGTCTTCTCTGATGATTCGTAAGGACGCCGTCACACGACGTATCGGGTACTTTGACAAAGTCCGAAAGAGCGCCGATACAGAGTACGTTCGCAGAATTGAGGCCGCGTTCGGCGAGTCTGCTGTCAAGCGCATAACAGGAGAGATCTACGCAATCATTCGCGACGTGCCAAGCTCGTTGTCCAGCGTTGAGTTTCGATCCGGATGGGCACATCCTGCGCGTCTTGCATACCGCTCGGCTTATTCACTGTGGCACGAGAAGATAAAAGCCGGCAAGGAAGACGGTTACCTTTCGAGCTCGAACGCGGTAAGGCCTTTTCCCGCGCCAGTCCACCTCGATGGCGCGGGCGCGGGCGGGACGAAGTCGAAGCACTTCGATGTCATATTTGCCAGCGACTGGCGGCCTTACGGCGGGCCGCAGAAGTCCATGATCGAGGAGATCAAAGCGCTGACCAGCCGTGGCAGGCGCGTAGCAATCATCCACATGGAAGCCTACCGATTCATGGCCGTGAACATAAACCCGTTATGCAGCCCGATTCAGGAACTGATCAATAGCGGCACGGTTGAGCATGTCCTTCTCTCCGATGACGTCTCTGTGTCCGTTCTCGTCATTCGGTATCCGCCGGTATTGCAGTTCGCGGACCGCTCACGTAGCCGTGTGCGAGCGCGTCGCGTGATCATCCTGGCAAATCAGGCGCCATCCGAAGTCGACGGCACTGACCTCAGATACGTGCCAATGGCGTGTATGGACGCTGCTAGGGAGCTCTTCGGCGTTGAGCCGCGATGGTGCCCGCAAGGCCCGGCCGTGCGGGCGGAGCTCGTGCGTCAGCTGGACGTCGAGGGAATCACGGCGTTCGATATGCCGGGCATTATTGATGTAGACACCTGGGTGCTGGAGCGGACTGGTTTTCGCTCCAATATGCCAGTCATTGGGCGACACTCGCGCGACAACTGGACGAAGTGGCCAGGGGATCGCGTGAGTCTGTCGGACGCTTATCCCGATACCCAGGACTTCGACGTCAGGATCATGGGTGGGTCACAGACCGCGCGCACTGTGCTTGGGACTCAAGGCAATCCACCGAATTGGCTCGTTTATGACTACAACGAAGTAGATGTGCGAAGCTTCCTATTTCAGATCGACTTCTACGTGTATTTCCCGCATCCGAACATGATCGAAGCATTTGGCCGAGCGGTACTGGAGGCCCTCGCATCCGGTTGTATGACAATCCTCCCCCACCATTTCGAGGCTACGTTCGGAGATGGCGCGGTTTACTGCACTCCCGGCGAAGCGCAGAACGTCGTCCGTACTTATTACGCTGACAAAGAGCTTTTCCTTAGCCAGAGCAGACGTGCCCAGCAACGAGTTCGTGACCTCTACAGTCACGATTCCTACTTCGACTTAATGTCAAGGCTTATCGAGTAGGTGAACCTTGCACGTGCACGCCGATATTCTGCGGCAAGAGTGCCTGGACAGACCCGCGGATGATTGGCACTGAGCGAAACCAACCGGAAAGGTCGCAAATGCCAGAGATCATGAACAGAACAGGTTCCATCGCTCGCAGTCTCCGAGGCCTGACGGCTCGGCAGAATATGGCCATCGTCGCCTCGGCCCTGCTGGGCGTCGGAATAGTTGCTTCCGCGGCGACCGGTTGGCAATGGCTTGCCACGGCCCTTATTGGACTGACGGCTACGCTGGCGCTGCTCGCTTCCATCCAGCTCCGCTACCGAATTTCACAGAACACCCGCGAGCTGAGCGTGCAGATCAAGAGCCTTCCCAAGGGGGTTGATGCGGCCCAACGTCGCATCCTGGCTTCGGTCGAGAATCGCATCCTGGCTGCGGTCGAGAATGAACGGCCCATGGGGGCGGACCAGCTAAGCGCTTTGGAGAGTGGACAGCGTCGCGTAATCGCTGCCCTCGAGAATGAGCGACTCGCTGCAGCAGAAAGGCAGCATCAACTGGAGAACGGGCAGCGCACGCTTCTATCGAGGCTGGGTGAAACGCAGGATTCTGTTCAAGAGGTGATCAGCACGTCTGCAATCAAATCGGTGAAGAGCATCGTGGCAGAACAACGGCGATTAGGCCGTGACATGGCCAAGATTCAACGAGACCAGACAGCCGAGACGGAAGCACTGCTGCAGCTGTTCAGAGAATTCGAACCGCGTGCGCCAATGCCATCATCTGGACGGTGGGCGATGGATCCGACCGGTCTGCTGGAGGTGCTATACCTGATTGCCCGGAAGCGGCCCAAGGTTGTGCTCGAACTAGGGAGCGGAACGTCGTCGATCTGGATTGCATACGCCCTCGAGAAGGACGGCGGGCGTCTCATCTCCGTCGATCACGAGACGGACTTTGCTGATCGCACAAGGTCACTCCTCGAGCTCCACGAGGTCAATCACCTCGCCGAGGTAAGGCTGGCGGAGCTGAGTCAGCTCAACATAAATGGCGAGGAGTTCCAGTGGTATAGCGTGGACGCCTTTCGGGATCTGAACGAGATTGATCTGCTGCTTGTCGACGGGCCACCGGGCTCGCTCGGTGAGACGGCAAGGTACCCGGCACTGCACGTCCTTGAGCCTCGGCTTGCCCCGAATGCGGTCGTGATTCTGGATGATGCAAATCGCCCGGGCGAACAAGGCATCGTTCGACGATGGATCACGGATGTAGCGGGGCTCCGCCGAGAACGCGAGATATTCAGCCATCAGGCAGTTTTGACGTATTGCCGGCCTTGATCAGCGGCTGTGTGACCGTGGCCTAGAGTCGTTCGACGTGGCGTGGCCGTGGGCTACCCCACCCGTGTCGGGGAATAGGTGCGCTCCGCCCAGCGGCGGCTGCGGAACACGCTTCGATGAAACCCACACGCGCGACGCGGAGGGCTGCGTAGAGGCCGATGTTGTAGCGCCGCGCAGCGACCGTCCCTGCTGGTGCCGAAGTGTTCTTGGATGCTGGCGGCGAGGGGCACACCGTGATCTGTGCCGGCATAGGCACCACTAGGAAATCCTCAAGCGGCATTGGAGTAGTCCTCGGTGTAAGTGCCGTGCAATGACCGCGGCCAGATACCGCCGCCGATGCTCTAGCTCCCGTGGAGGACAACGGCACCTACCAAGGCCTGGGCATCGCGCCCACCCCTGCCGATTCAGCGATCATCGGAGCGGCACCGACCGTGCCGTAGACGGCAGCGTCCTTGTCGGTACGCGCGCCCACTCTGTGTCGATCGATTGGCGCACGACATCCCTGGTGCAGTTGTCCGGAGCTCCATATGGGACAGCCCACAGCTCCACCCCAATGCCACTGCCTGACTCATGCGGTGACTACTACGCTGCCCAACTAGTGTCCCCCGCCAGGAATTCGTTGTAGATATCGGGCCAGTCGTTCGAGGATTTCTTCGGCGGTCTTGGTCCAGACGAAGGGTTTCGGGTCGGCGTTCCAGTGTTCGATCCAGGAGCGAATGTCGCGTTCGAGGGTGGTCACGTTGTCGTGCACGCCGCGGCGGAGTTGGCGGTCGGTGAGCAGTCCGAACCAGCGTTCGACCTGGTTCAGCCACGATGAGCTGTCGGGGTGAAGTGCAGATGGAACCGGGGGTGGGCGGCCAGCCAGGCGCCGATCGCAGGGGTCTTGTGGGTGGCGAGGTTGTCGCAGATCAGGTGGACGTCGAAGTCGACTGGCACAGTTTGGTTGATCTGGTTGAGGAATTTCTTGAACTCGCTGGCTCGGTGTCGCCGTTGGATTGAGTGGATCACCAGCCGGTGGCCACGTCGAGGGCGGCGAACAAGTCGGTGGTGCCGGCCCGGGCGTAGTCGAAGCTGCGGCGTTCAGCGACCCCAGGCATCATCGGCAGCAACGGCGCCGAACGGTTCAGCGCCTGGATCCCGGATTTCTCGTCCACACAAAGAACCACGGCCCGCTCGGGCGGGTTCAGATAAAGCCCGACGACGTCGCGGACCTTCTCGATGAACAGCGGATCATTGCTGAGTTTGAAGGTGTCGACCAAGTGAGGCTTCAACCCGAACGATCGTGCTGGGCAGGGTTCGGTCGCAGCCTGGATTTATGGATTTCCAGCCGAGCTCTCGATCAAGATCATGTCGCCTGCGGCTGCGAGTGCCTGCTCGATTTGAGCCGTCCTCGAAGACACAGAACCCTTGTTATGCCGGGCACAGCGACGACCACCCGTGAGTCGGATCATGAGAGAGAAGTCAACGCGCAGGAGTTCCCAATGCATTTCCAATACGACCTCGTCGTGGTCGACAGCGTCGAGAATCTCGGCCTCCCGATCGCGAGCATCAAGGGCGCCTTACAGTCAACGATTGGGTCCGGTAGGCGCAATTCGATCGCTGGTTTGGTCAGTTATGAAATGTTCTCGTCAAGCTCGACGGGGAAATCATGGTTGCAATTCGGACGGTGTGACTGGAACCGCATAAGGCACCGAATCAAGGAAGATCCCTGTGAAGCCGCGATCGCTGAGGCCGTTGAGGTTCGAGCCCGGTTCGACTACGTCGGCGGGATCTGATCATGACCACCCCGACGTATGCTCATCGGACCCGAGGCTGCAGGCCGGGCTACCGACCACCGCTGAGCGACATCATGATCCGTATCAAAGCAACGCCAGGTATCTCGCCGGAGGTTTGGTTGGCTGTCAGCACCGATGTCAGTGCTGCCATTAACGCCTCCCTAGAAATGCATGGGCTCACAGGGGAGCGTAGCGGCGATGCCGTTGAACGTTGAAGGCCCGAACTTCCGCCAATGATAGCTGAGCTTTGTGAGCCGCGGGCTCGACGAAGCGGCTGATGAAGCTCTAGGTCGCGCGAGCATGGTCGTCAAGATGTCAGCGACGCAGCCCTCAATCCGGATCAGTCCAGAGCTGCAATCTCGAGGTCCAGCGCAACGATGCACCGCGCCAGCCGCGCAGTAAGCAGTGAAGACATCCGCTCGTGTCGTCGACTCCGACCGACGCGCCAGCGGCAGCGTCGACCACAATCCCCGCACCGGTCCTGATCTCTTCCAGCGCCTCGCGGACCAACCGCGACTTGCCGATTCCCGGCACGCCGAGGACCGTCACCAAGCGGCACGCTCGCTCGGCGACACAGCGCTCGAAGGTCTCCCGAAGGAGACGGAGTTCCTCCTCGCGGCCGACGAACGGGGAACCCATGATCGTGGACGGCGTGTCCGAGGTGAGGGTGAGGACCCGGGCCGCGCGCACATAACCGCGCTTCCCCTTGACCAGGAACGGCGTGACCTCCTCGACGGTGACGCGATCGCCGAGGAGGCCGCGTGTCGTCTCGCCGATCAGGATCTCGCCCGGGGCCGCAGCCTGCTGCAGGCGCGCTGCGAGATTGATGGCGTCCCCGGTCGCGAACCCTTGGCCGCCCGAGGGGTCGCCGGTCACGACCTCGCCGGTGTTCACACCGATGCGGACCTCCAGACTGACGCCCCAGCGGCGCTCGAGCTCCTTGTTCAGCGTCCCGAGGGACCCGGCCATCTCGACCGAGGCGCGGGTGGCCCGCAGCGCATCGTCCTCGTGTACCACCGGGATGCCGAACACGGCCATGACGGCGTCGCCGATGAACTTCTCGACCGTGCCGCCGTGCCGCTCCAGCACGCGCCGCGTGGTTCGGAAGTAGCGCGACATGACCTGCCGTACCGTCTCGGGGTCGAGGCGGTCGCCGAGCTCGGTCGAGCCCGCGATGTCGGCGAAGACGACGGTGACGGTCTTGCGGGCGCTGCGCTCGAAGAGCGGCGCGGCCCCGAGCGGGCTGCCGCAGGCAGAGCAGAAGCGCGCCTCCTCGGGCCCGAACTTCCCGCACCCGCCACACACGGCCATTGCCGCGAATGTAAGCGGCTTGATCAGCAAGGTCGAGGGAAAAGGGCTCAGCTATCTTGAGGTCTTTCGGCCCGGGCCCACCGCGCGTCCTCACACCCCGAGACTCCGAGGAGCCCAATAGCCGGGCACCAGACGTGGAGCTCGCGTAGTGCGGATCAGGCCGAGGGAGTGCTCGCGTCCGCATTCTTCCGCAAAGCCAATTCTTTATCGAGTGAGACGATGAAGCGGGCAATCTGCTCGGATGCGTGTTGTGCTGTGTCGAGCAGATGGAGAAGCTCATCGGTTGAGAATTGGCTCAGATGATGTTTGATTCCGCGCCAGTCGCGGCAGGTACGGAGGGTCATCACTGCACACCTTCTTTCCTTCTCTTTGGTCCAACTCGTTTGACGTCGCCCTCTAAGCCGCGTCGGCGGCCGAAACATGGTCGCCACGGCCGAGCTCAAGGGCTCGAATCGACGGGGTGGCGGCCAGCTTGCGGAGGCAGCGGGCGCGGGTGGGCCCGATGCTGCCCACCGGCAGTCCGAGTTGATCGCTAATCTGCTGGTAGGAGATTGGCGGATCAGTGACGAGCAGACTGAGAAGGGCACGATGGCTCTCAGGCAGCTCGGCAAGCCCGTCCCGCACAGCAGCTCGGCGCTCTGCATGCAACATCTGGGCATCGACCTCGCTGCTGCGCTGAGCCAGCGGTGACCAATCGGCAGAGTTGTCCTCAGATACGTCGACCAGGGTGAGGCGATCGCGCGAGCGCAGCAGAGTACAGGCTGCTCGCATGGCGGTCGTCTTGATCCATCCCGGCATAGCCCGCAGCTCACGGATCCGATCGAGATTGTCAATTGCCTTCATCCACACGGTCTGGCTGACGTCAGCCGCATCTTCAGGCCTGAGCCGATATCGGCGGCAGGCGGCGTCGATGATGTGCTGGTGGCGCTCGATGAGGGCGTTCCAAGCCTGCTCATCGGACCGCATGACTGCGGCGATGGGACCGGCAGCGCCTAAAGCGGTGTTGTCCGTGGTGGCCATGATGTCGGACCCCTTTTTTCGGCTTTCGAACTAGTGGCTTTCCTCAGGATTCATGAGTGAGTCCTAGCCGTCTGTGCCCGCGGTGACAGGGCTGCTGTCTCCATCTGCACAACAGTTCCTGGGCGCCGTTTCCCGCTGGACTGGTCGCTGGACGAGTCTGACCATTCGGACTCGTTGACCATGAACGAGGCCAAAGGCTGCGACCGCCAAACCATGATCAACAAGATGGCGACGCCGTCTGACGGCGGCACGAAATCAGGGACGCTTCAATGCAAGGCTGCGGCCGGAGATGTCGTGATCAACAGAACTACAGCGCCGAATTGGCCCAATCCTCTACGCTGCGCGACTTATCGCCCTCTTGGGCTCGGCCAGAGCACTGTCGCTGAAGCCGCGTCGGGAGGCAAATCCGCCGTGCGTCCGTGATCAGCTCGCACATCTCTTGGTAATCAAGGGCCCATAACCCCTATCGGGGCCCACGTCGAGTCTCGCGCGGGTCTGCAGGCCTGCTGGGAGATCCGCGGAAGATGCATTGGACCAGCACCGGGTGTGAAGCGGCACACGCACCGAATCTCGGACTCGCTGCTCAGCGGGATAGCCCAGCGGCCGAGGAAGTCTGAGGTCACATCGCCGCGCACCGACGCAGCGCGCATTTGGTGGGTGTAAGTCGTATCAACCCCGGGAGAAGCCGCGTCTTAGTCCGCGAAGGGCAGCCAGCCACTCAGCCAGCTGAAGATCGGATGACGCCCATGGAAATTGGACCGTGCCGTGGCTGCGGCCGCCGTGCGTGATCAAGCCAGGCGCGCGCCGAGTCGCACACGGCGGACTGGCGACCAACTTGTCGGCGCCTCTACGTCGCTCGACAAGCCGCGCCAGCAGGGAACAGCAGCGGACTGTGCTGCTGTAGAGAGAGGGAGGCCAACGTGCCAATCATTTCGACGCCCCAGGGTTTCAACGAGGACGAGCTCTATGTTGATCTTGAGCCGACGTTCGGGCTGTCGCTGTTCTTGAAGTGTGAGGGTTTCAACTTCGCCGGGTCGATCAAGCTGAAGGCCGCGAGCGAGATGGTGGAGGCGGCCGAGCGGGACGGAGTCTTGACGCCGGGGTCGGTGCTGGTGGAGTCCTCGTCTGGGAATCTTGGCGTTGCGCTGAGCATGATCGCGGCGAGCAAGGGTTACGGGTTCTTGTGCGTCACTGACTCTCGCTGCAACCTGTCAACGAAGCGATTGATCCAGGCGTTCGGCAGCCAGGTCCACGTCGTCACAGAGCCGGCTGAGGTCGGCGGCTTCCTCGGCGCACGGATCAACTACGTCCGTGGGTTGTGCGCTTCCGACGACCGCTACGTATGGCTGAATCAGTACGCCAATCCGCAGAACTGGAAGGCGCACTACCGCAGGACTGCGCCGGCGATCGCCCGGCAGTTCCCGCGACTCGACGTGCTGTTCGTCGGGGCCGGAACCTGCGGGACCTTGATGGGCTGTGCCCGCTTCTTCCGGGAGTGGCACCGGCCGGTCCGGATCGTGGCAGTGGAAACCGGGGGCTCGGTGACTTTTGGTGGTGCGCCGGGACGCCGGATGATCCCTGGGCTGGGGATGAGCATCCGTCCGCCCATGCTCGATGAGTCTTCGTGGACGAGGTCGTACGTGTCGAGGAGGCGGACACCATCCGTGCCTGCCGTCGACTCGCAGGCACCGGATTCCTGTTCGGCGGCTCCACCGGCACCGTGGTCAGCGGAGCCATGGACTGGTTGAGCCTGCATGGCTCGCAAGACCTCACCACGGTCGCTATCGCCCCAGACTTCGGCGAGCGCTATCTCGACACTGTCTACCACACCAACTGGGTCGTGGATCTTTACGGCGAGGACGTGCTCCGCTCCGATGAGCTGACCACCGCTTCGCGGGCTGCCTGATCAAGGAGCTGACGTCGTGCAACAAGCTCTTGCTACCTTCACAGCCGGTGTGGCTGATTCGCCCACCTCGAGCACTGAGGGTGCCTTCGCAGAAGTGCTGGCCGATGTCACGCAGGTCGAGCGGGTGTCGGTGGACAGTAACTTCTTCGATGATCTTGGTGCGGATTCGATGGTGATGGCGCGGTTTTGTGCCCGGGTCCGGAAGCGGCCTGATCTGCCAGCGGTGTCGATCAAGGACATTTACCAGCACCGTACGATCCGAAGCCTGGCCGCGGCACTCGTGGACACCGCGCCTATGCCTGTCGAGCGGGTCTTCGCCGACGTGCTCGCCGACGTCATGGGTGTCGAGCGGGTGTCGGTGGACAGTAACTTCTTCGATGATCTTGGTGCGGACTCGATGGTGATGGCGCGGTTTTGTGCCCGGGTCCGGAAGCGGCCTGATCTGCCATCGGTATCGATCAAGGACATCTACCAACACCCCACGATCACAAGCTTGGCTACGGCCCTCGCGGACGCCACGCCTGCTCTTGAAGAGACGCCGGCTCCGTCCGGCCCTCCGTTGAGGTGGCCACACCGGCAAGAACATCGCAGGTTGTGCTTTGCGGGGCGTTGCAGCTTTTGATCTTCGGAGGATATTCCTATCTGGCCGCGTTGGTGATCGCCCAGGGTTATGAGTGGATTTCGGCGGGCTCTGGCGTGCTCGACATCTACCTGCGGTCGGTCCTTTCCGGCTTGGCGTTGTTCCTGTTCTTGTTCACCGTTCCGATCTTGGGAAAGTGGATCCTGATCGGTCGATGGAAGCCTCGGCAGATCCGCATCTGGAGTCTGGGGTATGTCCGCTTCTGGACCGTCAAGACGTTAGTCCGATTCAACCCTCTCGTCCTGCTGTTCGTCGGGTCGCCGCTCTACTCGCTCTATCTCAGGGCGCTGGGCGCGAAGGTCGGGCGAGGCGTCGCGATCTTCTCCCTGAACGTACCCATCTGCACCGACCTGCTCACCATCGGCGACGGCACGGTCATCCGCAAGGACTCCTTCATCAACGGCTACCGAGCCCATGCCGGTCTTATCCAGACAGGCGCAGTCAGCCTCGGCAAAAACGTGTTCGTTGGCGAGCTCACGGTGATCGACATCGAAAGCTCGATGGGCGACAGTACCCAGCTCGGGCATTCCTCCTCGCTACACGTCGGGCAGGCCGTGCCAGAAGGCGAGCGTTGGCACGGGTCCCCGGCGCAGCGGACCGAAGTGGACTACCGGTCGGTCAAACCCACCGACTGCGGCGCCCTGAGAAGGGCCGGCTACACCGTCATGCAGCTGCTGAACGTGCTGGCTGTGTACTTGCCGCTGGGGATCGGCGGCGTGGTCGTGCTTCTGCAGTCGGTCCCGGAGCTGAGTGCGCTGCTGGATCCCGGGACTCTGGAGGTTACGACCTGGTCGTTCTACCTGCAGGCACTGGTCGCTTCCTTGGTGCTGTTCTTCGGCGCTTTGATCGTTGGCCTCCTCTTCGTGATCACCGTCCCTCGCCTGCTCAACCTCGCCATCACACCGGACAGGGTCTATCCGTTGTACGGCGTCCACTACGCGATGCATCGCACGATCGCCCGCATCACCAATCTGAAGGCCTTCACCTACCTGTTCGGTGACAGCTCCTACATCGTCGACTACCTTCGTTGGCTCGGCTACGACCTCTCCCAGGTCGAGCAGACCGGGTCGAACTTCGGCCAGAGGCTGAAGCACGAGAACCCGTACCTGAGCTCTCTCGGCCGCGGCACGATGGTCGCTGACGGGCTGTCGATCATCAATGCCGACTTCTCCAGCACATCCTTCTGCGTGTCACGGGCAACGATCGGGCCACACAACTTCCTCGGGAACAACATCGCCTATCCCTCACAGGGCAAGACCGGCGCGAACTGCCTCCTCGCCACGAAGGTCCTCGTTCCGATCGATGGGAACGTGCGAGAGAACGTCGGACTGCTGGGCTCACCCAGCTTCGAGATCCCGCGAAATGTCGAGCGTGACAGTTCCTTCGACCATCTGACTGCTCGAGGCGGGCTGCGCCATCGTCTCGCCGCCAAGAACAAGCACAACATCGTCACCATCGGGTTGTACCTGCTCGTGCGGTGGTTGTTTGTCTTCGGGATGAGCCTGATCGCTGCGGCCGCCGCGGTTCTCTACCCGTCGCTCGGTGCGCCGGCGATCGCGCTGGCCAGCGTCCTTATCCTCGCGTTCAGCGTCGTCTATTGGGTGCTGGTCGACCGTCTCGTCACGCTGTTCATTCCCGTGCGACCCCTGTTCTGCTCGATCTACGAGCGCGGTTTCTGGCGACATGAACGATTCTGGAAGGTGCCTGCGGTGACGTACCTCCAGTTCTTCAACGGAACCCCGTTCAAGAACGCGATCTGGCGTTTGCTCGGTGTCCGGCTCGGCCGCAGGGTCTTCGATGACGGCCTCTGGATGACCGAGAGGACGCTTGTAACCATCGGTGACGACTGCACGCTCAACGCCGGCAGCGGAATCCAGTGCCACTCGCAGGAGGATGGCGCCTTCAAGTGCGACAGCAGCACGATCGGTGTCGGCTGCACGCTCGGAGTAGGTGCCTTCGTCCACTACGGCGTGACGATCGGTGACGGCGCCGTTCTCGCCCCTGACTCCTTCCTGATGAAGGGCGAAGAGGTTCCGCCGTACGAACACTGGGGCGGAAACCCAGCCAGCGAGATGCGTGTGCCGGCCGCGCTCAAGGTTCGCCAAGACCACGACGAAAGCCGGAGCGCCGCTCTGGTCAGTACCTACTAGCCCAAGCCAGAAGGTGAGTGGAGGAATGACTTGATGGAAGTTCGGCAGCGGTCAGGTAGGCCGGCCGGGAGTTCTGGCGTGGTGTGCTCGGCGCCGGCGGGTTCACCGCAATCCCGCGGTGGAGCCTTGATCCCGACGGCGGGCATAGCCGAGCATGAAGCGAAGATCCCTGATGACCTCATCGCGGCGTTGCGCCGGCTGGCGTATGAGCTGGACGTGCCGCTCAGTTCGGTGCTGTTGGCTGCGCACGCCAAGGTGCTCGCGGTGCTGTCGGGGGAACGCGAGGTCGCGACGGGCTACGTCGGCCGGCAAGGCGGCCGACCGTTGCTCTGCAGGCTGACGACCGAACCCGACTCGTGGCGGGACGTTGCTGTTGGCCACGCATCGAGCCGAGTCAGAACTGCTGGCGCACAGTGATTTCCCGGTGGATGATCTGAGGCGCGATCTGGGCCTCACTGGAGCGTCCTTCGAGACCGTGCTTGATCCGACCGGGCTCGATCCGACCGGGCTTGATCACAACGGGCCTGATCAGAACGGCAACGACGGCGAGCTTTCCGAGGACACTGTGTTGTGGGTGGGCAGCTCGCGGGACGACGGCCGGCTCACGCTGAGACTGCGGTACCGGACTGAGGTGTTGGATGCGGACTGCGCAGCCCGGATCGCCGGCTATCACCTCACAGCACTGGAGTTGATCGCCGCCGATCCGGATGCCGAGCACCGCGGGCAGAGCCTGGTCTCTGCCGAGGAACTCCATTTCCAGCTCGAAGGGCTCGCCGGACCGAGGCGAGAGTTACCGGACCGCCGGGTCCATGAGCTGTTCGAGGCGCGGGTGGAGGCTCACCCTGACGCGGTCGCGGCCGTGTGCGGCGAGCGCAGCCTGACGTACGGGCAGCTCAACGCTCGCGCCAACCGGTTAGCCCGGGCTTTGTTGGCGCGCGGGCTGGGCCGGGAGGGTGTGGTGGCGGTGGTGGCGGAGCGCAATCTGGATTGGCTGGCTGCTGTCCTCGCGGTTTTCAAGGCGGGTGGGGTGTATCTGCCGATCGAGCCGCATTTCCCGGCCGATCGGATTGCGACGACGCTGACCCGGGCCGGTTGTGGTCTGGTGCTGACCGAACCCGGCAGCACCACCACCCTCGACCAGGCTCTGAAGTCGTTGCGCCAGGCCCAGATGGTCTTCATTGAAGCGATCTACCAGGAGGACCATGCCGACGGCAATCTCGGTATCGAGGTCGCGCCGGATCAGCTGGCCTACATCTATTTCACCTCCGGTTCCACTGGTGAGCCGAAGGGTGCGATGTGTGAGCACGCCGGAATGATCAACCATCTCTTCGCCAAGATCGACGATCTGGAGATCGGCGAGGGACAGGTGGTCGCCCAAACCGCGCCGCAATGCTTCGACATTTCACTGTGGCAACTGATATCTGGGCTGCTGGTCGGCGGGCGGACGCTGCTGATCGAGCAGGAGGTGATCTTGGATGTCCAGCGGTTCGTCGAGACGATCGTTGCTGGCCGGGTTGCGGTGTTGCAGGTGGTGCCCTCCTATCTCGAGGTTGTGCTGTCTTATCTGGAGCAGCACCCATCCGAGCTGTGGGACCTTCGATACGTGTCGGTCACCGGTGAGGCGTTGAAGTAGGAGCTCACCCAGCGCTGGTTCGCCTCACAACCCGGGATCAAGCTGGTCAATGCGTATGGGCTGACCGAGACCTCCGATGACACCAACCACGAGGTGATGGACCGGGCGCCTGCCGACCGGGTGCTGTTGGGTCGCCCGATTAACAATGTGCACATTCAGGTGGTTGATGAGCATCTGGCTCTGGTGCCGCTGGGTGCGCCTGGTGAGATCGTTTTCTCCGGGGTGTGTGTTGGCCGCGGCTACATTAATGATCCGGAACGGACCGGGGCGGCGTTCCTGCCCGATCCGGACCGTCCGGGTGGGCGGCTGTATCGCAGTGGTGATCATGGTCGGTGGCGGCCGGACGGCAAGTTGGAGTTTTTGGGCCGGCGGGATTCTCAGCTGAAGATCCGTGGTTTCCGGATCGAGATTGGTGAGATCGAGAACACGTTGTTGCGGGTGCCGGGTGTCGGTGACGGTGCGGTGGTGGTGGCTGAGCGGGCCGATCAGAGCAAACATTTGGTGGCCTTCTATTCCGAGCCAGCGGCCTTTGGACATCGAGGTGTTGCGGGGCTGGTTGGGTGGGTCGCTGCCGGAGTACATGGTGCCGTCGGCCTTTCATTGGCGGGAGCGTCTGCCGCTGACGGCCAACAGCAAGATCGACAAGAAGACCCTGACGAAGCTTGGCCGGCCAGCTCACCGCCGGCGAGGACCGACTATGACGCTCCCGAGGACGCCGACCGAACGGCGGCTGGCGGCCGCCTGGGCGAAGGTGCTCGGCATTCCGCAGCACCAGGTCGGCCGGAACGATCACTTCTTCGACCGCGGCGGCACCTCGCTGTCGGCAGTGAAACTGGCGGTCAACCTGGGCCGGGCGTTGTCGTTCAAGGAGGTCACCGCCATCCGGTCCTTGCCGATTTGGCGGCGCTGGTCGACGGCAGATCCGATGCGGCAGTCCGAGCTGCTGCAGGCACTGTCGGAATCGGATGGCGCGCAGGCCGGCGCCCTGGTGTGCTTTCCGTACGCCGGCGGCAACGCGGTGAACTTCCAACCGATGGCCCGGGCGCTGCGCGACAGCGGTCTCGCGGTGTACGCGGTTGAGCTGCCCGGTCATGACATCGCCGCCGGCAGCGAGTCGTTCGCGCCGATGGAGCGCGTCGTGGAGCAGGTCGTCGCCGAGATCAACCGGCGCAGTCTGACAGCTGTGCTGCTGTGGGGACACTCCTCCGGCGCCGCCCTCGCTGTCGAGACTGCCCGGCGGCTGGAGCAGGCTGGGACCCGCGTGCCGCGGGTCTTTCTGGGCGCGCAGCTGCTGGGTGCCGCGGCGGACCGGCGCGCCGCCGTCACCGAGCTGGGCCATCACAGCAACGCGGAGATCTCCGCGCGGCTGACCGCCGACAGCGGCTACACCGAGCTCGGCGAGCTGGACGCGGCACGCGCCGAGCATGTCGGTGCCGCGTACCGCCACGACTACGTGTCGGCGAACCGCTATTTCGCCGAGGTCCTGGATGACCCGCCGCCGCAACGGCTGTCCGCGCCGGTCACCGTGGTGGTCGCTGCCGACGACCCTTCCACGGCGGGGTTCCGGGCACACCACCGCGACTGGGAGCTGCTGGCCGAACACGTCGAGCTGCACGAACTCGCCGACGGCGGCCACTACTTCCCGCGTACCCGTCCGGCCGAGGCGGCACAGGCCGTCCTGCAGTCCGCCGGAATGTTGGTTTCACTCATGACCGTCAACCTGAAAGGAGCTGAGATGTCGTCGTTACCCCTGGCGTCACTGCTCGATATGGAACTGAAGCTGGCAAGCCTCCGATCCTGCGGGCCGAGGCGCCCGGCGACGCGACCGGCTGGGCGGCCGAACACCGGGACGCGTTGCGCGCACTCGTGGCCGAGCACGGCGCGGTTTTGGTCCGTGGCCTCGGGCTGCGCGACGCCGCCGAGACCACCGCAGTTTTCCGGCAGCCTGGCCGGCAACCTGATGATCGAGAAGGAGGCCTTCGCTCGCCGGCAGGTTTACGCCGACGGGGTGTACTCGTCGGCGACTTGGCCGGCGAACCAGCCGATGTGCATGCACCATGAGCTGAGCTACCGGCTCGAGGTGCCCAGCCTGTTGCTGTTCGCCTGCCTCGGCGCCCCCACCACGGGGTGGAGCCACCGCGGTGTCGGATTCGCCGACCGTACTGGACGCGCTGCCCAAGGACTTGACCGAGCGTTTCGAGCGGGACGGCTGGATGCTTACCCGCAGCTACAACGACGAGATCGGGGCAACCCTGGCGGAGGCGTTCGGGACCGAGGACCGCAGTGCCATCGAAAGCTATTGCCGTGCGAATGCGATCGAGTTCGCGTGGCAACCCGACGGCGAACTGCGCACCCGGCAGCGCCGCAGCGCTGTGGTGCATCACCCGGTCACCGGTCAGCGCTGCTTCTTCAACCAGATCGCCTTCCTGAACGAGTGGACGATAGACCCCGAGGTGCGTGAGTACCTGGTGGAGATGTACGGCGCCGACGGGCTGCCGTTCAACACCGGGTTCGGCAGCGGCGAGCCGCTGACCGGGGAGATCGTGGAGCTGATCAACGCGATTTATGAGGCCAACACGGTGCGGGAGCCGTGGCAGGCCGGCGACCTGATGCTGGTCGACAACATCCGCACCGCGCACAGCAGGGAGGCCTACGAAGGGCCGCGGGAGATCCTCGTCGGGATGGCCGAACCGGTACGCCTTTCCGACCCGTCGCCCATCAAGTGAGGTGATGAACAGATGACCACCGACGCTTCCCGCTGCGACCGCGCCCAAAGAGGCCGAACAAGCAACGGTGCCACCGTTCGCGGTGATCTCCGGTGCGCAGGTCCAGCGGGCGCTGCAGGGACAAGAAAAAGAGATCGTCGAGCTCGTGGAGGCCACCTACCGGCTGCATGGTGCGGGGGATTCGGTGAATCCGCCGTCGTATTTTCTGCGTTTCCCGGATCGCCCGTCGTCTCGGATCATTGCGTTGCCGGCCTCGATCGGCGGGCCGGCCCGGGTCGACGGCCTGAAGTGGGTCTCCAGCTTTCCCGGAGAATGTGGCGGCCGGGATTCCGCGGGCGTCGGCGGTGCTGATCTTGAACGATCATGACACCGGGTATCCGTTCGCCTGTCTGGAGGCCTCGATCATCAGCGCCACCAGGACGGCCGCGTCGGCGGCATTGGCGGCTGACTGGCTGAGCCGCGGCCGACCACGCCCGACCCGTATCGGGTTTGTCGGGGCGGGTTTGATCGCCCGCTACATCCACACGTTCCTGGCCGGTACTGGGTGGTCGTTCGACGAGTTCGGCGTGCATGACCTGTCCGCCGACAGCGCGGCAGGTTTCCGCGGCTACCTCGACCAGCTGGAAATCGCCGGCCGGGTCCGGGTGCATGACAGCGCCGAGACGTTGATCCGGTCCAGCGATCTGGTGGTGTTCGCCACCGTGGCCGCGCAGCCTCATGTTGGGGACGTGTCGTGGTTTGCACACAATCCGGTGGTGTTGCATGTGTCGCTGCGGGACCTGGCGCCTCAGATTCTGCTCGCCTCAACCAACATTGTGGACGACATCGAGCACTGCCTGAAGGCCAACACCTCACCGCACCTGGTCGAGCAGCTCACCGGCAACCGCGACTTCCTGCTCGGCACCTTGGACGATGTGCTGACCGGCCGGGTGGCGGTGCCGGCGGATCGGCCGGTGATCTTCTCCCCCTTCGGCCTCGGCGTGCTCGACCTCGCGGTCGGCAAGAACGTCTACGACAAAGTGGCATCCTCCGGCGACCTATACGTCATCGACGACTTCTTCCACGAACTGCGCCGACACGGATGAGCAGCTCGACCTGGTCCCGTTGCAGCCGGCCGGCACACGACCATCGGACGGTGGTGGTGACGTGACGTGACCGGCTCGGTCAACCTCGTGGGTTGCCAGTGGCTCCAGTACGACTACGGCCCGGCGTTGATGGCCCGGGACCGGCCGGCTTCGTTCACCATGTGGCGATACCGAAATTGCTGCCGCTTCCCGACGGTCCGGTGAGGCACCCGGACCCCGTCGGGGGAACACCGCTGTTGTCCACGCCCGCCCTCAGACAGACGTTGGGTACGCCGCGCCTGTGGATCAAGGACGAGACGCGTAGCCCATCTGCGTCCAACAACGACAGTGCCACCGCACTCGTGATCGAAAACGGACTGCGCAGCGGGATAGGCACCATCACGACCGCATCCACTGGCAACGCCGCTGTGTCCACTGCCGTCGGTGCCGCGGCTTGCCGGGCTGCGAGCCGTCATCTTCGTGTCGTCCGACTGCCAGCCGGAGAAGCTCGCACTGATGACGCAGGCCGGTGCATGGGTCTTCCAGGTGCCCGAAGGCTACGCCGCCGCTGTCGACCTCTCCCGGGCCGCCGCCGCACATTCGGCTGGCTCGACCGCAACACCGGCGCCAACCCGGTCACCATCGAGGCCAAGAAGACGGTGGCCTTCGAGGTGTGGGAACAACTCGGCCGCCGGATCCCAGACGTGATGATCGCGCCGGTCGGCGACGGCCCTACCTTGGTGGCGCTCGACAAGGGCTTCGGCGAGCTCGTCCACTGTGGCCTCGCGAAGCGGCAGCCGCGCCTGATCGGGGCGCAGGCTGAACGCTGCCAGCCGTTGGTGCGCGCCTGGCTCGGTGCCGCAGCCGGACCTGCGAAGCTTGATCCCACTGCCACGGTCGCCGACGGCATCGCGGTAGTGCGCCCCGCCATCGGTGATGCCGTACTGGACGTGATGCGCCGAGGCGACGGCGGAATGGTCGCGGTCTCCGATGACGCACTGTTGCGCGCCGTTACGACGCTGGCCGGCAGACCAGGTGTCGGCGCCGAGCCCGCGGGGGCAGCCGCTCTGGCCGGGCTGGAGTCTGCCATCGAACGTGGTCTGGCCAACCGATTGGAAACCATAGTTCTGTTAGTCACTGGCCGAGAGGTCAAAGCGGTAGGTGCGCCCACCGACCCTGGTCGGGTGAACCTGGTCGAGACGCTCGACGAGGTCGAGCGCGTGCTGGCGGACGATTCCTGATGGTGCGGACAAAGAGCCCGGCAGGCAAGTGGAGGCGATGTCTCCGCCGGATAGAGCCATGCTCGGGATGATTCTCCCGGCTGGCGTCGAGTGCGAGGAGTGCTTCGGCGAGGCATCCGTTGGGGTCCTCTTCCCGGAGGAGGAGAAGATCATCGCTCACGCTGTGGAGGCACGACGGCGAGAGTACGCCGTCGTGAGGAGCTGTGCCCGAGCGTGCCTAGGGCGGCTGGGTTATGCGCGGGTTCCGATCCTGCCTGGCATCAGCGGCGCACCCACCTGGCCGGCGGGGGTACAGGGCAGCATGACCCACTGCGCGGGTTACGCCGCGGCCGCGGTCGGCCCCCTCTCCCGGATCTCCGCCATTGGCATCGACGCCGAGCCCGACGCACCGCTTCCCGACGGCGTCCTGGACTTTATCGCGACACCGGCCGAATGCGATCGCCTCGCCGTGACTCAGCTGGAGCATGACAGCCCGAACTGGGACCGGCTGCTGTTCAGCGCCAAGGAGGCAGTGTACAAAGCATGGTTCCCGCTGGTCGGCGAGTGGCTCGATCACCAAGAGGCCGAGATCGTTATCGATCCCCAGGACGGGACCTTCGCGGCTCTGCTGGCGCGCGATGGTCTGATCGTCGACGGCCGCCAGGTCCGCCGCCTCCACGGACGCTGGGCCCGGAAGCGAGGGATCCTTGTGACCGCCGTAGTCCTGGGCTCAACATGAACCGGCGTCGGCGTACGACTCTCAGACCGGACCGCTCGCGGTCTTCTCCGACCTGGATCAGGCATACCTTCGGGGAGATCGACTTCAACGGCTCAACGCACTATGTCGAGACGCTCTCCCGAGCCGACCGGCGCGAAATCGCGCTGTACCTGAACTTGCAGCCCTTCGGCGGGCGCTCGCGGCTACCTGCTGAAAGGTGCCGGCCAAGCCGAGATCGTGCGCGCAGTGCAGACGGTTGCCGACGGCGGCGGCGTGCTTGGCGCCTCTGTCGCCCGTCGAGTCATGGAACACTTCAGCGGACAGCACCCATCCATGCCCTTCCCGCGCTGACAGAGCGTGAGGTCCTATCCATGGTGGCGGCTGGACAGAACAACGCCGCGATTGCCGCTCGACTTGCGCTGGCCCTAAGACGGTACGCAACCACATCTCCAACATCTTGACCAAGTTGCACGTCTCCGACCGCGCGCAGGCCATCATCCGGGCGCGTACCGCAGGCCTTGGGTAGCTGCCCGGCCGCGTCCCGGGTGCTGCTCGGCACTCGCCCGATTTGAGCGGGACCACAGTCCCTCCTCGCCAGGGCGCAGTTACCAGGATAAAGTCGCAGCAGGTTTCACTCGGGGTCAAGTTTGGGAGTCATTGAGCATGACCAATCGAGTGACGAAGTGTTGACTGTCGGGCAGACAGACAGCGTGGCAGCCACGCTGCACCAGACTGCGATCTTCGGCGAGCTGCATGACTCCGCCCTTCGGGAGCTGGCTCAGGTGTGCCTGCAGCGGACTTACCGCCGCGGCCAGTTTCTGTGGTACCAAGGCGATCCTGGTGACTATCTGGTGGTTATCGCGAGTGGGTTGGTCAAGGTCACTGTCACCTCCCCTCACGGGGACGAAATGCTTCTTGTAACGCTCGGACCACCAGAGGTCGTTGGCGAACTATCGGTGATCGACGGAGGACCGAGGTCGGCGTCTGTGGTTGCCCTCAGGCCGACCACAGGGATAGTAGTCGGTCGGGCACCACTAATTGCCTTGATGCAGCGGAGCCCCGAGTTGTTTGATGTGCTCTTGCGTTCCATGGGCGCGCTCGTCCGTCGCCTGACCGAACGCGCGACCGACTTGGTGTTTCTCGATCTTGCTGCACGAGTTGCCAAGCTGCTGCTCCGCGAGTCGGAGCGGCGGAGTGGGGAGCAGCGGCAAGGGGCTCTCGTCGACCTGGGCCTCACTCAGACGGAGCTGGCGCAGATGGTCGGCGCCTCTCGGCCTGCGGTGAATCGGGTCCTGCAGAGCCTCGCGGCTCGCGGTTCGATCAGCATTGACGGACCCAAGATCATCATCCACAACCCCGTTGCGCTGCGTCGTCGGGCCGGACTGTGATCTGTTCCTCCGGCCCGGCTCGTGCTCGCATGATCTCTCATTGGAGGTGCACATGCCGTGCATGAACCCGGCATTCAACCCCCGGCTTGACCTGACGAGCAACGGGCAGACCATCCTGGCGCGTGGTCCGTGCAGTTGGGACGAAGATGATGAGTCGGCCGAAATAGGGGACGTGACGGTCTACCAGGGGGCGTCGTCGCGTCGAGCCCGGGGCCGAGCAAGGTGCGGAAGGACAGTAACCGTTTGGCCGCTTGGCTGGCGGACGGGCGCTAGCCAGCGCTATGGCCGCGGTGCGTAGGACGGACGGCAGCGCCTATGAGCTCTCGTGGCCTGCCGAGGTTCAGCTGGTCCAACCGGACATGGCGTTGGACCTGAAGGAGATCCAGGGCAACATCGCCGCCGGTTTTAAAAAGGACTTCGCCAGATTCCACCTCCTTGCGCCTCCCGACGAGCCGAGCTTGGCACCGGCCTATCGACGTCGGTGCCGTCCGCCACCAAATGCCGGGCCTGGTCGGCGGCCAGGTCCACACCCAGAGGGAACAGCTGCCCAGGCGATCCAGCCCCTGCACGATCTACGGCAGCCCAAGCCAGCATTGCTGCCTGTCGCAGCAGACGCACGACGGCGGCAAGGGCTTCTGGCATGTCGACATCCATCGCGTGCTTGTCCAATGGAACCTCCTCTGAGTCATCGAGCCAGAAACGACGACAGGCTGCACGACCCGGACATACATGTGAAAACCGTGTACCTTCAGTGTCCCAAAGGCGGGCTCGCCGGGCTGGCGGTCGGCCCAACAGCGATCGCAGGTAAGGCGGCGGCGGTCGAGGAGGCCGGAACCGAGCGCGTTATGGCTGGTCCGGCCGACGGCCGCCCAGGGTCGCCGGTGAACCCAGACAAGTCAACTCTAGGTTCGCGGCAAGCACCGCTGATCCGGATTTCATTCACGAGCTGCGCCGTGCCGTGTACATCGGAGCCGCCACGAGCCCAGGACGCCGAACCTAATTCCGACCGCGCGAGACGCGACCACAGCAACTCCTCATGGGAGGGCCCATGTCAATGATTCGCAAGCGCAGGGTGGTGGTGCTCGTCATGGCCACAGTATTGGGATTGGCCGGGTGCAGCTCCCCAGGAACCACCGGGACCAGTGACTCCTCGGCAGAGGCTCCCCAGCCCGGAGGCACTCTCAACATGCTCGGCAACGGTGATGTCGACTACATGGACCCGAACCTTAGCTACTACTCGATTGGCTATCTCGCCCACCGGTTGTGGAGCCGCCAGCTCTACACCTATCCAGGCGACGAGGCGAACAACACGAAAGCGGTGCCGGACCTGGCCACCGGTCCGGCCGAAGTCAGCGCTGACGGCCTGGCGGTCACCGTGACGATTCGCGACGGTACCCAGTGGAACACCTCGCCGGCGCGCCAGGTCACCGCCGCTGACGTCGTGCGCGGCGTGAAGCGGACGTGCAACCCCGCCCAGCCCTTCGGCGGTCTGCCGGACTACCTCGACCTGATCGAGGGCTTCGCCAGCTTCTGCGACGGCTTCGCCAAGGTCAAGTCGGAGGCGGGCGCGATCGCGGCCTACATCAACAAGAATGACCTTCCAGGAGTGCAGGTCGGCGCGACCCCCCTCACCGTGGTCTTTCGACTGACCCGGCCGGCGTCGTTCTTCCCGGACATGCTCACCTTGACAGCGTTCTCGCCCGCCCCCGAAGAGTATGACGCCTACGTGCCGGCGAGCGCCGAGCTGGCCCAACACACCATCTCCGACGGGCCCTACCAAATCGATTCCTACAAAGCCACCAAGAACATCACGTTCTCCCGCAACCCGTCATGGAAGGCGGAGACCGACCCCGTCCGGAAGGCATATGTCGACAAGGTGGTCATTGATGAGACAGTGAGCCAGGAGAGCACCCAGCAGCAGCTCCAGACGGGAACGGCCGCCGCCGACATGGAGTTCAACAACTTCCCGCCACCTTCGCAGCTCCCGGCCCTGATCAGCGCAAAGGACCCGCTGCTCCATTTGGGCCCGACGGCGTCCAGCAACCCGTACTTGGTCTTCAACCTCCGCTCGCCCAACATCTCGGGCGCGATGCGGCAAGCTGCAGTTCCGGCAGGCACTGATGCACGCCATCAACCGTGACCACCTGATCCAGGACGCTGGGCGGGCCGACTCTCAACCCGCCGCTGACCCAGGTGCTGCCGAAAGAGATCGTCGGCGGTGAACAGAAGATCGACTTGTACCCGTATGACGTCGCCAAGGCTAAGGCCTTGCTGTCCGAGGCCGGCGTGTCCGGCACGGTCCCGCTGAAGGTCCTCTACGACCCGGCCATCGCGGGGACGAAGAAAAACCTGGCGACCCTCCAGCAGGACCTCAAGGAGGTGGGGATCTCAGTCACCGGTGTGCCGGTTCCGACCGCAGACATCTTCAGCAAGTACCTGCCTGAGCCAAGCGTCGCCGAGCGAGGAGTCTGGGACGTCTCGTTCGCGGGTTGGGGACCAGACTGGTTCGGCAACGCGGCTCTGTCCTACTTCAAGCCGCTGTTCAGCGGCAAGTCATCCTTCCCGCCGAATGGCAGCAACTTCGGCTACTACGACAGCGAGGCGACCAACACCCTGATCGAAAAAGCCTCAGCTGCCAAAACCACCGATGAGGCCGCCATGCTTTGGCACCAGGCCGACGAGCAGGTGATGAAGGATGCGGCCTTCTACCCGGTAACCAGCCCGCAGCAGGCCAACTACCACGCCAAGCAGGTGCACAACGCGCAGTACGTCTCCGCGATCCAGAACTTCGATCCGACCAACGTCTGGCTCGACCCGCAGACCAACGGAGGCTGACCGCCCTTTCCCAACACGACTCTGATGGCCCTTCTCGACGTACGCGACCTGTCCGTGTCCTTCGACACGGCGGACGGCGTCGTGCAGGCGGTCCGTGGCGTCTCGTTCTCGGTCGACCAGGGCCTGACCCTCGGCATCGTCGGCGAGTCCGGCTCCGGTAAGAGCGTTGCGGTGCAGACGGTGGTGGGTCTCACCCGAGGCGCCCGGATCACCGGCGAGGCCTGGTTTGCCGACCGCGACCTGTTGAGCTCCTCGCCGGAGTCGTTGCGGCACATCCGCGGCCGTCAGGTTGGGATGATCTTTCAGGACTCACTGACCAGCCTGCATCCGTACTACCGGGTGGGTTGGCAGATCGTCGAACTCATCCGGGAGCACGACCGAAACGTCTCTCGGGCCACGGCTCGCCGGCGTGCATCAGAACTCCTGACGCTGGTCGGGGTCCCCGACGCCAGGCGCCGAATGGACGACTATCCGCACGAATTCTCCGGCGGTATGCGGCAGCGCGCCATGATCGCGATGGCAATGGCGATGAACCCCGCGCTGCTGATCGCCGACGAGCCGACCACGGCGCTGGACGTGACGGTGCAGGCGCAGGTGCTGCGGGTGATGGGCGACTTGCAGCGGGAGTTCGGTACTGCGTTGATCATGATCACGCATGATCTCGGCGTGATTGCCGACATCGCCGACGACGTGGTGGTGATGTACGCCGGCGCCGTGATGGAGCGGGCGGATCGGCGGTCGATGTTCTATCGCTTCCACCATCCCTACACGGAGGGACTCCTGCTGTCGTTGCCGGTACCGGGAGACCGACGACGGCTCACGCCGATTCCCGGCCAGCCGCCGAGTCTGATCACGTTGCCGAGCGGCTGCCCGTTCCATCCCCGCTGTCGGTACGCGTTCGATCAGTGCCGAGAGCAGACACCGCCGCTCCGCGACGTTCCGGACAAAGCGGCGCACGTCTCCGCCTGCTGGCTGCCTACCCGGTCGGAGGAGCGTGACGGCGTGCGCCAGATGGTGCGGGCCCGGGGGCAGACCGCTGCGGCGGCGGGGAGTAGCGATTAGTGACCGCCGACCTGCAATCCGCGCCGGTGCTGCTGGAGGCGAGGAACGTCGTCAAGGAGTTCCCGATCCGGGGCGCGTCCCGCGAGCAGCGGGTCTCCAGGCCGTCACTGACGTCAGCTTCGAGATTCGCCGGGGGGAGACCGTTGGGCTGGTCGGAGAGACCGGCTGTGGGAAGTCCACTCTGGCCCGCTGCGTGACCCGGCTGCATGAGCTGACTTCCGGCACGATCATTTTCGACGGCCAGGACATTTCCACGCTCGGACGACGCCGCCTCCGTCCAGTTCGGCGCGACCTTCAGATGATCTTCCAGGACCCGTACAGCTCGCTTAACCCACGACGAACGGTCGGTTCGATCATCGGTGAGCCGTTCGCGATCCACCGGGTGGCGGATGGCCCGGAGCGCAAGCGGCGGGTGCAGGAGCTGATGGAGGTGGTCGGGCTCAACCCCGAGCACTACAACCGGTTCCCGGCCGCCTTCTCCGGAGGCCAGCGGCAGCGCATCGGGGTAGCCCGCGCGCTGGCGCTGAGACCCAAGCTGATCGTCTGCGACGAGCCGGTATCTGCCCTCGACGTCTCCATCCAGGCGCAGATCATCAACCTGCTGATGGACCTCCAGCATGACTTCGACCTCACCTACCTGTTCATCGCCCACGACCTGGCCGTTGTCGAGCAGGTGAGTCACCGCGTGATGGTGATGTACCTCGGTCAGATCGCCGAGATGGCACCAAGCGACCAGCTCTACGCGCGACCACGGCACCCCTACACCGCAGCCCTACTCTCGGCGGTCCCGATCCCGGACCCCGACGTGTCGGACCGACGTCACCAGATCGTGCTCACCGGAGACATACCGTCTCCGGCCGCGCCGCCACCTGGCTGCCGCTTCCACACGCGCTGTCCGCGAGCCGAACCGAGGTGCCGGCAGGCCGCCCCGCCGCTGCAGCCGGTGCTCGGGGACGCGCCCCAGCACCATACGGCCTGCTATGTCCCCCTGGCGAACGGGGAGCAGCTCAGGGAGCTGAGTGCCGGGACGGGCGGTCAGCGATGACAGAGGCGCCGGGAGGCGCTGAGCTTCCGCACCAGAGCGCCTCGACCAGTGCAGCGGCCGGGGTGGCCGAACTCGGCCTGCTCGTTGGACCCGAGGCCACCTCCGGAGCAGGCGTCTCCGCCCGCAGCCCCTGGCGCCTGTCGGTCGAGCGGCTACGTCGCGACCGGATGGCGATGATCACCGGCGGCATCATCGTGCTCATCGTGGCCCTGGCCGTGGGCGCGCCACTGGTGTCAATGCTGGTCGGTCACCCGCCCGACATGCAGTACCGCGACATCGGGCTTACTCCCGACGGCCTGCCCAAGCCGCCCAACGGGACGTTCTGGCTGGGCACCGACGACCTGGGCCGAGACCTTATGGTGCGCATCGCCTACGGCGCACGCATCTCCTTGATGGTGAGCGTGGTCTCCACCGCAGCTACCGTGCTGCTGGGCACGCTGGTCGGCATCGCCGCCGGCTACTACGGCGGAGTTGTCGACACCATCTTGTCGTGGCTGATCGACCTCGTCCTCTCCTTCCCGTTCCTGCTCCTCGTCATCGCTCTGGTGTCCATCACCGGCCCGAGCCTCACCCTGCTCGTCGGGGTCATCGCCCTGTTCGGCTGGTCGTCGGTGGCCCGGGTGGTGCGCGGACAGACGCTGTCGCTCCGGCGCCGCGAGTTCGTGGAGGCCGCCTTGTCGATCGGGGCCAGCGACCTGCGCATTATGGCGCTGGATATCCTGCCCAACGTCTTGGCGCCGATCATCGTGTACACGTCGCTGCTCATCCCGAGCTTCGTCGTGCTTGAGTCGACCCTGTCCTTTCTCGGCCTCGGTGTGCCGCCGCCGACGCCGACCTGGGGTGGCATGTTGAGCGACTCGGTCACCTATTACCGCCAGGCCTGGTGGTACGTGGTCTTCCCGGGACTTGCCTTGCTGACCACCACCCTGGCCTTCAACCTTTTCGGCGACAGCATTCGGGATGCGTTCGACCCGCGGGCCGAGCGATTCGGGCGACGGTAGGGGGCCGCCACATGACCCGGTTCCTGGTGCGGCGCGCGGTGCACGGCATCGTGTTGATCTGGGTCATCTCGATGCTGGTCTTCGGGCTGTTCTTCCTGGCCCCCGGCGACGTCGCCCGCCGGATGGCGGGACGTCAGGCGACCCCCGAGACGGTGGCACTGATCCGGAACCGACTCGGACTGGACCAGCCGATCTGGCAGCAGTACGGCAACTTCGTGTGGCGGGCCCTCCATGGCGACCTTGGCTACGACTACTACCACCAGATCCCGGTAAGCCAGATCATCGTCGACGCCTTGCCGAAGACCCTCTCGCTGGTGCTCGGCGCTGCTGTGCTGTGGATGGCCTTGGGCCTATTCAACGGAATCGTCTCGGCCCGCCGGCCACGGTCGCTGACCGACCGTTCGCTAACGCTGTTCTCGCTGATCTTCTACTCGATGCCTGAGTTTCTCCTGGGGCTGCTGCTGCTCTACTTCGCTTACTACCGGCTCACCCTGGCCGGCGCCGCCTGGTTCCCGGCCGGTGGCTACGTGCCGTTCAGCCAGGACCCCCTCGCCTGGGCTCAGTCACTCGTCCTGCCGTGGTTGACCCTCGCCCTGCTCGAAGCGGCCGCGTACACCCGGCTGACCCGCTCGTCCCTGCTCGACGTCCTCGGTGAGGACTACATCCGCACGGCACGGGCCAAGGGCCTGTCCGAGCGCCGAGTCGTGCACCGGCACGGGCTGCGCAGCGCGCTGACCCCCGTCGTTACGCAGTTCGGCATTGATCTTGGCGCTCTTGTCGGGGGGGTCGTCGTAGTAGAGCTGGTGTTCAGCATCGATGGGCTGGGGTGGGAAGCAATCATTGCCCTGAACAACCAGAACCTGCCGGTGATCGTCGGGATCGTCTTGTTCGGCACGCTCACCGTCGTGCTCGCCAACCTGGTCGTGGACCTGCTCTACGCCGTCTTGGATCCAAGAATCCGTCTGTGAGGGAGGCGCCGGCCGCGGAGAGTATCTACGCAGCCGTCCAGGTCACAACGCTGATAGGGCCTCGCTGGCGGCAGTTAGGACGAATTTCCCCGCCTGGGACGTCACCTAGATGACATTCTCCCTGTGCCTTGCGACACAGTGGCGCCGGCTGACCTCAGCTAGTTTCGGGGGACAGGCAGAACGAAAACCATCGGGGGCGAGTCCGCTGCGGAGGCCTAGGGAGGCCTCAGGAACCACCAAGGACAAGAGCTCTCTCGCGCGTAGCCCGTCCGCGATCATCGCGCGCTCCTCCTCTCCGGGCATGACCGGTGTGGCCATCCTGCGTCGGCGGCCGTTGTCGAGGACCGAAGCCTGCGACCCCCACCACGACCTCGCCTATCATTCCTGAGCTGCGCGAGCAACTAAATTGCTTCCGTTTGAGAGCCAGGCTGCATGACCACTCGTGGTCGGGCTTTTTAGTGCCTGGTGTCAGGTAGATCCTCACGGAGTTTGCCGACCTCCGGAATACCAAACGCGACACAGCTTCCGAGGCAGATCCAAAGTGGGCGCTCCCTCTCTTGCGTAAAAGAGACGGAACAAGGACAAGGCGATCGCTAGAAGGCGGAGCCCGAGCTTTGCCTTACCTGAAAAGGAACTGGGCGAGACGACACGTTCCGCCCTGGAGCCGATATGGTCATATATTTGTACTGACTGTTACGGATCTCGCGTCAAAGCAAAATGATTCCCAGGCCGGTAACCCAACGCTGAACGAGCTAAAAGGGCTTGCTCACCGCGGAGTCTGGTTCCACACTCAAGGTCTCGGCACTGGAGGATTCGCCATGAATCAATCCAAAGGCAGTTCGACGGCGGTGTCGCCGGTGACTACGACGCTCGAGCGCATGACAGATTTGACACCGCCTTCGGACGAGGCCAACTACGTTTTGTCGTACAAGGGTCTGCGCAAGGCCATCGGGATCATCGGCATCGCTCTGCCGATCGGCCTGTTGATTGGGAAGCCTCTCGTTGACGGCGGAGGCATGTTGGGCTCGATCAGCGCTTACTACTACACAGGGATGCGCAACTACTTCGTCGGGACCATGTGCGCGTTGGCTGTGTTCTTTTTCTCCTACAAGTACGCACCTCGTGACAACTTCCTGAGCACCCTAACTAGCATATTTGCCCTCGGTGTCGCGTTCTTGCCGACCTCGCCGAGACGCGCGGACGTGGACACAACCTGGACCGCATGGCTGCATTTTTCTTGTGCAGTCCTATTCTTCTTGACCCTCGCCTATTTCGCATACTTCATTTTTACATTGCCGCCTCTTCCCAAAGAGAAACAAGAACCTCGCAAACGGCT
This sequence comes from uncultured Actinomycetota bacterium, assembly GCA_963836855.1. Classification (GTDB taxonomy): domain Bacteria; phylum Actinomycetota; class Actinomycetes; order Propionibacteriales; family Propionibacteriaceae; genus Microlunatus. Next base: position 12,794 of record CAWILN010000030.1, on the reverse strand, counting down.
GAGAAACAAGATCTACAGGATCTGTGGCATCACAATCGTGGTTAGCCTGCTCCTGTCTCCGATACTCGATCGTGTTCTGAGTGCCCCCGCGCGCGCCCAGCTTCATCCGTTGTTCTGGCTGGAGTCGATTGCGGTCTGGGCGTTCTCGTTTTCCTGGCTGGTTAAGGGCGGATTCTTGCCCTTCCTCCAGGACCCAGCGCCGCCGAACCGTGCGAAGCAATGAGTCAATGTAGTCTCGCCATTGTCTGAGACGGCCGTCAAACAGGGTTCAAACCGAACATTTGCTTGAGCGTGACGGGGCTGCGCAGAAACCCAGTAAGACCATAATTCTGGGCTATTTTATTGATTTAGCCTCGAATCTCCCACAAGAGTGTTTGTGAGTCATCCAAAATTGTAGCCCTGTGGATAAGTGTGATGAGCTCTCTACACAGTTGAATGGTATTGCAGTCGGGACTGAAGCGTCCCCGGCAGCGGCCAACATTCGTATAGTCGATAATGATCTCCTGAATGGGACCGCTCTACACGAATTTGGAGCGGCTTTGGCGAGGCCGACGGCATCGATGGGTTGAAGGACCGATCCCAGCGACCTCATCACTCACCGCGGGCCACCCCTGAAGGTCCCGGATCGTCTGGCCGGCGGTGTGAGGATCGACCCGAAGAGCCCATTTTATCCGAATATCAATTCTTCCCGACTGGCACAAAATCACAGGTTCCGGAGGAACGCCAAGGAGGGTGCGAAGAAGTACTCGCCGCCGCGCATGTACACCGCTTGGGCGATAGCCGTTACCTGAGTACCGGAAGAACCGGCCCAGTCATTCACATATGTCTGGTCCGGTCGGGCTCCCTGGCCGATCACGGGATCAAGGCCTGGAGGGGATACTCCGACTGGAACGCTTGGAAAGTTAGAGTTGTTCGCCCAGGCACGCTGCATGAAGTCGAATTGTGACAAGGCGAAATTGTCCTGGATATTAATATTGGCATTGAACGCCATAAACAGTAGCCCTACGCTCCCAGTGGGCCTGCGCGCCGGGGGTATAGAATCATCATTAGGGTCGTCCAGCCGTTGGCCATACGTCTGCCCACGGCGTGCCATGAGATGAAGGCGTTCGTCTGCGGGGATTTTGAACCCTCCGGATCCGCGTGGATTGATCTTTCGGATATGGGCCTGAAAAGGGCACTTGGCGCCTTGGAGGTCACGGTCATACGTAAAGTTGTTCATCACGGGGTGATGGGATCCTTCATCCTTCTGTAACGTGAGCGGGGCACCGTCCTTCTGTAACGTGAGCGGGGTACCGTCCTCGAACCGGCCGACGAGCATCGCGCCCGCTCGTTCCCTATCATCGCCGATCAAACCGAGAGCATCTGCGAGATCCTGCTCTCCCTGTTTGAATCGTCGAACATTTTGCTCCAGCTTCCGGAATATCAAGTAGCTGCCGAAATGAACGCCGGGGTTAGGAGCTGCGGGGTCGGGCACCAGCACTCGGTCGAGGGCGAATGCTGGATCCCAAACATTGGTTCCGTCGCTGCCGTCTCGCTCGTCATCGATGTCTTCAACCAAGAAGAGAGGTTGACTGCGCCCGTCGACGTAGCCAAAATGCTCGATGCCATGGCCATTGTCATTCCGCAAAGAAAAGCCCGATTCTTCGCCGATCACCGTCACGGAATCCGGTAGCAATGCCACGATTTCCTCACGCCGAGTGGCCATCGCCGCATCGTTGCGATCTCCTACGAGCACCATTGCGTGGATGTCGTGCCGATAGGGAGCGTCCCATAGGGACACGGGTGGGTCGGCAAGATCCTGCCTGGTCGCTGGATCCTTCATCCCTCTCCGAAAGGATGAATCTAGCGGAATAGCTCCAACCCCCAGGGCGTCGTAGCCCTTTTTGCTCAACCCGACGCCTACATACGGGGTACCGCGAGTGCCAAGGGCCTTGAATCGTTTCACCTCAATCAAATGAGTCAACGCGGACTTCATCAACGGGACAAGGCTTACGAGGAACGCCCTGGCGTCGGCCTGGTTGGCGAACTGCAAGAAGAGAATCGACAGGCTGTCGCGAACGTGCGCGCGAACAATATTAGGCTGCAGCTCGTTCAACATCGTCAGGTCGTCACCCGTCGCAGTCTCCCACGATATCGGGATACTCACATTTGCCGCCATTCTTACTCTTCACCCTTTCGTCCAGCGATCTGTCGGGCTCGGGCGGCTGGATCATCGTCCGTCGTCGTTGATTCGGGCGCTTAGGACATTCTGGCTCCTTCCGGCTGCGGCTCGATCAGCGGCGCGTTCCAATCGCTCCTTGGCGTGGGCCCACCCGGCGCAGTGGGGGCGTCAATGCAGCCTGAATGGCGCCGCATTTCTACGGACTGTAGGGAACATTCAGACGTGATACGCCTCCGGGAGCGGTGAGCTTCACGTTATCGTCAAGCCATCCACTAAGCCGCCCGCCTGGTAGCTCTAACAAAACGAATCCGACCGCATCTCCGGGTTCGAAGGGTTGGTGCGCAGAATCCGGGCGTAGTTCCATGCTCCATTCTTTCGTCTGCGGGTCAGATCCCTTTTTCAGGCGTGGGCTCCCCATGCCGTACGCCCCCGCCTTGACTTCCAGTTGTCCTGTCCCTTGATACCTCTGCAATTGAACGACCCCTACGTACATCCGTACGGCGTCCTTGTACCGCTTCTCGATCGTGCCGCTCGCCACGAACGGCTGCGTGATCTCCAACGTATCTGTGAAGTTTGTACCGCTCTTTCCGGCCACTAAGTCACACCGCCTTCCACAATGACCCCAAGATCTGTGCGAACTTTTACGAAATGATGGTCTCAGAGAGCAGCAAGCGTGTCTAGGTGGGCTCGTGCTGCATCTGCGGAGACCGTGCTGCCTTTCTCCTCGTAAAGGCGGATTGCATCCGCGATGATTGCCGACGCCTCGGCATTGCGACCACCCGATTCCAGGACTGTGGCCAGATCGACCAGCGCATCGGCGTGAATATTGACGAAGTCCGTTTCCTCCGCCAGCGTCACGGCGTCGCGTGCAAGCCGCTCGGCATCGTCGAAACGGCCATGAGCAGCGAGAAGCTTGGCTCGCACATCACGCCAGAGGATCTGAGTCATGAGATCGTCTGGCTCGGCGAGTTCCTCGCTCAGCTTGCTGAACCTGTCGGCTTCGTCATGTCGTCCTTGCGCCAGGATCGCTTCCGCGAGCAGCGCGGCCGTCGTCGAGCGGACAGCCTTCTCGCCCATCGCCTCATACGCCTCGTAGCCCCGGCGAAGTCGTAGCTCAGCGGCCGCGAAGTCGCCGGCCAGCATCTCCACGACCGCCTCGGAATGCGAGAGCACGTGGTCGAGCTCGCGTCCGAGGTCGCTGAAGGCTGTGTTGCTGGCGGCGAACAGCGATCGCGCGAGCTCGAACCGTCCCGCAAGACCGTGCAGGCCGCCAAGGTGACGGAGCATCTCGGCCTCGCACGAGGGATGACCGCGTACGTCGCGCTGGATCTCCTCGCAGCGGCTGATGCCTGCGTCGACGGGCATTGCACCGAACCACGTTGAGGATGCGATCCAGGTGAGGATCTCCGCTCGTTCGTGCTCCTCTCCGGCCCGCCGAGCGTGCTCGGCGGCTCGCTCCCAAGCTTCGGCAGCCGCTGCAGCGCGGCACCGGGTCCAATGCGCCGACGCCTGGAGCTGCCACGCGCGGCAAAGACCATGCTGATCGTCGAGCCGTTCGAAGATCGGGATCGCCTGCTGCGTAACCACGTGTATTCCATCGGTCGCCCCAGGTGCAGCGCGGTGGACCTCGAGGAACTGATGCTCGACGAGCATCCGCGTCTTGGCATAGTCGTCGCCGGCGGTTGAAGCGAGGGTCTTCGCATCATCGAGAACGCTCGCGGCCTCGGTAAGTTCACCTGCGGCCATCAGCGTGGCTCCGAGGTCGGTCATGATCCGGGCGCGCCGGCCCTCCGGGACGGGTGGCAGTGACGCTGCATGCTCGAGCAGTCCGATCGCGGCGCGCAGGTCACTCCGGCCGAGCGCCGCGGTCGCCGCCCGTTCGAGCCTTTCCGACGCCCGCCGCGCGAGCTCGTCCGACTCGACGCCCGTATCGCGAAGGTCGACTCGGAAGCGATATGCCTGCTCGAGGTGGTAGCCGACGAATGCGTCCAGCGGCTGGGCACGCTGTTCGAGCCAGTCGGCGTAGCGCTCGTGCAGGCCACACCGCGCGAGCCTTCGGGATCGCGTCGTAGGTCACGTCGCGGAGCAGGAGGTGGCGGAAGCGGAAGCTGTCCTCGCCTTCGAGCGCAGGCCTGTCGGGCCGTATGAACTCCTTGCGGACGAGTGCGGTCAGCTGCGCGGTCAGTCGCGGCTCGTCGGGTGTCAGCGTCTGTACGGCACCGCGGTGGAATACCTCGCCCTCGACGGCTGCGGCCTCGAGCACTGTGCGCTCGGACTCTTCGAGCTGGTCGAGACGCGCTGCGAGGAGCGCCTGGATCGTCGGCGGGACTGCCACCTCGTCGTCGCCCGATTCCTGCAGCATCGCGGCCATCTCCTGGACGAAGAGCGGGTTGCCCTCGGCTGCCGCGAGGATCCGCTGCGACACCTTGTTGTTCGGCTCACGGTCGCTGAGTCGGACGGCTATCAGCTGCTGCGCCTCTTCCGGGGTGAGCGGTTCGAGCCGCAGCAGGCCCCGCCACTCCGGTCGCCGCTCGAGCAGCTCCGGGCGGGCCATGCAGACGAGCAGGATCGGCGCGCCGGTCGAGACGAACGCGACGTGCTCGATCAGGTCGAGCAATGCCTCTTCGCCCCAGTGGATGTCGTCGAAAGCGAGGATCAGCGGCTGCTCGCGCGAGACCGTCTCGACGAACTTCCGGAACGCCAAGGCGAGCTCGTCGGTCGACGCGGCGCCCTGGTCGTCGAGCAAAGCGCGAAGCGGGCCCGCGATTGCCGGGTCGAGCTCGGCGAGCTCGGGCTGCAGCTGCGTCAGCACCTCGACCACGGGCCAGTACGTGATCCCGGCTCCGTAGGAGAGGCAGCGCCCGTACGCGGCCGCTGGTCTCGACTGTCCGCACGAGCTCGGCGACCAGGCGCGATTTGCCGACGCCGGCTGCGCCGACCACCGTCACGAGCTCGCAGCGCTGCTCTGCCGAGACGCGACCCCACACGTCGTTCAGCGACTGCAGCTCGTGCTCGCGGCCGACGAACGGCGAGTCGAAGTGGCGGAGAGGAGCCTCGGCCGAGACCGAGACGAGTCGCCATGCGGGCACCGGCCTGCCCTTTCCTTTCAGCTCCAGCGGCTTGAGCGGCTCGGCTGTCACGGCCTCGCCGGCGAGCTGCATCGTCCCCTCACCGAACAGGATCTCGCCCGGGTGTGCCGCCTGCTCGAGCCGCGCGGCCGTGGTGACGGCGCGCCCGGTCGCGAGCCGTTCGGCGGTTCCGACGACGACCTCGCCGCTCTCGAGGCCGATCCGTCCTTCGATCCCCAGCTCGACGATTGCGTCCCGCATCTCGACCGCTGCGCGCAGCGCTCGCAGGGCGTCGTCCTCGTGCACCGCCGGCAATCCGAACACGGCCATCACCGCGTCTCCGATGAACTTCTCGACGACACCGCCATGGCGCTCGACGGCCGCCGTCATCCACGCGAAGTACGTGTGGAGCAGTTCTCGCATCGCCTCGGGGTCAAGTGACTCGCCCAGCTCGGTCGAGCCCACGACGTCCGCGAAGAGCACCGTCACGACCTTGCGCTGCGCCCGCGCGCTCACGTCGGTATCGCCACCGTTACGCTCAGGGGGCAGCCGGCCGTGGTGCCGGCGGGGACGCCGCCGGAGCCTGCCGGGGAGCCGCCTGACCGGCAAAGTCGAGTGAGGGGTCCTGCTGGAGGATCGCCTTCTCGAGCTGCTGCAGCGCCTGGCTCGGGTCGAGGCCGAGCTCGTCGACCAACGTCGTCTTCGCGTCCTGGTAGGCGGCGAGCGCGTCGGCCTGCCGGACGGAACGGTAGAGCGCCAGGATCAGCAGACCGCGCAGTCGCTCGCGGAGCGGGTGCTCGCGGACGAGCCCCTCCAGCTCAGGCACCACGTCGATGTGACGTCCGAGCGCGACCGCGGCTTCGAGGCGCGCTTCCAGCGCAACGACGCGTAGCTCCTCCAACCGTGCGGTCTTGCTGCGGGCGAACTCCTCGTAGCGGAAGTCGTCGAGCGCGGGCCCGCGCCAGAGCTCGAGGGCCTGCCCGAGCGCCTGGTCAGCCTCGGCGGCGGCACCCTCCGCGAGCAGCCGGCGGCCCTGCTCGAGCAGCCGCTCGAACCGGGCCGCGTCCAGCGCGTCCTCCTCGAGCCGGATCACGTACCCGTGCGCGTACGTCTCGATCACGCCCGCGCCAAGGGCCTTGCGCAGCTCGGAGATCCTCAGCCAGACGGCCTTCCCCGCTGTCGCGGGAGGCTTCTCGCCCCAGAGGTCGTCGATCAGCCTCGCGGCCGACACGGGCTCGCCGGCATGGAGCAGGAGAACCGCGAGCAGCGTCCGTTGCTGCGGCGCTGCGAGCGGCAGCTCGCGCCCGTCCGTGGACACGAAGAGCGGCGCAAGAATGCCGAACTCCATGTGGCGAACGTAACAGCGCCGCGGTGCAGGGCGCACGAGTCGCTGGGCGGCGTCTGCCGCGTCAGCCAGGCCGTCGCACTCTCTCTCACCGGCCTTCTCGGTCTGCGCCATGGACCATGCGCACTTCCTGCACACCCCTGTGGCGTCGCCGAGGACGGGCGCGCAGCGCCCGCCCGCAGTCGGGCCCCGCCGCGTAGCGGCGCACTTGATCACAAATGGCCTAATTCCGCAATCCACAAATGGCCGGGCGCTTGAAGAGGCGAACCCTCCTGGCACCTCGCAACCATGCACGCACACGCCGATGTTCGGTCGGCCGATCAGGAGGGCAGGAACGGTCGACTTGGAGGTGCATCTGGACCGCAACGGAACCCACGAGCCACAAATCCTCGGCAAGGGTCAGCGGCGGCTCGACGGCATCGACAAGATCGTGATGGGCCTTTGCGCCCGCGGCATGACCGTCCGCGACATCCGGCCTATCTGGTCGAGATCTATGACATCGAGGTCTTCCCGGACCTGATCTCCAAGATCACCGACGCAGTGGTGGAGGAGGTCAAACAGTGGCCGGCCCGTCCTAGAAACCGCCCGATTTGGCCGGTGATCTTCCTCGACGCCATCGTCTGTAAGGTCCGCGATGCCGGCACGGTGAAGAACAAGGCCCCTCATCTCGCCGTGGCATCGACTTGGACGGCAAGAAGGAAGCGCTGGGGATCTGGGTCGAGCACACCGAGGGCGCCCGGTTCTGGCTGCGGGTGATGAACGACCTGAAGGCCCGCGGTCTCGAGGACGTGATCACAGCCCTCACCTCATGCTGTGGGTGAAATCGCACACAATGCGGCGAGGTGTTTGGCCTTGTCAGAAGCGATTTGATCTTGTGTCCCCACGGTGTGTCCCCAACGGGATTCGAACCCGCGCTGCCGCCTTGAAAGCGCGAGTTTGGGCATTTTTCGACACTTTCCAGCATCTCTCATTATCGGCTGAAAGCTGCTGTGACTAGGGTAAACGCGCGACGAGTAAGTCGTTGGTAATTCGTGCTGACTATCGGCGTTTTGCAGGGGCGTGCGTCCCCCACGCTCCCTCGACTAAGACGGAATGCGCAGCACCACACAATTGGCAGGTTAGTCGAACGTCCGACACTGAGTCGACAGGACCACCTTTCGCTGGCCGGGTCTATTCGTCCCAGAGCCCGTGCTCTGGCCAGCGGCGCGGTAGGCGCATCTGAGCAGGCGGCAGTTCGGCAAGCCATCGAAATGGTTCGGTCTGATCGTAATCGGCATGATCGCCAGCGGTCGCCTTTCCGAGCACGAGAATCCTGGCGAAGCGACAGTCATGATCCTGCATGAACGTGTTCGACTCTTAGCACCCTCTCGTAGGATGGCGCTCGGGGATGATCTGCTGATCATTCCCGATGGGCGCCACCGCCTCCAGGCGCTGGAAGAATCGTCTGTCCTACTGACGGTGGCAAGAAGTAGCCCGATTGCAATTTGATCTTGGATCGGTAAGAGACCGCCGATTATCACGATGTCGGGGTGTTTCTCAGGGGCGGATCCCGATGTCTGCTGATGCACACTGATCGTACGTTGGCGGCCGGGAACTACACCCGTGTCCGAATCTGGGAAGAGGTTGTCACCCGACTTGGGCCACGCAGCGGAGCTGATCCGGGCGGAGGTCGTGTTGACTAGGTAGTTCGTCGTGGCGCGGGCGCAGAATTGCGCACTAACCGTGGGGTCGGTGAAGGTTGCCTCGTGGCCTATGTGCGGGCGGTGCGGACCGCGTCGGGGGCGGTCGCTGTCCAGGTTGTGTGGAAGTCGTCACGCGGCTCACGGGATATCGAGCACCTCGGGTCGGCTCACACCGAGGCTGAGGTGGAGGTGCTGAAGGCGGTCGCGGCCCAGCGGATCGCGGCCGGTCAGGATCAGCTGCCGTTGGACGTCGCGGCTCCGCAGGAGCCGATGGCGTTGGAGATCGTCTCGTCGCGGATGGGCCGGCTGCTGGATGCGATCGCTGCGGTGTATCGCCAGCTCGGGTTCGAGAAGGCCTGCGGCCGCGATGTGGTGTTCGAGCAGTTGGTGACGGCCCGGATCATCGAGCCGACCAGCAAACAGGACGCCAGCCGGGTGCTGGCCGAAGCCGGGGTGCGGGCCTTGTCGTATCGGACGGTGAAGCGGCGGCTGCCCGGCTATGCGAAGCCGGAGTGGCGGAACCGGCTGTCCGGAGCGTGCGCGGCCGCCGCCCAGCTCGGCCCGTCGGCGTTGGTGTTGTATGACGTGACGACGTTGTGGTTCGAAACCGACACCGGCGACGGGTTCCGGGAGCCTGGTTTCTCCAAGGAACGCCGCCTGGACCCGCAGATCACCGTCGGGCTGCTCACCGACGCGACCGGGATGCCGTTGATGATCGACGCCTTCGAAGGCAACCGGGCCGAGACCAAGACGATCATCCCGCTGGTGCAGCGGTTCGTGGCCGCGCATGGGATCTCCGGGGTGACCGTGATCGCCGACGCCGGCATGATGAGCGAGGTCAACCTGGCCGAGATCGAGGACGCCGGCTGGAGCTTCGTGATCGGCGGGAAGCTGCCTGAGGTGCCGTATGCGATCAAGCAATGGCGGCAGGCCAACCCCGACCTCGAGCCGGCCGACGGCATGGTGCTGACCCAGCCGGTCATCATGGGCCCGAAGGCCGACCAGCGGCGCCGCACGACCCTGTATCAGTACAAGTCCGACCGGGCCCGGCGCAGCGTGCACGGCATCGAGCAGCAGGTCGCCAAGGCTGAGAAGGCCGTCGCCGGGCAGGCGGCGATCAAACGGAACCGGTTCGTCACCCTGTCCGGCGGCACCCGCACCGTCAACCGTGAGCTGGAGACGAAGGCCCGGACGCTGGCCGGCTGGAAGCCGTACGTCACCAACATCGTCGACGCCGACCCGGCCTGGGTGATCGGCGCCTACCACCAGCTGTGGCGCATCGAGCACGCCTTCCGGATGTCCAAACACGACCTACGCGCCCGGCCGGTCTACCACCACAAACGCGAATCCATCGACGCCCACCTCGCCGTCGTCTTCGCCGCGCTGGCAATCTCCCACCGCATCGAAGCCCGGACCGGTTGGACGATCAAGAAATTCGTCCGCGCCCTCCGCCGCTACCGGACCGTCAAGATCAACACCGGCAGCCACACCCTGGCCGCCGAAGACCCCCTGCCCGACGACGTCCGCCAAGCGCTCGCCGCGATCCACCAGGGTGCGCACTAATTTGGCCCAACTCGGGTCATGCGTATTCTGGATAAGACTCCCGATTCGGGCCTGCGGGACTTACACACATTCTTGTTCGGCTCCGGCCGTGAAGCGCCATCGCCAGCGGTATGGTATAAGCATGTGGAGGACTGGTTCGGGGAGCCTTTCGATGAGAAGCTGGCGCATCGAATAGCGAACATGCCCGAGGAGCAAAAAGTTCCTTATATTCATTCGTTTCCGCTCGTCGATTGGAGCCTGCCTGAGATTCAGCCAGGAAAACTGCGGCCGGTTTTTGCCACGTTTGAAGGGGAGTCAATTGATTCTCGTAGACTCGATATCGCTCTGCGCCTGCTAATGTACTCTCATGAAGTAGTCCTGGATGCAGTCGACTTTGCCAGGCTATTTGGTACATCCGATTTTGCAGACACATTTCGTACCCTCGGGTCTGAGGATTATGTCTCATATTACGAGCGTGATATCGGCCCAAGTAGCTTCGAAGACCTCAAGCGGGCAACTCAAATTCGGCCACTTGAGAGAATGGAACGATTAGGTTTTCGCAGGTCTACAGGGACGGCCTTTACTTCACTTATATGCAGCGCGCCCAGTTCATTGAGGTAGTTCGAGTCACTGAAATAAGGCGCCTACTCGTGGAATTTCCTCAGTATAGGAAAATCCATGAAATTTTTACCGATTCTGATAGTCGTGACCGTGCATTGGCGATTCATCTGGAGTTCCTGTGTAGTGGAGTTAGCGCCATATGTCAGCTTGCCGCCACTCGTCGGGCGCATGTCTTGGCAGACTCCAAACTGGAAGAGGAAGTGATTCGGAGCTTCCTGCAGCGACCTACTGTGGATGACCGTCACCTCGATTTGAAAAAGCTCGCGACCTTAAATGTTCCGGCAATTGCCGGGGATGTTAGTAGTCTTGTCAATCTCCGGCGATCAAACGACGATTTTGCCGAATGGCGGAATCACCTCAGCGGAGCACTCACTCATATCGGTGAACTTAGCGACGAGGAGTCCATCGAGGAGGCTGCTGGGATCGTGTATGCAGAGCTGTCGGAGGGCTTGAGCCAGGTAAACACGGCCGTCAGGCAGTCACCTGCGCTTCAGGCCGCGAAGGCTGGGCTTACTCAGCTCGTAATCAGTGGAATCTCTGGGACTACAGCCGAGGTCATGACCAACAATCCATGGGTCGGGCTGGCGGCTGGTGCGACGGGTGCTGCTGCGGGAACGGTCTTGGACGCGGGACTTAACCTTGCCAAGGCGCTGCAGGCGAGGCGGAAGGGCCGCCTCATCTTGGACGTCGCAATGCTGTTCGACCCACAACGCTCTGTGGATAACTGATCCGCGGTTCTGAGGCTGTAGTCCTCAGGTGAACAATCCAGCCACGCTCGGAAGCCCGCGATGTGAGCTTTTGGGTCAGCTGGACATCGTTTGTAGACCCAAATCCGCCACCTGTTGCTGCATGTATGCTGCACGCCGGCCGGATTCTTGGGTAAAACCCCTAATGGGACTGCAATAGCAGGCTTTCGGGCATGCTGTTGTCCGAGCCGGCTGTCGGTGAGCACTTCGTAAATCCCTGGCCCTTGGTCTGAGGACTATGACTAGATCGTGCCCCGGCGGCTTGGTGAGGGGGCCGGTAGTGCTGGTGGGATGTCGTGCCGGTGAGCACTGATCCATTAGGTCGTAGCAGGTCCTCTCCGCGGTTCGCGGCTTGTTGATCAAATACGTGAGCGAGGGGGCACGGTGCTGTTTATTGGCGACGATTGGGCTGAGGCCCACCATGACATTGAGATCGAAGACGAGGCCGGCCGGGTGCTGGCCCGCCGTCGGCTGCCGGAGGGGTTAGCTGGCATCACGATGCTGCACGAGCTGGTTGCAGAGCACCTGGATCCCGCAGCCGAACCCGATCAGGTGCTGGTCGGAATTGAGACCGAGCGAGGGCCGTGGGTGCAGGCGTTGCTGGCTGCCGGCTATGTGGTGTTCGCGATCAACCCGTTGCAGGTGGCCCGGTACCGGGAACGCCATTCCCCGTCGGGGGCGAAGTCGGATGCTGCGGATGCGCATCTGTTGGCCGAGATCGTCCGGCTGGATCGGGCGCATCACCGCCCGGTCGCCGGGGACAGCGAGATCGCCGAACATGTCAAGATCGCCACTCGGGCACATCAGACGATGATCTGGTCGCGGGTGCGGCAGGTCAACACACTGCGGTCGCTGCTGCGGGAGTACTACCCGGCCGCGCTGGCCGCGTTCGGGACCGACCTTGCCGGCCGAGACGCGTTGGCTGTGCTCACCGCGGCGCCCAGTCCCGACCTGGGCCGGCGGCTGTCCCAGAGTCGGATCGAAACCCTGCTGCGGCGGGCCGGCCGGCAGCGCAACCTCGCCGGCACTGCGGCCACGATCCGGACCGCGTTGAGCTCTGAGCAGCTCACCGCGCGACCTGGCGTGGTCCCCGCCTATACCGCCAGCGCATCAGCGCTGCTAGCCGTGCTGACCACTATGGCAGCCCAGACCGAGGTGCTGGCCGGGCAGGTGGAGCAGGGTTTTGGCCAGCACCCGGACGTTGAGATCTACCGCAGCCAACCCGGCCTCGGTGTCATTCTCGGTGCCCGGGTACTTGCCGAGTTCGGCGACGACCCCGGCCGCTACGTCGACGCCAAAGCGCGGAAGAACTACTCCGGCATGTCACCGATCACCAAAGCCTCCGGCACCAAGCGGGTCGTCTTGGCCCGGTTCGCCCGCAACCGCCGCCTCGGCGACGCACTGCTGCTGCAAGGGTTCGCCGCGTTGAACCACTCACCAGGCGCCCGCGCCTTCTACGACCGACAGCGCGACCGCGGAGCCACCCACTACCAAGCCCTCCGAGCCCTTGCCAACCGGCTCGTCGGCATCCTCCACGGCTGCCTACGAACCCACACCCTCTACGACGAACACCATGCCTGGCACACCGAACCAGACAAACTCAGCTCCGCAGCTTGACCGCTTCCGGTC